>NZ_CP085524.1:1328333-2026666 GCF_004353525.1 Zhaonella formicivorans
GTAGACTGTTTGCACAGCCCCAATCAAACTGCCTTTAGCTACAAACCCAAAAATAACCAGACCTGCTATGCACGGTAAAAGCGTATCTCGCCGCATGACCATTACTGCTAGTACAACCAGTACAGTAACTACATAGATCCAATGAAGCGCATTTAATTCTACGGGCATTGCTACGTCTCCTTCCAAGTTCAGCAGCGACTAACTAGATAACGCTCTTGGCAAAGATGTCTGTCATACCTGCTTTTTGTACTCTTTGTTTAATAGCCTCTACATCAGTTGTATATAATCCCAATTCCTGCATGCGCGCAAAATAAACAGAACCTGAGAAAGTGAATTTCTTGCTGAGACCTTCCTCGGTTTTCATCCGCTCGTTTACATGGGCGATAGCATCACCCACAGCCAGCTCAGTCGGAATTTCAACCAGTTCTTTGTTGTTAGCCCATCTGACTGCGTTATGTCCTGCTAATGTTCCGGTACAAATGGCTTCAGTGTGGCCAACCAAGAGACCTGCCTTTTCACCGCCGCAGAACAGATTTTCAGCACCGATTACTTTCAGTGTATTATCCCGAGGTGATAAAGCCAGATAACGCATGGAGTTACCAATGCCACCGGAATAGGGATCTTCAAAACGAGCATTTTCAAAGCCTGGTATTTGCCGCAATTGGTCTAAAGGATAGTATGGAGTCATTAATTTTGCGTGACCGGTATCCAGCAAGATCACGTTTTCAGCAAATTCTTTCAACGCATACTGCTGACAAGCTTTCTTGGTCAGGGCCTCATCGCCTTTTTGTAATTCTTTCGGAATAGGAATTACTGCAACACCGGTTTTATTCAATTTTTCCTGGATTTCTTCGCTCAGTGAATCTTTATGCAGTTTGCAGGAGCCGCTCATAGCGCCGTATGATCCGTCAGCTTTCTTGCCCATGAACTCTTGCACACCCAGCTTAGCGGCTATGCTGAAACGCGGACCGAAGGTCGGGCAGCGGTAGATGCACATAGCGCACCCATTGCCATACTTGGTGCAGTTTCCTTGTGGACCGGCGGTACCGGTTGTTTCCACAAAAACATCACCTTCGAAACGTTCATCGTTATCAGTCAATACGGCTACAACCTTGTTGCCGTTGTTTTCAATTCCTTTTACCCTGGACATTAATCTTACGTCAACGCCCAAATCGATCAAGTGCCTTCTGACAGCCGGCTCAATACGAGCCACATCATACAAGGATGCATGTTTGTGACCAGGGAATTCAATATTGCGATGTCTGGACTCCCGGTCGGAAATCTGGAATAAATCCCCGCCGCCCATGGCAATCATTTCTTCGGTTGCGGTGAAACGCCCGTTATTGCGCATAATTCCACCGACCAAACCAGTACCTAAGAGCATATCGGTACGCTCCAGAAGCACAACTTCAGCCCCTGCTTTGCGGGCAGCCACTGCAGCGGCAGAACCGGCCCAGCCGCCGCCTACGACTACTACTTTAGTCATTTTTTTTCCTCCTTTGTTAATAAAATACGTCACTGGCAATAATTGATCATTTTCATGGGAATGAGACACCCAGCGGCATGTCCCCTCTGCACAACCCGCATTTAGTCAAGAAGTCCGGCATACTTGCAGGTAATTTCAATTAAACGGAACAAAGCCTTAATTCCATAGCGAGTAACATCTTCAATCAACATACCGTTTTCATCAGTTGTACCAAGGTCAGGTGAAATGTAGATGTTACCGTCATAAGCCACAGTCGGGATAACACCAAACTGGTTCATGCCGGACTGGAAGATGTTGGTGCCTGCATACATATCTTCGATGGAGAAGATGGGTACACCCATTTGCCCATTCTTCCAGGTACCTTCGTAGTTGATCTCAACAGCCCTGGAGTTGTACGACTTGTTAATGATAAAGCCGTCTTTCAGGTGCTGCGGTATGTTAAGGTTCTGGAATTCTTCAGTGATAATCCTGTATAAGTCATCAACAG
Organism: Zhaonella formicivorans; assembly: GCF_004353525.1. Lineage (NCBI taxonomy): Bacteria > Bacillati > Bacillota > Clostridia > Neomoorellales > Zhaonellaceae > Zhaonella > Zhaonella formicivorans. The sequence goes on from NZ_CP085524.1 coordinate 1,330,307, forward strand.
GCTTGGTTAATACTTCCGGATGGTCTCTCAAGACTTTCAGGGCCTGAATTTGGGAAAGCAGAGCTTCTTTACCCGGGTCAAAGGTTACATAAGCAGCTTTACCGTAGGAAGCGGTAGTGCCGTAACGGTCGCCGTGGACGCCCAGTGCCCTGCGAATTTGTACCATAACGTCTTCTTTACCGATAATCAGACCGCTGGTAGCTGCGCCTGATGTTTTATCCATACTATAGATAACTACGTCAGCACCGCTCTTTCTTGGGTCATGACCTACAAACGGAAGTCCCCAAGCGTTATCCACTACGTAAGGCAAATCATAGGAGTGGGCCAAATCAGCCATTAATTTGTTTAAGAGCGGTGTGCCGTCTTCATCTTTTACACCATAACCATACCCGGGAGTTTCGTAACCCAAGGAAGTGAATCCTGTCAGCATGGGTTCATGGATCTCTGCATACATGGCCATTTTCTCGATGGATGCTTCCGGATCCACTTCAGTTAATAGAGGCACCGGCCAATATTTGATACCATGACAGTCATACTTGGCTCCTTCCAAGGGAACAATCACGGTATCAGTGTTATTTTGACGTTTGCCGTAGAAACCTAACTCACCCGGTGTTGTTCCACGGTCAGCAAATATATCCTTAAATTTGGGCGGGAACGGGCGGCCGTAACCTCCATGGTGGTGCAAGTGTTTTTCCCAAGGAATAATGTATCTTGCTCTGTAGTTATCGCCCCTGCCTAAGTTAGGCGGTGTAAACAGGGTGTCAAAAGTTACCCACAGACCGGCTTCACATGTTGAAGTAGCCATAGCATCATACTCGTCGCCGTATACGTCTTTAACAATCTCTCTGATTTCATCAACAAGTTTTGCTAAGGGGATAACTTCCCTGGCACCACGCTCGGAAGCCTCTAAAATATCTTTACGCAGCGGAGCCGGGCAGCCGGATATTCCTCCGGTCAAACCGAATTTACCCCTGATATCTGTTGGAATGCCAATTTCATCTGCGGCTTTCTTTGCTTCAGCATAGATGTTGCCAATATTTGCCTGCAGTTGTTTATACATCTGAAATTTATATTTTGGTTTTGCCATTGTAATAAAACCTCCTTACTTTACTTTAACAATCATTTCCACTTCAACGGCAGCATCGATGGGCAGCTCGCTGACACCTACCGCTGAACGGGCATGCTGTCCTGCTTCACCAAAAATTTTGCCAAGCAGTTCAGAAGCGCCGTTGATTACTTTCGGCTGACCGCTGAACCCGGCCGCACTATTTACAAAACCTGTCACCTTAACTATTTTTTCCACTTTATCCAAGCTGCCAACTAAGCTCTTCACTACGCTTAAACAGTTGATAGCGCATATTTTTGCAGCTTCATACCCTTGTTCCTCGGATACTTCTGCGCCTACTTTGCCTTTATACTTCAGTTCACCATTGACAAAAGGAATTTGTCCCGAAGTATACACATAACCATCAATTAAAACGCCAGGCACGTAGGCAGCAACAGGTTTAGGAGCTTCCGGAATTTCCAGGCCAAGCTCTTTTACTTTTGCTTCATAAGACATTTCTACCCCCCCTTTCAGGCTTATTTTTTATTTATGTAGATAGGTGCAAGGTTCTCTGCTTATTATGCGTTACTCCAATGTTATTATTCGCTTGGTTTAACGCAGATTACCTCATCGCCTAACTGCAAACCTTGTTCCACACCGGTTTCCCTGTTGGAATTTTTCACGATTATGTTCAGGTGATTTGGCATATGGGTTTCATCGAAACCGGCAATGACCCCTACGCTCTTACCCCCTATAGTCAGCTGGTCACCGGCTACCATTACCCCTCCCTGTGTCACTTCAAAAAAACCTAGATAAGCTATCTTGTTCACGGTTTTGCCGGGACCTGCCTCCATCTCGTCGGTAAGGATAAGCTCGTGAATCTCGTGTCGGCACAGCGCCCGGGAGATAGGAGTCATCAGCTGCAGGCTCCTGCCTTCCAGTTTGCCATCCAACACCACCACCAGCTTGCCTTTAATTGGAGTTTTCGCTGCGTAAGGGTTGGCTTTAAACATCCCTGCTTTATACGGATCAACGGTTGACATGGTAGTCACCTCCTTTGAAGTAGATTCACCAATAGCTTTTGCCGGAACTACCGCAATTATGATTGTCAGCATTATGTACTCATCATTGGTGAGGAGCAATAGGTTAGAAAAATGGTGTTTCCATTAATGATGTTCAGCCAACATTTACTCATCATTGGTGAGTAACAAGAAGCAAGAAAACTTACTTCTTGTTAAGCCTCTCCCAATACCTTTCTACATCGCAAATTAAGCTTTCGATGTGATTAACCATGGCCCGGTAAGCTGCATCGGGCTTGTGTTTCTGCACCGCTTCCAGAATCTCCCGGTGATCTTGGACCATGGTACCCCGCAGCTGGTGCCGAATATATTCCAGTACCGGGGAGAACTGGCCTTCCTGTTTGATCAGTTCAACTACGGCAATCAGTATTTTGTTGCGGCCTGCTTTAGCCAACAGGTGGTGAAACTCGCTGTCCTGCTCCACCCCCGATTGGCCCGAATTAACAAGCTGCTCTTGCCGTTCCAAAACTTCTAACATGTGCCTGACTTCCGTGGGCGTAGCATGAAGGGCAGCCAGGCGGGCAATTTCCCCTTCCACAGCCCGCCTAGCCACCAGGATATCAATTAAGTCCTGTTTGCGGTGGGTATTAAAGCTTTTAAGCAATTCGGAGCCGTAGAACACCCTTTGGCGTTCCCTTTCCAGGTTTTCATAGCGTGCTGACCCTGCAGCAGTAAGTGTACGGCCTTGAAAGCCAACACGCTTTGTATAGCCTCTTGTATCCAACTCCCTGAGCAGCCTGCCGACGGTTGCTTCACTCAGTTCCATCCCCGCCAAACGTAGGGCTTCTTTTAACACACCTGACCCAAGAGGCTGCTCAGTTTTATGCAGTTCTCCAAGTATAATACGCTCTTGTTCCTCTTTTTCAGATAGCATATCAGACCTCTTTTACCAAACAGGATTTATAGTACACTTTTAATTAATGAATAACTTTCGTAAGCACAAGCACGATAAACACGGCGTAAAAAGCACCGCCAACCATTAGAATATTAGGTGTCAAATATTTCTTTACGCGTATTTGCCAGTAAACCAAGAGTGCTGAGGCCAGAGCCAAAACTGCGCTTAACGTGGCGCCAAGGGTGAGATTCCAAGGGGTTAAAGCTATTCCCAACGCAGGAATCACCGAACTTTGAAAAACCATTGCGCCGGTTATATTTCCCAGCGCGAGAGTGTCCTTGCCTTTGCCAATCCAGATAATGCTGTTGAATTTCTCCGGCAGTTCTGTAGCAACCGGAGCGATAATCAAAGCCAAAACAAAAGTTGGAATCCCTAAAAACTTGGACAAGTGCTCCACTGAGTCAACGAAAATATTGGCACCGAAAACTATCAACCCTAAAGCAATTGCAATCTGCAGCAAAATTATGCCTAAGCTAGGAGACTTACTTTTTTTCGCTAAGAACAATGGGCTAAGTTCGTGGTCCTCACCGATAGTTTCTTCTTCATTAAGAGTCTGGTAAACATATACGCCATATGCAATTACCAAACCGGCGGCTACGATCAGCTTCAAATTATGATTTCCCAAAAACGCTGCCAGGATGGCCACCGTATACACTATCAGGAAAAAGCCTAAATCCCTGGTCATTACCGAAGTATCAACATGCATTTTGGGAAATTCAGGTCTTTTTCTTTTATTGGCTACTACCGCTATCCCGGTTATAAACATTGCTAAAGTTGATAGCATAAATGGCGCACCCAGGATCGCTCCCACTCCAATATGGGCTCCTTCAGCCTCGCCACCAAAAATGATAGCGATCACAGGAATCATTGTTTCGGGCAACGCCGTACCTACGGCAGCCAAAATGCTGCCAACAGCACCCTCCGACAAATTCAATTTCTTGCCCAACCATTCCACTCCATTGGTAAACACCTCAGCGCCAAAAAGAATTATAACCAAACTTATTACTAACAAAATTAGTTCCCAGAGTTGCTCCAACTTCTTCACCTCATTTAATTTGGTAAACACTAGTATTTTTATCGTGCGTAAATCCTTTTATGCAGTTGCTACTTTTATGCAGTTGCTACAATGGTAACATTTTGCGCTGCTGCGCGGTATAGACAGCGATCTGGTTATAGCCAATTTTTTTAAGTAAACTTGCTATTTCAGCGCCATACCTCCCTACATGACTCGCTTCATGGGCATCTGAGCTTATTGTCACCGGGATATTTAGTTCAAAGCATCGAGCAATTATTCTTTCCTCCGGATAAACTTCTGCAACCGGTTTGTGCAAACCTGCGCTGTTTATTTCCACTGTCAAATCACTCTGCTTGATGGCCCTTAGTACCGGCTCGACCCAGCCCATAATATCCTGCTTTGGTCTGAAATTAAAAATTTTAATTAAATCCAAATGTCCAACTATTTGAAACAACCCCGATTGAGCAGCCTTGGTTAAAGTTTCAAAGTAGACCCTGTGCAACTCATCTACATCCCAATCTTGATAGCGGTGAATGTAATCGGGAACATCAAAGGGCCAGTCAGCAATATTATGGACAGACCCGATCACATAGTCGAATTGATACTGTCCAAGTAATTGTCTTAGTTTCAGCTCTTTTTCTGGAAAATAGTCCACTTCCAACCCAATGCGCACTTGCAGTTCGGGGTAATAGGAGTTTAACTGATTTTTAATATCAAAGTTGATACGCTCCAGATAGCGATCATGGTCTGAAAAACCTATTACTCCAATCCCTTTTTCCCTGGCTTTCGTTAAAAAAGCAATAAGGTGCTCCAACTCATAACTACCACTGCCATGGGCAACGGGGTGAGTGTGCAAATCAACGAGCATGTACTTTACCCCTTCCCGCTAATCATCATCGATGAGCGATTATAATTATCAGTTCTACGCTCGCATGAAAAATCCTTCTTGTTTCGACTTTTTTTAAAAAATTTTTTGATGTATTTTGTATTCACCTTGAGATACTGTAAGAGCCTTGCTTTCACATGTTTTTGACTTCCTCATACAATTGCAAAGGCTGTTTAAAAATGATATTTAAACAGCCCAGCTTGTAGACAAAGCCAGCATGTATTATTTCGCTCTGGACAAGCTCCTACGCCGTTGACCTTCAGCTCCGCTGCCGACGGCTGGGGAAACCAGTCCCGCTCCATAATACATGCTGGCTGATAATAGTTTGTCGACGGTCTGGGCTGTTTAAAAATGATAATTAAACAGCCTTAGTGTTAGTAGTACTCTTCTTTAATATTCGTTGGGCATCTGATTTAGCTGGGCCAAAGTAAACACTGGTCCGTCCAGGCAAACATAGCAACTCCCGATGTTGCATCGACCGCATTTGCCAATGCCGCACTTCATCCGCATTTCCAAAGTAGTTATAATCTGTTCCGGCGTATAACCCATTTTCGCCAGACTCTGCAGCACGAATTTGATCATAATGGGCGGACCGCAGGTGATGGCCACTTTGCCTTCCGGCGATGGATTGATTTGCTCCAGAAAAGCGGGAACAAAACCTACGTTGCCGGACCAATTTTCATCCCCTTTGTCTACAGTAACGTCAACCTGCATATCCATCACTTTGGGCCAGTTCTCAAAAAGATCATCTTTAAAACAAAGATCCTGCGGGGAACGGGCCCCATAGATCACATGCAGTTTGCCGAAGTCCTGGCGGTTGGCAATACAGTAGTTGATGAGAGACCTTACAGGCGCTAAGCCAATGCCGCCGCCAATAAACAATAGATCCTTCCCTTTGCATATTTCAATAGGAAAACCGTTACCGTAAGGGCCCCTAATGCCTATCTGCTGGCCTACCGCAGCTTCATGGAGGGCCTCAGTCAACATGCCCACTTTCTTGATGGCAAATTCCAGATGGTTTTCTCCTTGGGAGGTGATGGAAAACATTGCTTCACCGATGGGGAGCATGGAAACCATGGCCAGTTGGCCCGGCAGGGGGGTAAAAGGTTTTCCGTTTTCGGTTGTCACATGAAAAGTTTTGACGTCGGGCGTCTCTTCTACAATTTTAATGATTTTTCCCACAACCGGGATTAAAGGGTTCATAACTGTCCCCTGCTCAGCTAATGCTTGGTTAGGCATCCAGGCTCACCTCCCCTATTTGCTTGATAATCCGCGTAATGTCCACATTGACCGGACACTTGACAACGCAGCGTCCACAGCCGACGCAGCCCCACTTCCCGTACCTCTCAGGAATATACTGCAGCTTGTGCAGGAAACGCTGTCTGACCCGCTCCTTCTTGCTGGGTCTTGGATTGTGACCGCCGGCCATTAAAGTATACTCCTGATACATGCAGGAATCCCAGCAGCGAAACTTGACACCGCTCTCCCCTCTCGTTTTCCCTTGAATGTCAAAACAGTGGCAAGTAGGGCAAAGATAAGTGCATGTCCCACAGTTCAGGCACTTTTTGCAGATTTCATTCCACAGGCTGTGCTCAAACATCTTCTGCAGCTTAGCAGTCAAGCCTTCAACCTGCAAAACCATGGTACATTCCGCCGTAGGCTGCGTCACGCCGGCCAAATCTTCCAATTGCGCAGAGTTTTCTTCCAGGAACTTCTTGCCTTTGTCTGATTTTGCTTCAAAAACCAATGCCTCGCCGGCATCCCATGCCATTACATCCGCCAATTCGGTCCCGGAAGGATCTACTCCCAGGGAACTGCAAAAACAAGTTGGTTCCGGTTTACGGCAACCTAAAGCAATTACCAGTGTATTTTCCCTCTTGTTTTTATAGAACAGGTCTTCATAACCTTTGGTTAAAAACACGTCATCCAACACTGCTAAGCTCTGTACATCACAGGGTCTGGCCCCAAAAAGCACTCTGGGCTCACAGGCCGCAGCAATTTCCTCCACCGCAGCTTCTTGTTTATGAGCTTTATAGCAATACATGTGCTCTGTCTGCGGGAAGAACAGCTCTTTCGGGGGAACAACCGTATTCCGCTCCAGAGCTAACTGTACGCCTGCCTGATATGCAGTAAAGCGCGTAGTACCTTCCACCTCAGCAGGAACAAAAAGCTGATAGCCGGAACTGATTTTCTCCAAAAAGTTGTTGAGATTGTTCTTTTTTACGCCAAGCATTACCTCACCCCCTACATAAACTCTTCCGGGTCTTCAGCTTTGTAAAGACCAAGAGGAGGTAATGTCTCGGTATCAAGTCCGGCCTCATATTCACCGAACAGCTCTACAATGTCTTTAGCAATTTTACGGTTCAATTTCATGATCGGAACTCCCATGGGGCAAACCCGCTCACATTCACCGCATTCTATGCATCTGCCCGCCACGTGAAAGGCCCTGATAATGCCATAGACTTGGTTGCCTGTAGGAGTTACATCCCTCTCCAGCCATGTTTGGCCCTGATCGAAACAGCAAACTGTACAGTTGCAAGCCGGACAAACATTGCGGCAGGCATAGCACCGGATGCAGCGAGAGTATTGCTTGGTCCAAAATTCGTATTTCTCATCAGGCGTCATCTTTTCAATTTCTTCCACTCCGGCAAAACGCTCCACTTCTGCTGTTACCGCAACCTCATCCAGTGCCACCTTTTCCCCCAGCAGCATGTCATATACTACCGGGTTATGATGGGTGCAGTAAGTGCATTTTTCTTCCAGCGGCACTTCAGAGGCTTTTTCCTGTCCAAGCAGGGGAGCCTTCTTTGCGCTCTTCATTCCCGGGCACGGCAAACCAATCAGGAAGAGATTTTCCCTTTTGACCTGTTTATCCTGTACCAGCCTGTTGACTCCCCTGGAGTCGCATCCCTTGACAAAGATCCCTATTTTCCCTTGGGGATAACGGTCATCCAGCAAATAAGAAGCAAGGTTTGCCGCGCAGTATTCATCCCAAACTAGTTTATCTGCCTCTTCGGGCTTGGAAATAAACACGGGAGTGGAATTATACCAAAAAGTTCCTTTTTCCCAGCCAATAATGTACTGCACTTCACCCTTCTCCAGCAGCTCCTTGGCCAGTTTACGCATCTGTTCGGTTATTGCAAACATTTAAGCATCCCTCAACTTCCTGTTCGGCCCAAGGGCCTTGATATCTTCAGCCAGTTGGGCTACTATCTGCGCAAATTTGGCCGCTTCCGAGCCGGAAACCCACCTGGCCTGGAATCTTTGGGGATCTATGCCCATGTATTCTAAGACCCGCTGCATAATAAGATAGCGGCGCCTGGTAAAATAATTGCCACTAACATAGTGACAGTCACCAGGGTGTCAGCCGGCCACTAGTACAGCATCTGCCCCTCTTTGAAAAGCTCTTAAAACAAATTGGGGATTAACCCGCCCGGAGCAGGGAACCCTGACCATTCTGACGTTGGGAGGATACTGGAGGCGGTTCAGCCCGGCCAGATCAGCCCCCGCATAGGCACACCAGTGGCAGGAAAAAGCTACGATTTTAGGCTCCCATGCCTTCTCTTGGCCTTGTTCTACAGACATACTGCATCCACCTCCGCGAGAATCTGATCATCGGTAAATCCTTTGACGTTGATAGCGCTGGCCCGGCAAGCCACATTACAAGCGCCGCAGCCCTGGCATAATCCGCTGTTTACGCTGGCTACTTTCCGCTCTACCTGGCGCCCGTGCACCCGTTCCGTTATAGTTACCAACTCGATTGCTTTGTACGGACAAACAGGTACGCACATGCCGCAGCCGGAGCAGATTGCGGGATCGACGCTGGCGATCATGGGGTCGGTAGCCATCTCTTCCTTGGAGAAAAGGCTGCAGACCTTCACAGCTGCCGCACTGGCCTGAGCCACAGTGTCAGGTATATCCTTGGGCCCCTGGCAGGCTCCTGCCACAAAGACACCGGCAGTGTGGGTTTCCACGGGGCGCAGCTTGGGATGGGCTTCCTGGAAGAATCCATCCTGGTCGGTAGAAATGCCCACAATTTTAGCTATTTCTTTCGCGCCTTTGCTTGGTACCATAGCCGTGGCCAAAACAACCAAATCTGCTTCCACTTCCACCGGCTGGCCCAGTAAAGTGTCCTCGCCTTTGACAATTAGTTTATCTCCCTGTTGATAAACCTTGGATACCCTGCCCCTAATGTAAAGGGCTCCTTCATGGACAGAGCGCTGGTAAAACTCCTCATATGCCTTACCCGGCGTACGGATGTCCATGTAAAATACAATTGCGTTTGAATCAGGTATTTTTTCAAGCACCTGGTGAGCATGTTTAGCTGTATACATGCAACAAGCTCTGGAGCAGTAAGACTTGCCCTTGGCCTCATCCCTGGATCCAACACATTTAATAAAGACTACCGTTTTCGGCTCTTTACCATCGGAAGGGCGAACAATTTTGCCGCCGGTGTAACCGGAAGCATTGTTCATCCGTTCAAACTGCAGACCTGTGATTACATCTGGGTATTTGCCGTACCCATATTCTCCGTAAACTTCCTGCCATGCAAACAGGTCATAACCGGTAGCCATAATGATAGCACCAAATTTTTCAGTGAGTACTTGGTCCTGCTGTTCATAATCAATCGCCCCTGCAGGGCAGACCTTTTGGCAAACGCCGCATTTGCCCTTGGTAAAAAGACGGCAGTTCGGTTTGTCTAACACCGGTATATTAGGAACTGCTTGGGGGAACGGTGTAAAAATAGCTTTACGGTTAGCCAGCCCTTCTTCAAACTCGCTGACAGCTTTGCCCGGACATTTTTCCTGGCAAATGCCACAGCCCGTACACTTGCTTTCATCCACCATCCGTGCTTTTTTCCTGATTGTAACTTCAAAGTTGCCTACATAGCCGTTGACCGCTTCCACTTCGGAATAAGTCATCAGTTTAATGTTAGGGTGCTGCGCCGCAGCAACCATTTTAGGTGTGCTAATTCAGGCGGAGCAGTCCAGAGTTGGGAATGTTTTATCCAACTGGACCATCTTCCCTCCAATAGTTGGCTCCCTGTCCAACAGTACCACTTCGTAGCCCGCATCAGCCACATCAAGGGCCGCCTGCATGCCTGCAATGCCGGCCCCAATCACCAAAACCCTCCTGGTGATGGGAATCGTTGAAATGCTTAGAGGCTGATTCCGGCGGACTTTAGCCACTGCCATTCTAACCAGGTCGTGTGCTTTGGCTGTCGCCTTTTCCCGGTCTTTATGTACCCAAGCGCACTGTTCCCGAATATTGGCAATCTCTACCAAAAAAGGATTGCCTCCCACAGTGCTGAACGCTTTCCTGAAAGTAGGTTCATGCAGTCTGGGAGTGCAGCAGGCTACAACACAGCGGTCTAATTTATGTTCCACGGTTGCTTTTTTTAGCAAATCCTGACCTGGCTCAGAGCACATGTAGGTATAGTCTGTGCTAAACACAACGTCCTGCAGTTCCCCGGCAACCCCTGCTACTTTTTTCACATCAACAGTTGCCGCAATATTGGTGCCGCAGTGACAAACAAAAACACCTACCCGTTTCATGCTTCTTCCCTCCTTGCCGATGGATGTCTGAGTATCTCTTTACTGTCTAAGAGTGGCATCGGATTGACAAAATGCTTATTTAGTCCCAGATCTTTTGGAGCATACCCGAATGCCAACCCCATCAGCTCTGTGAAATAAAATACGGGCAAATTGTAACCGGCACTGTATTTCTTTTTAATTTCAGACTGGCGCATGTCCAAATTAAGGAAACAAAGCGGACAGGCCACAGCGAAACAATCTGCGCCGTTTTCCGCTGCATTGCGGAAAATATTATGCAGCATGGGTGCAGCCGCTTCAGGCAGAGCAGTAGTATGTCCGGCCCCGCAGCATTCCACCTTAAAGGACCATTCCACCGGAGTGCCGCCCAAGGCTTCGATAATTCTGTCCATGCTCATTGGATTTTCCGCATCGTCAAACTGAGCTATCTCAGGTGGTCTTACCAGCAAGCAGCCATAATAGGCGGCCACTTTGAGACCGCTTAACGGTTTAACTACCTTTTCGGCGATGGTCTCAATGCCAACTGCATTGGCCATCACGTCCAACAGGTTGCGAGTATGGTTGGTGGCATTATAGGTCATTTCAATCAGTTCATTAATTGTTTGCTTCATGTCGGGCGATTGCCTGACCGCCATTTCGGCCGCTTTCATCCTGCTGAAACAAGCAGCGCAAGGTACAGCCACATCCAGGCCTTCCTTTTCCGCAATCGCCAAGTTTCTGGCGGGCAGGGCAAGTCCCAAAAGATGATTGGTGCTATGGGCTGCCGAAGCGCCGCAGCAGTTCCAGTCTGGGATTTCCCAAAGTTCCAAACCCAAGTGCTTGGCCACCGCTTTGGCGGAAATATTGTATTCTATCCCCGTGGCATTAAGAGAACAGCCAGGGTAGTAAGCCATCCTCACAGGCGTTCACCCCCCATTGCTTTGGCCTTGGCAAAGATCTTTTGCACAGCCTGCTGCCCTTGAATCTTATGAGGAAAAGGACTGATTTTCCTGTTGGCCAAAAGAGTTGGCGCCAGCATTGCATCTTTGAAAAGCTGGCCCGATTTCAAGTTATAAAAAGCTATCATCCCCATTTCATGGACTCGGCCATACTTCTGGACAGAATCCAAGAACAAATCACTAAAGAGGTCAACAGTTTTCTCCTTGATAATTCCCCTCTTTTTGGCTTCTATGCGCAACGCCTCCATTAAACGCGGCAGATCTACTTCCTTGGGACAACGTGCGAAACATGTGGCGCAATGGGCGCAAACCCAGATGGATTTCGCATGCAGCACCTTGTCAACTTGACCAAGCTGCAGCATGCGAAGTATTTGGTGGGGATTATAATCCATTGCGCTCACCAGCGGGCAGCCTGCTGAGCACTTTCCGCACTGATAGCAATCCCTGATGTCCACCTGGCTGGCCTTTTTAAGGTTAGCAACAAATTGCCGGCTTTGGGACAGCGCAGTGGAAAGCTCCAACCGTTCCATTTAATCACCTCTTTAAAATATTATAACAGCTGGCATGAATGCCTTTTCTAACAGCTCCTTTTCCATATAACTCATATAACAAAATTAAATTCGGTTAAAATCGCCTAAATTCCTGCCTGTTCTAGTATAAAATTTCACAAAATTTAATCTATATTTTTAGTTAATGGTACTAAATTAATTATAACTTAACAACAGGAAAAAATGAGCAATCATAAGTTGCTTAAAATGAGGGAACACTCATAAGGAGCTTTAGTAAGGAGGTAAAAGAAATGTCAAAAACGGTTGTCGCTGTATTCTCATCACGGGGCAGGGCAGAACAAGCAGTTAGTTCTTTACGGGAAGCAGGGTTTAACAAAGAAATATCCATCGCAGCCAAAGGCGAAGATCACAAGGGAGGCAGGGGCAATACCGACTACTTCGGCGCAACCATGGCTGCTGATGCAGGAGACGGGTTATCCGACGGAGTTGCTGCAGGAGGACTACTTGGGGGATTAGCAGGTTTGGCCGTTGGAGCAGGAGCCTTAGTTGTCCCCGGTATTGGACCCCTAATTGCCGCCGGCCCCATAGCCGGGATGCTCTCTGGTGCAGCAACCGGTGGAATCGCCGGTGGGTTGGTTGACTGGGGCATACCTGAAGCCGAAGGAAGGCAGTACGAAGAAGACGTAAAACAAGGTCGCATCCTGGTATCGGTACAGGCAAGCGATAACAAAGCCGATGAAGCTGCCAGCATCTTAAAAAGCCAAGGAGCTGATCGAGTGAAGACCCATTAATGGGTCTTCACTCGAGTCATTAGTCATTAATAGCTGAAGGCTGACGGCTGATGGCTGATGGCTGATAGCTGACGGCTGATGGCTATAGCCGATAGCTGATGGCTGACAGCTAAATGATTCGCTCTGCGTGACTGTACACATTCATCCTCATCCCGCGGACAAAGCCTACCAAAGTTAAACCCAACTCCTTAGCATAATACACCGCTAAATCAGAAGGCGCTGAACGGGAAGCAAGTACCGGAACGCCAATTTTAGCCACTTTGAGCACTATCTCCGAAGACAACCTGCCACTTGTTAGGAGCAGCTTATCAGCGATGTCCACCCCATCCAACCTGCAGCGACCTACTATCTTGTCGACTGCATTATGCCGACCGATATCCTCCCTGAAAACCAGCGGCATTTCAGGTGTGCACAGCGCCGCGCTGTGCACGCATCCGGTCATCCGGTATAGTTCGGAATGCTGCTGCATTTCTTTCATCAGTTCAAGCAAATTCCTGGCGGGGATTTTCACCTCCGAGCCAATTTTTTTGTTGCGTATGTCGCCGAAATGATAAAAAGAAGTTCCTTTTCCACATCCGGTGGTTATAAACCTCTTTAAAAAAGTCTGTCCCATCAGCTTGTTTTCCGTGCCGGTGACAAAGGCCAGGCCTTTCTCCCGGTCAATGCTGACCTGAGCCTCTCCGGCCAAGAGCCCTTCGGAAATCAAGAAACCAACTGCTAGTTCCTCCAGGTGCTGCGGGGTGCAGAGCAAGGTCACAATTTCCTTGTCATTTAGGTAAATAGTTAAGGGTTGCTCGGAAATTAACACATCTTCCTCTTCTTGCCGATGATCACCTTTCATCCTGATAATCTTTGTGGACTTATAGACCATGATTCCTCCTGTTTTATTGGTAGTAGTGTAGTTCACCCCTACTATTACGACAGAAAAGGTCTTATTCCCTGCAAGCCATGCTAAACTGTGGCTTTTTTTCCTTTACGCTTTGGTGACTTGGGTTTGCGGGCGGCTTCGGTGGCTTTGACACTTGCTTTTAAAGCCTCCATTAAATCAACAATCTTAGCCGCGGTTTCCGTCCGCTGCACTTCTTCAATCTGGTTGTCGTTGATTTTAGCTTCAATCAATTCAGTGAGCGCTTTGCGGTAATCACTGGTATATTTGGCAGGATCAAATTTAGCTGTTAAGTTGTCTATTAAACTTTTAGCCATTTTTAATTCATTTTCGTGAATAGCTACTTCCAATCCCTGTAGTTCAGGAATAACTGCCGGGTTCCTTACCTCATCAGGATAAAACATGGTCTCCAGCAGGAGGCAATTCTGGTATACTCTCAGCGTGGCCAGATTTTCCTTGGTACGCAAAAAAACTTTGGCAATGGCGATTTTGCCTGTTTCCTCTAGTGCTTGGTATAACAGTTTATATGCTTTCGTGCCAAAATCACCGGGTGCCAAAAAATAAGCTTTCATAAAATAAATGGGATCAATTTCTTGCAAGTTGACGAAATCCAGGATTTGAATGGACTTAATGCTATCCAGCGGGAGCTTTTCAAAATCTTCATCTTTTAAAATTACATACCTGCCTTTTTCGTATTCGTAACCGCGCACAATTTCTTCCGAATTCAACTCTCTTTCGCAGGTGGGGCAAAATTTCTGATAGCGGATTGGGGTTTTACATTCATCATGTAAATAGTTGAATTTGATCTCTTTGCTTTCCGTAGCCGTAAATAGTTTTACCGGTATGGTTACAAGGCCGAAGGAAATGGCTCCTTTCCACATGCTGCGCATTGTGTTCACCTCAAAACTAGTATTTCAGGAGACTGTTAAAATAATGTATGTCGAATGGCAGCAACTGCCTTTATGAAAATTTCTTTTCAGGCCATACTAAAAATAGTGTACAGTTAAAAAAGGAGGTTTTGGCTTTGGCCAAACTGATGTCCGATGCCTTGAAGTGGGAATTAGCCAAAGAGCTTGGTGTAGACCAGATCGTTGCAACAGAAGGATGGGGTGGCGTTCCTTCCAGGGAATGCGGTAACCTGGTCAGAAAAGCTATCGAGCTGGCAGAACGTAGCATGGTCAATTCTCCTGCAGGTAAATTCTAACTGTACACTGAAGAAGGCCTGGGAAAACCAGGCCTTCAGTTTGTAAACAAAGCCCGCATGTATTATTCCGCTCTGGACAAGCTCCTACGCCGTTGACCTTCAGCTCCGCTGCCGACGGCTGGGCGAAACAAGTCCCGCTCCATAATACATGCGGGCTAATAAGAGTTTGTCGACGGTCTGCAGACCTGGGTAAACCAGGCCTTTTCAATGTTACTCTTTTTTCATTTTGTGTACCATGGCCATTAGCTCTGCAGACATCTTTGCTAGCTTGCCAGCAGCATTCGCTCCTTCATGAAACACCGAGGCCAATTCCTGGGTCGATGCTGCCACCGATTGGGCGCCTGCAGCCGATTTTTCCGAAACCAGGGCAATATTACCTACAGCACTGACAGCCTGCTTTCCACCCACTGCCATTTGCTGGCTGGCAGCGGAAACTTCCTCGATCTGTCTGTTTACTTTTTTCACCACTTCAAAAATTTCAGCAAAGGAATTACCTGCTTCACCAACTGCTTTGATGCCGTTTTTAACCTCAGATGTACCATGCTCCATGGAACGAACGGCCTGCTCGGTTTCGTGCTGCACCAGCTTAATCATTTCCGTAATTTGCTTAGCTGCCGCTGCCGACTGTTCGGCTAATTTTCGCACTTCCTCGGCCACAACGGCAAAGCCCCTACCCTGCTCTCCGGCTCTGGCCGCTTCAATTGCCGCATTTAAAGCCAGCAAATTTGTTTGCTCCGCAATATTGGTTATGGAATCCAGAATAAGCCCGATTTCCCTCGATCTTTCCCCCAACCGGGTCACTATGTGCGCCGAGGCATTTACTGCCTGGCTGATGGTTTCCATCTGGGTGACAGCCGTATCGATAGCATGGCTGCCCCGCTCAGAAAGGTTAGCAGCCTGCTTCGACGCCTCGGACACTTCTCCGGCACTGATAGCCACTTGCTCCACCCCTTGCGACATCTGTTGAAATATTGTGGACGTGTCCCGGACGGTGGCGTTCTGGTTCTCAGCGTCAGCGGCTACGCTTTGAATGGTTGTAGCAATGCTGTCGGTAGCTGTTGTTACCTCTCCTATAATTTCATTTAAATTCGTAGCCACGGCTGCAATTTCTAAGGCAACCTCTTCCATTTTGCGAACGTAATCTGTGAATTTTTGTACCATGCCGTTAAAAGTGCGGCAGAGCACATTCAATTCACAGCTGGTATTGCTGGAAACTTCCACTGTCAAGTTGCCCTCTTCAACTTCTTTCATGGCGTCCATCACGCGCTGCATGGGACCTAAAATCAAGCGGGCCATAATGTAGCCCACAAAAATAGAAAAGAGGGTTCCCCCCGTCCCGGCTATCAATACATTGCGCTGAAAACTTTGGAAAAGCCGTGTATAATCGCCTTGTGTTGCCGCCAATTGCAAAAGCTTGCTTACCGTTGGAAATGTGTAGCCGATAGTTGCTGCCCAAATTACCACCGTAACTATGGAAAAGGTAAGCATCATTTTGGTTTTTAAGCTCATACTTCCTCCCCCAGGTACCTATTTGCGCAGGTTATGCAGTCTTTGCACAGGACTGTCAATAGCAATTATCCGCACTCCGAAATTTTCGTTAACTACAACCACCTCCCCATGGGCGATTAAAGTCCCATTAACCAGGATTTCCACCGGTTCGTCAGCCAGTTTTTCCAATTCCACAATGCTTCCCGGAATAAGGTTTAACACCTCTTTAATGGGCTTTTTGGTTCTGCCTAAGATTACTGAGATATTTAAAGGCACATCAAGGATAAGCTCAATATTTTTAGGAGCATCTCCGGAAACTGCCCCAATTTTCTCATTCTGTTGCGGTTGCGGACTAAGGTAAGAGTTAACATCAGACAACAAATTGTTAATCTCATCCTGGGATAAAATTTGCGTGCTCTCTGATTCTGCCTTAAGGGCAGGGGCCGAAGTTTCCGTGAAATCCGAGGTGGAGGTGGAAGAGCTTGTCCCCAGTAAAATGCCTGTTTCCTCTTTTGCTACCGGAACAGGCAGAATTTGCATAATCTCACTGTTAATCAGTGTTCCGATTTCCATTTTAAAAGACACTACTACAATCTTTTCATTGATATCCCAGGGAAAATTTATTGAGTCCTGCTGAAAATTAACTGCCGTAATATGTGGGGGAGAGATTACAACTGATTTTTGAAAAATTGTGCTCATGGAAGTAGCAGCAGAACCCATCATCTGGTTCATAGCTTCACCTACAGCGCTAGCGTGCAATTCCGTTAATTCCAAATTGGGGTTAGTCCCGTCGCCGCCCATCATTAAATCGGCAATAATTGCAGCATCACTTACTTTAATAACTAACAGGTTGCTGCCGGTTAAGCCTTCGGTAAAATTTACTTCAATCAGCATATAGGGGACTTCAAAGGTATTGAGCAACTCCTCCGGGGTTGTAACAGCAATTTGCGGCGTCGTGATGGTAACCCGTTGGTTGAGCAACTGGGATAAGGCCGTGGCAGCTGAACCCATGGAAATATTTCCAATTTCACCGAGAGCATCTCTTTCCAGATCGTTTAGTACCTGAATTTCCGGGTTGGGGACTGCCGGTTCCTCATTTAACAACCCGGGTGAATTGAGCAATGCATCTATTTCTTCTTGGGATAAAAAATTATTCAATTAGCTTGTGCCCCCTTTACCTGCAAAAGCTGTTACCTGTACTGCCAATTTATTTCCTACAACACCGGGCTGAACCTTAAATTTTGGCCGGTCTTCCACCAGTAAAACCATATCCTCCCCAACTAAATTATCCAGGGTGATGACATCACCTACTTGCAACTGCAAAAATTCCCTGACAGTGATATTTGTTGCACCGCAAAGAGCCGTAAGACTCACCGGCACACCCCCCAGCTGCTGGCGGATCTTTTGCCGGTATGTTTCCGCTTCTATGCCGCCAATATTGGCAAACCAATGCCTGGAGGTTAGCTTGGGAAGCACAGGCTCCAAAAGCATAAAAGGCAGACAGAGATTGATTAAGCCCTGATGCTTGTTGACTGTTGTGGACAAAGTCACTACCACTACCGTCTCATTGGGGGAAATGATCTGGTTTAACTGAGGATTTGTCTCCAGGGACTGAATGGTAGTTTTTAGCTCAAAAAGATCGGACCACACATATTCAACGTTTTCCAAAATCTTTTTATATAAGTTTTTCAATACATTGATTTCAATTTCGGTCAATTCCCTGATTTTCCTGGGCATTAGGCCAGGCCCCCCAAACAGGAGGTCAATAATGGGGAAGATAAAGCCTGAATTAGTTTCCAGAACAGCAGAACCCGGCAGCGGTTCCATATTAAATACAGTTAATAAAGTTGGCGTTGGTACTGATAAGACAAAGTCTTCATAGGTTAGCTGATCAACTGAAGCAATCTTGATTTGAATGTTTGTTCTGAGGTAACCCGACAAAAAATTAGAAACCAGACGGCCAAAATTATCGTAGATCAAATACAATGTCCGCACCTGGTCTTTGGAAAATTTGTTGGGGCGCCGAAAATCATAATTTTTGATCTTGTCCGTATCAATATCCTGCTTTAAATCTTCCGGGGATAATTCCCCTGAAGTCAAAGCGCTTAAAAGCAGATCTATCTCCGACTGGGATAAAATTTCGTCCATTAAGCTTCACCACCTATCTCCTGCAGCTGCCAGGATTACAAGCAGGAAAGGATAGTTTCAGGAAACTATCCTAATGCTTTTTCAATTGCTTGAATGACCCTCTCCTGTTGGAACGGCTTAACAATAAAATCTCTTGCACCCGCTTGAATTGCTTCCATTACCATCATTTGTTGCCCCATGGCGCTGCACATGATCACTTTGGCACCACTGTCCAGCTTTTTAATCTCTCTCACCGCGGCAATACCGTCCATTTCCGGCATGGTGATGTCCATGGTTACCAAATCTGGTTTCAACTCTTTGTAAAGCTGAACAGCTTTTTGCCCGTTTTCCGCTTCTCCAACCACTTCATAGCCGTGCTTTGTCAGGATATCTTTAATCATCATGCGCATAAAAGCTGCGTCATCTACTACAAGAATTCTTCTTGCCACTTTTACCTACCTCCATCAAACTCAAGTCCTAAAGACTTAAAAATTATCTCCAAAGAACCTATTTCAGGCACCAAGAAAAAATGGCCGTTGATTTTTATTTCATTTTGGTAAAACTGTGTTTCAATAATCAGCGCCTGGTCATCAAAATACCCGCTTTCCAGGAATGCAGCGCTTAAAACCGCCCCTAACATATCAAAAGCAAAACCAGGTACTGACGGGTTAAAAGTCAACTTCGTCACTTCTGAAAGGGCGGTTAAAAAAGAACCTGTTAAAATATTGCCGATCTCCTGCAGCGTTGATTGGCCCATGGCAGTCAACTCCTGGGTTGTTCCCAGGGGACTGTCAAAAAGCATATCTATTAAAGCAAAGGCGCTTTCTTCGGTAAGCAAAAACATAATCTGGCTTTTTGCCTCGCCGGCTACGGCAAAATTGATACAGGCTACCTTGTCCTCTTCCTGTCCAACTAAGTTAAAAATCTGATTAAAGGGCAAAACACCAGCCCGGGGCACTGCCATCTCAACCCGCCGGTTAAGCAGCTTGGCTAAAGCGGTAGCTGCATTTCCAACCCCGATATTGCTGATTTCCTGCAAAACATCCAGGTGGAAACCTGTTAACTCCTCGCCCTTACTCATCGGGATCCTCCTTTTCGACATTTGTTAAGGCTTCTGGTAAAACCACGGGGAGATTTTTTCATAACCGAACTCCCGGTATTTCAGCATGTTTTCTGTAGCTCCGATAAATAACACCCCACCAGGGCCCAGGGCATGGTAAAAATTAACATATAATTTTTCCTGCATTTCCGCTGTAAAATAAATAGTCACATTGCGGCAGATAATCAGGTCATAGTCGGTATCGTATTTATCCACTAAAAGGTCGTGGTATTTAAACGCCACTTTCCTTTTAACTCGGTCAATCAGCCTGTACTGTTCCCCCTCTTTTTGAAAGTATTTGCCTAGCCTCTCGGGGGATACATTCTTCAGCAGGCGGGAGTCATATTTACCCTCCCTTGCCACTTCCAGTATTTTTCTGTCAATATCTGTGGCATCGATCTTATGCAGCCCTGTCGGTGCCAGTTCATCCAGAATAATAGCCACAGAATAGGGTTCACAGCCGTTGGAACAAGCCGCACTCCAAATTTTCAGCCTTGGTTTTTTCCGCAGTAAAGCAGGAAGCACTTGCTGCTCCAGCACCGCGAAAATCTCCGGATTACGAAAAAACTCGGAAACATTAATGGTTACCTTATCGAAGAAACGATTAAGCTGTTCTGCATCCTTGACTAAAGTTTGAAAATATAAGCCATAATCGTTTAACTGCAAAGTCTGCATTAAACTATCTATTCGACGCTTAAGTTGTTTCTCCTTGTAACCGTCTAAGTTTAAACCAAATTGCTTGTAAATCTTGCTTTTAAACTCATTAAATTCCATGGCATACCTCCAAATTAAAGCCTACAATAAACGCAGCGGACTGCCAATGGACCTGATGGAGACATTACCTGTGGCTGTGTCCAGGATCATTGTGCGGCCATAATTTCCTCCCGTATCTTCAGCAATAAGTTTAATCCCCAATTTGCCCAAGATATCTTTTGCCATTTCGACATTGCGCCGGCCAATATTTAAAGTACTGGCAGACTTATCAGCAAAATTAAACATCTGGGCCCCTCCTGCCATTTTTGCCTGTAAAGAAAAACGTTTGGCCCCAAGTTTCAATATTTCCTCCAGCAAGAGCGGAATGCCCAGGTCCGCGAACTTGGCCGGGTTGGACCTGTTTTGAAACTGGGAACTGTCGGGCAGCATGATATGGACTAACCCCCCAATCTTTGAGGCCGGATCGTACAACGTAACACCCACGCAGGAACCTAGACCCAGAGTGATGATCTGTTCGGGAGACCTGGCAGTTTTATAGTCTGCTATTCCGACCTTTATTTCTGTTATATTAGGTAGCATGATTTTTCCTCCATCAGCCGGGTGGACTTTGCCACACGAAAGTACTACTTTCTCAGATTATTAGCCATACCCCACATTTCATCAGCAACCTGCACTGAGCGGGAATTGAACTGATATGCCCTTTGGGCTATTATCATTTGGGTCATTTCTTCCACCAAGTTTACATTAGAGCCTTCCAGCATCCCTTGTTGAAAAGTGCCCATACCTGACTGTCCGGGAACTTCTTCCCAGGCCGCACCGCTTTCCTCAGTGCTAACAAACAGGTTTTGCCCAATAGGCATTAAGCCCCCTGGATTATTAAACCGGTATAGAGGCAGCACCCCTATTTCTTCCCTGGTTCCGTCTTCCAAAGTTGCAGTAATTGAGCCGTTTGGTGCAATGACCAGTTTTTTTGCCCCCGCCGGAACCATTACCTGAGCCGACAGCCTGAAACCGGAAGAATGTACCAACGTTCCTTCACCGTCGACCTGGAGATTCCCGTCTCGGGTGTAAGCCAGCTGGCCGTTGGGAAGTTCCACTTCCATAAATCCATTCCCCCGGATGGCCACATCCAGTTCCCTGCCGGTGGAAATTATGGGGCCCTGTGTAAAAAGGCCAGACACCGCTGTGAGTTTTACACCGGAACCGCTTAGGGCAGGACCGGAACTGCTCTCTCTTACCGGCTGACCTGTCGTGCCAATCCTTTGATACAGCAAATCAGTAAATGCAGCCTTTTGCTTTTTATACGCAGTAGTGTTGACGTTAGCCAGGTTATTGGCCACTATGTCCATTTTCGCCGCATGGGCAGCCATACCGCTGGCCCCGTTCCATAAAGACCTGAGCATTGAATACCACCTACCTTAAACTGCCGATTTCGTTTGCACTTTTTGCCAGCAGCTCATCGTGGGCCTGGATCACTTTTTGATTTGCCTCATATGTGCGCAGTGCTGCCAGCATATTTACCATTTCATTGACCAGGTTGAGATTAGGCTTTTCCAGAAAGCCTTGTTTAACTGCTGTTTCCCCCGGCTCCAGCGCCCTGGGCAAAGCCCCTTCAGGAGCCGAATAGAGATCATGGCCCATTTTTTGCAGTCCTTGCTTATCTGGGAAGCCGGTAATGAGCAAATGATCGACATAAACCCCGTCGACCGTCAGGGAACCGTCAGCAGCGACAGTGAAAGAACTTCCCTGCACCAGGATTGGGCCATTCAAACCAAGTACATAATCACCCTGCGCCGTTACCAGGTAGCCCTGGCCGTCTAAACGGAAAGAACCATTTCTGGTGTATCTCAAACCTTGGGCTGTTTCTATTGTAAAAAAGCCTTCGCCGTTAATGGCCAAATCATAAGAGTTGCCTGTTTCCTCCAAGTTCCCTTCAGCCCAGTCAATAATTTGTTCATCCAGCATGGCCCCATTGTTTAACGGGCCTACCGGCGTTGTCCCTGCCGCGCTGCCTTTAATGGCATCTATCCTCTTAAGCAGTACTTGGGGAAAAGAACTCACAGCCAGTTCGGTTTTTTTATACCCAGGCGTGTTCATATTTGCCAGGTTGTTGGTGATATTGTCTTGTTTCAGTTCTTGCACCAGCATTCCGGTAGCAGCAGTATAAAGGCCACGGATCATTTCTTTCCCTCCTACTGATGGGCCAGCTGCCGGATAACTTCCTCAGCGGGAGTATCTGCCTGGAAGTTATATGTACCGGCCCGCAATTTTTTTTCTAACTTCAGCTCATAAACCCGGGCTAAAAAAGCCCCGGCATCGGTAATTATCCTTTTTTCCTTCAGAAGCTGAGCCATTTCCTCCGGGGAAGTGCCGGGAACTATTTCAACTGCAATGGTTTGGGCCTCAGGTTTAGTAGGAACCTCTTTTTCACTTTCCATAGCCTGCTGACCCGGACCGTTTTTTTCCTCCGGCTGAGCCTTTTCTTCACCGGGGAAAACCAACACTTCCTCCCGGTATACCATCCCCAGTTCCCTGGCCATGCGTTCTATTTCTGTTTTGTCCGGCTGGGAACTCTTAAATAAGGTAGGTAGGATTAGCAATGAAGCTATAATCAGTCCAAGGCCCAAGCCAAATAAAAACTGGTTATATTTAGCCGGCACTTTTAACGCCGTAAATTTAAAATTAATTCTATCTCACCCTTTCCCTTGCCGAATTCCTGGGCTAATTCCGTAATTCCCTTACCCTGCCGGTAAGCCTGGTAAATCTGCTCATTTATAGTTAGCGGAGGGGAGACTTCCGGAGCCGCTCCCACTTCCTGCCAGATGCGGGCAAAATCTGCGCCCTGGGCCCCTGCCTTGCTTAAATCCTGCCCTAGGTTTTCCTTTAAATCCTTTACGCTCTCAGCCAAAAGTTCCAGCTTTGCTTCGATACTCTGCAGGTATTCCAGACAGGCTGAACTTTCATCGCTTTGAGTTGTTTTTGGCGCTTCGCTTATATGATGCAGCCCTTCCCGCCACTCCTTCCATACCGTCTTGCCGGTTAGAGCGGTGAGTATTATGCCAATTGCCAGCAGTAAATAAATCACCCGGTTTTCACTCCAAACTCTTTTAGTTCCTCCCGCAGCCGGGATAATGCCCGGGCGTGGAGCTGACATACCCTTGATTCGGATACATCCAGCACTTTCCCTATTTCTTTCAATGTTAATTCTTCGTAATAGTACAGACTCAAAAGCAGGCGGTCTTTTTCCCCCAGCCGCTCGATAGCTTGTACTAAAGCAGCCTTCAGTTCCTGCTCTTCCAGAATGCTCTCCGGATTGGGGCTTTTTTCATCAATAACTGTATCGCCTAGGGTCAGACCGCCTTCTTCCGTAGCCAAAAGGAAGTTCTCCAAGGACTCAACAGCCACGGAATTAACCTCTATAAGCAGCTGTTCTAATTCTTCCTGGCTGATACCCAGCTCTTTGGCAATAAGCACGTCAGGTACCTCTCCACCCAACTCTTGCTCCAATTTCTGCACCACCCGGTTATATTCCTTAACCTGCTCCCAGGTTGAACGCGGCGCCCAACTGGCTTTGCGCACCGCATCCAACACAGCCCCCCTAATTCTAGGGGTGGCATAGGTTTCAAATTTAATTCCCCGTTCCGGGTCGTATTTGGCCATGGCTTCCAGCAAGCCGAAAATTCCGTAACTAAGCAAATCTTCGCTGTCCAAGTAGGGTGGCAGTTTTACTTGCAGCCGGCCTACAATGTATTTAACCAAGGGCAAATAATCTTCGGCCTTCATTTTTCACCTCTCCAGCCAGCGTTGCTTTCGCATTTTTTCAAAAATATAACAGATTAAAACGTCCCTGTCCCGCTCAGCAATCTTTTCGAAATGAACGCCTGCATAATGTTTAGGCTGAAACTCCCCGGCAGGCAAAAACCTCTTCACCCTGCCTACAGCGTAAATTGGCTGGTGCTCATAGCCCGGAAGGACTATTTTTAAGTAAAGCAGCTTGTTTACCGGCAGCTCTTCCTCCAAGGCCAGTTGCACTCCCCCGCCGCTGATATCCACGGTAAAAGCCCTTTTGCTTGGGTTAAGCATATGGAGATTCTCCAATTCTTCAACTTCTAGCATTTTGTAACAGACTTCCAACACGGTTTTCAACCGCACGTATTCCCTTAGCTGGATACGCTGCACCTCGGCAGGTTTCGCCAAATAATAGAGCGGAATTGGCTCCTTTTTCCGCCCCAAAACCCTGGTGGAAAAAAGAAACTGCTCTTTTTCACCGGTAATTTTTACTGTAATTGTTTCTCCGGGGCGCAAAACCAAAGCTTGCCCCCGGTAAGAAGGAACATCCACAGCAAAACTATCCTGTCCCACTTCCTGGATCATGCTTTTGTAGGTAACAGGGTCATTTTCCCTGACTAATTCAACTTTTCTTTTAACGACTAAGAACTGATGCCGTTGCAAAATCCCACTTCCTAACTAAAAAGCCGTATTAACCGGTTTAAGAAACCGGTGGTGCCCTTGGGAGGACGATAATTTCCCTCCAACAGGTTAGTAGCCAGCTGACGCAAACTTCCGGCTGCTGCCGAATCAGGGAAACGCAACAAAAACGGTTCTTGTTTTCTGACTGCTTTGCCTACAGCTTTATCATCAAAAATGTAGCCCAGCGGCAAGACCTTGATCTGCAAAAACTTTTGCACCACCGTTACCATTTTGCCTATAGTTTGCTGCGCTTCCTGAGCACTTGCCACCCGATTTACCACCAGATGCACCTCGGAATGCAGTTTAAACTTGGACATAATCTTAATAACCCCGTAGGCATCGGTAAGGGAAGTGGGCTCAGGCGTAAGAACGATAATTACCTCGTCAGCGGCGCTGATAAAACCCAAAACGTTACGGGAAATTCCCGCACCTGTATCCACTAACAGAAAATCAGTGTCCTGCTCCAGTTCCTTCAGACTCTGCACTAATCGCTCCCGCTGGTAATAGTCCAAGTTAGCCAGGTCCTGAATACCCGACCCTCCGGGTACAATCCTTACCCCGGCAGGTCCCGTGACAATTATTTCCGAAATCGTCTTTGTTCCCTGCAGCACATCATACAGATTGTATTTGGGAACTACTCCTACCAGCACATCAACGTTTGCCAGGCCCAAATCAGCATCAAAAATAACTACCCGCTGACCCATTTCGACCAGGGCAATGGCTAAGTTAACCACCAAATTTGTCTTTCCCACTCCCCCTTTGCCGCTGGCCACGGCGATGATTCTGGGAGCGTGATGTGCGCTGTCCTCCTTGCCGTATTTAACCAGTTCCCTTAATTTAGCCGCTTGATCTTGCATTACCCCACCGCCTTAAGAATCAATTTGACCAGTTTTTGCGGGTCGCAAGCTTCGATATCATCGGGGACATTCTGCCCGGTTGTCACATAGGCCACCGGTTTAGAGGTGGCGCTGGCCAAATTGAGTATAGAACCAAGGGATGTTGTTTCATCGGCTTTGGTAAAAATCAGCTTGGTATAATTTAAAAGCTTGAAATCATCGGCAATCTTAAGAAGATCCCTGTTTTTGGTAGTACAGCTCATTACCAGAAAAACCTCCGCCGGGTGTAACACAGTTAAAAAGGATTGCAATTCAGCCAGCATCCGCTTATTCCGTGATGAGCGCCCTGCTGTATCAACCAGAATAAAATCTTTATCTTGGTGCCGCTCCACAGCCTGGCTTAGCTCCTCAGGGGTGAGCACTGCCTCTACGGGGACATTCAGGATTTCCCCGTAAGTTTTTAACTGTTCCACAGCACCGATGCGGTAAGTATCGATTGTAAGCAGGGCAATTTTCTTTTGTTCAAACAGAGCCAAATTAGCCGCCAGCTTGGCTAGGGTAGTGGTCTTACCTACCCCGGTAGGACCCACGAAAACGAAAATCCTGCTGCTCAAGCTTTGGTTTGGGGCAGATTCAAAAATCCGGGCCATCCGCTCCTGCACAGTCTCCTTAAACAGCTCTTCGTTTTCCCGAGCAGCCAGCCCAGCGCTTTCTGCAATTCCCTTGAGCAGTTGGTTAGTCACCTCGTGGCTGACTTCAAGCTCCTGCAAAACTTGCTGCCATTTCAGCAAGAGCTTGGAATCGGGAGGCTCCTGCTCCTTGTGAAGGGAGTTTTCCGCATATTTTTTCAGCAACGCTTTCAGTTCCGCCACTTCCCGGATTAAACCCGACTCCCCTTGGGCTGCCTCTTTTTTAGACGCATTATGTTCGACGGCAGCTGTTACTTCCAATTTTTTGGGGCCTAAGATTCCCAGCCATCCGCCTTCTTTAACCCACCGGCTGGAAATAATCACGGCTTCCGGACCCAAATCACGCTTAATAATTTCCATTGCTTCCGGCATAGTATTCACCAGGTAGCGTTTAATCATCAATCGAACATCACCGTCCCTGCAGAGTCTACGTCTAAGTCCGGAGTCAGTTCATTTAACGACAGCACAACTAAATTGGGCATAAAACGTTCAGTGAGTCTCCTAAAAGGCAATCGGATTCTTGTGGAGCAAAGTACTATAGGCTGCATCCCAGCCATGGCTAACTGTTCAGCTATGGAACCCAAGCGCTCAAAAATCTTGCCGGTCAGGTCAGGATTCAAGACAGGATATTGCCCGGTCTGGGTTTGTTGGACCGAATCCAATATAGTCTGTTCCAGTTTGGGATGCAGAGTAATAACTGTCATTTTACCTTCCGGGGCATAAATCCTGCTAATAGTCCTTTTTAAAGCCTGCCGCACTACCTCCGTCAGATAGTCTGTATCTTTAGTCATGCGGGCATGGTCCGCCAGCACTTCCAAAATAGTAGCCAGGTTGCGGATGGGAATCCTTTCAGCCAGCAAGTTCTGCAAGATTTTTTGCACTTCCCCGTAAGTCATCAATTCGGGAATCAATTCTTCCACCACAGCAGGGTTGGATTCCTTCACCGTCTCAACCATTTCTTTCACCTCTTGCCTGCCAAGAAGTTCGGCGGCGTGGGCTTTAATAAATTCGGTGAGGTGGGTGATGAGGACCGTGCTACAGTCAACAACAGTAAAACCCTGCAGTTCCGCCTGCTCTTTCCGCTCCGGTGTTATCCACCAAGCCGGCAAACCAAAAGTAGGCTCTTTGGTAGCAATTCCTGCTATTTCTTCCCCGCTGTCCGCCGGATTCATTGCCAGGTAATAATTGGGCAGTACCTCGCCGGAGGCTGCTTCCACACCTTTAAGCTTAAAAACATAACCGTTGGCACCAAGCTGCAGGTTGTCTCTAATCCTGATGGGCCGCACAAAAACTCCCAGCTCGGCTGCACACTGCCTGCGTACCGCCGCCAGGCGGTCCAACAAATCGCCCCCTTGCTCCTCGTCGGTCAAGGGTATGAGATTATACCCTATTTCTATTTCCAAAGGATCAACCTGAAAAAGATTTAATACATTCTCCGG
The DNA here is from genome assembly GCF_004353525.1 of Zhaonella formicivorans. NCBI lineage: Bacteria > Bacillati > Bacillota > Clostridia > Neomoorellales > Zhaonellaceae > Zhaonella > Zhaonella formicivorans. Next base: position 1,357,969 of record NZ_CP085524.1, read on the forward strand.
CTGCCTGATTCTTTCCTTCTCTTGCACCCTGGCCTCTTCAGCCACAGCTTTTTGTTTTTCTTCCTGAATCAGCACATAGGCTACGTAAGCAGTTGCAGCACCCAGGATTAGAAAGGGCAAATTGGGCAGCCCCGGTACCAGACCTAACAGCAGCAGGATACCGGCAGCCAAGGCTATAACCTTGGGAAAAGCGGCTAGCTGGGCGGAGAGGTCCTTGCCAAAGCTCTCGCCTGAGGCCGAACGGGTAACCAGAATACCTGTTGCCGTGGAAACCAAAAGCGCCGGCAGCTGGCTTACCAGGCCGTCCCCTACCGTAAGCTTGGTATAAGTCTCCAGGGCTTCGCTAAAAGGCATTTTCAGTTGCCAAACCCCTATAACAAAACCGCCAAGGATATTTATTAAAGTAATGATGATGCCAGCAATGGCATCACCCTTCACAAACTTGCTGGCACCGTCCATGGCGCCGAAAAAGTCTGCTTCCCGCTGTAGCTGCCTCCTGCGCTCCTTGGCTTCGGCATCGGTAATTAAACCGCCGTTTAAATCGGCATCAATGCTCATCTGCTTGCCAGGCATTGCATCCAAAGTAAACCTGGCCGCCACTTCGGCCACCCGGCCAGCCCCGTTTGTAATGACCACAAACTGGATAACCGTAATGATGATGAAAACTACCAGCCCTACCACATAATTGCCGCTTACCACGAAGTTTCCGAAGGCTTCAATAACTTTACCGGCCGTAGCCTGACCCAGGATCAGCCTGGTGGATGATATATTTAAGGAAAGCCTTAGCAACGTGGTAACCAGGAGCAACGTAGGAAAAACCGAAAACTGCAAAGGCTCCGTGGTAAACATGGTTGTCAACAGGATTACCAGACTGAAAGTCAGGCTGAAACTGAGCAGCAAATCCAGCACAGTGGGGTGCAGCGGAATAACGATAATGACAATAATTCCAATGACCATTGCTGCTATGAGCAAATCGCTGTAGCCAGAAAGGCGCTTCATGGAACTAAGCATCCCGGTACCTGTTCTGAATACCCCGCTACTCATTTGTGCCAACTGTTCTCACCTCTTTTGTCTGAACTAACTAGTCATGCTATCCTGAAAATGTAACCCTTGTGTCCGCTGCTCGGGATGACTTCGCCAAGAGCGCTAAGTGTCTGCTTAGAGTTTGACTTCCAGCGGCACGCGCTGACGCGGCGTCCATGCCGCTCCAGCGCTCTCGCAGCGTCCATGCTGCTCGACCGCTTACAGTCAAACTCTTCACAGAGCGCTCTATGGCTCGTCAACATGAGCAGCTACGCCACAATGGGTTACAATTTTTCATTTTTCTGATGATACTTCAACAGCAGCATGAGGGTCCATTAACTTTAGAATCGTTTCCCCGCCCGGTAGAGCATGGCCAGAATTTCGGCTACGGCCTGATAGAGTTCTGCCGGTATTTCCTGCCCAATTTCCACATGCTGGTAAAGGAAGCGGGCTACAGGCTTCTCTTCAACCACCGGAACCTGGTATTCCCTGGCCTTCTCCACGATTTTTTTAGCGATGGCTCCGGCCCCTTTGGCCACGACCGTAGGTGCTCCCGGAGAACCGGTTTCATATTTCAGCGCAACCGCTAAATGAGTTGGGTTGGTAATGACTACCGTAGCTTGGGGGATACTCTGCATCATGCGGTGCATTGCCAACTGGCGCTGCTTCTCCCGCAGCTTGGCTTTAAGCTGCGGGTCCCCCTCAGTCTGCTTAAATTCTTCTTTAACTTCCTGTTTCGACATCTTAATGCTCTCTTTAAATTCATAACGTTGAAACAGGTAGTCCAGAACAGCAATCACCAAGAAAATTAAGACTGCATTAAGGCTGATGCGAAATAACAGCCTCGATACCTGTGCAAAACCCTGGGGGACATCCATGTAAATTAAAAATAATAGACTTTCGTAGTTATTTTTAATTAAACTATAGGTAACCGTCCCCACAACAGTTATCTTTAAGAGCGCTTTAAGCAGTTCAACCAATGCTTTTTTTGAGAACATCCTTTTCAAGCCGCTGAAAGGATTGATATTTTCCAGCTTAGGTCTGATAGCCTCGGGAGCAAACAAAAAACCTACCTGGGCAAAATTAACCCCCAAACCGATTAGCATAGCACCCAAAAATACCGGCGCCATAATTTTAAAGAAAAACAACAGGGTATATAGAAATAAAGCGGCCAACCTCTTTTCAGTTAAAGGTGTCTTGTCTAGGTTTTGCCACAGGTATAACAGGTAATTGTTTAGTTCTGTGGCAAAATAGCCATTAAGAGCGTAAAGCAGCACTACCAGCGCCAGTAACACCAAGGCGGCATTCAGGTCCGCACTTTTTGCCACTTGCCCTTTTTTTCTGGCTTCCTGCCTGCGCTGAGGGGTAGCCTCCTCAGTTTTTTCTTCGGCGAACAACTGTAAGTCCAAAACCGGCAATTCCCACTGGCCCATTATAAACTCCTCATTACTAGCAACAGGTCTCTTTCAATCACACTGAAAACATTGGCCAAAACAGAGGCCAACAAGGGGGTGAGCAACGCCAGGGTAACTATCCCAATCCCTATTTTCAAAGGAAAACCAAGGATAAATACATTGAGCTGAGGTACAGTCCTAGCTACCAAACCAAGAGCGACATCTATCATAATCAGAACCGCTAAAACCGGAGCTGCAATTTTCAAGCCCAGCAAAAATGCGCCCGCAAAAATCTCCACCACCTGCTTAACTGCAGATGCTCCGATGCCGCCAAACCCTGCAAGGGGAACAAGCTCATAACTTTTGGCTAAAGCCAGCAGGAGGCTGTGATGTCCATCCATAATCATAAAAAGCAAAATACCCAAGGTGTGCAGGAACTGTCCCAGTAATGTATTTTGACTGCCGCTCTGCGGATCGAACAACCCCGCCATTGCCAGGCCGATTTGCACATCTATCAATTGACCGGCCATTTTAATGCTGCTGAAAACAAGAGTAGATATATAGCCCAACGCCAGACCTACCAGCACCTCGCCGGCCAGCAACAAGGCAAATGCCAAAAATTCAGGCTCGGCAATTTGCGGCCTTTTAACCGCGGGAAAAAGCAACACTGCCAACAGCAGTCCCAAGGCCCCTTTGACCTGCGGCGGTACATTCCTGATGGAGAAAAAAGGTGCTGCAGCCAAAAATGCGGTCATCCGGGCGAAAAGCAATAGAATGATTAACCAGTATGTAAAATCAAACATCCTCTGCCCTACCTTACAAATGCTCCTAAATTACCAAACAGGTTGGCTGTGAAGCTGATTAAGCTGTTTAACATCCAGGAGCCAAATATTACTACTGAGACCATCACTACAATGATTTTAGGCACAAAAGTCAAAGTCTGTTCCTGGATCTGCGTTGTTGCCTGAAAAATACTAATCACCAATCCTACCAAGAGCCCCAGGCCCAAGGCCGGCCCGGCCAACGTTATAGCCAAAACTAAAGCTTGTTTTGCTAAACTAATTACAAACTCTTGAGACATCCTCGTTCACCTCAGTATTCTTTCGCGCTAGCCGTCAGCTTTCAGCCGCAAGCATAAAGTCACCGGCAAGCTGCGACGTGTTATTTGTTAATGTTAAAACAAAAATCATTTAAGAGATATAGAACTAACGACTAACGACTAATGACTGACGACTAGCCCATAGGGCTCAGAAGCTTTCCAGCAATGATTTCACTACCAAATACCAGCCGTCTACCATAACAAAAAGCAGTATCTTAAAGGGAAGGGAAATCATCACCGGGGGCAGCATGAACATCCCCATTGACATCAAGGTACTGGCTACCACCATATCTATGACTAAAAAGGGAATATAAATAATAAAACCCATTTGAAAAGCAGTTTTTAACTCGCTGATCACGAAAGCAGGGATTAAAACCGTAAGCGGTATATCCTCCTTGCTATTTGGCCTGTCCATTTTAGACATGTTAACAAAGAGCGCCAGATCTTTTTCCCGGGTTTGTTTAAACATGAACTGCTTAATAGGCCCGGAAGCTCTCTCCAAAGCTTCCTCTTGGGAAATGCGCTGGGCCAGATAAGGGTCTACTGCTTGCGTTTTTACCTGCTGGTAGACCGGCGCCATGGTAAATAAGGTTAAAAAAAGTGCTAAACCAATTAGGACCTGGTTAGGGGGGGTTTGCTGCGTAGCCAGAGCACTTCGCACAAAGGACAACACCACAATAATCCTGGTAAAGGAAGTCATCAACACCAGGATAGCAGGCACCAGCGATAAAACAGTTAAAATCACCAGCAACCGTAGCGAATCTACCACTTCCTGGGGCTGGTCCGACTGGTCTATGGTCAAATCCACCCTGGGCAGCGGTACTGGTTCAGCCCACGCTTGCACAGACCCCAGTAAAATTATAAAAAGCACAAGTATAAAAAGAAGAATCAGCCATTTGCGTCTCATGATGTTTTTCCCCGTTGCTTAAACTTTGCTGTCCAACAGTCAACCCACTCCGATAAAAAGGGCGCTGCATTTAAACCCTGTTCCGGGCAATTTGAGGTTACAGGATAATCTGCCAATTCTTTTAACAGAGTAGTCCGGTGTTCATTCACAGCCAGGACATAATAGCGGTCTACCACCTTGACCACATATAAACCGGCTTTTGGACCTAGAATTAGCCTGTCCACGACCTGCAAATGGGCAGCAACCCGGAAATGCTGTGCCTTGCCCAGCCCGTATTTGATTGAGAGGTAAGCCAGGACAACTACCAACGGCAAAAAAATCATTAATCGTAAAACTGCACCAAACAGGTCGTCCATAAGAAACACCCCTATTCTGTCTCCGCCTCTTCTGCCAACGTATTTATTCTAATTCCGAATACTTCATTAATCACCACAATCTCTCCGGAAGCAAAATGCTGTTCATTAACAAACAAATCCACCGGCTCACCTGCCAGGCGGTCCAGTTGAATAACCGAACCTTCATTGAGCTCAAGCACTTCCCTGACTGTTAACTCTGTGGTCCCCAACTGCACCTTCAAAGCCACTTTAATGTCGTGCAGCTGTTCCACAGGCCTCGCACTTACCTTCATGGTGTTTACCTGTTCCAGGGGTTTGAACCGCACCTTGGCAATGCTTGTATCCCTTTTTTCAGCATCGGCAAACAACTTGGCAATTTCCTCTTCAGTCAAATTTCTGGACATGCTACCACCCTTATTGAATGATAAATTCTTCAAAATACAAACCGCTAACCTTATTTTTTACTAGCAACTTGTTGATAGCGTTTTCCAACTCCTGCCTGACCGTTTTCTGGTCCGCCAGGTCCGAAACCCTTTTACTCATCAACAGGGTAATCACTGCGTCCCGAATGCGATGCTGTTTTTCTTCCATTTCCTTACCTAATTTTTTATCCGTATATTCTACTGTTATTGTTAAGCGCACATAACGGCGAAAATTGCTGTCCGACAGGTTAACTGTAAATGGCTCAAAGGTCATTTTCATAAATGGCTCTTCCTGCCGTGTTTTGTCTCCGGCATTTTTGCTCAGCACCAGAAAGTAATAGGCTGCCCCTCCGGCTAAGATTAACAGCACCAGGACCAAAAGAAGAATTATGATTATTATTAAAGGGTTTTTTCGGGCTTGCTGCTGATCACTCATTTGGTAACACCTCACCTTGTGCTGAATATTTGGTACGGATTGTGATTACCACTCGCCTGTTCTGCTGCATGTTGTCCGGCGAGGTATTTGGAACGAGAGGGCGGTATTCGCCGTAACCTACGGCCACAAATTTTTTAGGATTGAGGTTTTTGTGCTCCACAAAATATCTGATAACCCGGGAAGAGCGGGCGGTAGACAATTCCCAGTTAGTGGGAAACTCCCTGGTGTTAATAGGACGGTTGTCGGTATGGCCCTCCACCCAGATCTCTTCATTGACGGTACTTAATAGCTTAGCAATAGGATCCAGGATAAATTTTGCCTCTTTTTTCAGGTCAGCTTTGCCCGAATCGAATAAAATTCTATCTTTAATATATAAAGCTACGCCGTTTTCGTCGATGCGAGCCTGTACCTCACCTTCCAGACCCATCTCTTCTATAAAATTTTTCACCATGGCATAGACTTCCATGGGCGAACCTTCCACCGCAGAGGTAGGTAAAGATTCACTTGTACCTGCCTTTAACTTGTTGGATGGTTCATTAGTAGTAGGGGGCGATATCTCCTCCAGAGGTGCGTCCCCCCAGCTTAAAATCCCAGCCCCTTGAAAGGAGGCCAAAAAGGCCTTGAATTTATTGGCGTCAATAGAAGAAAAAGAGTACAAAAGCACAAAAAACGTAAGCAATAAAGTCATCAGATCGGAAAAAGTAGTCATCCATTCAGGGGCTCCGCCCTGTTGTTGGGAACGTCTACGCATCCAAGGCTACTCCTTCTTGTCTTTTGGCCACAGGCCCTTCTTTTTCAATGGTATTGGGTAAAAAGGCCTTTAACTTTTCTTCTAAAATCCGTGGGTTCATCCCCGATTGGATGCCAATTATACCTTCCAGCATAATGCTTTTCAAAAGCAATTCTTCCTGGCTCCTAATATCCAGTTTACCGGCCAGGGGAATAAACACAAAATTGGCCATAATCGCGCCGTAAAAAGTGGTGATTAAAGCTACAGCCATGCCCGGACCTAAGGCACTGGGATCGTCCAGGCTTGCCAGCATCTGGATTAACCCGATAAGAGTTCCAATCATCCCAAAAGCTGGCGCCAGTGTTGCCCAGGTTTTTAAAATGGCTGCCCCGCTTTCATGCCGCGCTGCCATGTAATCCATATCAGTTTCCAATATATTTCTAATTAATTCGGGGTCAATGGCGTCAACCATCATTTGAATGCCTTTTTGAAAAAAGGGATCGTCCAGCCGATACATGTCATCTTCCAGGCCCAACAGCCCTTCCCGGCGGGCTTTTTTTGCCAATTCACCAAAAAGGTCGATGAGCTCCTGGGGATTCATTAAAGAGGTAGTAAAAGTCAACCTAACTGTTTTAAAAATTGACTTTAACCTGTCCAGGTCATAATGAACCATCATGGCCGCAAAGGAACCGCCTATGGTAATCCCCACTGAAGGAAGGTTCCAAAATAAGCCCAGGTTTCCTCCAGCCGCCATGGAAATGATAATTAAGATGGTACCGCCTACCAGACCGGCTATAGTCATCAAGTCTGTTTTTCTCATTTACTTCACCTCAAGGTTTACAGGAGTCTGCACTCCATGGATCTGCTGCCTGTAGGTCATAATCCGCTGCACCACTTCTTCCACGGATTCACAGACAAGCATCTTTTTGCCGTTTGTCAGGGTGATCACCGTCTCCGGGACCCTTTCCAGCTGTTCAACCAGTTCCGGGTTGAGATAGATTTCCCTTTTATCCAAGGTAGTCAACTTAATCATAAGCACACCTCCGGCCTGTGGCCGAGTAGTTAGCCATTAATAGTCCCCAGTCCCTAGTCCCCAGAATCGATAAAAGCCGCGTCCTTAGTCGTTAGTCCTTAGTTGCATATCACTCTTATATGCTTTTTCTGCAACACTACTGACTAACGACTAACGACGCTTTTAATATTTATAGGGTTATCGCTTCAGGTTTACCAGTTCCTGGAGCATCTCATCAGAAGTGGTTATGGTCTTGGCATTAGCCTGGAAGCCCCTCTGGGTGATGATCATTTCGGTAAATTCCTGGGCCAGCTCAACGTTGGACATTTCCAAGGCGCCTGCCACTATGGAACCCCGTCCTTCCGCAGAACCCGGCGGCCCGCCAATTGGAGAGCCTGAAGTGCCATCGGTGCCATCGGCTTCGGGCCCGGCTGCGCTGTCATATACGTATAAATTTTGACCCACTTTTAATAGTCCGCTTGGGTTGGAAAATTTAGCAATGGTAATAACCTGGCTTTCATTTAGCCCATTGTCATCCAAATATTTCACTTTGCCATCACTGCTGATACTGTAGTTTTGGGCGTTAACAGGCACAGTTATCTTAGTCCCGTCGGTAGATAAAACATAAAGACCGTTGGAGTTGACCAAATCACCTTCGGAGTTGAAGATAAAGTTGCCTGCCCGGGTGTAATAAATATTCCCTGTGTCATCCCCCGTATCGCTTAAAACGAAAAAACCTTCCCCTTGAATCATCAGGTCATTGCCTTTTCCGGTAGGCGCTGATGCTCCTTGGGTGTGGATGACATCTATGCTTCCCAGGGAAATACCTAAGCCGATCTGCTTGGGATTAGTTCCCCCGGTCGTTGCATCAGCGGCAGAGCCGCCTTGCAAAGTCTGATAAAACATATCCTGAAAAGTAGCCCTGGCCCTTTTAAAGCCCGGGGTATTCACATTGGCAATATTGTCACCGATGACGTCCATCCTGATTTGATGAGTTCTTAAGCCGGCTACAGCGGCATACATGGAACGCATCATAATTACATGACCTCCTTGTTTTTTAGTCCCCAGTCATCAGCCGCCAGTCCCCAGCTTCGAAAAAAGCTGTGCACATCCGGTCACAAAGGAGCAATTATTTTTTAAGCTAATGCTGATGGCTGAAAGCCGGCATGCATAGTTCATGCATGCTTGGGCTGCTTCGGTCGGTCCGCAGCCAGGGCTTCCTCAATGAGGTCCGGCCCTTACAAAATTACTGCACTGTCGATGTTGGTAAAAACATGTTCTTTCATACTCTGGCCGTCTACCGCCGTAACTACCGTTTTGCTGGCAATGCTCACGATAAAAGCCAGATTATCCAGTAAAACCAGAGACTCCCTGGCACCTTTGCGGGCAGCTTTTTCCACCGCATCATTTAATTTAAGCAAATCGCCGGCGGTAAGGTTGATCCCCCTGTTTTCCAACCTTTCCCTGGCATGTTTGGAAAATTGAACCTGCCCTTTTTCGCCCAGCTGGCTGCGCAAAACTTCCGCAAAAGCGGGCCCTTGGGATAAGGAATTCGTCCTGCCTGCTGTTCTATTGGGTTGCCCAACGGGCAGAACAGGTTTGGTCAAATCAATCTTATTGGCCATTGCCGCTCTCACCGTCGGCGGGAGACGGTCCGGCTTCGCTGCTATTTAAAGCAACCTGAACCAGCTGGGTAAGCTTTATTCCCTGTTCCCCAATCATGAGCAACGGCTCACCCTCAGAGATTCTGACTCTTTCCACAATCCCGCGGATTTCCGCATCACCGCTCAGTGCAGTTACCTCAGTGCCAATCAGAGTTAAAGCCTGGTTAATGCTGAGCTGCTGGCCTAAATTTTGCAATTGCTCCAGGGAACTGAACTGGGCCATTTGTGCCATAAATTCCCTGTCTTTCATCGGTTCTAAAGGGTCCTGGTTCTTTAGCTGGGTTACCAGGAGAAGCAAAAAATCATCTTTGCCTACGATGTCCTTTTTAGTTGAGGTCTGGTAGGTGTTATTAGTTCCGGCGGCTACAATACCGTTGACAGTCATCCGCTCACCTCCTAGGCTAAGTAATTAATTCCGTGTTGATTATAAAACCGCATAACTGGTTCCTCCCTGACGCTGTCCGACTGTCCTGCCAACCCGCTGTAATGCTGTTTGGGCCGGTTAAACTGCTGAGCATGATCTTGGGCGAAATTGCCGGAACCAATTTCAACGTTAACCTGGCCGAACTTAAGACCCTGTTCCTGCAGCGATTGGCGCAGCTGGTGAAGATTGTTTTCCAAGAGTTTCCCTACCGCGCTGTTTTCTACCAGAAATCTGGCGGAAAGTATCCCTTCTTCTAAAGCCAGCCGCAGGTGGACCTTACCCAGGTATTCGGGTTTTAATTGAATTTCTACTTCACTTTTGCCGCGCGTTAAGGTGGCTTTACTGGACTCTATCAGCTGATTGGCAATCGCTTGAAAACCCGTTTCCTTGAGAACCTGGTTCTGAACAGTGCTACTGCTAAATTCACCGGGATGGTTGGGGTTTAAATTGAGCCCGTTACTTGCTGAGTTGCCTGCTAAATTATCATGGAAACTAAGCTTTGTGGCAACTGCTTTGAATTCTGTTTCAGGCCAAGGGACGTCCAGCTTGCCCTGCGCCTCCGCTTGCTTGTGCCCCTCCAACCGACCGGCGTTAATCACCTCTGTCCCTTTAATACCGGTTTGCACTGACGTTTCCAAAACTTCACCCGTAACCTTACTCAGTTCATCGCCAAAAAGAGCCGACTCCGGCAACTGTCGCCTTGCAGAAAGCGTGTTTGTCCCGTCGTTTACCATTACACCGGTGCTATCAAACAAGAGAGGGGTAGTATTTCCCTTTTCCCCTAAAAAATCAGCGTCATCCTGCCCAGCCACTTGCTGTAAAACCATGGAGATGCCGGGCATTGCCGGTGGCAAGCCTACGGCGACAACAGGCAACTCTTTGGCAGCAGCATTGACTTTAGAGGTATCCGGGACAGGACCGGGCACTGTTTGATTTGGTTCCGTCAAACCCAGCAGCAAGGCAGCAAAAGCCATGGTTCCAAAGTTTGAATCACCGGCGCTGGCGACTCCGCTCTCGCCCAAGCCCTTTTTGCCGGTTTGGGAAACCGAGACTGCAGGTATATTCACTAGCATGCTTCCGTTCATATTTCTCACCTCCTTTCAAGGGAGTCACTAGTCCCCAGTTTTTAATTAATAAAAAACTGATTTAATTTAGGCGGCAACTAACGACTAAAGGATTGGGACTAATACTCATTGGCTTTCCTCACAAAGCCTGAAAGGCCCAGCTCGTCCATTACTTTTTGTTCTTGTTTATCCATTTCATTGCTATACTGTTGCCAGCGTTTTGCCTTTAAATTTTCCATAACCTTGGTATCCTGATGTGCTTTGGCCACCAGCCGCCGACAGGTCATAACTTCCGCCCGGGCCCGGTTTACTTCTTGTTGCTGTTTTTCTATTGCCTGTTGCAGACTTCCCAGGTATAGGTCCCGGTGCAACGCGGCTGTTACTTCCAGGCCGGTGCCTTTGCCTTCGCTAACCATTCTTCCCTGTTCTTCGTCCAGTTCCTTTTGAAAAGCAGCCAGCAGTTCCATATGGCGGGAGGCCAGTTTTTGGGCCTGGGCTAATCGCTGTTTTGCCTCATCTTCTTTGAGTAGCCGGTAGTTTAAAACACTTTCCAGGTGAAAGTGAAATTTTTTCATGCACTTACTCCTTTAACTGTTTAAAATCTCCGACATAAGCCTGATTGTTTCGGCAAAAGGCACATATTCATCAGAGCGCTGTTTCAGAAATTGGATTATCTGCGGATAATGTTTAATTGCTGCATCAACCTGAGGGTTGCTGCCTTTTTGGTAAGCTCCGATGTTGATTAAATCTTCAACCTTTTGGTAGCTGGCCAGCAGGTCCCTTAACTCTCCGGCCAGTTTCAGGTGTTCTCCGGAAACAATCTCCGCCATCAAACGGCTGACGCTGTTTAAGACATCCACAGCCGGATAGTGGTTTTTGGCCGCAAGTTCTCGGGATAAGACAATGTGTCCGTCCAAAATACCCCGTACTGCATCGGCTATTGGTTCGTTCATATCATCAGCATCCACCAAAACAGTATACAAGGCGGTAATAGAACCAACCGCTGCATTTCCTGCCCTTTCCAATAAACGGGGCAGAAGGGCAAAAACCGAAGGGGTGTAACCTTTTGTGGCAGGTGGTTCGCCTATGGCCAGCCCTACTTCCCGCTGGGCCATGGCAAAGCGGGTGACGGAATCCATCATCAGCATCACGTTTTGCCCCTGATCACGAAAATACTCTGCAATGGCAGTAGCTACAAAAGCAGCTTTAATGCGCACCAATGCCGGCTGATCCGAGGTAGCCACTACAACAACAGACCTGTCCAGGCCTTCGGGCCCCAAATCCCTTTCAATAAAATCCAGAACTTCTCTACCCCTCTCGCCCACCAGGCCAATCACATTGATATCAGCACCGCTTTGCCGGGCAATCATTCCCAAAAGCGTTGACTTGCCCACTCCGCTTCCGGCAAAAATACCTACTCTTTGTCCTTTGCCACAGGTTAAAAAAGCATCTATGGCCTTGACCCCCGTAGCCATAATCTCGGTAATCCTTTTTCTGCTCAAGGGATCCGGCGGGTTATTGTTTACAGGGTAATGTATGGCTTTATTTAGCTCCACGCCCGGCTGCATTGGGCGACCCAAACCGTCCAGCACCTGACCCAAGAGTTCCGGGCCTATGGGAATGGTATGGCTTTTTCCCGTAGCTCTCACCGCATAACCCGGAGCTATTCCGCCTAATTCACCCAAGGGCATAAGCAGTGTCCGCGAATTCTTAAAGCCCACCACTTCCGCTATCGTCGGCTCACTTTGCCCCTCGACCAGAATTTCACAAATTTCTCCCACTGCTGCTTTTATCCCGGTCACTTCTACAATCAACCCTATGACCTGGGCCACTTTCCCAGTGGAGCGCAGCAAATTAGATTGTCTAACTATCTCGCGGTATTTGCTTAAATCTATGGCCATCCGTTCAGCCCACCTGTCCAGACTCAAATCAGGGGCGTACTTCTGTAACTTTTTCGCCGGGAATAGAAGCCTTGAGCAGTTTGGCCACTTCCGCCAACTGGCTCTCCAAAGTACCGTCGGTAAAACCAGCTTCACTTTCCACCCGGCAGCCGCCTTCGCCTATTTCAGCATCAGCAATCACTTGCAGGCTGGCTCCTGCAGGAATCTGGGCCGCAAGCTGTTCCTTATATTCTTTAGCTATCCTTAAATCACGCGGGTTTACATAAAGGAAATAAGTGTCACCCGCATGGGCTTCCCTTAAAGTAGTTTTTGCCACTTCTAAAACTACCGAAGGATCAAGTTCAACCTGTTTACTAAGGATCTTTTGGGCTATTTCCAGCGACAGAGCAACCAGGGATTCTTCCGCTTCCTGAAACAAACGGCGCTGTGCGGATTGTAATTCACGTAAAACTTCAGCTTTTTTTTCCACCAGTTCATTTACCTGAGCTTGACCGGCCGCGTATCCTTCCCGGTAACCGGTTTGGTACCCTTCTTCTTTGCCCTCCCTGTAGGCTTCAGCTTTAATCTGCTCTTTTTCCCTGGCAGCTTCAGCAAAAATGTCCTGAGCCTTAGCACGGGCAGCTGAAAGGATCCGCTCGCTCTCCGCCAAAGCCCATTGCAGTTTAGCCTGTACCACAGGATCATATTCCAGTTGGTCAATATCGCTAAATTCGCTGCGGACTTCTATTTCCCGGGGCGTATAGTCAGTTATTTGTGCGCCTTTCAGAACTTTAGATGATGAGGGCATCTTCACCACCCCGTGAAATTATAATCTCGCCGGTCTCATCCAGCCTGCGGATAACCTGTACAATACGCTGCTGTGCTTCTTCCACATCCCGCAGGCGAATGGGGCCCAAAAATTCAATATCTTCTTTAAGCATTTCAGCAGCGCGCTGCGACATATTCTTGTAAATTCGCTGGGCCACTTCCTGGCTGGAGCCTTTGAGCGCAAGAGCCAGGTCTTTGCTGTCCACATCCCGCAGTATGCGCCTGATTGAGGTATCGTCAAGGTTGATAATATCTTCAAAGACAAACATCCGCTTCCGGATTTCGTCAGCCAGTTCCTGGTCCTCAGCTTCCAGGGACTCTAAAATGGTTTTCTCCGTCCCCCGGTCTACCCTGTTCAGAATATCCACCAGGGTGGCAATCCCCCCCACGCTGGCGAAATCATGTTCCACTAATGAGGACAACCGCTTTTCCAATACGCTCTCTACTTGCCGGACAATTTCCGGCGAGGTGCGTTCCATGAGGGCAATGCGCTTGGCAATATCAGTCTGCATTTCTTCCGGCAGGCTGCTCAAGACGATGGCAGCCTGCTCCGGTTCCAAGTAGGCCAAAATTAAAGCAATCGTCTGGGGATGCTCGTTGGAAATGAAATTTACCAGCTGTTTTGGCTCAGCTTTGCGAATCAAGGAAAAAGGCCTTATCTTGGAACTCTCCGTCAACTTTTTGATCAGTTCGTTGGCTTTGGCCGGGCCCAGCGTTTTTTCCAAAATCTCGCGGGCGTATTTGATCCCCCCGTGCAGCAAATACTGCTGGGCCTCATTCATCTGCAAAAACTCGTGAATTACGGCGAATTTTTCATCGTTATCCACAGTTGTTGTGTTGGCAATCTGGTAAGTGACTCTTTCTATGTCGCTTTCCGGCAGCTGCTTCAAAACAGCAGAAGAGATCTCAGGGCCCAGTACCATCAGTAAAATTGCCGCTTTTTCCAGCCCTGTTAATTCGCGTTTGGGCAAATTCCTTCACTCCTAATCCTCTGCTAACCAAACTTTAATTAATTGCGCCGCTTCTTCTGGTTTCTGCCTGACGATATCTTTTAGATGCTGCTGCTTCTCTTTCCTGGCCCTTTCTTCAGGAGAAATTTGCGGGACAACAGGTTCCACAGGGGTTACCGGAACAACTTCCTCTACTACCGGCAAGGCAGCAGCCGCTTTCTTTTTCCTTCGTCTGGCAAGCACCAGTAAGAGAAGCAGGAATAAAGCAGCACCTAAGCCAACCCATTTGAAATAGGGAGGAAATACAATTTTAGCGGGCTGTGCATTGCTATCGGAACCGGCAGGCTGTTCTGCCAGGCCGGCGTTGTTTTCAAAAGCCATGCCGGTGACGTTGATCTGATCGCCGCGCAAAGGCTGTAAACCTATAGCAGTGGCCACCATGCCCTCAATCTGTGTAACCTGCGCCTGGGTGAGCTGCCCGTCAACCACAACTGAGACAGATAAACTGCGGAGCTGTCCCTGAGCTCTAACAGTATGCCTTTCCGTTTGGTCCACATTATAGTTGGTTGTAGTGTCTTGTTTCTGGTAACTGGAATTTCCTTGCCCCCCGGCAACATATCCCGGAACCTGAGGTGTAACATTGGGCGCACCCACCACCCCTCCGGCCCCCCCCGTGTTGGTGCTTTGCTCGGTGGAGGTTTGCTGTCCCACTATGCTGCCGTCACCGTAATCCAATGTCTTTTCCTCCACCCGGTCAAAATCCAGGTCTGCGGAAACCATCACAATAGACTTCCCCGGGCCGAATACAGTGGAGAGCATTCCTTGCACCCGTTTCTCCAGGTCTTTTTCATACTGTCTTTTCAATTCATATTGATCAAGCCTAATCTGGGTTAAATTGGCCTCGCCCACACTGACCTCGTCACTCAAAACCCGACCGGTGGTATCGATGACTTTGACATTTTCCGGCGGCAAATTTTGCACACTGCTTGATACCAGATAGATGATGCCCTTGACCTGTTCAGCATTCAGCTTAGCCAAAGGCCTCATTTTAAGGGTAATCGCCGCCGAAGCCGGCTGCTCTTCCTCCACAAATACGCTTTCTTTCGGCAGTACCAGGTGGACCCTGGCCTGTTCAACTTCATCGAAAGCCACAATGGTGCGGCGCAGTTCTTCCTGCAGCGCCCTTTGGTAATCCACTTCCCTTTCAAAAGGCGTCTGACCCAGTTTGCTCTGGTCAAACAGTTCAAAGCCCAGGCCTGTTTGCGTTAAGACACCGGCCCCCGCCAGTTCGATCCGGGCTTCGTACACTTTTTCCTTGGGAACAGAGATGGTTGTACCCTGGTTTTCCAACTTATAAGGCACTTTCAGTTCTTTTAATTTTTCAACTACTGCATTAGCTTGTTTCGGTTCCAGATCGCTGAATAAGGGGGCATATTCCTCCCGTGTCAACCACTGGACAAAGAAAATGCCTGCCAGGATAACTGCTGCACTCATTACTACGATAATTGACTTTTTGGCATTTGAAAGCCCGTTCCATTTATCAGCTAACGTCTTGAGCAATCCGTTCACACTTATACACCATCTCTATTGATCAGTTGTTAGTTGTTGGTTATTGGTTACAAGTTAAAAGCTAAACAATTAGCGCATCTTATACTGGTATGATTGCTATGTTAAATCGAAGAAGCCGGAAGTTGATAGCTGCTAGCTGCTAGCTGAAAGCTGACGGCTGGCAGCTAATAGCCGCTAGATTTGCATACGCGAAATTTCCTGGTATGCTTCCACAATCTTGTTGCGGATTTGGACAGTCAGCTGCAGTGCTAAGTTAGCCTGTTCAGTGGCCAGCATAACATCATGCAAGTCCACCTCGCCACCGGCAACAAACTGTTTTGTTAACTCATCGGCCTGCAGTTGCAGTTGATTTACTTCCTGCAGCTTCTCCCGCAAAGCCTGTCCAAATGATGCGGCCACAGCCGCCGCTCCATTTCCCTCATTTTTCGTTCCTGTTTCAGTTTTATTTAAAGTTAAAGGCTGAATTGTATTTAAGGAAACTTTCATCATACATTACTCCTATCCGCGGCCAATTTCCAAAGCTTTCATAGCCATGGCTTTACCGGCATTCAAAACAGTAACATTGGCCTCATAAGACCTGGTAGCAGTAATCAGGTCTACCATTTCAGTTACTATGTTGATGTTGGGCAGGTGTACATACCCCTGGGGGTCCGCATCAGGGTGGCTGGGGTCGTAGACTAATTTGTCAGGGCTGTTATCCTGCACAATGGCCGCCACCTGAACCCCTTTTCCCCGGTAGCCTTGCCGGCTGCCCAAAGCCTGCTCCAACTGCTCAGCAAAAACAGCCACCTTCCGGCGATAGGGACCTCCTTCCGCAGTCCTGGTAGTGTTGATATTAGCGATGTTGCTGGAGATCAAGTCCATCCGCAGGCGTTCAGCCGTAAGTCCCGTGGCGCTGATGGCCAGTGAGTTAAACAGACGCATATCTATCTCCTCCCATCGTTAATAACATAGCGCAAGATGCCAAGCCTGCTGTTCAGCTGACTGGCAGCCGCGTTGTAATTAATGGAATTCATGGCTACTTGAACCATTTCCGCATCAATATCCACGTTGTTCCCGTCCTGCCGAAGTGAAGTGTTACGGTCGGTCTCCACCACAGGCCGGACTTCTGCCGCTGTTTGCGGGGGCCTGATATGGCCGGGTTTATCACCTGCTAAAATAATTCCTTTGTTTTTGCCCAGTGCCTTTTGCAAACTCTCCTCAAAAACCACATAAGAACGCTTATATCCCGGTGTATTTACATTGGCAATGTTATGGGCCAATACGCTTTGTCTGAGGCTTGCTGTATCTAAAGCCTTGGCCAAAATTTGCATGGTATTATTGGAAAAAACGCGCATGCCGTCGCCCCCCTTTTAACCACTGGTTTTTTTGCACAATACCCCCCAAAAATTTTTGGAGTGACGTATGGTTTAATATAATCAATATATGGAAACTATCTAGATAAAGTTCCACATTTAGTTATTAAATCCTGTTTTATTCGGCAATTTTTTCGCCTACCAATACAAAATTTAACAAAAATTTTACATATCCAACTGAAGTTTCTGTTCTTTTTCTCCAATTTAACATCGCTTGCTGTTTCCCGTCGAGAGAAAAATGTCGAAAATTGCTAAGATAGGAAAAGGGGCCTATAATTATCGTGGGACGTCCCAGAAATATATAGGACTTATAGCGCCAGGAAATAAAAAAAAGCCCGGCTTGGGCATTTTTAAAAAGTTTCTAAAAGGGCAGGTCTTGGACCTGTCCTTTTGAATCACTCGGCTGTAATATTTAAGCTGTTGTAATTGGTCTTGTAGCTGTGGTTGTGAAGCTGTCTGGTTGCTTCCACCCAGGTATCTCTCAGCTCGCTTAATAAACTGTAAACTTCGTCTGCAGCTTGCAAGTCTTTTTGAACATTGGCCGTAATCAAGCGCCGGTACATAAAATCATACAGCAAGAAAAGATTTTCGGCAATCTCCCCTACTTCCCGGTTTAAATTAGACATTAGCTCGGCAATAATCTTTTGGGCTTTGATAAAGTTGGTGTTGGATTTTTCTATGTCCTTTTCCTCTATGCCTGCTTTAGCCTGCGCAATGAACCTTAGCGCCCCGTCGTAGAGCATAGTGACCAGCTTCTCCTGGGAAGCAGTATTAACTTGATTGGTTTGATAGGCCTGAAAAGCATTAGCCATATTCATACCTCAGGACCCCCCCGTTTCTTAGTGTTGAGTGTTGAGTGTTGAGTGTTGAGTGTTGAGTGTTGTGTTTAATTTTGAATTTTGAATTATTGTTTGCTCTTGCCTCGACTTAAGCTTTTTCGTCCAGTAAAAATCCTTTGGATTGGTAGTTGCGGCCGAGGATAAGGCCGGCCTGGCGGGGCGAAAGCCGATGGACCACTTTCCCGGTGGAGAATTCAGTCACCTGTACGTACCAACGACCGCTTTCCTCTAGCAAGTACAAGCGAATAGGCTTATTTTCTTTTTCCAATTCGGCGTTAAGTTCCTCAAGAAAAAGCACCAACTCTTCCCTTTTGCCATCCCGGTGCCACTGACGCCCCTTGCCCTTCTCATCGTGTTCGGTAACCTTGAGACTCCTGGCATCATGAACAATTTGCTTGCTGGTACGTTCCTTGACGTTATTCAGGATTATCGGGTCGATGCCTGGAATCTTAGTTAACATCTTCCCCACCTCGGCTTACTTTTTCTTATCTATAAAAGCCCCTTCAACCTGGATAGAACGCTGGTGATACAGGCTATCACCCTTTTTATTCCGCTGCAATTCAATAAGCTTGGTTGCAATGGATTTCTTGGTGCGGTCCAAACCTGCTACCAGTTGTGCATTTAATTGGCGTAATTCGTCCAACAACACCAGTATCTCATCATTTTTACGAGCAGGTTCACTTAATTTTAAATCAATCCTGTCTATTTCTTCAATAATCCGATCCTTTTCATCAAACAACGAACTAATGGGCTCATATTGACCGTTATCAAGCATTTGCACTTGTAGAATAGTTAGCTTCTTCAATTTCTCTAAAAGCACTCTTTTTTTATTTAATAAACTGTCGGCCATTTTTGCACATCCATTATTGTCATTTTAATAAAGCTGATAGCTGAAGGCTAAAAGCTGATGGCTGCCAGCTGATAGCTGATGGCTAAAAGCTGACAGCTAACTGCTTACTGGGAGAATTGCTGCATCAACCAGGCCGACTGCATATTGGCCCGCTGGATAGCCTGTTCCATGGCGGTAAACTGCCGCCAGTAGCGGTCCTCCAACTGCATTAAACGATTTTCCTTCTGCTCTATCCGCTTATCGATATCCTTGATGCGTTCCGCCAAAACGCTGTTATCGTACAGCGAAAGAGACAGATCGCTTCCTGCCTGTTTGGTCATGTCATCCATTGCCTTGTTTATAGCGTCGTATAGCCTCTGGGCCACGCCCTTTTCACTGTCATTATTAGTGTCGCTTTTTTGGGTAAAAAACTTTAAAACCTCTTCAGGTCTGTTATTGATAGCGTCCTTTAATTTCTGTTCATTGGTGATATAAAGCTTTCCACCTTCAAGATAAGTACCTGTTGACAGACCATATTCCGACATCTGGTCGTATTTGGCGTCAAGCCCCTGTACCGGGTTGCTCCAGGCGTAGCGCATCTTGTCCAAAACACCGCGGAGGATAGGGTCGCCTTTTAGCATCCCGCTCCTTGCTTTTTCTTCCCAAAGTTTGACTTCATCGTCGCTCATTTCTTTTTTCTGCTCTTCGGTTAGCGGCAGATAGTCCCGGTAGCGCTCTTCCTTAACCTCGGCATCTATTTTGGCGATGATTTCGTTGTATTTGTCTATAAAACTTTTAACGGAATTAAAAATGGCATCTCCGTCACTTGTTACTGAAACCGAAACAGGCTTTCCAGCCTGGCTTTCTCCTTGAAGGGTAAAGGTTGTACCGTTGACCGTAAATTCATTGCTTTTCTTCACCATGTCGAAGCCGTTAAATTTTACCAGTGCATTTTTGCCGTCTACCACATTTGCAGTATCTAACATCAAAGTTTTTGTTAAAAAATCACCTGTTATCTCAATATCCTTGCCGGAAGCATTATTGTCACCTGTTCTGGTGGTGGACATATAAACCTTATTGTTATCCGGATCATAAAAGACTGCTATGCCTAAATCCCTGTCCGAAGAAATTTTACTCAGAATACCATTTAATGAATCGCTGGTATTGACGGTAAAAGTCTTCTCAACCGCAGTACCATCTTCTTTATAAGTTTTGATGGTAAAAGAAAGGGTTGCAGGGTCTCCGGCCAGCGGCGAACTGTCTGTAAAATAGTTCTTTTGGGATAAAATTGACTTATTCGGGTCAAATCCCGCGCTGGTGATGGTTCCAGAACTGCTTACCCGTGAGGCATCTGCCAGCTGAGTTACTTCAATGGTATACGTTCCCGTAGCAGCATTGTTTGCCGAGGAGACAGTCACAACAGCAGTATCGCTGCTGGTTGCCTTCCGAGGCAAAAATGTGCTTTGCAACCTCATCTTGCTGGCTTCGTCCCTCAATGAACGAAGCAGTGTATTAATGGCACGGTAATCGTCTTTCTTCCACTGCAGCAGTGTTTTGTCCTGTTTTAATTTATCTACAGGCTTCCTGGCTGCAGCCATCAAATCCTTCACTATCTGGTCTATATCCAACCCGGAAGCCAAGCCGCCTATGCGCAAATTGCTTACCATCTTTTTACCCCCCTGGAAAAATGCTTCATTTTTCAGGACAAGTCTAGTTATACCAGTTTGACTAAACCCTTTCTAGTTGCAATACCTCCAACCCGACACACTTACACTTCTAATACATATATCGGAAAAATCTTGGTAAAGTTTAGGGGAATAGCAGGTTTTTGCAAAATTATTATACCTAAAAGAAAAAAGCCAGCTGGCTGACTATGTTGGGCAACAACTATTTAATAACTGCATTTAATCATAAGTTTCCTTCCAGCCAAACATTTACGTATTTAATAAATTCAATAAAATCATCTAGATCGTTTCGCAGAATACTAACTATCACATTATCATCGATTTTGCTGTAATCATGTACTAAAATATTTCTAAAAGCCACCATTCTGGCAAGCTTCTTGGCAAATTCCGGTGGAATAATTCCAAACTCCCCTAGCTTTTGAATACTCTCCCTGTAGGTTTCGGGCTTTCCCAAATCGGCTGACGAGATAATAATATTGGCAATATCGATAATGCATTCTATAGAAATATGTAAACCTCTTTCAAGTCCCCAATATTTCAAGGGATCCTGGCCGATATTTTTTTCCGTTATTTCCGATGAAACAGACTTTAAAAGAGCAATATAGTTTTGTAAATCATTCATTTTTTTTCGAATAACTTCAAGGACATTCTTTGTCATTTTATTTCTCCCTTAATTTTAGCTTTTAAGATTTCAAATTGCCTCCTCCTGAATGGCTCCATATCCAGATATTCTTTGACAACTCTAACTTCAAAATTAACTCTTACTTCCTCGCTTTTTTCATATAATCTTTTCCCGTACTTGATTGCTTGATATTTTAAAACTGGACCAACAGCATTTAAAATTACTAAATCTATATCATCCCTTCTAAAAATGTCGGTGAAATCTGCCAATAAATTTAATTTGTCCATGGGGTTATAGGGTTCCTTTAACAAAACGGCAATGTCCAAGTCACTATTGGAGTTGTTCTTACCGGTAGCGTAAGACCCAAAAATATATAGCAGTAAAATACCATAGTCCTGCACCAGTTTAGCCAGATGGGGTTCCAGCACCTTTGCAACCTCTTGTAAATCAATCTGCACCAAATTACCCAATCCCCTATTCCCATGAAATATTGATTAGATCATACATATAAGTGGGCTCCAGCTTAACTTTAAAGCCCTTAACTGTTAACATTTCTACAACTTTATTATGGACTTCCTTCTTGCACTGCCCTTCATCTTTTAAAATTACTGACACCTGATATCTTCCATTCCTTGCTGCACTT
The DNA here is from genome assembly GCF_004353525.1 of Zhaonella formicivorans. NCBI lineage: Bacteria > Bacillati > Bacillota > Clostridia > Neomoorellales > Zhaonellaceae > Zhaonella > Zhaonella formicivorans. The sequence goes on from NZ_CP085524.1 coordinate 1,379,679, forward strand.
TCAATATGATAATAAATCTTTTGTAGCTGAATCATTGTTTTTTCTTCAACACTGGCTATTTTGCTATTATAATCATCAGCCGCCATTTTATATTCATTGGCAGTTTTAAAACTGTCAGCCAGTTCCATGGTTTGTCAACTCCTGATCCTAAACCAAAGGGATCGTCCCCTTGGTTTAGTCCTTACCCTTGGTTTACTTGTTTACGCTTTTTCATCCACCAATAGCCCTGCTAACTCCCACATCTTTGCCACTGCATCCAAAATCTTTTCCGGTGGGATTTCCCTGATGAGTTCCCCAGTTTCTTTATCGATCACTTTTACCATAATTTCTTTTGTCTTTTCGTGAATTGAAAATTCAAAAGTAGTATAATGGGCCTTCAGTGCTTTATTTGCTTTTTCTATGGCGGTAATTACGTCCTTCTCAGAAATCTGTCTTTCGGCTTTTTGTTCTGCATTCATTGCTTTATCCTGCCGGTTTTCCTTATTTTCTTTAGTAATTTTATCATCTGCAGAAACCGTGTTTATCTTTACCGCTTGGCTTATCCCTTCAATCTTCATTCCATCCACCCCCGAATACATCTAATATTTATATCGGAAAAAATTTGTAAAAGTTTAGTTGCAGGCAAAGGATTTTGCATATATTTCGCTAATATTTATACAGAACATAAGTTCTGTGAGGTTGATGCTAATGGAAAACAATGATCTAATAGCTTATTTGAAAGAATATTACCCTTGCACCGATAACAACAAACTTACCAAAATTCTAAATATACCCTTGTGGAAATTAAGAAGAATAGTATCTAGAAATAAAATATATAAAAGCCCCGAATACCTACACAAGCAGCATGCGAAATTAATGCATGTAAAAAAACAAAAATATCTGGCTTCAATTCCTGAATTACAACCCACGTCCGAGCAAGTAAACATAATTGTCGGAAGCATACTTGGTGATGGTGGCCTTGATTATAGCCCTAGAAGTAAAAATGCCTATTATCGAGAGCATTTTTCCACACAGCAAAGGGAATATAGAATCTGGAAAGCCAAAAAGTTAGCAAACCTAGGGTTTAAAATAACAAAGAATAATCATTTAAAAGGACCGTCCCATCCGTTTTTTACGGAATTATCCAGAAGCTTCTATCCTAATGGAAGAAAGGAAATAACCAAGGATAACATTAAATTACTTTCCATGCCAATAGGACTTGCTTGCTTATATTTTGACGATGGAACCTTGGTCATAAACATTCGGCAGAAAAAGAAAACTATCGATTTAAACCCTAGAATTACACTTTCATCGCACTACTTCACCCAAGAAGAAAATATTATTTTATCAAACCACCTCAAAGAGCATTTTGAGCTAGATTTTAATGTAAAGAAGGTGCCTTTTGGTCATGGGTATTGCCTGGATACGGGCAAAGGCAGTACAATAGCAAAACTCCTTGAACTGGTGCGACCTTTTGCTATAGAAATTCCCTGTATGCAGTATAAAGTTGAGCTAGAAAACAGATATTTTTTAATAGAAGAAAAGTTGACCTCAAGCTATAAAAACAAAACTATTAAATTCCGGGACTTAAGCACCACCCCTAATAATTATTCCTTACAAGATGAAACAAAAATAATTACATGGAAAAAGGAAGGCATGACTGATAAGCAAATTGCTGAAGCTCTCGGGAGAAATTATTGGGGTATCGTGGACAAAATCAGGCGCTTAAGAAAAGAAGGCAGACTGTAGTATATTTTAAAGCCGGCGGAAAATCCGCCGGCTTTAAAAGCAGTGTTATCTTAAAAGTTGTAATACTTGCTGCGGCTGTTGATTTGCCTGTGCTCTTCCAGGCCGGTTCCTTTCGGCAACCGAACAGACTATATCTTCATCCTACCTCAGTCAGTAGGAGCCGGGCACTTCGAGGCTGTTACCCCTACGGACTTCATCGCCGTGGCTTTTGCTTTAGGCGGTATGTCCTAGTCGTTGAACCTTCCCCAACCTTTCGGTCCAGGGGCTTGGCTGCTGATTGGCCAATCCCGCCGCTTTTTGCACCTTCGCATTTACCGTTTCCGGTTCCGCTGTGGTGCGGCAGGCTCTAAGGCTGTTCCAGCAATTCACCCGGTGGTACTCCTGGAAATTACTCTCCAGGACGCCTGTGAGTCCGTCTAGGCTTATGCTGCCCAACGAACCTCAAGCATTGCATTTGCAGCTTGCGCCAGGATGTTCATCTTGGTGAACTCCATCATCTCCTTGGCCATGTCCACATCCCTGATTCGGGATTCAGATGCCGTTAAGTTTTCAGCAGAAGTGCCCAGGTTATTAATGGTATGTTCTAGACGATTTTGGTAAGCACCCAGTTTGGCCCTTTCAGCAGAAACTGTTTTAATTGCTGTATCTATCGTTGTAATAGCGGAAGAGGCACTATCTTTAGTTGTAACGTTAATAGTACCAACACCTAAAGCTTCCGCCCTCATGTCACCAATGGAAATACTCATCTCCTGGTTTTGGTTTGCTCCGATTTGTAGCGCAAGCGCTCCATTTGCAGTTATATCAAAAGTTGCTAGGTTCTCGTTTGCTGTAGCCGACATCACGTTTCCGTTAAGTTGCAATTCAAGTCCCTCGTACGTCCCGCTTGTTACGGTAATAGAATTTCCACGGGCAATGTAATTTGTCCCTATCGTTGCTTCGGTGATAGTTGCATCATTGCCGTATAAATCAATCGCTGTGGCCGCAGCTTCCAAGTCTCCTGCATCACCATTGATTACTAAATTAGCTGCAGAACCAACATCCGTTGTAGTAATTGTTAAATCCGCACCAGAAACGGAAGCCGTCACTCCAAGTTTGTCAGAGTTTGCATTTATCAAATCCCGCAGAGTTGCGGCATCAGTAACGGCTGTACCTGTAGCAGTATAAGTGAGGGTAACTCCATTAATATCAAATGTTTTTGTCCCGGCCGTAGCAGCAATTGTTATAGTTGTTGTTGCCCCACTAGCAGCAGTCGCACCTGTAATATCTATATTGCCAATGGAAGTATTTGCTGTTCCGCCAGATACTCTGATCCAGTCTGTAGTAACACCAGCTACAGTCTCTACAGTAAAGTTTGTGGTTAAACCTGCTCCACCGTTTAGCAGTTTTTTGGTGTTAAACTCCGTAGTGCTAGCAATTCTGTCAATTTCTGAAATCAGTTGATCAATCTCTTTTTGGAGTTCAGCACGATCATCGGCAGTATTAGTATCATTTGATGATTGGACAGCTAGCTCGCGCATACGCTGTAAGATACTATGTGTTTCATTTAATGCACCCTCAGCGGTTTGAATTAATGAGATGCCATCCTGGGCATTTTTTGAAGCCATTTCCAAACCTCGGATTTGACCGCGCATTTTTTCGGAAATAGCCAGACCTGCGGCATCGTCGCCGGCACGGTTGATACGTAAACCAGATGATAGTTTTTCCAACGATTTAGATGTACCTACATTGTTAGAAGACAGCTGACGATAGGTGTTAAGCGCTGCAATGTTGTGGTTAATCCTCATCTTTTTTCCTCCCTCTATAATCTTTAATTTTCTTTGAAAATCTCGCTTAATCTTAGATTTTCATTTGTACAAAGTCAATCCTCTTGGACAATATGCCTATTTTTGTATATATCTGGATTAACAAGTGTATACCGACAGAATATGCGTCTTTTAAACGTATTTCGGCCATGTAATCCACTTGTTCTCCGGTGGCAAACCTCCCATGTCTCACAGGGTCTGTGCCCCTAAATTCCTTCGTACTGCCTGCCCATGAGGTGGATGTCAGCCTTGCTCCTTTGCTGGGTCAAATGCCCTTATGGATAAATTTCAACCTGACTATTCCGGCTCGCTTTGTCAATGAACGTAATCTTTAATTAAGCAAGGTTTTTTTACATTTCCAGCACCGCTTGATTGCTTGTTACATTGCAGGAGTTTGACTGTCAAGGGGCCGCGATAGCGGCGACGCAGTCTTTACCCTTGACTGGCAAACGGATGAAATGTAACATTGTCAGTTGCGGTGCGCTTTTTAGGCGGCTTCCTGTAATTCTTGCCTTCTTATATCACTCATCATTTTTTGTGGGTCATAAGCTACGCCTTTTCTCAGTAAGGTGTAAAATATCCTTATGAGCTTACAGCATAAGAGTACTAGCGACTGTTTCTTTTTGAGCGGGTTCTGTGGCCTTGTTGTGTAGTACTGGTGTAGTTCTTTAAATTCGTTGTTCTTAGCCACTATGGGCATAATCCCTTGAAATAACAACGATCTTAGCCTTTTTCGCCCTCGTTTGCTAATAGTTGTTTGGCCCTTATGCTTTCCTGAGCTATTTTCTTTCAGGCTTAGTCCCGCCAGCTTCTGTACCTGCTTTGGATGTTCAAACCTTGTAATATCCCCTACTTCAGCTATAAACCCTGCTGCTGCTATGAGGCCTACTCCCTTGATTTTTAGCATTTCTTCAATACCGGGAATCTGCATGGCTAATTCTTCTATTAGAGCCATTGTCCTTTCATATTGCCTCTGCAGCATTTCATATTCTTCTAGTAGTGTGGCAAGTTCATTTTGAGCTGCTCTTAATCCTTCTCGTACTCCTACTGATATCTTTGCTGCCTCAACTAGTTGGCTGGCTCGTCTAACTCCAACAGCTCTGCTGATTTCTTTTCTCCAGCTGGCAACTATGCCTTCGACGCCTTTTTCAAGTACTTTATCCGGTGTTGGAAACTCTTTTAGCGTTACTATTGCTGCTTTGCCTTCCCAATCCCCAAAGACTCTGTTGAACTCCGGGAAATATATGCTTATCCAGCGTTTAACTCTGTTTCGGATGCTGTTAAGCTGCTTCACTAATCTTAAGCGGGTTTCCATTGCATTTCGTAAATCGCTGTAAATTCCTTCGGGAATGTACGGTTCCATGTATCGACCGTCTTTTACCAGCATGGCAATGGTTTTTGGGTCCTTTCGGTCATTTTTGGTCGGATTATTATCATCCAATTCTTTGCTTCGCTTTACGTGAAACGGATTCACTAGTACTATTTTCAGCTGGTGATCCTTAAGATGCTGGGCAAAGGTAAACCAATAGTGTCCCGTAGGCTCCATCCCAACCATTACCTGCTGCTTCTGCTGTTGTTTTGCCACACTTTTTACCCACTCAGAAAATGTCTTGAAGCCGTTGTTGTCATTATTGAATTTTAGTAGCTTAGCTAGTTCTACGCCTCTGTAATCGAAAGCTCTGGCGTAATTTGTCTCGCTAGCTACATCTACACCAATGATTAAAGTCTTTTCTGTTATTTGCAAAATTCTTGAGTTCTGGTTATACTTCATATTGAGTACCTCCTCTGTTATTTAAGGGTCGCTAGTTAATCGACACCTCGACACCTCGTATGTTAACAGGAGGTACTTCTTTTTTCAAAGCTCATTTTAATTCATTACAGGAATGCTCCTTGAATTTTATTTCGGCATCCTTGCCTGGGAAATCTAATCTCGGTGGCCACCGGAGATTTCTAGTATTTATATCGGATACTTATTTACAGAACTTTAGAGCGCGCGGATAATTTTTCTAGGAGGAGAAAGGGTTAAAAGTTTTGAGTGTTTAGCGTTGAGTGTAAAATTTAAAGCAAAAGTTTTTAATTGCCTGGGCAAAATCTTTATCATAATTTCGAAAAAAATGAGCCGAATAAATAAGCGGCCGAAACTGTTGGCTCTTTGCTAAGGTATTCAAGTATAGGTTGTAAATTTATATCCATAAAAACCCGCCCTGTCTTTCTAAATAGCATGTTATTAGATTGCTTTAAAAAACTTAACCCACATTCTCCGCTATTACTTGACTGATTTTGCGCAATGTACCTTCAACCTTAGCATTTCTGACTTTAAGATGCTCAAGTTCCGCGCCGTTAACTTCATTTTTATGTTCAATAGCTCTTAAGGTTCGATAGATATCATCTTGCCTGTCTTGTAATTCGTCAAGCTTTTCCGCAAAAACGTCAAGCCTTTCCTCAAAAGCATCAAACTTTTCCCCAAAAACGTCAAACCTTTCCTCAAAAGCCTCAAACTTATCCGCAAGTTTTCCCAAATTGCTTAAAACCAATTCAAACATCTGTTTAGTTTCTTTATCCACAAAAATCCCACCCAAGTGTTATCGCTGTTTCAGTACGTATATTCTACTCAAAATTATTTAATCCTGCCATATAATTTCCAATATACAATTTAAGGTTTATATTGCCTTAAACAGCTAATAGCCCTACTGTTAGCTGTTAGCTACCGGAAGTTGAGCAGTCTCTCCCGGTACTCGTATTTCATGTCTTTCTGCATGTACCTGATAAAGCGGTTTAAAAAAGCGGCGGCTTCGGCCCGGGACATGGCCTCGTTGGGTAAGACATAACCGTTGTCCCCGCTGACCAGTCCGATTTCGGCACCCACATAGACGGCGTCCCTGGCCCAGAAGGGGATGCCGGCATCGTCTTTGAAGCCGGTTTCGGTGTTATACATGGGGGCCAGCCCCTCGAAGCCCAGGGTTTTGATAATGATAGTTATTGCTTCCGCCCGGGTCAGGGGTTTGTCGGGCTCGAATTTGCCCCCGCCCACACCGCTGATAATGCCTTTCTCACTGATGGCCTTAATATGCTTATAATAAGGGTGGTTGACCGGCACATCCATAAAGGGAGACACTTCTGCCTGCTGCTGGTTCTGCCGGTAAGGATAGTAGCGGGTCACAGGCTGCTCCTGGGGGAGCAGTCCTGCCAGCTGGGCAATGGCCCAGGCAAATTCTCCCCGGGTCATGTTGAGCCTGACCCCCACGTACTCTCCCTTAACAGGCAGCGCTTCCAGGCTGGCCAGCCGTAAGATGTCGTCCTGGGCCCAGTGGCCTTTCACATCCCGCAGAAAAGGAATGGGCAGCCGCTTCTGCGTGGGGGAGGTTAAAAGCTTAGTGTTATCCTCCCCCCTTACCCTGCCTGACTTATCCACCAGACCATCCTGGTCAAATTTGGGCATATTATAACTGTAGCGTAAAATCTGCTCTTCCTGGACGGTTTCCAGGTAACCTCCGGCAAAACTGATCTGAGTCGGCTCATTGGGCCGGTACGACAAGTCCCTCGTCCTGTTAAAAGAAAGGTTCAACTGGTAAGTGCCTGACCACTCCTGCCGGTACTCCTCTTTAATACCCTCTCTCTCAATTATTTTCTTCCCTGAGAAAGTGATGGTGTTGTCAATTTTCTGGGTTTCGGTGTTTCCCCAGGCATGGTCGTAGCCTACTGTTTCTCCCCAGCTTTCGATTACAACCGTACCCTGGTCCTTATTAAGAACATAGGTTTTGCGGGCATTCCAGTTACCGCTGAAGTAGTCGACTCCCGGCTTATTGTCCGTCAGGATTGAACGGTGGAACTGATAGTCGGTCAAAGTGTATTTGTCTTTGCCAACAGTGATGGTTTCCGTTCCCTTGTCCACATCGGTGACAGTCACAGTCTGTCTTTCGGCCAGCTTCTGCTCGAGGGTAGATTTGAAGCTGGTGTTGCGGGACAATTTAATCTGCCCTGTGGCGTCGGCCAAGGTGTAAGTAATTCTTGTTTGGACCGCCTCTCCCCGTCCAGACTGGGTTACCCTCATTTTACCCGTCAAAAGCACAGGCTTGCCCGTAATAAAGGTTACCTCTTTGTAATCAAGCTCGTTGGCTATGCCCCCTTCCAGGTGGCTGTTAACCTCCCCTACAGCCATAGCCAGGTTAGGGAATATTAAAAGCAAGCAGGAAAGCAATATTAAGCTGCGTAAAATTTTCATTGTGAATACCCCTGGGTTGAGTTATGAATTTTGAGTTATGAATTTTGAATTTTGAATTTTAAATCTTGGATTCCTTTTATTGCACAAAAACTATTATTCCCTGCAACTGGTCGTGGATTAAATAGAGGGAGTCTCCTGTCTTAAGATCATCCACAGTAATTGGCAGATCGTCCTTGTAAATGATGGCATTGCTCAAGTCGAGGCTGAGGGGGAAATTATTGGCCCTCCACTGGTCGTAGGATTCGCTCCAGTCGCTAACCCTGTCCAGTTCCAATCTTTTGGTTCCTGAATTAACCGCTGTAACCCGGCCTATGCTTGTCTTCAATACGCCAGGCCTGCTGTAATAGTCCCACAGCGTCATGAACGTTGTTTTTTCGCCTTGGGTTACGGCAAACACATAGTAATCGCTGTCATAGTACCGGCTCCAGCGGCTCTCGGCAAATTTTCCGGCAGCAATTTCCCGGTTGGCAGCGAGGGTGGTGTCCACAATGACGGTGTCGTTATCAAAGGACAGGTCCACATCGCCCCGGTGGACCGAATCCCACTCATTATCTTCGAAACGGCTGTAGGAATCCAGCTCATATTCATTTTCGTCAACGGAACTAATTCTCCCTCTATAAAACTTAAATTCTGCAGGGTAAAAATTTGCGGTTGATAGCACAACCACGTCCTGCTCGTTTCCGGTACCGTTTGTTTCCATAAATACACGGTCGTAGTCGGTTAAGTCATCCCCATCCACCAGTTTGCCGTTTCTCACCACTATCGTCCCCGGGTTTAGATTTAAGAGAAGGCGTTCATGTTCCAGTTCAATCCGGCCGGCGCCCCAATCGATTTTTTCAATTTTATCGCTGAATGTACCGGCCACGCCGTTCTTCACCACCAACTGCACCCCTTCATGCCTGCCAAAGCTATCGGTGAAAGCCAGATAGATCTCGCTGCCTTTAAACTGCTGTCCCAATTCTTCCGGGCTTATAGCCCTCCCACCGGCGAAGATCCGCACGTCGGGAGCCAGGTTGACAAAATCAAATCCCTGGGCAGGGTACCACTGGCCGTAGTAGAACTCTTTCACTCCGCTTAAGGCGATCTTCAATCCTTCCGGGTAAATTTGCTCCATCCTGCCCTTGATGATCCGGACTACCTTCCCCGCAGAGCCGGAGACCTCAATTTTGTCCACTTCCCTGGCAGCCACATCCCGCAGGTAGAGCTTTACCCTGTCCCCCATCTGCAAGCTGCTCAAATCTTTCCATGCTCCCCCTTTGCTGACCCAGGTACCGGAGGTGATTCTATATTCTTCCTGTTGCCCGTTGTCGTTTAAAATCAGCAGGGTGCCGGAGCCCACCTCTTTCAAGCGTCCCGTGATGACGCCGCTTTGCGGCGGCGTATAACCGGGAAGTTCTGGCCCCAAAGTACCCTTGATACTTCCTACGGTGCTGCCGTTTAAGGTTAATGTCAAATCCTGGCCAATCAACAAATCCTGCAGGGAAGCAGGGCGGTTATCAATAATTACCGGGACAGTTTTAGCCACGGAAAACTTCTGCTCCACACCCGCCGGGTTTAGCACCGTAAGCTCCGAATTTCCCGGATCGATGCTTTTCAACTGGCCGAAAACCATACGTGACGTGTTAGTCCAGGCCTGAATAAAGCTTACCTTGTTATTTCCCTCAACTAGCACACTCACTCTGTCGCCGGCGGCCAGCAGGGAACTGTCACCCAGTTTGCCGTTTTTATAGACCACCACTTCCCGGTCAAGGCCCTGTACAGGCCCGGTTACAAGCAAAAAGCGTCCGCCGGAATCAGTCTTGATTTCAGTTGCTTTCTGGACTTTGAGATTCTCCTGGCGCTGTTCTTTGTTAATTACGTACCCGCTTTCCAGCGTCAGGCCCCTTTTTTCTGCCAGCCTGGGATTAATGCGGTCCAACAGGGCAGCCATTTCTCCCCGCTTAATCGCCCCCTGGGGGTTAAACCGGTTGGAGGAAACCCCTGACATCAGCTTCTCCTGCAGCAGGCTTTCAACGGCAGGCAGGTAGGAGGGTTCAAAAGAGGTAACATCACTAAACCCGTGAATCAGCTTTTGCCTTTCCCCGTACACGGGATTTAACCCTAACGCTTTGGCCGTCCAGTAGGCCACTTCCTGGCGCTGGGCCGGTTTGATGCGGGCAGCTTCCAAAGCTGCCCGCTGCGGTTCCGTTAACACCCCTGCTTCCACCGCAGTAGCCAAGTATCCTTCGATTAGATAAGAGTTAAAGTTCTTCTCCTGGGTCCCGTTTTGGGCCGCCAGGGCTTCGGCCAGCGCCTCCGCCTTGGAAGCCTGCCCTAAGGCGCGCACCAGCAGGATGATAGCCTGTTCCTTAGTCAGGGAACCTTCGGGCTTGAATTTGTTGTTGCCTACACCGCGGATGATTCCCTGGGCCGCCATTTTGGCAATAGGCTCTTTGGCCCAATGGTCTTTGGTGTCGGTAAACTGAACCTGTTTCAATATGCCGGCTGCTTCCGGCATGCCGTAATACTCAGGCAATGCAGCCTTGGCCCGTAGCGGTACGACCGTCAAACAAGCCACTGCCAGGAAAAAAATTGCTAAAGACTTTTTCATTTTTAACCTCTTGCAAACGAAATTATTGATGAACTATAGTGAAACCAGTCCCGCTCCATAATACATCCGAGCTATGCAAAATAACTAGAATTTAATCTTATTACTGGGCAATCAGCGCTAATTTTACCGGTTTAACAGGTTTAAAGATAATGGTGGAGGTATTTAAGCCCTTCACTGTCTCAGCCTGCTCCCACTTACCAAGGGAATCATTGTATATGTAAAGCCGCGCTTCTTTGCCCGCCGGAAGACTTGCTTCTGCATACCGGAGATATAGAGTTAGCTCATCGAAGAAAAGTCCCATGGCAGTTTTCTGCTTCCCTTCCTGCTTTTCCCAGCCGATGCTGTAGATGCCCGACAGCAGTTTGGCATTTTTGGGGAGACTCCTTATGGCCCTTTCTGCCTCCCGTTGGCCCAGATCGGCAATTACCAGGTTGGAATAAACATCCTTTAACTTGGCTGAACTGCTGTTCCAGTGCTGGGGTGCCAGAATGCTCTTGGGCTTAAAGCTTAGCGTCCCCCACTTGCTGGTGATGAAAATATCGGAACTTGCTTCCGCCAGCGCTGCCCCATTAAACTTAATCACCAGCAGGGGCCTGTCATATTCCTTGGAGCGCAGGTCGACTACCTGCCCGGCTTTGGAGAGAGCCTTGGCACTGGGTACCACAACTTCCACAGCGTCTGTTCCGGAGCTAAAAATAACCTCGTCCGGTTCGGGTATGGAGCGGTAGCCATCGGGTGCGTTATCCTTGGTAACGGCCGAAGCATATCCGGTCATGTCGGAGAGCCCCAGCTCGTTGACTGCCCGCACTTTAAAGTAATACCTGGTATCGGGTTTCAGCCTGGTGGCGTAGTATCTGATTTTGCCCCTGATCTGATTCAAAGGGTCGGTGCCGTTGACCTGGTCCAAAAAGCGATACTGTCCTGTGGAACCGGTGCTGATGTATACTTCATAATTGTTGACAAAATCAACCGGATACCATGATAGTTCTATAGTATCGTAATCCTTGGCACTGGCGTCCAAACCCATGGGAGTATCAGGAGCACTGCGGGGTTTGTAGTAGTAGAAACCCTGCTCCAGGCTGTTCCAACCTCCGTCGGGGTTGACTACCCTTACCTCCTGCCAGCCTTCGGGACCTGCAGGAGTTACCGCTTTTAGAATGGTTTTGCCCTCTACGGTTACATCCCGGGCCTGGGCTCCCCCGATATAGACTTGGGCCCCGGGGCTGAAGTTTTGCCCCGTAATGGTAATGCCCGTTCCACCGGTGGAAGGACCTTCAGCAGGTTCAACCTTCGTAATTTCCGGCGGAGTAACTTTTATATATTTAAATCCCTTTGGTTTGACGGCCTGCCCCATATCGGCGTTCAGCACCAGCACATCCACAAACCCTTCCTGCCCGGGGGGCGTTTCAGCGGTTATAGTTCTATAGTCCACCAGCCTTACGTTGGTTGCCGGGTAATTGCCGAACCAGACCCGGACCTCCTTTTTCTCGCCGTTGGCACCGGTATCTTTAAACCAATTCCCCGTAATTGTTACCGATGTGCGACCGAGGGTCGGACCCTGGCTTGGTTTTATTTCCGTTATTTCCGGAAAGCTCAAGGGCTTTTCATAGATAAATCCGTTTTCTTTAATGGCGCTGGCACCATCATAATTGATGACTACTACATTTTTAGCACCTTCGGTGTGGGGAGGGGTTTTGGCCACAATTTGGGCTTTTCCCTCACCTGCCGTATCATCCACGGAAATGACAACGGCTTCTTTTCCCCCGATAATAACTTTGGCCCCCTGCCGAAAATCAGTCCCCGTAATTACCACCGGCATGCCGCCGGCAGTAGACCCCCTGTCGGGGCTGATGCTATGGATAGAGGGGTTGCTGTCTGGATAGAGATAGCGAAATCCCTCTTTTTTCAGGGCAACAGCACCGTCAGGGTTGACTATTTTTACTTCTTTATAGCCAACCTGGCTGGGCAGAGGAGGATCCCCGGAAGCCGGGGTTAATATTGTAATGCTGTCTGGGGATACGGTTCCGACTACAGTAGCCTCCCGTTCCCCGATCAAGACTTTTGCTCCCGGCACAAAGTCCTTTCCGGTAATTGTCACCAAGGTACCTCCCAGGTAACTGCCCTGGTCAGGCGCCAGAGAAATAATCTGCGGAACGGAAGTCACATACTCGAAAGCATTTTTTAGAGTGAAACTGCCTAAATAGACTGAATTGGTCACGGTCACATCCACTTTCCCCGCTTTACCCGGGGGAGTTAGCGCCGTAAGCCGGTCATAACGCTCCAGGACCACGTCCGCAGCAGGCTTTCCGCCGAAGTAGACCCAAGAGCCAACCCTGAAATCATCGCCGGTAATGGTAACCCAGGTGCCACCGGCCACGCTTCCCTTAACCGGGTCCAAACCTGTTATTTTCGGTTCGCTTTCGGGCAGTGCGTATTCGATGGCAGCAAACCACTGGTCCAGCCCGCCGTCACTGTTGAGCACTGTTACATCAACTTTGCCTTTTTCATGGGCCGGCGCTTTCACCCGGATTAGCCCTTGCGCTTCATCAAACTCGACAATGTTTACTTCAGTTGTATCAAAGAGGACTTTTACCCCTTTGCGCAGGTCAACACCGGTAATCAAAACATCTGTCCCCCCGGTGGTCGGCACTTTAGCAGGGCTGATGGCCGTAATCCGGGGACTGCTCCCGGGACTTTTATAAGTGAAACCGCCTTTTAGCAGGGCTACGCTGGCGTCGGTGTTGATCACCATCACATCGTAGGTTCCGATGTCACCGGCAGGGGTTATGGCGGTTAAAGTGCGGCTGCCCTCCCACTGCACCTCGCTTGCTTGGTAAGGCCCGATAAATACCTGGGCTCCGGGCCAAAAGTCCTGGCCCGTAATTTTGATTTTGGTGCCACCGGCCTTGGGCCCTGTGTTAGGGTACACGCCTGTAATTTTTGGTGATGTCTTTGGCGTTTTGTACTCGAAGCCACCGGCTTTCACCGCCGTAGAAGTATCATCTAGATTGCTCACTGTAACGTCATAAAGACCGGGCAAGTTAGGCGGAGTAACGACCCGGATTTCATTGGGGCTGATAACTTCCACACTTCTAGCCGGTTCCCAGCCAAAATATACAGCTGCATCGGGGTTAAAGCCCTCACCGGTAATCACTACCGGCGTTCCGCCCGTTTCCGGGCCTTCGTGGGGTGTAATCTGATAGATCTCTACTTTACCCTGAGGTTTTTGCAGCCTGAAATCGTCCCACTGGGCGGAGCCTCCGTCGCTATTGACTATCTTGATGGAGACAGCTCCTGCGTCAGCTTCGGTAAAGGTGGGGACCCTAAATTTAATGGTAGTCTGGTCCACCACTTTAACGCTGGGAGCCGCCAGGTCGTAAACTTGACCCGATACGGTACTAAGCTGCACCCTGGCGCCGGGATAAAACTGCTCTCCTGTCACGGTGATGACATTGCCGCCATAGATTGACGCTTTTTTAGGGCTTACGCCGGTAATCACCGGACTGGAATAATAGAAAAAGGCATCTTTTTTGACAGCGGAATACTCATCGTACTGGCCGTCGCCGGGATCGTAGATCCTGTTCGTTACTACTACCTCTTTTAAACCGGGTTCGCCGGTGCAGGGGGGCGTAACAGCGCTGATTTTGCCCGAACTTTCCACCACCACGTCAGAAGCCGGCTTGCCACCCACCAGCACTGTTAATCCCGTAGCAAACTGTTCCCCATAGATGACGATTTTTGTGCCCCCGGTTACCGGTCCCTGGGCAGTGCCGGGCATTTCCCCGTTTTCATCGAGGGAGTAGACTGCATCGATTACAGGCCGGTATTCACCCAGTTGATAGGTAAAATAGACCGGGTTGGTAGTTTCCCCGAAGCTGTTTCGCACCACTACCCGCTTGACCCCGGGGGTAAATTTCGGAGTGACGGCGGTAATTACCTTGCCATCGGCGGAAACCTGGACGGAATCCGCCGGCAAAACGGCCCGGTTCGCCGGGTCCTGCTCATCGATAAACAGCACCTGGGGTATCTCATTTCCCTCGTTGAAGTTGGCGCCAAAAAGAGTGACCTGGGTTCCACCGGCAGTAGGTCCAGTATTGGGGGTGACAGTGGAAAGCCACATGTTGGTGCCTTTAAAAGTAAAGCCATTTTTGAGCACGGCGGTAGCCCCGTCGGGGTTCACCAGCACCACATCATAAGGTCCCGGGGTGGCTACGGCGGGCAGTTGGCCTTTAACCCGGAAGGTGGAACCTATCCATTCGATATCCTCCTGCCTGAATACCAATTTATAATCGTCAACAATGGCCCCGAAATAGATCTGGGCCCCGTCCCGGATATCCTCTCCATACACATAGACCGTAACCCCTCCTGCCTTAGGTCCCGTAGCATCACCGGTTGCCGGGTTGATAATGCTCATAAGTTTTGGACTGCTCTCCGGGCGGATGTAAGTGAAGCCGTTTTTTAAGACGGCTTTTTCCGTCACATCAGTTCTCTTCACTAAAACCGTCACGTCAAAGGACATGCTGCTGCTGCCCCCAAGCCAGCCTTTGGGAGTGGTGATGGTTATGCGTGTGGGGCTTTCCACCTTAATATCCCCTTGGGGTACCTCGTTGTTGCCGATATAGACAGCAGTTGTCACATCAGGTTCCCCGTAAGGGAAGTTATAGCCGGTGATGGTTACGGGTGTTCCCCCTAGCACTGAACCCTTGCTGGGAGTTACCTCCGTGATACCCACAGACTGCTTAAACTCAAAATTGACGGTAGAGGTGTCGCTTTTTTGCCCGTCCCAGTTTACAACATGCACATTCACTTTGCCCGTTCCATAGGGGTAAAAAGGAGTAATTACCCTCAGCCTGGAAACGCTCTCCACAGTGACCTTATCCTCATCGGCTTTTACAGTCCCGAAATACACCTCTGGCTTTTTGCCCTGGGCATTGATTAAAAAATCGGAACCCTCGATGAGGACCTCTGTACCGCCTTCCGGGCTCACTGCGTTAGGCGTAATTTTGGTAATCACCGGGTTGCTCTTAGTCGTGTAAATAAAACCGTCGGTAACGGTGTAGGAAATCTCAGGGTCATCCGTTTTGGCAACTTTCACATCTACCGTACCTGTGTTACCGGGAGGAACGGTAACTTCCAAAGTGTTGTCATCTTTAATGGTAAATGTGGCAGACTGACTGCCGAACAACACCTGCAGATTGGCCGGGTCACCATTTGAAATTGTAGAGAAATTGAGTCCTGTAATGATTACCTTGTCGCCCACTTGCCCTGAATTGGGAATGATCCCGGTAATTTCCGGCAGCAACACATACTCAAAGGTGCCATATGTCCATGCCCCTCCGTCGGGGTTTTTCACCGTAATTTGCACCGTGCCGCTGCCGGCAGGAGCATTGACCGTGAGGGTTTTACCGCTGACCACAATCCCGTCGCCCCGTTCACTGCCAAAGAGCACATCTATTTTGCTTGAGTCGGGGAAAAACTCTCCGTTGGCCCCGTCGCTAATAGTTACCTTTGTACCTCTATTCCCTTTGGACGGGGTGACAGTGGTAAAATCGGGCACACTTTTTCGATAGTAAAATGTTTTATCGGTGGCGCTCAGGGTGGCTTTGCCGCCATCGGGATTGACTACCTCCACAGTTACCGCCAGTTTCGTCACTTCCGCGGGAAAAACAATATTGGCGTTGGGAGGAACAGTAGCCGTTATCTCCGTCTTGGCGCTGTTGACAGTTGGGTTGAGGGCCTCCACGCCGCCCAGAAAAACCCTGGCTCCGTCCATGAAATTTTGGCCGATGATTTTGATCTGCTTACCCCCTATGGTGGAGTCTTCGGCAGGCTTGCTGCCGTTAAGATCTGTCACTTCTTCAATACTGGGCACGCTCACGTAGGTGAAAGCGTTCGCCTTTACCGCAGATTGCAGGTCCTGGTTTACGACCCTGACGTCCACTTGGGCAGGGTTAGCGTAGGCTGGGGTTTTTAGGACAATTTTAGTCGTACTTTTGGAAATGTAATTGGAGTCGGGTACAACCACATCGCCAAAATAGACGGCTAAACCCACCGTACTAAAACTGCTCCCGGTAATAGTCACCTCCGTACCTCCCGTTAAAGGCCCGGAACTGGGGCTAACCCCCGTTATACTAGGCGGGCTTGCGGCAAATGCCCGGGGAGTAAAACCGGGAAAAAGTGTAAACATTTGGAAAATAAGCAAAAGGTAAGCTATCAACCTGTTCCTTTTTAGCATATCAACACCTCGTCAAGTCGCCCGATGAGCAATTTTGCAGCTATAGATATTGAAAAACTACCTGCAACGAGGTAGTTAATTTTCTTTTTTGGTCTGAACAATCTGCAGGATGGTTTGCAAAGCATCCTTGTTGATTAAAGCAGCTTCAGCGTTTTCCTTTTTAATTTCCTCATATATTTCCTGCCTGTAAATGCCGACAGAAGCGGGGGCTTCGATGCCCAATTTAACTTTATCCCCTTCTATGCTGAGGACCGTTATTTTGATATTTTCGCCTAATAGCAAGGCCTGGTCCTTTTTTCTGGTAAGTACCAACATCAGGCTTCACCGGCTTTCCGAAGCAGCCTGTCTGGTCGTAAAAAGCTGGTGCTTGGTATGGTATTTGGAATTATCCAGGATAACCTGCTTGGCCAGTTTGTGCTGCAAATTAAATACTAAAGGCCCGGCAAGGTTAGCCGTGGTTAAGGCCACACTTTCCGGCACCGTAAGAATATTATAAACTGCCACTTGCCGGCGGTCGGTTATTTTAAGCTTTTGCAGCAGTTCTTCACCCAGATCCACATGGTATCCCGGGAAAAACGGGAAAGGGTCCACCGTTAAAAAGCCCACATTGGAATCTTCCAGGGAAAGGAGCCAATGAAAATAAGGGGAGCCTGCAAATGGCAACAAAGCAAATTTTTGCAGCGTTTCAAAACCGGGAAGCCCCTCCTCAAAAGCATAAACATCCTGCGGTAAAACCTCGACTTCGCCTAACTGCCGGTTGTAGATCTGCATTTCACACCCCGCCTAATAAATGATTCTTCCGGACACTGAACTTGGGTTCAACCAAACTGCTGCTGAGCAAAAAACAAAACGGGAGATTGCCGCAACGCGAATACTAGCGCAAAAAGTTAAGCAGCGTGGGCTGCAAAATCCGGGCCCCGGTCATGAGTGCCGCCTGGTAAACCGCTTCCTGCATGGCATAAGTCATAGATACTTCCGCAATATCTATATCTTCCAGCTTGGAAGTTAATTCCCCCAAATCCAGATTTACTTCTTCCGCCCTGCTCTTGGCCATTTCCAGACGGCGGGACTTAGCCCCTACGGAGGCCCTCTCGTTTAAAATCGCATCCATCTGCTTGTCCAGTTCCCCAATGCTGGCTGAAGGGTCCCCGGAGGAATCTTCCAGGGCGGTTTTTAAATCTTTCAAAACAGTAATCATCTGGGGCTCATAGGGCGGGGTACCTACTGTACCTCCGTTAAACACCTCCCCGGTAGTATTGATGGCTATGGTTACCCCGGGACCGATTTCCCAGTTCATTTTGGAGCTGTTTCCACGAAACTGGTTACTACCGTCTACGGGAGGATTGGAAGTATTGGTGCCTCCGAAAATGTACCTGCCTGCATAGTTGGTATTGATGATCTGCTTTGCTTCATCTATCAGCTGGCCTATTTCCTGCGCGATAGCTATTCTGGCGTCCTGGGAAGCTGTACCGTTGGCCCCTTGCAGGGCTAACTCGGAAGCCCTCTTCACTACTTCTCCCAAATTGGCCAGTGCTTGATCCGTAGCTTCCAACCAGCCAATGCCGTCCTCCATATTTTTTATGTGGGTTTCCTGTTCCGAGAGGATTGATTTCATCCCCATGATGAGGGTAACATCGATGGGGTTATCGGAAGGCCTGGACACTTTTTTCCCGGAGGACATCTGCTCCTGGGTTTTGCTCATCATATTCAAATTGCGGTTTAAATTTCTAAGCAAGTTGGTATGCAGCATTTTGTTTGTAACCCGCACTTATTACCACCTCTATCTCTTCAACCCCAGTACCGTTTGGATCATTTCGTCAAGAGTTGTAATAATTTTGGCCGCCGCTTCATAAGACCTCTGGAACATCATCATATTGGCCATTTCTTCATCTATGGAAACCCCTGAAACTGATTCCTTGCGACCGTTGAGTTGGTCCACCAGGGCTTGTTGGTTAAACTCGTTGGTTTTTGCCGCGTTGGCTGTAACCCCAATGCTGGAAATGAAGTTTTTATAATAGTTGCCAATGGTAGATTTCCCCAAACCGTCCAGGGCTGTCCTGGAGAGCTGGTAAATCTGCAGGGCAATTTCCCCATCGCCTTTGTTGTCACTGCCAGGGGTACTGGAAGCGGCTATCATGGAGACATCGCTTGCGATGGCAGAGTTTAAGCTTATAGTCAGTGCAGGGTCTGTCGCATCGTACTCGAAGAAATTGATACCCGAGGGAGCAGTCGCGCCCAAACTGTATCCTGTCTGGTGCAGCTTATTTATTTCATCGGCAAGTGTACTAACCAGGGTATTTAAATCCTCCCTGTACTTGTTAACATTTTGCCTGGTATTTTCCAACCCTTTCATTTGGCCGTTTTTAACAACCACCTGGTAAACGACGTCGGGAGGACCGGCAACCGTAAGCTGCAGTTTTTCGTCTCCTTTTATCGCAGGATCATCGCTGAAACTCAGCAAGTTGACAATATTGCCGTCCACCAGGTTTACCGCCTGTTCGGAAGGCGGTGAGACGGAATTATCCAATACGTTAATTTGAATATTAATGGAGCCTGTGTTTGTTTCCTCGTAACTATAGTCGATGATCTTTGCCAAATCATCCAGGAGCGCGTCCCTTTGATCCCTTAGATCGTTCGGTTGATCGCCGGCAGCCTGGATAGCCTCAATCTGCCCGTTGAGGCTGGCAATTTTATTGGTGATGGCGTTGATTTCGCTGACCCTTATGGCAGCAACCTGGTTGAGGTCATTGTAGACTGTGTCCAACTGCCGGGCCAAGTGATTTAAATTGTCGGCCAGAGTTACCGACAGTTCTTTAAGACTGGTCCTGATGGGGGAGTTTTCCGCGTTTTTGCTCAGTTCGCTCCAAGCTTGCCAAAAGTCGTCAAAGATTTTGGAAAGGCCTGTATCCCCGGGCTCCATAAAGATGGTTTCCACCTGGCCCATGGTCTTCCATTCTTCCTCGTACCGGCCCAGGCTCTGCAACTCGGCGCGAATCTGTTTATCCAGAAAGAGATCCCGTATTCTCCGTATCTCCGCAACATCCACGCCGGTACCCAGTTGCCCGGCCCCCCCTGGCCTATTTAAGGAGGGCAAGGGAAAAGGCGCCGTTGTTTCCATAATCGCCTGCTGTCTGGTAAACCCGGGCGTGTTGGCGTTGGCTATATTATGTGCTGTAGTGTTTATAGCCTTTTGCTGGGCAAATAAGCCCCGCAAGGCTGTATTAAAACCGAAAAATGTACCGGACACGTTTCTATAACCACCTTACTTTAGTTAATTTTGAATTTTGAATTATGAATTTTGAATTAAAAAGAAACGAAACAATTCATAATTCAACATTCTAAATTCAAAATTATAATTAAACGCTTTTGTCCAACTTGAGACTTGGCTGTGCAGAAGAGGTGACTTGGCCGTTTTGCCCGTAAGTTGCCTGGCTTTTTGTCATTACAACTCTCAGCATTTTATTGACGTAGGCCAATGACTGGCGAATCAACAGGTTGTTGGTTTCGTTCAGTTCTTTTAATTTAAGAAAGTTTTCCTTCAAAGTTTTGCCAATGGCCGCCACCTGCTCGCTTCCCGGCAATTCTGCATCCGTCAGCTCTTTTAAGGTCAGTTGACCGGTTAGTTTCAGACGGTCAGCCAGTTCAGTCTGCAGGGCAATTCTCTCTTTTTCCAGCACTGCTAACCGCTCGCTTAACACCTGCTGCTTGCCGGTAATTTCCTGGAGTTCGTCCAGATTGTCGGCTTTCAATGCCAGCAGTTCTTCCTCCCCAAGCCGCAGCAGTTCCAGCACCAGGTTGTTTTGTTTTTCCAGAAGCATACCTAAGGTAGCCAGACTCTTGTCCATCCCGTTCACCCTAATTTCTCTCTTGTACTATTTCCCCATACAGTTTTTCCGCCAGCTTGGCGGCAGGGACCTGGTAAGCATTGGCAGCTAATTTCTGTTTAAGGCTTTTAACTAATTCTTCCCGTACCTCAGGGATGTTGCCGGCCTTTTTTTGCAGCCGGGCTATTTCTTTTGCCTCAGCGGAAAGCTCAACTGAATCGGCCTCTGCCTTTTCGTTTTTCAGGATTTGCCCCGCCTTTTGGTAGGCGGAGATGATCTTGGCCCCTTTCGCGCCGTTCACCGGCCCTTGGCCCTGAATTTTCACACTAGACACCACCCACGTTAAGAGTTAAGAGTTAAGAGTTAAGAGTTTTGAACCATGAGATTCAAGTTTCGTCTAATCGCTTACGTATATAGGAGGTTTATTATTTATATCGGCTTTTTATATAAAAACTTGAGGGCTTTTTGCGTTTTTACCGGCTGACAAAATTTATAATTTCCCCGGCAATTTGCGGTAAGGGAACAACTTTATCGGTAAGGCCGGCCTCAACCACTGCCCGGGGCATGCCGTAGACGACACAAGAGCTTTCAGCTTCTGCGAGCCCATAGGCCCCCTGTTCCTTCATGGCCTTAAGGCCCCTCAGCCCGTCATTGCCCATCCCGGTCATCACTACCCCCAGGCTTTTGCCGCCGTAAACCCTGGCTACCGATAAAAACAGCACATCAACGGAAGGTTTGAAGAGTGTCTCCACAGGGGTTTCCTTGGACAGCCTAACCCGCACTTGGCCATCCTCCCTTACCACTTCCATCTGCCAGCCTGCCGGAGCCAGCAAAGCTCTTCCCTTCTGCACCAAATCGCCATCGCCGGCTTCCTTGACAGGTATTGTCCCCAAGTCATTTAAACGTTGAGCCAAAGTAGCAGTGAACCCTGGCGGCATGTGCTGTACGATCAGCATGGCAGCCGGCAGCCCTGGAGGCAGTGAGCGGATCAGGGTGTGTAATGCCGCAGGACCACCCGTACTGGTACCTACGGCCACCACTTCAATTTGCTTTTTACTGGCAGCAAAAAATTTAGGGGGCGTTTTGGGAGGAGTAAGTAACAGCTCCGGTTTCCTCAGCCGGCATACCTTGGCCACCTGCACTCCGGCAGCCATTTTAACCTTGCGCGGCAATTCGTTGGCAAGCTGCCCTATCTCGGTCCTTTTTTCCGGTTTGGTAACAAAGTCTACCGCCCCCAACTCCAAAGCCTTGATGGTAGCCTGGGCCCCGTTGGTTGTTACAGCGCTTAGCATCACGACCGGAG
Organism: Zhaonella formicivorans; assembly: GCF_004353525.1. Taxonomy (NCBI): domain Bacteria; kingdom Bacillati; phylum Bacillota; class Clostridia; order Neomoorellales; family Zhaonellaceae; genus Zhaonella; species Zhaonella formicivorans. The sequence goes on from NZ_CP085524.1 coordinate 1,401,383, forward strand.
TAGGTGCTTGACACATCAACTGTTCCAATGTTTCCAGGCCGCTTATCCCGGGCATTTCTACATCCATGGTAACCACATCCGGTTTGAAGCGCTGGACTTTGTCCAGCGCTTCCTGGCCGTCCCTGGCGTAGCCCACCACTTTAATCTCCGGGTCAGCTTCCAGCATTTTAATTATAACTTGCCGCATAAAAGCTGAATCGTCTACTACCAGCACTTTAACCTGCGAAGGCATATGATTCAACCCCTGTTTGTCCAATCAATCCTCTTACGTCCAGAATCAATGCAACCCGTCCATCCCCCATAATTGTGGCTCCGGCCAACCCTGCTACCTGTCCGATGTACTCGCCCAGTGATTTGATGACTATTTCTTGTTCACCAAGCAGGGCATCTACTACTAATCCTACCCGCTTCTCCGAGATGCCGCACACAACCACCGGGAACTTATCGGGCAATTCTCCCTGGGCGCCCCCGCCATGCAGCACTTGGCGCAGCTTGACCAAAGGCAGAACTTCTCCCCTGACCAGGACTACGTCCCTCTTTTGCACCCGCTGAATATTCTTGCGCTCCACATTGATAATTTCCACCACACTGGACAAGGGGAAAGCAAAAACGCTCTCATCCAGGTAGACCAGGAGAGATCTGTTGATCGCCAGCGTCAAAGGCAGTTTTATGGTAAAACGGGTACCTTTGCCTTGCACTGTTTCTATATCAATGATGCCGTTAATTTTTTCAATATGGTTGCGTACAATATCCATGCCGACGCCCCTGCCGGATACATCGCTGATAGTTTTAGCAGTAGAAAAACCCGGCAGGAAGATCAGGTTGATGGCCTCGCGTTCACTGAGTCTGGCAGCCGTGTCAGGTGAAATGAGACCTTTTTCTACGGCTTTCCTGCGCAGCTTATCAGCATCAATCCCCCGACCGTCATCTTCAACGGTAATGATGATTTGGTTCTCCCGGTGGAACGCATTCAACCGCACGGTGCCTTGCACCGGTTTCCCCAGGGCTTTTCTCTCCTCCGGGGATTCAATGCCGTGGTCAATGGAGTTGCGCAACAGGTGAATCAAAGGGTCGCCAATCTCCTCGATGACAGTCCTGTCCAGCTCCGTTTCCCGGCCTTCAACGATAAAGTCTACCTCTTTACCCGCCTTTTGCGCCAAATCCCTGACCATGCGGGGAAAGCGGTTGAAAACTTGCTCGATGGGGAACATCCTGGCCTTCATAATCTCTTCCTGCAAATCGGTGGTAATCCTGCCGATATGGACAGATACCTCCTCCATGGTTTCAACCATATCCTGGTTACCCAATTTATTCTTCAGTCCCTGGCCCACATCCAAAAGGCGGGTCCGGTCAATCACCAGCTCGCCGACCAGGTTCATCAAATTCTCCAGGCGCTGTACATCAACCCTTACCGTTTGGGTCACTTTTGCAGCCGCCGCGCTGCCTTGGAAGGCTTTTTTCCCGCCGGTAGATCCTACTGCGCTCTTTTCGCTTATCACCGGGTCAGCAGCCTTGTTCTCCTGTTCCGTAACTACCGGTACGACAGCCACACTATCAATTTCTGAAACTGATTTTATAATATTAGCAACGGTATCAGCATCCTCCCGGCTGATGAGCACCAGCTCAAAAGTACGGTCAAACTTCTCTTCTTCAATTTCCTGAATAGATGGAATGGTTTTAATGACTTCTCCCGCATCTTTGAGGTTATTAAATACAATATATGCCCTGGGAGCTTTCATCAGGCAGTCTTCAGCAAGCTTAACCGCCACATGCCAAATGTGGTAGCCTTTAACTTCCGCAGAATTAATCACGTTTTTTTCAATATCGTCCAGTTCCAAAGCGCTCACCTTTACCTGCTCGGTCTGAATTTCCGTCGCCCGCTTATCTACAGCCGGCGAGACAGGTTCTGCAGGAAGCGTTTCAATTACCACACCCTCGGCCGCTTTTTTAAGTTTGGCAATTACCCCTTCCACATTAACCTGCTGGTCCTGCCCGCTCACTATTTCGTTCTTTAAGAGCTGCAGGTTATCCAAAGCTTCCAGCAATAAATTAACAATTTCTGTGGAAACCGCCAGGTCCCTATGGCGCAAACGGTCTAACACATTTTCCATGGCATGGGTCAGATGCGCCATTTTATCAAAACCCATAGAAGCAGAAGAGCCTTTTAAGGTGTGCGCAGCCCGGAAAATCTTATTGAGCAGTTCCATGTTCTCCTTATCCTGCTCCAATAAGATGATGGATTCGTCCAGTATTTGTATTTGTTCTTCCGCTTCATCCAAGAAAATGCCCAGGTACTGGGAAATATCAAAATCAGATGTCATTCTCCAAACCCCCTGCTATTCAACCCTAGCTGCGGCCTCTGCAAAGCTCTGCTGCTGCAATTCCTTTTGTTCCTTTTCATGCAGCACTTTATCCAAATCCAATAAGATTATTAACTGTTCCTGCCATTTGCCGACGCCCCGCAAATAAGCGGAGTCAATTCCTGCGGAAATCACCGTCGGCGGCGGCTCAATGTTGGCCACCGGTAGGCGCAGCACTTCCGATACCGAATCCACGATCATCCCTACAGTAACCCCTGCAACTTCCACTACGATTATCCGGGAATGCTGCGTTTCTTCTGAAACAGGCAAGTTAAATCTTTTATGTAAATCAATTACAGGCACTATTCTACCCCGGAGGTTGATTACACCTTCAACAAAATGGGGTGTCCTGGGCACTTTGGTAATAGTCTGAAGCCTGATAATTTCGTGGACTACAGAAATATCGATGCCGTAGGTCTCTCCCCCGAGATTAAAAACCACCAACTGTTCTTCCGCGTTAATATTCTTTTCTTCCATTAATATTCACCCTTTCATATAGTTATATTTTTTAATCACTAAAAAAGCAGGTAATATCGGAAAGTATTGGATACATGATCAAGTTCAATAAAATTGAAAAAAATCCTTTTCTTCTTCGACTTTTTGTCTAAAAAATCGCAGATTGAAAGAAAAAAGCCGGCATTGTGCCGGCCTAAAGTTATAAACCTCGGTAAATACTGGATCTTCGGGAAAACGTGCGGTACTTTGTTCTTCTCCTGCCATTGATGATTCTGAGAGTAAGCATAATTGCCAGCAGGACAAAGACAAAGGAAGTAAGCCGTACCCACCAGTCAAAAAGGGTAGTCCTGTTTTGAACCGCGTTTTGCGCTACCAGCTCGACCCGACCAATTTCCTCATTTTCCCATAAATATTGAATTTCTCCCACTTTTTCTCCTTTTCCCACCGGGGCCTTCAGTGGCAAAAGGTTAATCTTAGCCTGAGGAAAGACGGGGGTCCACCTGGACTGCAGGTATGCCAGGTCCGATATAGGAGTTATGCTCAAGTTTTGTCCTTCCAGGCTGATTTCGGCCACAGTTTCCCCTTTTCGGGCCAAGGATTGAGTGTAATAGTTTTCAAAAGCGTAATCCAGCAGCTTTTTGCTGTCCGATATAACACTGCTCTTAGTTTGGCTGCCCAGAACCACAGCTAAATACGTATCTCCATTCCTGCGGGCTGCGCTGACCAAGCAATTTTTTGCCTGACTGGTATAGCCTGTTTTTACTCCTATAGTTCCTTCATAAGTAGACAAGAGATCATTTTGGTTAATTAAGGTACTTTCCCATTCGGCCCCGTGCCATTTTCTGGTCTTGGTAGCCACTATTTCCCGAAACTTCGGATTTTCCATAGCGGCTCTGGCGATCAGAGCCAAATCGTAGGCTGTCGTATAATGCCCTTCTGCATCCAAACCGTTGGGGGTGACAAAATTGGAATTAACAGCGCCTAATTCCTGCGCCTTTTTGTTCATCATCCGGGTAAAATTTTCCACATTTCCCCCGATATACTCCGCAATGGCGTAGGCTGCATCGTTGGCGGAATTTAAAAGCATGGCGTAAAGCAAGTTTTCTAAACTCTGCTTTTCTCCCGCAACCAAATAGACCCTGGTTCCTTCTACCCGCACAGCTTCCTCGCTCACGGTAACCAGATCATCCAGCTTTCCTTTCTCCAGGGCAATAAGGGCAGTTAAAATTTTGGTTGTACTGGCGGGTGCCCTTTTGACATGTTCATTTTTAGCCCAGATGACCTGTCCACTTGTCATTTCAAGCAAAATCGCCGATTCTCCATTAATCTGGGGTTCCTGTATGGCCCAAGCAGGAGCCTGAGCTAACGGTGATGCTGCGTAAAGAACAGCTATTAGCACGACAAAGGCCAAGGAACGCCACAAAAAATGCATTGATTTTTCTCCTCCCTGGGTAAAATAGTACACCCTATTATACCATATGTTTTTTCCGGAAAGGCTTGTTTTTTCTTTCCAAGCAAGAACAAAAGCATTTTTATGTCCAGGAAACTATCCACAGTTTTTTCGCAAGTATAGTTTCCTATACAATTACAATGAGATAAAATGAGAAAAATACAGGCTGCTGAATAACAGGTATTCAACAGCCTGTATAAATGTATCAAATTCCTTCTAAAATCAGACCGTGAGTCACAGAGTTAATTTTTTCCACCCGGGCTCCTGCTTTAATGGTTACCCCAGGATAGGCCCGGTCAACAGTAATTGTCCTGTCCTTGCCTACCTGGGCAAGTGTAATTGCTTCTGCCTGACTTCCCAACTCCCGAACCTTAATATTACCGCCGGCAATAATTTCACCACCCCTGAATACTCCCGGCGAGCCGTAAATAAGGACGTTTCCTCCTGCGTAAATATTGGAGCTGTAGCATCCTTTACCGGTGATATAAACGTCACCGCTGGATTCCAGATGGGAATTTTGCACATAGGGTACCGATAGCTTTGCCTTTTCCCTGGCTCTTTCCTTCAGCACCTGGCTGACGTTTTTGATTTCACCGGTAAATTTTGTACAGAACTCCTGAATAAGAGCCACCGTTTTAAGCTCCAAAGGAACACGGGCGCAAAATTTTTTAGTAAAGTCACTGAATGATTTCCGGAAATAATCCAACTCTTTGCTTTCAACGGCTCCAACCAATTTCTCCAGATCTTCCTCAATTTCTTTTAAAACAGCCGGGATCTGTTTGAACTTGGTATCCAGAAGCATTTTAACCAGCACTCCGTCGCCCAGCCTCTCCAGATCCCTGTTTCTGGACACGGTAGGATGTTTTTTTAACTGGGTTATTGCCGGAACAAGCTGCATCAGGTACTGTTGCAGAGTAGTTAGACTTGCAATTAACCTTTGGCAAATGGCAGAAACTCCACCGGCTCTAACCGTACCGCCTACCAGATTTTGGTGGATTACCACATCTCCACCGCCAATTATGGTGGCATTAGCCACATAGCCGTTCACCACCACCTTGCCGCTGGCCTCCACTTTCATGCCATCCAAAACGTTGCCCTGGATAATAACGTCACCTTTAAAAAGAACTTGTCCTGTTTTGGCATCTACGTCACCATTTAAAGTATAGCTTGGATAAACGGTAACAGTATGACCGCTAAGGACAGGCCGACCGGCAATAAGGGCCTTAGCCCTGGTTCCTTCTTTGTTGACCTCTGCCCCGTTTCCTGCCGCCAGGACAATGTTCTTAGGCGCCGGCGGCAGGACAGGATTACCATAGACGTCTACCCCGCTCTTGCCCGGCTGGGGAGGAATTACTTCAGCTAAGAGTTCTCCCGGCTCTACGCTGATTACATCATGCAAATGGATGAGAGGTGCTTCTTCCGGCTTGTTTTTTTGCAGTTTTTCCGCAAACACCAGTCTAATCTCTGCATCAATTCCCGGTACCGGTGGTACTCCCTGGGCAACAAGGTATTCGCTGTTTTGTTCTGAAGCAATGGCCAGCTGTACCATCTCCGGCATAATACCATGAACAATTCCTTTGGCTTGCAGGAGCTGAATCACTTCTTGTGTTGTAATTTCAGGCTTGATCAGCTCCTCTAGTTCAGCCTTTACAGTCAACTCATGGGCAGGGCCATGATCAAAAATCCGGTAACGGCTCCCCGGTGTGCGGTCAATTCTTACATAAGCATTCATTTTGTCTGAGCTGACTCTGATGTTTAACTGCCAATCAGGGGCGGAACAATCAGGTATCAGTTTTATTTCATCCTCGGCAGTAACTTGCTTTGGACCCGTAAGGGTCGAACCGTTCACCAGGACTTGGGCATGATCCCCCGGTGTTATCACAGCAGGTTTGCCGCCCTCCCGGGGATTGGTGACCAGCGCTTGCCCCTGGTAGATTGCCACTGTCCCATTTAAGGTTGTTGTATTATCCCCTGCCGCCTGCATCATACCCGCTCCTTGCATCATATTGCCACAAACGCTATTATTCACCTAAATTTCTACTATATACACCTAAATTCCTGCCAACCATCACCTTAATTTAGACTGCCCTGAAAATAACTGTAACGCGGATACCCCGTCGCAAGTTCGTCAGTTATCAGCTTTCAGCCGCCAGCTATCAGCTCTCAGCAGGCTAGCGCCGTAGTCGTTAGGCTTAGTTGCATGTATTTCTCTGGAGCAGTCACCAGTCACCAGTCGTCAGTCCTCAGTATTAAAGACTAAGCCGGGACTAGGGACTGGGGACTGAGGACTCGGCCAAAGGCCGACGCAAAGTACTAACGACTAAGGACTAACGACGAGGTTTGCCCCCATAAATAGAGGAAATACATTCCTATCCCAATCAAAATAACCCCGCTGGCCAGATTTATATAACGGCTGAACTTCCGAAAAGCGGGCAAACTCTTTAAGAAAGACGTAAAAGTGCCGGCCAAAAGCAGCGGCAAGCCGTGTCCCAAGCCGTAAGTAAAGAGCAGGGAGCCGCCGTATAAAACCTGACCTTTACTTGCCACGTAGGCAACAATCACTACCAATACCGGAGTGGCGCACGGGGAGGCCACTAGGCCAAATAAAAGTCCCACCAAGTAAGAGCCCACAACACCCCTTCCTTTAAAAGCAACTCCACAAAACCCGGGCAACTTGATTGTAAACACTCCCAAAAGGTTTAAACCCATGGCGATGGCTATTACACTTAGCACCAGGTACCAGGTGGAACCTATCCGACCGAAAACCTTGCCTAAAAAAGCGGCTGAAAGGCCAAGAATGCTAAATGTGGTGGCTAAGCCCAACACGAAAAAAGCGGATAAAAGAAAACCCCTCCACTTGTGCTGTTCGCCGTAGCCGCCTACGTAACCGACCATGACCGGGAGCATGGAAAGGATACAAGGACTGAAACTGGTTAACACACCGCCTAAGAATACAATCAAATAGGCCAGCACTGACCGGCCTTGCACTGCAACCGGAATAACATTGGTAAAAAAGTTCTCCAGCATCATTTATCTCCTTTTACTTAATTACTATTTTCATATTTCGCTACTAATACCGATATTCCTGCCCTTTTACTACATCTTGTAATTTAATAAATTGGCAATAAACTTAAAACTCCCGCAATGTTAGCGGGAGTCAGACTGTAGACAAAGCTCGCATGTATTATTTCGCTCTGGACAAGCTCGCACGCCGTTACCGGCGGCAAAGCCGCCGACGGCTGAGCGAAACAAGTCCCGCTCCATAATACATGCGAGCTACCAAGAATTTTGTCGACAGACACCCATGCTGCTGTGCAGCACCATCAGAAGAATGAAAAATTGTAACCCATTGTGTGCAGCTGCGACATATGACAAGCCATAGAGCGCTCTGTGAAGAGTTTGACTGTAAGCGGCCGAGCAGCATGGACGCTGCGAGAGCGCTGGAGTGGCATGGACGCCGCGTCAGCGCGTGCCGCTGGAAGTCAAACGATGAGCAGAAGCAGCGCTCTTGGCGAAGTCATCCCGGAGCAGCAGACACAAGGGTTAACATTTTGAGGGTAGCCTGATTCCCGCTATGTTTGCGGGAGTTTGTTAAAGGTAATCCTTATTGCAGGCTGGACGCTTTCTGTTTTTGTGCTTTCACCCGCTGGTCTTTATCAAGAAACCTCTTGCGCAAGCGAATATTTTTGGGCGTAACTTCAACCAGCTCATCTTCATTAATAAACTCTATTGCCTCTTCCAATGTTAAAATCCTGGGCTCCTTTAAACGGATTGCTTCTTCAGCTGTGCTGGAACGGATGTTGGTCAAATGTTTTCTCTTACAGACATTGACCTCCACATCAACATCCCGGTTTCCTTCTCCCACAATCATTCCTGCATAGACCTTGGCACCAGGTTCAATAAATAGAGTACCCCGGTCTTCAATGGAATGCAGACCGTAAGTCGTGGCTTCCCCGGTCTCAAAAGCAATCAATGAACCGTTATAACGGGTTTTGATTTCTCCTTTATAGGGTTGATAACCGTTAAAAGTATGGTTCATTACCCCCTGCCCCCGGGTCTGGGTGAGGAATTCAGAACGAAAACCAATTAAGCTCCTGGCAGGGATGTTAAATTCCAGCCGCAATTGGCCCGTACTCAAGGTGGTCATGTTCACCAGCTCGGCCTTCCTTCCCCCAAGGTTTTCCATGACCGGCCCCATCATAGCCTGGGGAATATCAATTACCAGATACTCCATGGGCTCCATGACAACCCCGTTTTGGCGCTTAAAAATGACCTGGGGTTTAGAAACCTGCAGTTCATAGCCTTCCCGTCGCATATTTTCAATTAAAATGGACAAGTGCAGTTCCCCCCTCCCCGAAACTTTAAACATGTCTGGGCTGTCCGTTTCTTCCACCCTTAAACTTACATTGGTATTAAGTTCTTTGAATAACCGCTCCCGCAGCTTGCGGGAAGTCACGAACTCGCCTTCCTGGCCGGCAAAGGGACTGTCATTTACCATAAATGTCATGGACAGCGTAGGCTCATCTATAGTAACAGCCTCCAAAGCTTCAGGATTATCAACGCAGGCAACAGTGTCGCCTATAGCCACATCCTCAAGGCCTGCCACGGCAACTATTTCCCCTACAGTAGCTTCCTGAATTTCGTTGCGGGCCAAACCTTGAAAATTCATCAAACGGGCAATTTTACCTCTGGTCATGCTGCCATCGGGCTTCACCAAGGCTGCCTGCTGGCCACTCCTAACTTTACCTCGGTGAATCCTGCCCACTGCCACCCGGCCAATGTACGAGTCATAATCCAGGCTGGTCACCAGCATTTGTAATGCACCGTCAGGTTCACCCTCAGGACAGGGGATATGTTCCAAAATTGCTTCAAACAGCGGCACTAAATCAACCCCTGTCTCCCCTAGTTCCCGCACAGCTGTCCCCTGCCGGGCGGAAGCATAAACAACCGGAAAATCAATCTGGGCATCATCCGCCCCCAGTTCTATAAAAAGCTCCAGCACTTCGTCCACAACTTCATTACACCTGGCTTCAGGGCGGTCAATTTTGTTAATCACAACGATAGGCTTTAGGCCTAATTGCAAAGCTTTTTGCAGCACAAACCTGGTCTGGGGCATGGGACCCTCAAAAGCGTCAACCACCAGGAGCACCCCGTCTACCATTTTTAAAACCCGTTCTACTTCGCCGCCAAAATCAGCATGGCCAGGAGTATCTACGATATTGATCTTCACCCCTTGATACATCACGGCCGTATTTTTAGCCAGAATAGTGATACCTCTTTCCCGCTCCAGAGCATTGGAATCCATAACCCTTTCTTCTACTACTTCGTTAGCCCGGAAAATTCCGCTCTGCTTCAGCATGCCGTCAACCAAGGTTGTTTTGCCATGATCAACGTGGGCAATAATAGCTATATTTCGTATATCAACTCTTTGCATCTGCTTTTCCTCCTTTGAACAACACACTTTAGTATAGCAGGTGCGATATTTTTGGGCAACCAGGAGATAGTGGTGAGTATTGTAACAGGGAAAGCAGGAAAAATTAAATGCGAGGCGAATTTAGTATAAGTTAATTATTAGATTAGGGTGGTTGTTATGAAGAAATGGCAAATTTGGTTATTTCTGGTGATTTGGTTGGCTTTAGGCGTAGCGGTTAATGTGGTGAATAACATCGGCACAGAACATGGCGGCGAAGGCTCTGCCCTGGAAGAAGTAGAAGAACATTAAAAGGGCTGCGTCTCAGGCAGCCCTTTTAATGTTTGAAGCTTACCAGCTGTATTTTTTCGTCCTGCTGTGCACCACGCTTTTTACCAGGGTCTCGGCCAGCTCTTCCCAGGTCACTTTTCCCCCGGGCTCAAAATTCCCAGCTTTGGCGTCCATAATACCCAGCCCCAAGGCAAACCCAACATAATTCCTTGCCTCGGCAGAAACCTCATTCTTGTCCTGAACCGGTAGTTCAATCTTAATGGGCAGCTCCGCCACCGTGGCATAGTTCAAAGTTTTAACCGCCCAAACTGCCAGGGTTTCCCTGTCGATACTTGCTTCAGGGTTGAACTTACCGCCGGGAGCAAGCACTCCGCTGTCAACAGCGCCTTCAATCAAGCGCCAATCGGGGTCTTCCGGGGAAACATCGCTGAAACTGCTTTCTTTGCTCTCCCCTTCTTCGTAATAAGGATAAAACCCTTGCACCGACCTGAGGGCCTTTATGGCCTGGCGGCGGGTCACAGCGCCGTCAGGGGAAGCATCAGCCGGTATCACTCCGCTGGAAATGAGGAGACTTAAAGCATTAGAAGTTGCCTCCATCTCTGGCACCTGTCGTTCCCGGCCCAACGGAAAACCTGTAAGTTTGCCGGATGCGGCATCAATCAAATTGCCCTGGGGATACTCCAGCTTATATACTAACACAGGTTCACCCGGTCGCTCCTCGTACCTGTTGGTACTGATGTACGTTAAAGTAGGCTTGATGTTGGCCAGGAGTACTGCTTTTGCTTCTTCCCGGCTGATAATTTTATCCGGGGCGACAAAATTCATGTCGGCCCAACTGTAATTATATTGGATAACTTCGCCGGTATAGGAATTAACGGTCACGCGCACGCCGTCCCTGTTGAAAGGTATCCCGTTTACAAGGCGAACCCAGTTGAAATGTTGCTGCCAGTTTTCTTTGCTGTAAGGTGGATTTCCCTCCTGATTCAGGACTAATTTGGCCAGCAGACCCGGCTGTACCTTGTTAATAAATTCCTCAGCTTTTTTTTGGGCTTCCTCCCTGCTCATAGGCTTCGGGGCGCTGCCCTTGGCCGGTTCCTTTAAACCTTCATCCCAGCGGTAAAAATTAACAACCTGGCCGGTGAACACGTCGACCCCCACACTTAAATTGCGCCCGACGTACGGTTTTCCCTCCTGCCCGGGCTCTTCGATGCTGTAAGTCCAGTGCTCCTCGTAATAATTTCCCGGCCCGTGGCTGGCACCGCCGCCGGAACGCCTTACCTGACCCGATACCCCCAGCGCCTTAAAAAATTCTTCTGCTTTCTTTATACCGGTCTCAGCACTGATGCGTTTCCGCTCAACAGGTCTACTCGAAAATAAACTGCCGCCTTGAAATATAAATTCCCGTTTAAACTGGCGCAGTCCTCCCCAATCAACAATACGCCCGCTGTAATCCATTGGCTTCCCGGTCACAGCATCAACGTAGGCGAAGAGGCCGGTATTTAACCTATAGACCGGCTTAAGCTCAGGCCATGCTGTCGACTGGACAGCCCATTCATAAGGGTATTCATAGCTCAGGATAAGGCCCAGTTCTTCCACAACCTGTTCTTTTATCTTTTCCGGCTCTGCAACCGGCAAATCAACCTTGGTAATTCCCGGTGTCCAGCTGAATTGGTAGTTGGTAATCTTTCCGCTGACAGCATCTACGCTTACGCTGAAACCATCACCTTCAACCGGTATCCCGGCAAATTTGCGCTCCCATTCAAAGCGGTAGTTAAGGTCAATATAGCTGCCGCCGCCGGAGTAATACGCCGGTCTTTCCACAAGTTCCACTTCCCTGAATCTCTCCGGCTGCAGTTTTTTGATAAATGCTTCTGCCTGCCGGAGCGCTTCCTGGCGTGTAATGACACCCGAGGCAGGAGTATCATAGCTGTAATTTTCACTGAGTTGCACGATGTCGCCGGTAACCGCATCTACCATAGCTGACAGGTAAAAGGAAGGTCCCGATCTGCGGTTTTCGTCCCTCCATTCCAGGCGCCAAGCCTGTCTACCGCTAGGGTAATAGCGGCTCTCCAGGTAAGCATCGCTTTTGTACTCGGGTTTAATGGCGCCTCCCACTGCTTTTTTCACTATTTCCATGGCCTGTTCCTGAGAAATCAGCGCTTTGGCTTCCCCTTGCACAGCTCCCTGCTGCACCGCCTTAACTTGCAGCTGATTTGCCCACGCAGGACTTATGATACTGCCGACCATTAAAAGCGACAATAATGCTGCCAATGTCCTTCGCTTCATGCCGTTCCCTCCCCCTTAATCATTATTTGGCTTTGCCCCGCTAACAATAATTATGTGGGCATTTAATATTTAGACTTCACCGAAGCGGAAAAAGTTCCCACTGGATGGCATTTTTTTGCTATGTGGTATAAAAAACAGGTTCTTGGCAAAATTAAAATGAACATAATCTATCTGCAAGGTGGTTCCATTGTCACTCAAAAAAATTTTCTTCGTTTTATTAAGCACTTTTTTTCTTCTGGCTTCTCCTGCCAGCGCTGAGGGGCCCGGAAAATTGGTTTTAATAATTGCCGATCACCTGAGCATCTACGACCTGGCAAACTACCACTTGCCGAACATGCAACGAATCCTCAAAAGGGGTAGCGTTGCACTTTTAAACACCAATACCGCCGGTAAAATAATACCGGAAAATACTTATTTAACTATTGCCGCCGGGAGCCGCTCTTTGGGCTCCTCCTGGTCAGGACGGGCCTTCAACTACGCGGAGACCGGGGCAGCTTTTGCCACCGAGAAAAAGCCTCTGACCACTGCAGAGGTTTTACAAGGAATTGGAATACCTCAAATAAAAAGCGGCGAAATTAGCCATTTAGGCATTTATCAACTGCAAAACACTGCCAGCAGGTTGAAATACTCAGTGGAAATCGGCGCCTTAGGAGAACTCTTGCAAACGACCGGCCTAACCACTTATATTTTGGGCAACGCCGATACTTATGCGGAGCCGCGGAGGTTTGCCGCCCTTTTAACAGTAAACCGGCAGGGGTTTGCCGGCAATGGCCAAATCGGCAGGGAAATCTTAACCAAGGACGACACTTTCCCCTTTGGTTGGCGTACGGATTACGAGAAAATATATAGTTATTTTTCCAAAGCTTTACCCTATGCTGATTTTATAGTACTGGAAACCGGCGACCTATCAAGGTTGGAAGAATATCAGCCCCTTATCTCCGCGGAAAATTTCAAGCAACAAAGAGAGCAAGCTTTGCGCCGTCTGGATTACCTGCTGGGCCGAGTTGCAAGCAGCCTGAAGCAGGACAGAGATCTGCTGATCTTGGCTTCACCCACACCCGGCAAAGAGGAACTGGCCAGGCACAACAATTTGACGCCGGTGATTATGTACGGAAAAGGTGTACAGGCAGGCCTGTTGACTTCACCCAGTACGCGGCGCGAAGGGATAGTTGTAAACACAGACCTGGCTCCTACCATTGCCGCATTTTTCGGGCTGAATACCCCTGCTGCTTTTGTGGGCAGGCCCGTTATAAGCCACAGTTCGGAGAATAACCTCAACTTTTTGCTCAGGCTGAATACCAGGCTGATAGAAATTTACAACCACCGACCGGTTATCTTAAAGAGCCATATAGTCATGCAGATCCTCTTTATCTTGAGTGCTATTGCCTTGCTGATCCTGACCACTAAAGAGTTAATTACCAGGATTATCAGTTTTTTTGTTTTTTATTTTCTGATAAGTACCCTGCTCTTAATTTTTTTCGGCTATTTTCAAACAGCCCGCCCAGCTTTATCGCTGGTAATTTTCCTTGGCCTTGGACTTGCTGTTTCAGCCCTGGTATATGCGCTGCCTTTTAACGGGTTGAAAAAGATCCAGGCCGTTGCCCTGTTGACCTCATTAGTCCTGCTGTTTGATCTGCTCTTTAAGCTGGGGATAATGCAAAATTCTCCGTTAGGTTACGACCCCATTATCGGAGCCAGATATTACGGTCTGGGGAATGAACTGGCCGGGGTACTGATCGGTTCCACGCTTTTAAGCGCTTCCCTCTTTTGGCAAGAGAACAGGGGTTATCTCCGGTTGCTGGGTGCAGCTTATCTTATTCTTACAGCAGCAGCCATCTTTTTACCCCAGTACGGGGCCGATGTAGGCGGACTGATCACTGCGACGCTCTCCTTTGGCTATCTGCTCTTAAACCTGAAGCAGAAAAAATCGCCAGCTAGACTGGCGCTGATTTTACCCTTGGCTGCGGCCCTTTTGCTTTTTGCCGTGGCGGCAGCTGATTTTTACTTGAACAAAAACGACTACACCCATATGGCCTTAACCGTCAGCACCATTAAACAGGAAGGGTTAAATGAAGCTTTCAACATCATCAGCAGAAAAGTTAATATGAATATCAAACTCCTGAACTATTCCATCTGGACAAAAGCTTTGCTCAGCTTTCTCCTGGCTTTTGCCATCCTGCTGGCTTGGCCCAAAGGCTTCGTGCTGCGCTTAAAAACCCATAACCCTATCCTTTACCAAGCCTTTGCTGCCATTTTGATTGCCAGCATAGTAGGGCTATTAGTGAACGATTCGGGAATCATCCAGGCCGCAACTACTTTTATTTATTTGATTTTTCCCCTGTTATACCTGGCCAAAAACGAAACAACATAAAAAAACATCCCCGGGGCTGCCGGGGATGTCTACCATAGCACCTAAACAGTGGGACCATAAACCATCCGAGGGATTATCAGCGAAACATCGGGTAAATAAGTTATTAGCAACAGTGCCACCAAGCTGATTAGAACAAATGGCATTACTCCCTTAATTATATTTACCATGCTCTCACCTGTTGCCGGCTGGGCCACGAAGAGGTTGAGGCCAAAAGGCGGAGTAAACATGCCAATGGCTGCGTTGGCTACCATGATTACACCCAAGTGGACAGGGTTGATCCCCAGTTGCATGGCGATGGGATAAACAAGAGGTGCAATAATGATAATAGCTGAAGAACCATCGATAAACATTCCGGCAATGACCAAGATGATGTTGATCATCATCAAAAAGGCTACCGGGCCGAAGTTGCTGTCGATAATGAATTGGGCCAGGCTTTGCGGGACTTGACCTACCGTTAAAATCCAGCCAAAAACCGAAGCTGCAGCCAGCAGAATCATGACCTGGGCAGTAGCCTCAGCGGAAATTATACAAGTCTTAAACAGTGACTTCAGATCCATCTCCTTGTAAATAAACATGCTGACAAAAATAGCATAAACGGCAGCAATACCCGAAGCTTCAGTAGGAGTAAAGATTCCCAAATAAATTCCGCCCATGATAATTGCAGGAATTCCCAGCGCCCAGCTGGCCTCTTTGGTAGCTCTCCATTTTTCAGCATAACTTGCTTTTTTATCCACAGGCACCCCGGCTTTGCGGGCATACCAATAGCAATAGAGAAGGTAAACAATGCCGTATAAGATACCGGCTCCCAAGCCAGCCATAAACAAGGCTCCTACAGATACGCCCGTCACAGCGCCGTAAATAATAGCACTTATGCTGGGAGGAATCAGCAAGGCCACGGAACCGCTGGCAGTGATCAATCCAACCGAAAACCCCCCGCCATATTGTTTTTCCTTTAAAGCAGGATACATCAAGCCACCAATGGCTACCACAGTAGCCGGTGAAGAGCCTGAAACAGCCCCGAAAAACATACATGCCACTTCAGTAGTCAACGCCAAACCGCCTTTTAAACCGCCAACTAACGTATAGGCCCAGTTAAGAATCCTTCTGGCAATCCCGCCTACTTTCATTACATTGGCACCTAAAATGAAGAAAGGGATAGACATCAGGGCAAATTTGTCAATGCCGCCGAACATCCTCTGGGCTACCACTGTTAACGGCATGTCAGTATACAACACGAATGCCAATAATGCCGACAAGCTTAGCGATATAAACACCGGCGAACTTAAAAACAACAGGGCAAAAAGCAAAATAAACAGTACAGTAATCAAGGCATAGCCACCCCCTACAGCCTGGACATATCTACGGAGCCGTCTTCAACAACCATGTCAACCCCGAAGGATTTGTCGGTTAAAATTGCATAAGCTGCTGCCACAAACCTGATAGTCATCAAAGCGCTGCCCAGAGGCATGGCTATATAGACAATCCACATGGGCATCATCATGGCCGGGCTTTTTTGCGCTGTCTCAATAACCAGCTGGGTTGAGGCCCAACCGAAATAGGTAATAACAGCTGTAAAAAAAGCAGCACTTAACTGGGCAAGGGCCATTAAAACTTTTTTTACAGGTCTGGGTGCCATTTGCACAAAAATATCAATGCCCACATGCATCTTGTTCCTGGCGCACATACTTCCACCAAAAAATGTAACCCAGACAATAGCATAGCGGATTGCTTCTTCAGCCCAAGTGGTTGAACTTTTAAAGACATAACGCAGCACCACGTTGACAAACAGCACTGCAGTTGCAGATAGGAGGAGCGCCCCGTTTACGGTTTCTTCAATTGCTGTTAAAACTTTATCGAGCTTGGACATCCCTGTTTCCTCCTTCTAATGGATACATACTCCTACAGCATTGTTATTTGGGGACATATCCCAGCATCTTAGATGCAAAGGAGATATGTCCCCCGGCCTTGGATAAAAAGATCGAAAGAACCTGCTATATACTGCAGTCTTACTTGTTCTCTTCAATAAACTTTAAAGTTTTGTCCAGCAACTCGGCGCCAATTACGTTTCTGAATTCATCGTAAACAGGCTGGCTGGCTTTCCGGAAAGCTTCTCTTTCCTCCGGTGAGAGTACTATGACCTCGGTGCCAAAGGCTTTGATATTTTTCAAATAACCTTCGTTTGCTTCTTGCATTAAGCCTTTGTGATATTGGGCCACTTCTTTACCGGTATCAACTATAACTTTTTGCAGTTCCGGGGACAACCCGTCAAACCACTTCTTGCTTACAGTCAAAATGTAGGATAAATAAGCATGGTCACCCATGATCATATATTTTTGAACTTCATAGAACTTCATGTCGTGGATGCTGAGCAAGGGGTTTTCCTGCCCGTCTACAACCTTCTGTTGTAAAGAGTTATACACTTCAGCGAAGTCTATGGGTACCGGGTTGGCCCCCCAGGCTTTATACTGAGCCATAATTACCGGGGCTTCCATGGTACGGATCTTCATACCTTTAAAATCTTCAGGTTTGCGGATAGGTTTGTTATTGGTAAATGCTTTAAAGCCTTCTGCATAAAATGCAATACCTTTGATGCCGATGTTTTCTAGGCCGCTCATGATTTCCTGACCGATTTCCCCGTCCAGCACTTTCCAGAGCACTTCTTCATTGGGGAACAGGAAAGGCAAGTCAACTAAAGTCAGCCTTTGGTCGAAACCACCGAATTTTGCAGTTGGCAGTAAGGTTGCTTCGATGGTACCCATTTGCAAGCCTTCAATCATTTCCCTGGAACTGCCCAACTGTTGAGCCGGGTAAATTTGCACTTCAATTTGTCCGTTGGACCTTGCTTCCACCAACTCTTTAAATTTCTCTGCCGACTTCTGGAAAGGAGAACTGGTCATGTGGTCATGGCCAAGTTTCAAGACGATTTTCTTCGGAGCAGCATTATCATTTCCCTGGTTTTTCTCAGCGTCTGAGCTCTGTTGTCCACCGCCACAACCGGCAAGGATAGCAAGGGCAAAAATACACAACACTAAAACAGACATTTTTTTGTACCAGGCTTTCTTCACTTTAAAAACCTCCTCAAAAATTTATATACTGGGAGCCTGCGAAAAATCAATTTTAAATTTATCTCACCCCCTAGCCTAAACGTGAAAATATGTTTGTTATTTATCTTTAGCAACAAGCTCAGCCAAAATCTTCTCGGGAGTTACAGGCAAACTGGTGATTCTAACGCCTACCGCGTCATAAATGGCATTGATTATGGCCACAGCCGTAGGAATAATTGCCCCTTCTCCCACTCCTTTGGCGCCGAAAGGACCTTGCGGTTCCAAATCCTCTACAATAATTGGTATAACTTTCGGCATGTCCAGGCTGGTAGGAATCAGGTATTCAGCAAATGTGGGAGTCATTGTCTTCCCACTATTTAAAATGACTTCTTCCATAATGGCGTAGCCAAGCCCCTGGGCAACCGCTCCTTCGATCTGTCCCTCCACCAGCTGCGGGTTGATCGCCCGACCGCAGTCATGGGCAGCCACCACCTGCAGCACTTTTACTTCACCTGTTTCCGTATCAACTTCCACATCAGCTACCTGGGTCGCATAGATATAGGTGGAATAGGCATCTCCCTGGTTGGTTTCAGGATCCACGTCTCGAGTCGTATTATCATGCCAACCGAGCCCTACAAAAGGCTTGCCCCGTTTATGGGCTTCCATGGCTACGGTGGCAAAAGGCAGGCATTTGTCCGCCTCAATCCTGGAATAAATCTTCTGCTCCCCGACAATTAATTCTTCGGTCGTACAATTTAGAATTTCCGCTGCCAAATTGATCATGTGTTTTTTCGCTTCCATTGCAGCTTTTTTAACTGCATTGCCGGAAACGTAGGTTTGCCTGCTGGCTGTAGTTGGCCCGGCATCGGGAGTTACACCTGAATCAGCGCTGATTATTCTTACCCAGCTAAAAGGTATACCCAGTTCTTCGGCGACTATTTGACAGAGCACCGTATCCGAGCCCTGACCAATTTCGCAGCATCCGCTCAGAATGGTAACAGTACCGTCGTCAGCAATTTCCACATAGGCCGCTGCATGGTCCGGGCGGTTAAAGCCAAAGCCAACACCGTAAAGGTTGCAACCTATGCCCCTGCCCCTCTTCTTCACCGGTCTGCACCTCCTTGCTTATCAAGATACTCTTTAGCTTTGACCAGCGTTTCATAAATCCCAACGCTGGAATCAAACACCTGACCGGTGGCGGTGCTAAGGCCTGGCCGCAATGCATTGAGCATCCTGATTTCCCATGGGGAAATTCCTAATTTTTCCGCCAACATATCCATTTGCGATTCATGGGCGAAGGCTGCCTGCAGAATACCAAAACCCCGGTAAGGACCGCAGATAGTATTATTTGTATAGACCGCATAAGTATCTATGCTGATGTGTGGAATATAGTAGGGACCTGCCAAATGCAGTCCAGTCTTTTTAGTGATAAAGTGCCCAATAGAACAATAGGCCCCTTTATCACTGTAGACTTTGCCTTCCAATGCCACCAGTTTCCCGTCCTTGGTGGCGCCGGTACGGCACCAAATTGTCATCGGATGCCTTTTGGTCGAGGAGATCATGGACTCTTCCCTGCTCCAGGTCACCCTCACCGGTCTTCCGGTTTTTAAAGCCAGCAAACCGGCCTGAATTTCCGTGGTAATATCATCTTTACCCCCAAAAGCACCGCCGGTTACAGCCTGAATAACCCGCACTTTGTTAACCGGCAAACCTAAAACAGGGGCAATCTGTCTTCTGTCGCGAAAAACATATTGGGTAGACGTCCAGATAGTCACGTTTCCGTTGGAATCCACTGCAGCCAGTGAAGTTTCAGGCTCCATATAAGCATGTTCAGCCCGTTGAGTCTGGTAAGTATTTTCCACTATGACATCAGCCAGGGCAAACCCTTCTGCAATGTTACCCTTGCGCACTTTGGTATGCTGCAGCAAATTGGTGCCTAATTCTTCGTGTACTAAGGGAGCATCCTCAGCCAGACCTTCCTGGGCAGAAAAGACGCCGGGAAGTTCCTCGTAAGTTACCTTAATAGTCCTAATGGCTTCCTCTGCTATCTCCAAACTTTCTGCAGCAACCAATGCAACAGCGTCTCCTCGCATCCGTACTTTGGATTCTGCCAAAACCGGCTGGTCTTGAATTGCTAAACCGAACTTATTTACTCCCGGGATATCCTTGGCTGTTAAAACGGCACGTACACCGGGAATTTTTTCGGCTGCAGCAGTATCAATTGCGATAATTTTGGCATGGGCATAAGCGCTGCGCAGGGCTTTACCAAAGAGCATGCCAGGCATTTCAATATCCCCGGTATATACTGCCTTCCCGGTAGCCTTGGCAATGCCGTCAACTCTTGGCACTGACTGACCAACTACATTGAATTCCGGCATTTTATTCTCCCTCCTTCCTCGCTGCACTTTCTACCATTATTTTGCTGGCTTTTTGAACGGCAGCAATTATTTTTTGATAGCCGGTACAGCGGCAAAGGTTCCCGGATATGCCCAGGCGAATTTCCTCCAAAGACGGTTCAGGATTGCTGTCTAAAAGAGCTTTGGCAGATAAAATCATACCAGGAGTGCAAAATCCGCACTGGATCGCCCCTTCCTCCACAAAAGCTTGTTGCAACGGGTGAAGATTTTCCGGACTGCCTAATCCCTCAATAGTAACCAGTTCCTTGCCTTCTGCCTGCACTGCCAAAACCAGGCAGGAGTTAACCGCTTTGCCGTCCAGCAGTACGGTACAGGCTCCACAGTCACCTTCGCCGCACCCTTCTTTGGTGCCCTTCAAACCTAATACTTCTCTGATTAAGTAGAGCAAGTTTTTGTCCTCTTCAACCCGCACAGTAGTTTGCTTACCGTTAACTGTTAAGGCCAATTCCACCAGAGCCATTTTTATTCCTCCTCCACTCGGGCCAAAGTCTGTAACGCCCGCTTCACAAGCACTTTGGCCAGGTGCCTGCGATGCCCGGCCTCAGCCCTGATGTCGCTGATCGGAGAAATGTCACCTTCAACAAGCTCCTGGGCTTTAAGAATAACAGCTTCATCTATTTTCTTTCCTAATAAAAAAGCTTCAACCTGCTTTGCCCTTACCGGGGTAGGCGCCACAGCTCCAAGGGCGATACCCACATTGACGCATTTTCCTTCTGAGTCTGATTCCAGACAGGCGGCAAGGTTAATCAGTGAGATCGCCATAGCATTCCTTTTTCCGATTTTATAAAAAACTGACTTGGCAGCAGGATTAGTCTTGATGGTAACTTTGCTGACAAGTTCAAAAGGCTCCAACACTGTTTTGCCTGGCCCGGCAAAAAACTTGTCTGCTGCCACTTCCCTGTGCCCGCTCACACTGACCAGAGTCAACACCGCTCCCAGGGCCAAGAGCGGGGTAGCAGTATCGGCGGCCGGGGAAGCGCTCTGCAGGTTCCCCGCCAAAGTACCCCTGTTTCTGATTTGCGGGCCGCCAACCATCCCTGCGGCAGTACGCAGTCCAGCAAAAGGACCGTCCAAAAGGGAGTTGGAAGCCAACTGGGCATGAGTAACCAGGGAGCCAATTTCCAGCACACCGTTATTCAATTTTATTTCTTTCCACTCATCAAGCCGGGATAAATCAACCAATGCTTTAGGCCTAATTTTAGCGCGATGCAGGTCTACAAGCACGTTTGTTCCCCCGGCTACCGGCAATAATTCCCCTTGGTTTGTTTTCAGCATTTCCAATGCTTCGCTGGAATTCCGGGGAGTTAAAGTTTTAAAACGCATTTTCACTCCCTCTCCTTTTCCTTTGAATTACAAGTTCAAGAGAGCTTTCGGGTTGTCTACCATTAACAGGCGCAGCTCTTCTTTTGACATTCCGCATTCATACAAGCACTGGGCAAACACTCTCAAGCTTTCGTGCGGCATAGGGTTGTGCCTCTGCCCGGCGTCGCTGATGATAATGGCGTTTTCAGCCCCAATTTCTTTGAGGGCTGCCGTCACTTCCTGTACAGTTGCGTAATGCCACATGGGTGATACTGTGCAGTAGCCGAATTCAGCTTTCGCTCCCATGGCAACCAGTTCCTTCAGTTGACTGACGGACAAAGCGGGGACTTTGAAAAAGGGGTGAGTGATGAGTATCTTTTTTACACCCAGCTCTTTTGCTGCTTTGACTAATTTATAAATTTCGTCCGGGGACAAATGGCAGGTCCCCAAAATCACATCAAATTCCGCTACCAATTTTAAAACTTCTTTGGTTTGCCGATTGATGTTGCCTTCACTGTCTAAAACGTTGACTCCTTTAATCTCACTGCCGTCACCGGTGCTGCCGCCTTCCTGAACGTCATATTTTCCTTTAGAACCATGGGCTTTGGCATGGTTATCGGCATCAATCGTAGGCATCCAAACTTCCTTGGCGCCCATTTTTAAGGCCGCCTCCACGGCTTGCGGATTAATGCCCCCTACATACTCGTTCAGAACAATGCCGCCAAAAACTTTGAAATTATCGAATTCCCTCTGCAACTCCCTGGCTCTGCTTACAGTGCTTTCATGGTGGCACTTGAGCATCATGCCTGCCAAACCGGCTTGAGCGGCAGCTGTTACTGCCGCTCTGTCATCACACAGCCTGGGAAAAAGACAGGGATGGGTATGAACGTGTAAATCGTAAGCCCCTTCCAAACTAATCAGCACTTTTAGGCCTCCCTTGCTAATTTGCCGTCTTTAAACATTCACTTGCTTCCCTAAGCTCAATAGCCCCGCTGGGACACCACTGAGCGCACAGGCCACAGCCGTCGCAATTGGCTTGCGTAACATAATGGGCCGTATCTCCCGCGGAGATAGCGCGGTACATGCATACTCTTTCGCAAATGCCGCAGTTTGTACACTTCTCAGCCTCAATATTGGCATATTTGGCAGGCAACTTGGCCAGTTCTTCTACGGTAGTAATGTGCGGTAAAGCTATGCCGCGGATTTCATCCAGGGACTTATAGCCTTTGGCATCCAGCCAGTTCTCCAGATCTTTAAGCAGTTTGGGAATAATTTGATAACCGTTCCACATTACCGCAGTACAGGTTTGTACGGTGGTAGCTCCCAACATGATATATTCAACGATTTCTTTGAAACTCATCACACCGCCAACGGCGGAGATAGGAATATCAACATTCCGGGCAACCTCAGAGAGATGTCTCATGATAATAGGTTTGATAGCAGGTCCTGTATATCCGCCGTATCCCCTTAAAAGCGGCATGCCTGTCTCAATATCCACGCCTGCGAAAGAACGGACGGAGTTGCTGATGGTGACCCCGTCTGCCCCGGCTTCTTTGACGGCTTGAGCAATTTCCACCATATCGGAAACGTTAGGTGTTAATTTCACAGTCAATGGAATTTTGGCAGCGCTTTTAGCGGCTTTGGCCTGCTGGTAAGTCCGCTCCGCGCTTTTGCCGATGTGCATACCTACAGTTGAGGCCGGCATAGGACAAGAAACGTTTAATTCCAAAAGATCAGCCATACCTGTAGCCTGAATTTCCTCTACCAGCTGGGCGGTTTCTTCAGGGTGAGGCATTGCCAGTACGCTTACCTGCATCACTGCTCCACCTTCCTTGGCAATAGCCAGGTCCTCTTTAATCCATGCTTCCCTTGTTTTTGTGGTGAACAGTTCCAGGTTGACCATGCCTATTGGCTTTCCGCCGTGCCGGATGAGCTGCAGTCTGCCGTTACAAGGGTGGGCTGCCCAGTCCTGGACCGGACCTATAGTCTTAGGTATGACACCTCCTATACCAGCCAGTCCTGCCCGCTTCATGCCTTCACCATCCCAGCCTGGGGTAGCTGAAGCCAGTACCAGCGGGTTTTTAAATTCCACTCCTGCATAAGTTACTCTTAAATCTGCCATAAATTTCCCCACCTTTCGACAATTTTGATTAGTTAAAGCAGTCTGAAAAAGATATTTTGTTGAACAACCAGTTGAACAACCATTTGTTACGTTTAGAGTTCTGCATCGACAGTACACCTTCCTCTGGACCGCTTAACCAATCTTTAATTGCCGTTTTTGTACCATCCGACCAGGTTAGCAGACTTCTACAGCTTTTATGACACTCTCGCCTATAAACTGGCTCAGCTTTAAACTCAACTGCAAATTAAAACGTTCATCGGGGTCATTCATATTAAGTCCTGTAATTTCTTCAATTTTTTTGATCCGGTAGATCACTGAGTTTTTATGGATATAAAGGCTTTCGGCAGTCAAGCGCAAATTGCAGTCATTTTTAAAATAATGAATCAATGTTTTGACCAGTTCGGTATTGTTCTGCTCGTCATAGGAAATCAGCTTTCCCAGAGTCTCCCGGTAAAAACCATGCATGGCCGGTGAATCTTTCAGTTCATAGAGAAAACGGTATGGACCTAATTCTTCGAAAAAAGTGAGACTGGAATGTCCATGCATAAACCGCCCGATTTGCAAAGCGGCTAAAGCCTCCTGGTAAGAATCTTTAACGAAACGCACTCCGGAAAAAGGTCGGCCCACGCCAACGGAAATTTTCAATTTGGGCAGTTTGCCTGCCAGTTTTTCCATTATATCGTTGAATTTTCGCCGCAGCAGCCTTTCTTCATTTTTGTTGGAGAGACGCACCAAACCCGTTATGCTGTCACTTTTGGCTAAAAGCATGGCTCCGCCGGGATAATCTAAGAGGGCGCTGTGCACCGCCTGATGAATTTCAGCTTTTACTGTCTGGACATGGTTTTCATCTTTCCCGGCTTCACGCAACAGATAACGTTCAAAGCAATCAATGTCAATTACAAAAACAACCAATCTTGCATTTAAATTAAAATTCAAATGGCTGGCCCTTCTGATCACAACTTCTTCATATTGAAAATTGCCGCCAAGCAGATCTTCCAGAAGCTCTCCTCTGATTTGACGCTCCGCCTCAAAAACCGCCTTCTCTTTCACAAATTCCAGGGCCACAATAGTGGAAGCATGTTCTAAAGCCATCAGGTCCTGCTCATCCAAAACCCTGCAGCTTTCAAGAATGGCAAGCCAACCCTGAAATGAACCATTTATTTCCACAGGAGCAACTACCAGATCAGCTCCAATCTCCTCCAATGCCAGCCCCATGCGGTGCCAGCGGTGGGGGTCAATGGAAAGAAGTTCTTGCAGCCGCCCCTCTAAATGAGTGACGATAACTTCCTCCCATTTCTCAGGAGCTTCACATTCCGTAAAGGCCGGCCACGTGCAGGCCAATATGTTGCTTGCCCTGTCGATGATTAGCGCCGGGTTTCCTGCCAGTTGCGACAGAGCCTGGCAAATACTGGGCAGACCTTGCCCTTTTAATACCACTTCCAACAGCCTGTTATGAATTTCCTCGGATTTCTTTAAGAGGTAAAGTTGATTATTGATTAAGATCTCGAAAATAGGAATCATAAAATCCATATAAGGCACATCAGGGGGCAATTCAATCAACGGAAGTCCAACCGCATTGGCGTGTTCAATCATATCTTCAGGAACTTGCAAGAAGTACTGACCGGGCTTTATGCCAAAGGCGGCTACCCCTTTTTGGGCCAAATCATAAATCAAGTTGCGTCGAAGTTGGGCGTTGTCCTTTAAAGTGAAACCAGCGGTTACCAGGAGTTCACCGCCCTTCATCCATTTAGCAACCTGGGGCACTTCCATTATGTTTACAAAAGTGATTACGTTATCTAACCCCTGATGTCCGCCTACTACCCTTGCTTTTTTTAAAGCTGAGATCTCTAAAGCCTGCCTTACAGTGATTCCCATTCTATCGCTCCTTTAGTTTATGCTTATAACCGGCTGTTATTTTTGCCAAGAACCTCCAGAGCAGCTTCAAGCGCAACCTGATTGCTGGTAATAACCGGAAGGCCAAGTTTTGCTTGCAACTCTTTATAGACCTCCATAGCCCTAAAATTAGTGCAGGATAAAAAAACGCCGTCCACTGTAAGCCCTTGAACTTTTTCCATAGTAAATTGAAATATTTCCTCAGGTTTCACCATGCCAATGGAATGATTGTGATCGATACCCAGACCGTGTATCGCCGCTACCTCTACCCCATCGGCTTCCAGACTGGCTTTAATTCGCTGATTGAGAGCTTCAATGTATGGCGTGATTACTGCTACCTTGTGAAGTTTTAATTTTTCAATTGCTTTGCGCACGCTGGCAATAACACTTATACTCGGACACTTGGCAACCTCAGTTATCTTTTCGCACAGCTTAGCATCATAAGCATTTCCCCGCAAAGCACCGGCGGAAGTACAGCCAAATACTACGGCATCTGGCACCACAGTGGCCAAGTCGCTAAGCGCCTTGGGGAAGTGCACATCCAACATCTCCTCCTCCCCGGCCACCGTAGTATCGTATAGATACATCCGCGCCACATGCAGTGTAATATCTTCCGGCAAATTCCTGTAAAAATCCACCTCCATTACACTATTGGAAGAAGGGACGATTAATCCAAGCCTTTTTCTTTCCGTCATTTAATCACCTTCCTGAACTGGTTATGTCGGGTGCGGAAAGTCTAATTTGTTGAATTTTTCCCATTCTTCAAAACAACTCCGCACCTTGTTCATTTGTTATATTGGTACATTCGGCACATTTGCCAGTATTCCTTTGTACCATTGGTACAAATAAAAAAACTTTTAGATTGTGCCAATGGTATAATCATCAAGAAAAACATTTGCAAAGCAAAAAGGCAAGTCAACCGTTGTGGTCAACTTGCCTGGCAGGTACTTTATTCAATTAAACCAAACTGCTCTAAAACAGCCTTCAATTCCTTAGCCAAGCTTTCCCGCACCGCAATCTTAAGCCGGGCTTTGACTCCATAGTCACTTTCCACAATTTCCGCCTCATATTTATTTAGATGGTACATCACGCTGTTCAACGCGGGATAATCACATTTTACGGCAAAGGTTGAAGTTATAACCCTGGTGACGATACCGGCAGTTCGAATTGCATCCTTGGCAACTCCGCCGTAGGCTTCAATCAATCCTCTTACCCCCAGTTTTTTGCCACCGAAATATCTGGTTACTACCACCACCACATTGGTTATCTCACTGGACTTAATTGCGCCCAGAATGGGTTTACCCGCGGTGCCGCTTGGTTCGCCGTTGTCATCGGCAAAAGTTACCTCCCTGGGCGGAAGCCCGATACAAAAAGCAGAGCAGTTATGGGTAGCCTGTTTGTGTTCTTCTTTGATAGCACTGATAAATTCCCGCGCCTCTTCTTCCGTAGCAACCTCTTTCACATGGGCCAAAAACTCGGAACGGTTAATTACCGATTTGACCGTTATTGAACGAGCTACAGTTTGGTAAGAATCACTCATGGTCGCAACACACCTTATGATCTGCCACTAGACGTTTGATTAACGCTGTCGCTTGGCTGAAGGTTACCGGAGGCGTTACGTCAGCCAATTCTTCGATGGACTTAAAGAGCCTGGTAACCACAGGGTAGCGCAAATTAGCCTTTTCCACTACCTCCGCACTGCTTAAAAGTTCTACTCCGCCCTGGGCCAAAATGGTTCCCGACCTTAACACAATCAGCGACTGCGCCCATTCGGCTACAAGGTCCACATCATGAGTCGCTATAATTATTGTTTTTCCCTGGTCATGCAGGTTATCGAGAATTACCAACAAATCCTCTTGGCCCTTAGGGTCAAGGTAAGCGGTAGGCTCGTCCAGCACGATGATCTCCGGTTCCATGGCCAGCACACCCGCTATAGCCACCCGTTTTTTTTGCCCAAAACTCAAATGCAGAGGGGTTTTATCCTTATAATTGAGCATGCCAACTGCCTGTAAGGCTTCCCTGGCCCGCAATTCAGCTTCCGCAAGCTTCAAGCCGAGGTTAAGGGGACCGAAAAGCACATCTTCCCAAACGGTAGGTGCAAATAACTGGTCGTCAGGGTCCTGAAAGACCAATCCTACTTTTGAACGCACCCATCGCTCATTTTGTGAAGTTATCTTTTGGCCCAGAATGAATACTTCCCCTTGCTGCGGAAGGTTTAAGCCGTTGAAATGCAGCAGCAAGGTAGATTTGCCTGCACCGTTCGGGCCCAAAAGAGCTACCTTTTCCCCCGCCGAAATTTCCAGGTGGACACCGGCCAGAGCCTGCGTACCGTCGCCGTAACAAAAGTGCAAATCTTTTATGTTAATTGCCTTTATTACCATCTCACCCAGCCTTTATCCAAGAGCAATAGTAGCATACTATATAATACCGCACCAATTCCCAAAGTGTTAGTGCCCTCCGTTTTTTGTTCCGGGATATAAGTTTGAAAATCACCGGCATACCCCCTGGACAGCATCGCCAGGTAAATTCGTTCACCCCGGCTAAGGGAGCGCAAAAACAATACTCCTATCAACTGGGTCAAAGTGCGCATGACATTTGTGCGTATTATGCTCTGCCTAAAACTGAAACACCTGGCCTTCCTGGCCAGCTGCATCCTCGTTAACTCCGCGGCTACGAGCCCAAAATAGCGCAAGATGAACTCGGCAAGCCGGATAAAAAGCGCCGGCACTTTAAATAGACGCAGAGTATGCAAAAAGCGCCTGGTCCCTACCAGTTCCAGCAAAAGAAAAATTATTCCCAAAGAATTAAACATCCGCAATAACAGCCTCAGTGCCTTCCGGATACCTTCCGCCGAAAGCATAAGCGCAAATCCCCCGAGCCTTATCCCGGCTATTTCGTGACCAGGTGTGGACAAAGCAGCTGCCAACGCCAAAAAAACCGCCAGGGGACAAAGCAATGCAAATTTTGTGAAAATGCCTCTAAAGTTGCAGCAGACTAACCGGAAAACAATGAGTACCAACAGCAAATTAAAGAGCAGCAGCCGTAAATCTTGGAGTAAAGTTACCACTGCTAATAGCAGCGCCGTAGCGGCCACCAATCCCCTGGGGTTAGCTTTGGTTAATAGCTTTTTAATTTTGTCCATACACAATTAGGAATTAGGCAGCTCTTCCAGGATAATCTTATGGTTAACTAAAGCCAAGGACTGGATCTTAGCTTTTACAATTTTTTGCACTCCAAAAATATTGCGCAGCAGTAAACCGTCTTCAAATGGCTCTACTTCATCGACTTGTTCCAAAATCAGTTCTTCCCGATCGCCTTTTTTAAGGTAAGCGTTAGCTTCGCACATACCTATCCCTCCTTGACATCCTCTTGCTGAAAGTAATTGCTTTTCCCGCTATATATATTATAACAAAAGTCAATAGAGTTCCAACTGCGCCCGCTAAGGCAGTGGCCCCTTTTTCGTCGGTTATCCCCGGCATGACGTAATCCGGCATGGGAGACTGCAAGACCGCTTTTCCCTCTGATTTGCCTAGGAAACCAAAATCTTCCGCAACACGTTCCAAGCCGTCGGGATAGGAGGAAGCATATGGGCCCAGCAAGGCTGCTACAGCTAAGGCAGCCAATAAAAACCAAAATATTTTTTTAGACATTACTCTCACCGGCCTTTCTCCCTATGCTTAAAAACAAGCCTCCCTTGATACTGGTCAAATAAGAGATCACTCCTGCAGTAATCAGTCCCTCCCCAATGCCAATTAAGCTATGCCACCCCAGCATGGCAGGTAAGACCAACTTTAAGGCTATCGTATTGGAAAAGGCCAATTCCAAAGCAGTTGCTGCCGCTGCAGCCATGGTGGAAAACCAAGCTGCCAGAAATATTTTTACCGGTCTGTTGGCAATTACCCTGTTTAACAGCCGATAAACCCAATATCCCGAAAGGGGTGCCAGTACAGCCATATTGAAAATGTTTGCTCCTAGGACGGTAACGCCGCCATCATTGAAGAATAATGCCTGCAGACCAACTATGGTTGCCATGATAATGCAAGCAGGCCATGGCCCCATAGTCAGAGCCAGAAGGGCACCCCCCAGCAGGTGGCCTGAAGTCCCCCCTGCTACCGGGAAATTTACCATTTGAGCAGCAAAAACAAAAGCCCCCATGGCTCCCATGACGGGAATCTGCCTGTCCTCAAGCTCTCTGTTGGCCTGAGTTAGGCCATAGGACAGAGCCCCTGCCGACAGAGCAGCCGTACTTAACCACGTTTTGGCATCCAAGAATCCGTCTGGTATATGCATTGTCATCCTCCTTTAATTATAGATCAGGCTACACACTTTTCATGCATGAAGTGTCGTTTGCAGTATTTCCCCAACAAGACAAATAGCCAAGCAAGCCTAAACCCCTGCCAGGGTTTCTAGACCTACTTGGCCTATTATCCAAAAAATAACAAGCAACAGCAGCGCCTTCATGGCGCATTTACATATCATGTATAGTCTATTTTATTCTAGCTATCAACAAAAATTCCTGCTGTCAAATTTCAAATTATTGAATTTCAATTTTAAATTTAATTTTATTTTAGCTGTCCTTCTTCCCTGCATCGGGGAAAAACAACGGCTCACCGTATTTGTCCACACCAAAATTTTTGATCATTTCCTGAGTTTCAGGAGAAATCATAAATTCCACGTAAACTCTAGCACCTTCCGCATTGACTTTGGGAAATTTCTCCTGATTAACCTGCATGACGTGATAGATGTTTAAGAGGGATTTTTCACCCTCGAACAGGATTTTTAGCTTGAGATTCTTTTTTAAAGCCAGGTATGTCCCTCTGTCTGAAAGCGTATAGCCCTGCTTGTCATTGGCAATAGCCAGGGTTTCACCCATGCCGGTGCCCGATTCCTGGTACCAGCCGCCTTCATTTTTGACGTTAGCTTTTTGCCACAAGCTTAATTCCTTCTTATGGGTTCCAGAATCGTCGCCTCTGGAAATAAAGAGGCTTTGACTTGCTGCTATCTTTTGCATCGCTTCCATAGCTGTCTGGGCATGGCTGATTCCTGCAGGGTCATTCTCCGGGCCCACAATGACAAAATCGTTATGCATCACCAGCCGGTAGTTGGTGACTACACCTTCCTCCAGCAGTTTCTTTTCCGCTTCGGGAGCATGTACCAGCAGGACATCGGCATCTCCCCGTTCCCCCATGGCTAAAGCCTTACCAGTGCCGGTTGGAATCGTTTTTACCACGTAGCCGGTCTTTTCTTCAAAGACCGGGTTCAGAACATCCAGCAAGCCGCTATCTACAGTACTGGTAGTAGTTGCTAGGATTATTTCTTTCATACCCTGGTTTTCTGCTGCCTTGTTTTCCGGTTGTTGGCTTTCCCTGGCGCAGCCGGCCATTATAGCAAATAAAAGTAGACTTAAGAAAAACGTTAAAATAACTTTTTTACCTTTCACAACTGTTCGAGCCCTCCTATTTTTACTGCTAAAATGTGCTTAAAAGGGAGAAGTTATTATATTGACACAGATCACCTCCAACCGGGCCCCGTTAAAAAAGCCAGGCGGGTAGAAAGAGCCTGGCTTTTAAATAACACAAGGAACCCCTTTCCACATTGGGAGGCATAGCAGTTTCCCGCTATACCCTATGGACTTTACTCCATGGCCGAAGCTTTAGGCGGTAAAGTTCGGAGCATAAAAATAAAATATGGAGTTGTTACATAAAATTTATTCTACGTACAAAAACTGATACCTGCTGTTCTTAAAAATTATTCGGCTAGGGCAGAATACATATTTCAACAAAAAATGGACATATCAGTAAAAGTATTGTTATACTGGTAATACGTGTACGTAATCATGAAAGGAGATGAATTAATGCCACCAGTACAAATTGCGGAAGGAATCCACTGGGTAGGTGCGGTAGACTGGAACATTCGCTTTTTTCACGGCCCTGCCTACAGCACCCACCGGGGCACAACTTACAACGCTTACTTAATTATTGACGAAAAAATCGCTTTGGTTGACACTGTTTTTAGGCCCTTTACCAAAGAACTGATTGCCAACATCTCAGCTCTCGTTGACCCAGGTAAAATAGAAGATATAGTTGTCAACCATATCGAGCCGGACCATTCCGGGGCTTTGCCGGAAATCATCAAGCTTTGTCCTGACGCTAAAATTTACTGCACTCAAAAAGCTAAAGAGGGTCTAATCAAACACTATGGCTTGGAGTGTGATTTCCAGGTAGTCAAAACCGGCGATGAACTAAACTTAGGAAAAAGAAGCATTAAATTTTTGGAAGCACCGATGCTGCACTGGCCGGACAGCATGTTTTCTTACATTGAAAAGGAACAGCTGCTTATGCCTAATGACGCTTTTGGCCAGCATCTGGCTTCTTCCTTTTTGTTTGACGACCAGGTGGACGAGCATGAGGTCATGGATGAGGCAGCCAAGTACTATGCCAATATCCTTTACCCATTCAGCCCGCTGGTACTCAAGAAACTGGAGGAAGTTCAAAAGCTGGGCTTGAAAATCAAAATCATTGCCCCCAGCCATGGAATAATCTGGCGGAAAAACCCGGAAAAAATCATTCAGGCTTACCTGAAATGGGCTAAAGGAGAGGCGGATAATAAGGCCGTAATAGTCTACGATACCATGTGGGAAAGCACCGAAAAGATGGCTAAGGCCATTTTGAACGGAATTGTGGCAGAAGGAGCAGAGGCTAAATTATATAAGCTCTCAGTTACCGACAGGAACGATATCATCAAAGAGGTCCTGAATTGTAAAGCCATTGTAGTCGGTTCTTCCACCATCAACAATGATATTTTACCGGTAATGGCTCCATTTCTGGATGATCTGAAAGGATTAAAGCCAAAGAATAAGATTGGCGCGGCTTTCGGCTCCTTCGGCTGGGGAGGCGGCGCCGTGAAAACTATTGAGGAAAAACTGTCCTCGGCAGGTGTTAACCTGATCATGGAAGGTTTGCAAGTAAGGTGGGTACCCACAGAAGAAGAAATCAGCCGGTGCTATGAATACGGCAGGCAAATCGGCCAAAAAATCAAAGAACATAAGTAAAGCGGGTAGTCATAACCCGCTTTAGACCGTCGAAAAACTATTATTAGCCCGCATGTATTATGGAGCGGGACTGGTTTCCTCAGCCGTCGGCGGCTTTGCCGCCGGTAACGGCGTAGGAGCTTGTCCAGAGCGAAATAATACATGCGGGCTTTGTCTACAAGCTGAAGGGGTAGTCATTACCCGCTTTTCATCATGCCGGATTATGCTGTTGGCTGCTGGCCAGCGGCCGAATACCGTGTTTTCTACCTAGTGGATGCACTGAGAATAAAACAGTGTAATCCAGGCAGGATTTACCTAATACTAGGGGAATAAAAACAAAAAGTGCAGAAGGAGGTTGTAACATGTACTGGGAAAAAGCAGGAACTGAAAACACACAGGCAACCGTAAAACTTGCTGTGGAGAGGGCAAAGGAATTGGGCATCAAACGCCTGGTGGTAGCATCTTGCAGCGGTAAGACCATAGAGGCATGTCTGGGAAAAGGACTGGAGATCGTTGGCGTTACTCACCATGTTGGTTTTGCCGGACCGGGGGAAGATGAAATGACAGAGGAAATGCGTAAAAAACTTGCCCAGCAAGGGGTAAAACTTTTAACCACCACCCACTTAATGGCTGGGTTGGACCGGGCGGTGCGCAACAAATTCGGTGGGCTTTACCCGGCAGAAATCATTGCGGCGAGCCTACGGATGTTAGGGCAGGGACTAAAAGTGTGCGTGGAAATAGCGGGAATGGCGTTAGATGCTGGCCTCATTCCTTACGGGGAAGAAGTGGTTGCAGTTGCCGGCACCGGCGAAGGGGCTGATACGGCGGCGGTAATCCTGCCTGCCCATTCCAATAACTTCTTCGAGACTAAAGTCAAAGAGATAATTTGTAAGCCCAGAGAATTCTAAGGCAGTCACCAGTCCTCAGTCACCAGCATCGGCTAAAAGCCGCGTCCTTAGTCCTTGGTCGTTAGTCCTTAGTTACGACTAAAGACTAACGACGCGAAGCAGGTCGCCACTGGGGACTAGGGACTGATGACTTGTCACTAATCAGGCGGCCTTGCCGCTTTCTTTTGCAGTTTTGGCCAGATAAAAAGCGTACCAGGCTACTATTAACGTTACAACACCCAGAATGCCGATTCTCCAAAGCAAGTCGCTGACTGTTCCAAAAATTCCTAAATAGCCAAACAAGATAAAGATACTGCCGGAAACCAATTTAACCGCTTTCTCCGGGATCTTCTTCCCTAGAACAACCCCTACCACGATGCCGATGATATTGGAAATGATCATACCGGTAGTAGTGCCCATCCAAACCCAAAGCAGGGAGTTGTATTTGGCAGCCAAAGCAATGCTGGCCAGCTGGGTCTTATCGCCCATTTCCGCAATAAAAAAGGCAATGGTCACGGTCCAAAAAGGGCTGAAGTAATCTTTTTTATCCTCTCCTTCCAGTTTATCCCCCCGCAGCGTCCATAGGCCAAAAAAGATGAAGGATAGGGCAGCAATGAACTGGATGTAATTGAGAGGAATGAAGTTTGTTAAATAATCCCCTAATGCTACTGCTATAAAGTGATTAGCCAAAGTTGCCACCAGCACGCCTGCCAATACGGTAAGAGCTTTAAACCTGGTGGCAAAGGCCATCCCCAGCAGTTGGGTCTTATCACCCATTTCTGCTAAAACTACGAAGACTGTTGAGGCAAGATACGCTTCCATTTTATGCACCTCCGTATTTATAATTATTGTAAAATAAAAAAGCATTAAACAAAGATTGGCCTAGGAAGCTTTTTTGTTGCTCGTAACGGAAAGTAATGAATTAAGGAAGAATATACTTTCCAACTCGTAATAAAAAAGACCTATGGACACACTTATAGTGTGCCAAAGGTCTCGTTAAACTGTTTTCAACCAGCCGGTAAAGCCAGGCCATTGCCAGTCTGTTGACTTTACCTGTGTAAACTACTCCCCTTAGGCTTATGTATTCAACTAGCGTTATTATTATATCAGTCACCTCACCGGTTGACAAGCATTAATTTTTACTAGCACTTGCAATCGAATTTTATCTTCATTTTGCTCAAAGCCGGAGGCAGCAAAGCAGGAGACTATACATTTTCCGGTCAAAATCATACTTTAACTGCCTTTCCCGCTTCAAAAAGGTAAAGGATTTTTTCTTTCACCGGGCGTCGTAAAATTGTCTCCACCGCTCTGGCATAAAGATAAAGCTGACCGCGGTAAGTCTGAACCAGTTTGTCTATCCGCCCTTCCTCAACCTGATCGGTCTTGTAGTCAATCAGCACGAACCCATCCCCCTCATCCAGCAAACAGTCGATTACCCCCTGAATCAATACCTGCTCATCGCTTTTCTCCAGTTCCGGGTATATTTCGTGGGCAGGCAGCATTAAGCTAAAAGGCATTTCCTTGTAGATTTTAGCTGCTTTCCGCATGCGAACCCCCAGCGGGGACTCAAGAAATTCCCTGATTTTCTCTACATCCACGGCTGCCTTTTGTTCAGCGGTTAATATTTCTTCAACTTCCAGTTCAGCTAAGAGCATGATGAGTTGGTCGGAATCGAGCTGGTGCTGCAAATCAAGGTGCTGCATTACCAGGTGCATGGCAGAACCCCGTTCTGCCGCCGAAAGCCCTTTGCTTTCCTGTAAAAACCGGGGACGTTCCAACACGGGAGGCTGATAAACACTTACCCGCCCCTCCCTGTCAAGATGGGCAAACCGCTCTTTAACCTCGGAAACAGCCAATTTGGCCGTTACCCCGGCGAATTGGCTGTAAGGGTATCTCCAGCTTAAGCGGTCTCTTAAAAAAGGCGCCTTAACTCCTTCCACCTCAACCGGTTCAAAACGGCGGACTTTTTCCCATAAGGCCTCCTCCCTTGCCGGTGTGAGTTGCTCGCCTTGCAAGCTGTTTTTATCCCACAGCTTAATCTCCCAGACTGAAGGGTCAACGACAATTTCCGGCTGCAGATCCACCTCCGCCCCGGCTGTTTTGCTTAAAGGCAAACCTGCCGGGTGCCGGGCCAGCGCCGGACAGATCCAGTCCAAAAAACATTTGGCGGCAGCCAGGCTTGCCTCCGCCAGTGGCCAGCCCCGGGTAAAAGCATGCTGCACCCAAGTGCCCGACGCTTTTGCCAAATCGGGCACAGTCCCCACCATAATCAGTTTTTCTCTGGCCCGGGTCATGGCAACATATAGTACCCGCATTTCTTCCGCCAGCATCTCCAGCTTCAAGCGGTGTTTAATTGCCAGCTTGGCTAAGGTGGGATAAACCAATCGCTCTTCGGGTCTCACCAGCGCAGGGCCAATTCCTAATTCTTGATGCAAAAGCATCTCCTTATTTAAGTCCAAAAGATTAAACCGCTTTCCCAGCCCGGCGAGAAAAACAACAGGAAATTCCAGGCCTTTGCTTTTGTGGATGCTCATGATGCGCACAACATTTTCATTTTCGCCCAAAGCTCTGGCTGCACCCAGGTCGCTGCCGCTGTCCTGCAGCCGTTCGATAAACCGCAAAAACCTGAACAACCCCCGGTAAGTAGTCTTTTCGTACTGCCGAGCCCGGTCATGGAGAGCTCTCAGGTTAGCCTGGCGCTGTGCTCCCCCCGGCATGCCGCCTACATAATCGTAGTAACCCGTTTCCCTGTAGATGGTCCAGATCAAATCAGCCAAGGTGTTCCGGCGGGCCAAAGTACGCCACCTGTTAAGGCGCTCCAAAAAACTTTTTAGCCGCAGCCCCAGTTCATCTTTTTCCCGGGCTTTACATTTTACCGCTTTGTAGAAATCCCCCTGGATGGAGCAAAGCCGGATATAGGCTAACTCCTGGGCTGACAGTCCTACCAGCGGGGACCGCAAGACTGCAGCTAAAGGGATGTCCTGTAACGGGTTATCTATTACCTTTAACAACGCCAGGAGGGTTTCTACCTCCGCTGCAGCCAAGTAGCCTGTGCCCAATTCGGCATGAGCAGGTATGCCCAACTGCCTGAACTCCTCCAGGAAAACATTGGCGCTGTTTTTTGTGGCCCTAAGCAGCACCACTATATCCCGGTAAGTAACCGGCCTGTAGCTCTTCATTCCTCGATCAAACACCAGGAAAGGCGAACCATTTTTACCTGCCAACAGTTCCTGGATACGCCGCCCAATGAACCTGGCTTCCAGCTGAGTAGCGCCCAGCTCCTCGACATCGCTTTCATGTTCTGCAGAAATATCCTTTTCTTCCCCCGCTTCCTCCGCAGGCGTTTCAGGAGTTTTCCTGTCAATCAAGTGCAGCTCGGCTGGCCACTGCCCTTCCACGGGAGGATAATCAGCTCCGTAAACCAGCTCAGCCTTGGCATCGTAAGCCATTTCCCCAAACCGCTCCGTCATGATTTGCCGGAAAATAAAGTTGGTGCCATCCACCACTTCCCTCCGGCTGCGAAAGTTTTTACTAAGATCTATTCGCCGCTCCAAAGTGCCGGGTTCAGATGCATAGCTTTTGTACTTGTGGAGGAAGAGGCCCGGCTCTGCCAACCTGAAGCGATAAATGCTTTGCTTCACGTCGCCCACCATAAAAAGGTTGGGCCACGTGCTTCCCTGTCGGGAAACAAGCTGGAGTATGGTATCCTGCATAGAGTTGATATCCTGGTATTCATCCACCAGCACCTCAACAAAGCGCTCCCGCAGCTCTGCAGCTATCGCCGAAGGGATTAAGTTCCCCGGTCCCGATTCAGGTTCCATGAGCAGTTCCAAACTAAAATGCTCCAGGTCGCTGAAATCAACCAGGCAGCGTTTTAGCTTGGCCTGACGGTAAGCCTCCTGAAACTCCGCTGTTAAACGGCAGAGCATTTTAACTAAAGGTTCAAGCTCGGAAAAGTCCTGGAACCAATCTTCCGGTTCCCGCAAAAAATATGCATCTCTTAACTGGACCGTTAATTTCTTTGCCTCGTCCCTAAAAGCTTGCGCCTGTTTTTTTAGGTTTTCATCCACATCGCTTTGGCAGCGCTTCAGTGTCTTAAATTTAAACCCCCGGAAAGCGGCACCCATCTCCTTCCAAGGTAAGCAGCATGCTGCTTTCAGTTCCTGGATAAGAGCGAGATCCTCCTCTAAATTAGCTTCGTAAGGAGCCGGGCCCCCCGGTTGACGGCTGATGACCAGAGCCCTCATGAGCAAACTTTCTGCCTTCTCCAATTCCAAAAAAATGCTTTCCTTCAAATTCTTTATCCATGGCAATTCATCCGGCGAAATCTCCCCCGGCAACCTGAAACTAACGGCTGCCTGCTCAAGCCACTGTTTAGGCCAGGGTTGACTCCGGGCAAATGTATCCAGGCGCAGGATCAAGTCCTGTAAAGCTGCATCATCCCTTTCCCCTCCGTAGCATTCAACCAACCGGAGAAAGTCCGGATCTTCTTTTTCATAATAAGTTTCCAAAAGCTCCTCTAAAACTTCAAGCCGCAGTAAAACAGCTTCCGTATCATCGGCAATCCGGAAATTGGGATCCAGGTCTAAACGGTAAAAATGCTGTCGCACCAGCTCAAGGCAAAAGGCATGCAGCGTGGTGATGGGGGCGCGGTT
This sequence comes from Zhaonella formicivorans, assembly GCF_004353525.1. Taxonomy (NCBI): domain Bacteria; kingdom Bacillati; phylum Bacillota; class Clostridia; order Neomoorellales; family Zhaonellaceae; genus Zhaonella; species Zhaonella formicivorans. The sequence continues at coordinate 1,439,357 of NZ_CP085524.1, forward strand.
TAACAGGGACAATTGCCGCTCCAGATGCCGGGAGCCAGGATTAGCATTGAGCGCTTGCAATAAGGCTGTACCGATCCGTTCCCGCATCTCAGCAGCCGCAGCATTAGTAAATGTCACGACCAAGAGCCTGTCCACATCTACCGGATCTTCTTCACTGCTGATCCGCAAAAATACCCGTTCCACCAACACCGCCGTTTTACCTGCCCCGGCCGCTGCCGCCACCAGGAGGTTAGAGCCCCTGGCGGTAATCGCGCTCCACTGCTCCTCCGTCCAATTCCCTTTACTCAACGGCTTCCACCCCCTTAAGAGCAAACTTCAGCCATATTTCTTCCTTGCAATCCTCGCTGAGCAACCTGTAGACGTTGTCTTCCAACAACAGGTCAAATTGACATACCGGTTTGAAATTGCAGTACTGGCAGGACGTGTTATTGCCTTTGCGGTACGGCTCAATTTTCACCTTCCCTGCCATAATTTCCCTGCCCACTAGCTGCAGAGTTTCCCGTAAGTGCTTGCGCAGCAGTTCGAACTGCTCCGGAGTCAGTACCCGGGAATTGGCATGAAAGGTGCCATCGTTTTTTAAAGCCGCAGGAATAAGTTCCGAATGTCCTGCGATGGCCCGGTCCATTTCTCTGACCACCTCGGCATCGGCCAGCACATAACCCTGCATTTTTAATTTTTTATAGATTTCTTTTTCCAATTGCTCCAAAGGCATGGGGCCACCGCCAGGGATCAAAGGATCTTTTACACTGAAATAGAGTATCCCTGCCGGTTTACCCGGTTCACCCGTGAGGAGCTCCGCATGGTTTAGAATCACATCCAGGTAAGCTAAAAGCTGCAGTTTCAGGCCATGGTAAATATCCTCCAAAGTAAGCCGGGAAAAATTGGATTTATAATCAATAATCCGGAAATAATTGCCGGTGGCACACCTGGCCAGATCCACCCGGTCAATCCTGCCCGTGAGCTCCATAGTCAAACCGTTACCCAAATCAAAAAGGAGCGGCGGCAGTTTTTCCCCGGTGCCAAATCCCAGTTCCAGACCTACAGGGCGGAAACTGCCGCGCCGGGCATGCTCTGTCAGCACCAGGGCAGCCCGTTCCACTGTCTGCTGCAATTTTCGGGTTAAATAACGATAGCGGGCGGTACTGAGCAAAATTTCATTTTGCAGCTTGGGGGCCAGTTCCTTGACTACCTCAGAAGTCAACCGACTGCATTCTTGACGGCTTAAAACTCCCCATTCCAGGTTTTGGGCTTCTAATCTTTCCACAAAAATTTTCAGGGCAGCATGAAAAAATTGACCCAGATCGGGCGCCGCAAGCCGGTAGATGCTTCGCTCCTGCAGCCTCAATCCGTAGGATAAAAAATGGGCAAAAGGACAGGAGGCGTACTTCTCCAAGCGGGAAACACTGCTTCTAAAACGCTTGCCGTAGAGAGCCCGGCTTACCGTCCCCGAAATATTGCCCTCATTGTTGCGGTGGAACAAACTCTGCAAAACCCACCTGCTTTTTGCGGCGTATAGAGGATCGTCCACAAAATAATTATAGACTTCCCACCAGAGCGGGCTTAATTCCCGACCCGCCTTGGCTTCTCTTAGCCTTGCAGCCAGGAAGGACAGAGTGCGTCCGGGATGGGAGATAAACTCCTCTTCATCTTCACCAGATACTGTTGGCTCAACGGTACATATCTTTTCCGGCAAATGGGGCAAGAGCTCCTTAATCCGGGCAATTACAACCGAAGGCATTAAAGCCCGGCCTTCTTCGTCTGCCAGCGGGTAGCTCAACCACAGGTACCGGCTGGCCCTGGTCAAAGCCAGGTAAATTAAAAATTGTTCGTCGAAGAGGCGCCGCCTGCTTCCCGGGGCAAGTTCCAAACCGTAGCGTTTGAGATTTTCCCGTTCAACCTCGCTAAAAAGACCTTCTTCCTTGGCGCGCTGCGGAAATACGCCGTCATTAATCCCCAGCACAAAGGCAGCTTTTACATTGGGATTGCGGGAGTGCTCCAGATTGTTGACCAGCACCTGGTCCAAAGCCGGCGGGATTAAGCCCAGCCGTAAACTTTCCAGACCCGTCTCCAATACTTTGCTGAAATATTCCAGGGATAATTCTTCTTCGCCCAGTGCTTCCACTATTTGGTCCAAGAGGTTTAGAATTTCATTCCAAACCTGTACGTGCTCCCGGGCTTCCTCCAGGCGTCCCTGCTGCTGTGCAGCCTTGCTCCAAGCATTCAGCTTTGCTTGTACATTGAGAGAAGCCAGAAGTTCAAAGAGAGCAGTTGCCATTTCCCGCACATTTTTCGCCTCTTTAAGTTTTTGGGATAGAACCAGTAAATCCCCGGCAGCCACTGTCCTTGCCTCATTGATCAGTGCCAATTCCTGCTCTTCCCAGGGGGTCAGTTCCGTTTCCTCCCCCACAGTATATTGCCGACGGTAGCTCCAGGGCTTACCATCAGTCCAGCTTTTCCCTCTCAGACCATGGGCCAAGCAATAGTTTTCCAGAAGGTCAACCTTTTCCCTGGAGAGAGGGACTAAATCGGTTTTCAGATATCTGAAGACCGGCTCGTAATTCCAATTGGTCTCAATCACTTCCAAAGCGGAGCGAATTAACTCCACCAGCGGATGGTGGAGTACCGTCTTCTTGCGGTCGATAAAAAATGGAATGCCGTGGTCGGTAAAAACGGTGGCGATTAATTGCTCGTAAGGTTCCAAATCCCTTAAGATCACAGCTATTTCCCGCCAGCGCAAGCCTTGCTCCCGGCTCAGCCTGGCAATCTCTCTGGCAACCCCTTCCACTTCCGCCCGGCGGTTAGCGGCAGCTACTAATTTTATGCGCGAAGTTTGGCCTCGATAAGGAGCGGCAGGGCGCTGAAAAAAGTACTTTTCCAGGTAGGCCAACTCCTCTGCCTCCCGGAAGCGGTAAGGTACGGCAGCAGCAAGCACCACTGGCTCCCTGACTGTTACCCCTAACCGTCGGGCTAAGGACTCCACTTTAAATAAGGTTTCCTTAGTAGGATAAAACAGTTCTGTTTCATTAGGCTTTTGAGAGCTGCCCTTAGGTTCCAAGCAAAGGGTTATCTTCACTTCTCCGGCAACCTGCAGAAGCTTTTCCAATACTTTGTATTCCTGGGGCGTAAAGCCTGAAAAACCGTCCAGCCAGATTTTGGCGTCCTGCACAGTAGGGGACTTTTCTAGGCGTTCAGCCAAGAGCAGCAGGTAGTCATCGGGGTCCAGGTATTGTGAGGCCAGGTATTCCTCTAATTTCTGGTAAAGCAAATAAAGGTCTTGTAGTTTCACGCCAAGCAAACCGTGAGCAGCCAGCAGGCCGGAATCCAAAATCCCTTTAATAGTCGCAGGAGTAAGGCAATAGGCTTTTAATTCAGACAGGGCAGCGGCCAGGCTATCAATAAAACCCGGCTGGTCAGCCGCGCGGTAAAAAAGCTGCAGCTTATCTTTATGCTGCTCCACAAGCCCCCGGAGCGCCATCCTTTTTCCCAAGTCATCCAGCAGTACCCGGGCCGATCCACCTACTTCCTGGAGCACACGCCAGGCTAACCGTTGAAAGCTCAGGACCTGGGCCCGCATAATCCCCCCCAAACCAGGGGTAGAGGCTAATGCCAGTTCATTTTGAAAGGTGGCTTGTTCCGGGACGAGGAGAATTAAAGGCTGGCTTACCTCTGCCTGCTGCAATTCCCACCTGATATCCTCCCAGCAGGTATGGGTTTTGCCCGAACCGGCCCGCCCGAGAATAAACTGTAAGCTCAATGTTTCCCCTCCTCGGCGCATATTTTCAAAAAACCTTTAGTGCATGCTGACAATAAATACTCATCATATACCCTGAAAATCTTAACCCTTGTGTCCGCTCCTTCTTTTGACGAGCCATATAGAGCTCTGAACCAAAAATAATCCTCCCCTCTGCAACAAGGGGAGGTGGCTGTTAAATATTATTTTCCATCAAAAATCTTTCCAATTCAGTTTTAGCCACAATATATGACCTGCCGGGTTTTTTGGCGGACAACTTACCTTTATGGATCAGATTCAATACTTTTTGATAAGCATTTTTTGTAGTGAAGCCCAGCAGTTCTGCAGCCCTTACGGTAGACAAATACTCTTCGTCATCAAGCGCCGCCATGTTCACCGGATGGGTATTTTGCCCAGTGTATTCCACAGGCAGGAGTCCTGCCTGCTTTAGTTCTCTGACCAAACCGAGTATAGTATCTACCTTGGCGTTGATGGTGGTTTGATTTTCCGCTATTTCCCGCAAAACTTCTTTCAACTGCTCTAAACTCTCCGTTTGTTTTTCCGGCTCTTGTGGTCTGCCTTCTTGCCGTCTCCGGGCTGCCCTGTTTGCCTCATTGTAAATAGCGGCTGTTTTCCTGCTGCTGCCCCCAGTCACCACCCCCACCGGCTCCCAGGGATCAAAGATAACCTGGGTATAGCCACATTTGGCACAAGAAAAATAAGCGTTATTAAAACTGCGGAAGCGGTAAATGAGGTAATCGCCTTTACAGGAAGGGCAATTGCCGTAAAACTTCTTTTTCTTGACGGGAAACATCGTAATTCTCCTTTCGGCAGCTGGCTGCCATAGCTTTCAGCTTTAGGCCCTATAGCTTTGCGTCACCGGCTTTAGCCGGTTTTGCCTTTTCGTTGGTTACTATTTTACTTTGCTATTTTTGCAATAAATCCTCCTTTGCAGGCTTAACTTAGTTAAAATTTTTATTTTTATAAAAGCTCACAGCTATGTTCCGCTGTATTTTTACCCTCCTGTACTTGCTCATGACAATTGGCCAACAATTGGGCACAATACTCAATTATTTCGCTCCTGCGCACAATCCCGATAAAGATCCCCATATCATCCTCAACAGGTACAAAATTTTGTACCTTAGCCAAGCTAATTAGATCCAGCATTTCCGCATCAATCCGTACCGGTTTGTTTTCCATCCGGCGCGGCACTTCTTCTAAAGTGTATTTGTGAGCATTTTCAAAGCTCAGACCAGGTGTATTTTTTATCTTCCACAGCAGATCCCCTTCGGTTAGGGTCCCCACGTACCTGCCCTCCCGGTCGATAATGGGAACTGCTGTATAGCGGTGCCGCTCCATTCTTTCTAAAGCTTGCCTAATAGTTGATTGGGGCGTCAAATAAACTACTTCGTCTTTGGGCAAAAGAAAAAAGGCGATGTTCATGGTTGCATTTCCCTCCCAAAGTTATTATAGCTATCTTTGCGAAAATATCACAAGGAATATTTTTTCGCATTTAGGGTAGCAATATAAAGGAGGAAATCTTTTTAAAGAAAAGGATGGGGTAAATTGGACACCATAGAAGAAAACCTGAAATACTTTATGGATAAGCATGGGAAAATATACGAAGCTTACGAGGACTACGGCAAACTGGTCCATTATGAAGGAGGGCCATTGGACGAAAAGACCCGCTGGCTAATCAAAGTAGCGTTGTCAACCGCCTGTCAGTACGAATATGCCTTACGCACCCATATCATTAAAGCAATTAAAAGCGGGTGCACTAGGGAAGAAATTGAACACGCCATCATGCTGGTGGCACCTACGGCAGGATTTCCCAAGACCATGGAAGGGTTTCTAATTTTGAGGCAGGAGATGGGGGAAACACTGTCTTCATAATCACCTGCATAATTAAAAAACTGACCCCCTATCCTACAAGGATAGTAAGAGCCAGCTTATGAACACTTCTCAAATGTATTATTTGCTCTGGACAAGCTCGCACACCGTTAGCGGCTGCAAAGCCTTCGGCCTAGGGCGAAACCTGTCCCGCTCCATAATACATTCGAGCACATAATAGTTTGTTGACAGCCCGACACTCAAGCCTTATAAAGCAGGGAGGTGTTTTAGCTATGCCAACAGCAAACGGTCGTTGACCATAGCGCTTCCACTGGTCCGTTCAAACAACTTCAGCAAATCGTCAACTTGCAATTTTTTCTTTTCAGAGGAATCTATATCCAGTATAATTTTGCCTTCGTGCATCATGATGGTGCGGTTTCCGTATTTCAGAGCATCCCGCATATTATGGGTTACCATAAGAGTCGTTAAAGAGTCGGTTTTGACAATTTTATCTGTGAGGTCAAGGACCTTTTGCGCTGTTTTGGGGTCGAGAGCTGCTGTATGTTCATCCAAAAGCAGCAGTTTCGGCTTGTTAATGGTGGCCATTAGCAGTGTCAAAGCCTGGCGCTGTCCACCGGACAGGAGTCCCACTTTTGCTCTGAGCCTGTTTTCCAGGCCCAGTTCCAGCTTGGCCAGCTGTTCCTTGAAAAAATGCTGCTCTTCTCTGGTAACACCCCATTTTAATCCCCGCTTTTTACCCCTGCGCAGTGCCATGGCCAGGTTCTCCTCAATAGTCATGGAAGCGGCAGTGCCCAGCATTGGGTCCTGAAAAACACGACCGATATATGCTGCCCTGCGGTGTTCCGGCAATAAAGTAAGCACCGACCCATCGAGAGAAACAGAGCCTTGATCAGGTGGATAGACACCGGCGATAATATTCATCAGCGTCGACTTGCCGGCACCGTTGCCGCCGATAACAGTTACAAAGTCGCCCGCCTCCAGGTGCAGAGTAACACCGTCCAGGGCGATCTTTTCGTTGACACTCCCTTTGTTAAAGGTCTTTCTAACATCTTCCACCTTAAGCACTTTGCCCACTCCTTCCGGAAGCAATCAAGCCCTGCAGTTTATCCTTTAAAACAGGAGAAGCCAGAGCCAGCGCAACAATCAACGCCGTAAACAATCGCAGATCCGTGGGTGGCAGCCCCAGTTGGAGCACAATGGCTATTACCATCCTGTAAACAATGGAACCCAAAACAACTGCAATCAAAGTGCGTACCATTGTTTTATTCCCAAAGAGCACTTCGCCAATAATGATGGAAGCCAAACCAACAACGATTGTCCCAATGCCCATACCCACATCGGCAAAGTTCTGGTACTGGGCAACCAAAGCCCCGGAGAAAGCCACCAAAGCATTGCTGATCCCCAGCCCTGCCATCTTCATCACGTTGGTATTCACCCCGAGGCTGCGGATCATCTGCTGGTTATCACCGGTGGCCCGCATGGCAAACCCTATCTCCGTATTGAGGAATAACCAGAGCAGCAGGATAACTATGCTTGCGCTCGCGAGACCGATGACAAGCACTGCCCATTCCCCGGGCACCCCTAAACCAGTAAGCCTGCTGATTATGGTTTCCATCCGGAGCAAAGAGATATTAGCTTTGCCCATCACGCGTAAATTAACGGAGTATAGGGCAATCATGCTTAAAATACCCGACAAAAGGGGAGCAATTTTAAACTGGGTATGCAAAATCCCGGTAATTACACCTGCCACGGCCCCTGCAGCCAAAGCCACTATTGTCCCTAGCCAGGGATCATACCCCTCAAAAACAAGTCTGGCCGCTACAGCTGCCCCCAGGGCAAAACTGCCGTCTACTGTTAAATCAGCATAATCCAGGACCCGGAAAGTTACATAAACGCCCAGAACCATGATTGACCATAATAAGCCTTGTTCGAATGCTCCTGCGAAGATGCTCAAATCCATTCCTCTGTCACCTATTCGTTAATTTATTCAACAACCTGCGCCTTATCCAGTATTTCCTGTGGAATCGTCACGCCCATGCGCTCTGCTGCCTTTTTATTTACTACTATATCTATCGATTTCAGGCTTTCAATAGGCATACTTGCCGGGTCAGCACCTTTAATTACTTTTAAGGCCATTTCACCGGTTTGACGTCCAAGTTTGTAGTAATCAATTCCAATGGTAGCCAGGGCTCCGCCTTCTACCATACCTTTTTCACCCACAATTAAAGGCAGCTTGGCCGCTTCCGCAACAGATACCACACTGGCGATGGATGAAGCCACCACGTTATCAGTAGGGACATAGATGGCATCAACCTTGCCCACCAAAGATTGGGTCACCTGCATCACTTCCGCGCTGCCGGTTACAGTGGCTTCCACAATCTCCAAGCCAAGTCCGGCGGCTGCTTCTTTGGCAATTTCCACCTGCACCTCTGAATTGATTTCGCTGGAGTTATAAATAACTCCCACCTTCTTGGCGGCAGGCACAATTTTTTGCAACAGATCCAATTGCTCCTTTACCGGCGTCATATCAGTGGTACCGGTTACATTGGTGCCTGGCTCTTCATTGCTTTTAACCAGCTTGGCCGTCACCGGATCAGTAACAGCAGTAATCAGAATAGGTATCTTGTCTGTTTCGCCGGCCATGGCAATAGCAGATGGAGTTGCAATAGCAAACGCCATGTCCACCTTGTCAGTTACAAATTTCTGGGCAATAGTCTTGAGGTTGGACTGATCACCCTGGGCATTTTGGTAGTCAACTACTAAATTCTCGCCCTCTTTGTAGCCGTTTTCAGCCAGCACGTCAAGAAAACCCTGACGGGATGCATCCAAAGCGGGATGCTCAGCCACCTGAATAATCCCAAGTCTGAATTTCTCTCCCCCTTGGGCTTCCTTGTTGGCGTCGCCCGTCCCTTGGGAGCCGCATCCTACAGCGGCCAATGCTAAGGCCAACACCACAGTCAACAGCAAAGCAACTTTTTTCATCTCTCTTCTCCCTCCGTTTGATTCGGCAGGGTAGCAGTAAAGCAACAAAAAACACCCAGCATGGGTGTTTATAATCAGCATAACTCCCCACTACCGTTCTGCCGTCCTGCTATAAATTTATCTTGTACCTACCGTACTCACCTAGATTTTACTCTAACAGGACAAATGCTGTCAACGTAAACCCATTGGCAGTGTTGTTAATTTTAGAAAGCCCCCACTTGGAGGTGAACTGCCGTACTATAAAACAGCCCTCTGCCGTGGCTGATGGCAGAAAAATTCCCGCTAGTTCATAGCGGGTTAAATTACAAAATCTTCTATTTGTTCGGGTTTCAGGGAAAACTCCACAAAAATCTGTTCCCTGTTCCTGGTAAAATCATAACCGGTCCGGTCCCGCATCCGCCCCATGGGAACTGAGACAATGCTTTTTACCTTGCCCGGCAAAGGAGTCATTATCACGACCCGGTCAGCCAGGTAAACGGCTTCATCTATGTCGTGGGTGACAAAGATAATTGTCTTATTAGTCTCCTGCCAGATGCGGACAATCTCCTCCTGCATCTTGTAGCGGGTTATGGCATCAAGGGCACCAAAGGGTTCATCCATAAAAATGACATCAGGCTCCACAGCCAATGCCCGGGCAAGGGCCACTCTTTGTTTCATCCCACCCGAAAGTTCCCGGGGGTGATGGTAGGCAAATTGTTCCAACCCCACCAGCTGAATATACCGCCGAGCCACTTCTTCCCTTTCAGCCCGGGGCATTCCGGCAGACTCCAGTCCAAAAGCCACGTTGTCCAAAACGGTCCGCCAGGGAAAAAGCCCGTATTCCTGGAAAATGGTGATATGTTTTGGGTTGGGCTTAATGACTTTTTCGCCGTCGATGAGGATTTCCCCCGCCGATGGCTGGCTAAAGCCTGCCAGCATGCTGAGCAGCGTGGTTTTGCCGCACCCGCTGGGACCCAGCAGGCACACAAATTCCCCCTCATGGATATCCAGGTTTACTTTCGCCAGGGCCTGCTGTTTTTCGCCTCGGTTATTGATATAAAATTTTTCCGCATCTCTGATTTGTATCTTAACTTTATGCATCGCTTTCCACCCCTAGTCCCCACCGCTTGTTGACCCATCTTTCTCCCATGGTTATAAGCCTATCAATTATTAGGCCAAATAAACCGATAAAAATGATTCCGGTAATGACAAGCTCATAGCGGATGGTATTCCGGGCATCAACAATCAGAAACCCGAGGCCGGAACGGACTCCCATCATTTCACCCGCCACCAAGTGAATCCATGCCGAGCCAAGAGCAATATGTAAACCCACGGCAATATAAGGAAATGAAGCCGGGATCACGATTTTGCGCAAGATGTCCAGTTCCTTGGCACCGAAATTTCGGGCCACTTTCAGGTAAACCTGGTCCACGTTACGCACTGCCGCCACCGTAGCAAGCAGAATCGGGAAGAAGGCGGATATAAAGATGATGAATATGGGTGAAGCATCCACAGAAAACCATAATACGATAAGCGGCATCCAGGCAATGGGAGACACCGGACGCAGTACCTGCACAAAGGGTTCCAGTGCCGTCCAAAGCCTTGTGTACCAACCGCAGAGTAGACCCACGGGGATGGCCAGGAGGGCCGCCGCCCCGTAGCCCAAGAGCATCCTGAAAAGGCTGACTCCGATATGCTCAAACAGTTGACCGCCGGTTAACAGTTCCAACATCCCCTGGAGTACGGCCAAAGGAGAAGGAAGCAGGTGCGGGGGAAACAGTTTCCCCCAGATGAGCCCCTGCCAGATCAAAAGCACAATGCCAAAAGTAAATAATGGCAAAATATACTTTTCAACCCTTGCGGACATTTATTTCACCTTCTCATAGGCCTTGACAGCGTACCGGTCCGCTACCAATTCGTCAATGTTCACTTTCCCCTGTAAGAGGCCCATCTCAACCAGGTAATCCTGCACAGCAGCAAATTCTTCTTTTTCAGGCTTGAGGTTGGAATAACTGATATATTTGAGGGACTCCTCCCACAGCTCACTCTTGATGTTCATGTATTCCTGGGCAATCTTTACAGCCTCCGCCCGGTTTTGGTCAATATACCGGCCAGCTTTGACGAAACTGTCCATAAACTCCTGGGCAGCCTCGGGGTTCTGCTTGATGAATTCTTGATTGAGGACCAGGCCGCAGCAGATCCAGTCGGGCCAGATATCATTAGCCTTAAGGAGTACCTTGCCCTGACCCCCTTTTACCGCTTGCGTGCCAAAAGGCTCTGCTACAATGTAGCCGTCCACCTCTCCCCGGTTCAGCGCACCCATCATATCAGGCGGCGGCATTTCAATCCAGTTTATTTCCTCGTACTTTATGCCTGCTTCTTTTAAAGCCTTATATAGTAAAATATTATGACCTGATAAGCGGTGGGGGATAGCCACGGTTTTGCCTTTCAGGTCGGCCAGGGAGTTGATCTCATTTTTTACGGTGAGGAAATCCCCGTTGCGGTGACTTAAAAGCTGCATCTGGGTGGGAATTCCCTTTTCGTAACTTGCCATAGCGAGCTCCGACATGGTAATGGCGCCCTGAATCTGGCCGGAATTTAAAGCTTCGGTAAGCTCCGGCCAGGAACTGAACTTGACCGGCTCAACGTTGACATTTTTAAAGTTAGCGTTGTCCAGCTTGTGGCTGACTACCAGCGGCAAAGAATGGGTAATGGGTAAATAGCCGATTTTAAGAGTAATTTTTCCACTGCCATCCGGACCGGCAGCCTGCTCTTTCCCGCCGCCGCAACCGCCGACAACCAGCCCGACGCCGATGAGCAGTACAATTAATCCTAACCATAGCTTCCTCTTCCTCACTTTTTATCTCTCCTTATTATGGTCATTTTAGTTCCAACCCAGGGCTTGACGCTTGCGGTGAATATGCATGCGGACGGTCTGAGCCGCCAGCTTAGGATAGGGTTCAGTGTAAACTTTGGCTCCTACTTTTTCATAGAGCCCCTCACCCGCAAAGAAGTCCACAATGTCGTTGCTGCCCCGCTCCAAGTCATCCTGGGACTGGGCATTCTCTTTTAATTTCGGGATGGGTACCGGAATAGGAGCCGGGTATCCAATGCAGTTGCTGACCCCATGGGCCAGGAAACTGACCCCTTGTCCCACAGTCTTCTCATTGCCCGGTTCGGGGCCCACAAAGATAAAAGGCATGTCCTTAAGGTCCACCCCGGCTGCCTTTGCCAATTCGATAAAGAGTCGCAGAGTCCGGGTGTTGTCTACGCAGCCCCCTACTGCCAGTACCGGCGGGATGCCAAGTTCACGGCAAACTCTACCCAGTCCCTCTCCCGCCAGCTCTGCGGCTTCCGGCGCACACAGTCCGTTGTTCAACAGGGCATGGGAGCAGCAGCCGGTAGTGGTAATAAGAATATTGGCTTCAATCAGATTTCTGGCAATGGTCACCTGGCTGTGCTCATAAGGCACCTTGGGGTTATTGCAGCCCACCACGGTGGCTATACCTTTAATAGTGCCGTCTTTAATGAGCGAAAGGAGCTTATCCCTGCCGCCAAAGGCCTCCAGGATGGATTCAAAACTCCAGCCACTCATAGCGGTAGTTATTTCTTTGGGAATATGCATTTTGGAACGGTCCCGCTTGGCGAAAGCCTCCACCGCCGTCCTGGCAACCAGCATGGCATCGTCATCCAGAGTTTCCGGATGGTCCACATCAAAAGGTATATGGATAGCGCCAGGGATCCTGTTGGAATTACAAGTAGTGATGATCTCTGTGCCGAAGCAGTCAGCCACGATCTTCATCCCTGGGATTACGCACTGCATATCCACCACAACCGCATCAACGGCGCCGGTACCCAGGGCAAACTCCTGTCCCAGAATATTGGTAACCGTAGGTATGCCATAGCGGGCCAACAGTTCATCCCCTGTGCAGCACATGCCTCCTATCACGATCCCTTTAGCCCCAACCTGACGGGCCAGGTCCTGTATTTCCGGAGTGGCTATTTTCTCCAGGATTTTCTCAACCATTACCGGGGAATGGCCATGGACCAGAATATTAACATGGTCTTCCTTCATGATCCCGTAGTTGACCTTGGTGAGTTTCGGCTTGGGGATGCCGAAGAGTATTTCCGTAGCCATGGAGGACCCAAAAAGAGTGCTGTAGCAGTAAGCCAGAGCTGACCTGAGCTCCTGGGAAGCCAAAGCAGTCCAGTCGGAACAAGCCCCAAGAGTGGTCATGTGCAGCGTCTCCATGGTTTCATAAGCGGCTGAGCGAGGTATAACTCCCAAGCTTTGCCAGGTTTTTTTTCTTTCTTCGGGAGCAAAAACCTCCAGCAGCTTGATAGGCTCTGCCGTCATCCGGCTGAGGTCCTGAAGCAGGACCAGGGCTACCTCTTTAGCTGCCTGTAGGAGCTCTTTATCACCTGTATTAATGCCTAATTTTTCAGCCAGTTCCCAGACCCTCTCTTCCCCCTTCAAGGTCAGGTTGGCCTTGCCGTCGGCAGCGGCGATAATGCTCATGATCACTTCATGGGCGTGCATGGCGTGGCCGCTCAAGCCGGCTACCAGGGCACGCACGATGTTGCCCATGATCGTTGAATTCATGTCTTTTCCGCAGATTCCCCGCGGCGCTTTCTCGCTCAGTCGGCAGGGGCCCCACTGGCACATGCGGCAGCACAGCCCCCGCAGACCATAGCCGCACATGGGCTGCTGGGCTTCAAAACGGTCCAAACTGGTCTCTACGTTCATTTTGTCCAGGCGCTCAATTAGCTCCTTAGTTGCCGGGTTGGGTGTCATTTTAAGGACATCTTCTTTTCCGGGCATTTCTGCGTTTAAAATGTGATACTGGTATTTCAACGGGTGCTCCCCCTTTTTGTTATTGCAAGTTTGAAAATAAGGATGTAGACAGGTAGCGCTCGCCCGTATCCGGAAGCACTACAACCAGGCGCTTGCCGGCGTTTTCCGGCCTTTTGGCGATTTGCAGGGCCGCAAATGCAGCCGCTCCTGAAGATATTCCGACCAGAATCCCCTCTTCCCGGGCAAGCTTTCTGGCAGTCTCCATGGCCTCCTCATCGCTTACCTGGAAAATCTCGTCGATGACTTCCACATTCAATATTTCCGGCACAAATCCGGCGCCAATACCCTGGATTTTATGGGGCCCGGCCATCCCGCCGGAAAGTACAGGCGACGCTGCCGGCTCAACAGCTACCACCTTTAGGCCGGGAAGCCGCTTTTTCAAAATCTCGCCAACCCCTGTCACCGTGCCTCCGGTGCCCACACCGCCAACAAAAATATCCAACCGACCGTCAGTATCGGTTAAGATTTCCTCAGCCGTGGTCAGGCGGTGAATCTCGGGATTAGCAGGGTTGGCAAACTGCTGGGGAATAAAGGCATTTTCGTATTCCTCCGCCAGTTGCTCTGCTTTTCTGATAGCGCCTTTCATTCCCTCCGCGCCGGGAGTGAGCACCAATTCCGCCCCATAGGCTTTGAGCAGGTTGCGGCGTTCAAGGCTCATGGTTTCCGGCATGGTCAGGATCAGCCTGTAACCTTTAGCCGCGGATACAAGGGCCAGGCCGATGCCTGTATTGCCGCTGGTAGGCTCAATAATGACCGTGTCCTGATTAATTAAACCCTGTTTTTCTGCAACCTCAATCATATTGAGGCCAATCCGGTCCTTTACACTTCCCCCCGGATTAAAAGACTCCAGCTTGGCCAGCACCTCAGCCTTAGAGGTGTTTAATTTGTTTAGCCTGACTAGCGGGGTACTGCCAATAAGTTGAGTAATATTCTGGTAAATTTTTCCCATGTTCTTCCTCCTTTTACAAAATTTAATCCATAGTTAATTGATATGATATTATGTATTTATCTGTATTATAGCATCAATCCCTAGTTAGTCAATAGGATTTATTTGTTTTAGAGGTAAAAAAACAGCAAGCCCTCCCTAAAAGGCATGCTGTTTTACATAAAAACAACTCTTCTATTGTTATAAGCTGACTAAATCCAAGAGTCCTTGGTCAGTGATTGTTACGTTCAGCACTGTCCCCTCTTCGGGGTTAAAGAAATACAACACGTTATCCTTGGGAAAACAAATGTTGTACGCAATATAGTCCACACCTTCCGCATCCAGGAAACGCCTGACATCAGGATGCAGCATAAGGGAATGGCCTGCTTTATCTACATTCAATCCAAGTCCATTTTTATCAGCTATTTCTTGCGCCAGCTTAGTAGCCCTCTTATAAATTTCATCAAAAGTCAGATTAGCTACAAAAAACTCATTGCCCACACAGTTTCTTTCGATTCTAGCCCTAACCCACATCAGCTTCACCTCCTTGACTTTCGCAATACCGCAAATTAACCAAACCACCAGCTTGCGGTGAGCTTGTTACCAAGATAATTTTACATAATACTTGGGGTCAAAGAAATAGAATTTATTGCATTCATTGGCAATTGGGGACATTTTGCAATGCATTTGCATAAGTTATACTAGAATCCATACAAAAAGGAGCGATAGCATGTCTAACGAAACCCGTCAACCGCCATGTCCGGGTGGCAATCTGTATACTATTCGCCCTGGTGATACGCTTTTTTCCATAGCTCAGCGTTTCAGAGTATCCCTTGATGATTTGCTGGAGGCAAACCCGGGAATAGATCCTGAGAATTTGAGGCCTGGTCAAATCATCTGCATCCCTTTAGCCGTACCTCCGGTGCAGTGCCCTCCCGGTTCCATTGTCTATGTAGTGCGTGCCGGTGACACCTTCTTCAGCATTGCCCAACGTTTTGGTGTAACTGTTCAGGCGCTGATCGCCGCCAACCCCGGGGTAGATCCTGAAGCTCTACTGGTTGGACAGCAGATCTGCATACCTGCGCAAGTACAGCCACCGCCCACCGGTTGTCCGGCAGGCACCACGCCCTATACAATCAGAGCAGGGGATACTTTCTTCGCCCTGGCCCGCCGCTTCAATACCACTGTTGAGGCCATCCAGGCAGCTAACCCCGGCGTCAATCCCAACAACCTCCAGATCGGGCAAGTCATCTGCATCCCTGGCAGGCCCCAGCCTACCGGCTGTCCTCCAGGTACTATGCCTTATACTGTCAGGTCGGGGGACACTTTCTTCGCCCTGGCCCGCCGCTTCAACACCACTGTTGAGGCCATCCAGGCAGCTAACCCCGGCGTTAACCCCAATAACCTGCAAATCGGGCAGGTGATCTGCATCCCTGGCAGGCCCCAGCCTACCGGCTGTCCTCCAGGTACTATGCCTTATACTGTCAGGTCGGGGGACACTTTCTTCAACCTGGCCCGCCGCTTCAACACCACTGTTGAGGCCATCCAGGCAGCTAACCCCGGCGTTAACCCCAATAACCTGCAAATTGGGCAAGTCATCTGCATCCCAAGGCGTGTATAAACCAAACTTTGCGACCCTTTAACAAAAGCAGCGCTTACCAAACGCTGCTTTTATGTTTAAAATAGGCCGCAAAATCGAGCCAGCCTTGCAAAAAAGGTCTGTTAACTGCCGGTTTATTTTTCTACCCAGAAGTTTTATCACGGTACCTGCTCCTCTGGTAAACCCGATTGCTGCCATCCCAGCCAATGTACCATCATGGCGCACCACTAACTTACGGTAGAGTTTGTTGAATTCATCCCTGCAAGCATGTACAACGCAACCTTCTCCCCCGGGATAAACAATTCCCCCGCTGCATAAATGCCGGCAATATTCGTCTGCAAGAAATTGTCAACTTGCTTTAGAACCAACTCAGCTCCATGGTAACGAGAAAATGTGACAAAGCATAAATGCTTTTTTGGTTTTTCGCGTTACCATTTAAGCCGGAGTTCGTCTATATAGATAGTTAAGGAGGCGCGCCTATGCAGCGTTTTTTAAAGTTGTACGACCAATATTTTGATGATGTATACCGCTACACTTATTTTAAGACGGGCAACAGCTGGGACACCGAAGACCTGGTCAGTGAAACTTTTCGTAAAGCATTTGAAAAAGCTCATACCATCAAAGGCTCCCCAAAAGCCTGGATCATGACCATAGCCCGGAATACGATAAACGACTGGTACCGTAAGAAGAAAGAAATCGTTACCGGCGATGAAGATTTGGACAAATATGCTTATTCCTATTCATTTGAAGAAATTTTTGAGCAAAAAGAGGAAATGAATTGTTTGAAAAGATCATTACAAGACCTGACAAAAGAAGAATTAGAGATTATAAACCTCAAGTATTTCTCAGGGCTAAAGCATAAAGAAATCGGCGCAATGCTGGGCAAATCAGTGGACGCAATCAAAATGAAATCCCTAAGAATTATCAAGAAGCTTGGGGAACTGGTAGAAAAATGCATGGAGGGATAAAGCATGGATGAAAAACTATTGGAAAAACAGCTCAGCAGGCTCAAAAATCAACTGCCTGTCAATCAGCAGTTCAAGCAAAACCTAAGGCAATCCTTTGTTCAGCTAAGACAAAACAAATGGCGCTTGAAGTCCTCGGCAGCTTTAGTTGCCGCGGCAGCCTGCTTGGCGTTTTTAATTTATTTGCTGTTTCCCGGCTATTTTGTGGACAAAGCCAATGCCGCAGCTTTAAAGATCTCCAATCAAATCTCCTTTGTGGATATCGGCGGCGGCCCGAATCTGGGGGTGGCAGAATACAATGGAACCATTTATCTCCCAATTGCCGGCAAAGGGCTGTTTGCTTATGACCAAAAAGGTCTGCACAAGCTGTCCGGCGAGGAAATTGGGTTTGTCAGGGCGTCTTCTGACGGCAACAAACTGGCGCTTTCAGTTGGCGGCAGCCTTAAGGTTTATGATTTGGTTAATGATACAATTACGGAAATATTGGCCGGAGACAAGACATCTACCTATTATGAGCAGCCGTCCTGGTCGCCAGACAACCAACGTATTATTTATACCAAAAAGGTTATAGCGCCACAGGAGCCCCATGGGTTCACGGTAAAAGAGTCAGGGATATATGAAATTAATGTCAACACCCGGAGCATTAGCCGGAAATTGGCTGACGGAGCTTATCCTTCCTATGTAAAAGGTTCTGAAGGAATCATTTTTGAGAGGGAAAATAAAGTGATCTTTAAAAATTTGCAAGACGGCTCGGAAAAAGTAATTGATGCCGGCAGGTTTCCCTCCGTCTCCCCCAATGGGGAATACGTTGCCTACGTCAAAACGGAACGCAAAGTACGAAAGCTTGCCGGAAATGCCTCGGTAGGAGAGTCTTTAAGCAATGTATGGATAGCAGACGTTAACTTAGCCACTAAGAAACAGGTTACTAGCAACTTCCCTTTGCGTTCTGTTGATGAAAAAACATGGGTCGCAGGACTGCAGGCAAGCAGCGTCCCACAAACACTGGAGTTTTCTGGCATGTATGATTACTATGACCCTGTTTGGGCCGGCGATTCCGGCAGCCTTTTCGTGCTGAAAAACTGCAATGGGGAAGGCGGGCCTATGCGGCTGATGCGCATCGACTTTTCAACCGAAAAAATGACGGCTGAAAATACTGTAAAAAAGTACCTGCAAGCTGTAGTGCTGAGGGATGATGACTATGCCAAAAGCTTAATGAAAAATCCCCCGGAAATCCTGACCGTATCTAACCCCCACCCGGTGGGTTATAAGATTATCGGTACAGGTCAGGAAAACGGCAGAGAATATGTGGAGGCAGAACTCTATTCCGCCTATACTGCCAACCCCTATTTTGCCGTCGTAAAGTCCAGGTATTACCTCTCCCCCGCTGCTGATGGCTATATTATTGACAGCATTGTTGATCTGGACAGCGTAGAGGTTGGTTCCAAGGATGGTAAAACCGTGACTCTATTCAGTGGGGGAAATGAAAAGGTATTATTTAAAGACAGCGACCTCCCGGCAGAATATATGCCAGGCGGGCAGCACCGATTTGCCTCACTGGCCTATGACGGACAAACCAACACCGTGGTATTTACGGTCCAGGCCTTGCAAGACAAAGAACAAAAGGCGGCTGTAAATATCCTGAGCTACAATTTGGCACAGCAAAAATTTAAATTAATCGATCAGGTGAATACCTTAAACGGGCAAGTCAATATTGGCGTTGAAAACCTGATTATGGAGCCTGCAGGAAGGTATATAGCGTTGGACCTGTTTTCGGATGACGACCCGGCCTATAGAAGCTATGTACGGGTTTATGATTTAAAAACCGGCAAAAAGGTTGATCTGAATTCTTTGTTGGTGCCAAGCGAGATCGAAACTTTACACACCAATTTCTGGGATGAAGACAAGCTGATAGTCAGGGCCACCGGCCACGGACAAACAATGGGATACATCTACAACTCAATTGAACAAAAACTGCACAGCTTTTAAGTAAACACCCCTTACTAAATAGTAAGAGGCTCAGACCGTTGACAAACTCCTTTAGCCCGCATGTATTATGGAACGGGACTTGTTTCGCTCAGCCGTCGGCAGCTTTGCCAAAGGTCAACGCGTGCGAGCTTGTCCAGAGCGAAATAATACATGCGGGCTTTGTCTACAAGCTGGGCTTTTTTATTGAAGCATATTCCACACCAAGGCTGCTGCCCCAACCACCCCGGCATCCTTGCCCAAAGCAGCCGGTACAATTTCGGCCCGGGCTGCGGGGCCGAAGCCCAGCTCCCGGACCTGGCGGCGCACAGGCTCAAAGAGCACTTCTCCCACATTGGCTACGCCGCCGCCAATTACCACCCTTTCGGGGTTTAACACGTTAACCAGATTAGCTACACCAACACCCAGGTACAGCAAAGCCCGCCGGATTACAGCCGCAGCCAGCTCATCCCCTAACTGCCGGGCTTGAAAAACATGCTCGGCCTTTATTTCTCCTCCACCTGCCAATTCTGTCACCATGCTTTGTTCGCCCCGGGCTATGCGCCGGCGGACCTGGCGGGCAATAGCGCTGCCCGAGCTAATTGTTTCCCAACAGCCACAATTGCCACAATTACAAAGCTCTCCCTGAGGGTCTAGCACCATATGCCCCACTTCACCGGCCACACCCCAGGCGCCATGCACCAGGCGACCATCTTGAATAATCCCGCCGCCGATCCCGGTGCTGATGGTCAGATATAGCATGTGGCGGACGCCGCGTCCACTGCCAAAAAGGTATTCCCCCAAAGCAGCGGCGTTGGCATCATTATCCACTGCTACGGGCAAAGAGTAACGCTGCTCAAAACGCTCTTTCAGATTAACGTTTCTCCAGCCGGGGAGATTAGTCAGGTTATGAACAATTCCTTCTTTCCAATCTACTATACCCGGCGCACCAATACCAATTCCGGCGACTTGCTCCGCGGAAACGCCGGCTTTGGCCAGGGCTGCATCAAACAAGCAGTTGATCCTTGCCAGCACCCTTTCAGGGCCTTCTTCACCCCGGGTCCATTCTTGAACCCGTTGCAGAACCTGACCGACAGTATCGACAACGGCCACGGCAATTTTGGTCCCCCCTAAATCTATGCCCACAAGGTATTTCCTACAGCCCCCTTGATGCATCCCATCGGCACCTTCCTATCCATTGAATTTATTTAACTATATCATTTATCCAACAACTAGTCTTTACGCTTACAAGAATTTCTAACCACCAATCGTGGTTGCACTATGATCTCCTCTAGGCCCTGCTGTCCTTCAATCAGCTGAAGCAAACGTTCCATAGCCAATCTTCCCAGCTCAAAGGTTGGGTTTTCGACGGTTGTCAGCGGCGGAAAAACGCTGGCCGCTATATCTGTATTGTCATATCCCACCACCGAAACATCATCGGGCACCCGGTAACCATGGGCATACAAAGCCCTGATAGCCCCGGCAGCCATATAGTCGTTGGCACAGAAGATCGCTTCAGGGGGAGGGCCTGCCTGTAACATCCGTTCCATAGCCTCGTAGCCGCTGCCGGTTGTAAAATCGCCATACTGCAGCCAACCTTCTCTAACTTTTACCCCAGCCTGCATCACGGCATCAACAAAACCCTTTTCCCTGACTACCGCATCATAGTGGTTAGCGGGCCCGTTTATAAAGCCTATACCGGTATGTCCCAAATCTATTAAATGCCCAGTGGCCAGCCTGGCACCATGATAGTTGTCCAAAGTTACGTTTTTGCTCCTGTTCGGGCAAGCGCTAGGGTTTAGCAGCACATAAGGAAAGTTTCCACGCTCAAGGTCCTGTAAAAAGCTGTAGTAATAGTTATACTGGGGCACAATGATCATCCCGTCGTTTGATTGATCACGGGACTTTTGCACCAGTAAATTGGTAGCCTCAATCTCCTCCCAGGTCTTGACGGAAAAGTTGAGTGCATAACCCCGCTGCTCCGCCACGCTCAAAATACCCCGCAACATAGGATAAAAGTATGAGCATTCTCCTGTCAGATCGGGGTTATGCTGGCTGTTAAGGATATAAAGGCCGATGGTGTTACTTTTCCCGGTAATCAAATTACGCCCCACCGAACTTTGAACATAATTCAATCTGAAATATTCATAGCCATAATAGGCCATGGAAATTTTGTAACAAAATGGTGTTAAGATATATCTTGCTTTCTCATGTTGGCCCTGTAACCTGTTGTAAAAAACACGCACAAGGCATTGATATGGTATACGATGTAAGAGATGCATAAAACTGGATGATTTGAAGCTATAGCTGCCCCTTGTTCCTTAATTATGGCTTAAAAACTAGTTTTTTTAGTAATTTATTCATTTACTAAACAAGGCAAACTGCTTATATTTTGCAAGGTTTGTATAAATGAATTTTGGTATATATAAGAGCTGCATAACTTCCAGGTCCAGTAGCGAGCGGAACGTACCAGTTTCCCTGCAATTTTGATTAATTTCAACCGCAGTGTCTCCATTCGGTTTGGTTTCATTGGTTCAGGCAAGCACAACCTACGAAACCAGTTGTTAAAGTTGTATGCCAACATGGATAACTGCAGTTTTACTGCATTGGATTCAAAGTTAGTGCTGCTAAGTTTGTGACAAGCGAATCCATTTTTGGCTTCCTTAATAAAGTTTTCCATATGTCCACGTTGACAGTAAAAACGAACGATATTACGCGGTTGTAGTTCCATGTTTGTCACGATAAACGTGAATTCAAAGAACAATTGTCCAGCAGGCCGTTCCATTTTGACAACAACGCGGCGGGCACGATCCCAACTAGTAGCTTGATACAGAAATTCCCGGTAGTGGACTTGCCTTTCATGCAGTCTTTCAGGGTTTAATACTTGGTCCGCCATGGACTGTGCAACAGATTGAAGACGAGCATTGGCTTTTAAGCGAATTACATATTTATGACCCTTGGTTTCTACTAGTTTAAAGAGTTCTGGAACGGCAAAACCACTATCTGCGCGCAAAACAATTAAAGGATTGCTAACCCAAGCCTCATACCTTTTAAGGAGTGGACCGACAAATCGCACCACCTGACGAGAAGTATATACGTTGCCAGCACGAAGCTCGGCTTTAAGGCAATCACCTGTTAGTCCATCAAAACAAAATAGAGGGTGAAACCCCCACTCTTGATAATGAGAATTGAAGTTTGCTCCATATTGATTACCGTAAGCAGTAAAGCCGGAAGAATCAAGATCCATAACAAACTGGTCTTGGGGTTTAAGCATATATACTCGCTTTTGTAAGATTTCATTAATATGTTCCAATGATTTTGCAGTTGCAATATTCGCTTTTTCATTGAACCGGGAGATTGTTGGCTGCGAGGCCAAGCGCTTTTTCCCAGTAAAGCGGTGAGTAGGGGTTCTTCGGCTAACTCATCCGCATGATCATCAGCGTGATAACCAGCAAGATGCTGATAAAGCTTTTGGATAACCACATCACTATTAGGATGATCTCGGTGCATAACAGGGTCATCAACTACCAGCATTTTTTCAACAGTTTCTGAAAGGCCGAGTTTATAATCAAATTCCTTATACAATAACAACCCTGCATCTGAAGTTAGGTCGCCACCATTGAAATTAACTTTTATTCGGGAGTTGAAGTTCATGCTATATTCCTGTACACTTTTCATAAGAAGAGTCCTCCTTTGGTAAAGGTTGGTTTGCCAACACCATTACAATACCAAAGTTTGGGCTCTTTTTCCATGCTTTCATTTCACTTAATGGGTGATATGCTAAAGGCTTATTAATTCTTATTGCACTAAGGTTTTAAAGCTCAACAGATTTTTTATATGAATATTTCAGGTTCAATTTTCGCGAGGCTTCAAGCACACGTTTTTTTGTTTCCGCGTTTACCCCGTAGCCATTGTTTAGCGCCAGGCTGGCTGTGGCTATGGATACCCCAGCCAGGGCAGCCACATCCTTTAAAGTGGGTTTCATGCGTATAATTACACCTCAAAATTGATTGGATAATGTCCAAATTCATACGCCGTGTCAAAAAGGGCCAGAATGTTTTTCGGCGAACAGTTGGCCTGCAAGTTATGTCCGGAAGAAAAAATATATCCCCCTCCCGGTGCCAGGGCCTTTATCCGCCTTTTAGCATCGGCCACTACCAGCTCTCTGTCAAGGTGAAAAAGCCCTTGGTTGTCTGTACCACCGTGGAAGACTAACCGGGCACCAAATTCCCGTTTTATTTTCTCTGAATCATCCATATCCTTGGCAGAAGGTTGCAAGGGGTGAATAATATCAACGCCCATCTCCGCAAAATCCTGAAGAGCCCAGTAAATAGACCCGCAGCTGTGATAAGCAATTTTCGCCTTAGTTTTAGACTTAATAAACTCATGGAGCTTGGCAAAACGAGGCTTCACTACCTGGCGGAAATTATCGGGACTAATTAACGGGCCGGACTGCTGTCCCCAGTCATCGCCCACCCACAGGTATTCGATATATTCGCCAATAGCCTCCAAATACCCTTCATAAAAAGCCATCCACCACTCCAATAACCTGTCCAGGAGATATTCAGCCAGCTTGGGTTCCGCCACCGTATCCAACATAAACTGTTGATAACCCCTTAAATCCCAAGCAGGTGTATAAAGGGCAGCAATAGTTCCGCCAACCAACGCGTAATCCGTTTCTTCGTACAATTGACGGGCTTTTTCTTTCAGGCCTTTAAAACGGGCCGGATCCTGGGGATCAGGGAATTTAAACTGCTTGATCTCATTTAAACTTTTTCCTGCCAGGGGATGGCCAACCGAATCGGCGTAGTATTCCACCCGGCGGAATAATACACCCCATTCGTTGTACCAGCACCGGTTTTCATCTTCCCGGTACTCCCAACCTTGGGGAGCATTGGCAAAAATATACCTGGTATCAACGTGAAGCCGGTCTAAAACGCGGTCGTCAACCACTGCCAAGCGCTGTACCGGATCATAGATTTCAACCTCTAAGTCTAAGCCTAGATATTCCAAGAGATTTTTATATGCCACCTCATGCATACCAGAGACAATTCCACCATTGTCAATGGGAACCCGGTCAGCTTCCTGATGAGCAAGTGCCCTACGTACTCTTTCCCGTGGTGTCAGCATCTTTTCTCCTCCCTCATTTTTGCTAGAGCTCGTAGCATTAGTTGCTATTAGAACATAACTATGCAGTCGCACAATCTATTCTAAAATAGAGCCGATAAATTAAAGGGCCGGCCTACCACGACCGGCCCAAAGTAGGCTGTTACCAGCTCTTCATTTGTTCTTGGTAAGTATCGATATTGTCTTTGGTAACGAAAATAGTTCCTGAGTCAATAATCTGCTGTTCGGGCTTTTTGCCGTCCTTGATGTAATCCATCAAAATCTGAGAAGCTTGATAGCCCATGCGGTAGAAGTTTTGGGTTAAAGTACCGTAAATTAAATCGTTTTTAATGGCATCCACAGTTTCCTGCATGTCATCAATGGCCACGATAGTTACTTTACCTTTCAGGCCCATTTCGTCAACCACTTTGGCCGCAGCCGGACCAACTTCGGCAGCTACACCGATAATCACATTAGCCTCTGGATAAGTCTGGAGCAGGTTCTGGAACTTTTGCACCGCAACCATCATATCGCTGTTATCCGATTCTTTGGCCAGGATCTCGGTGCCGGGAGCTTTTTGCAATTCTTCAATGTAGGCTTCAATCATCTTATTGGCAACTTTGGCATCCATGGTGCTCTGCATAGTGAGTACTTTAGCGGGAGTACCGTTCAACTTCTTAATAATTTCCGTGGCACCGGTAGTGCCCAAGTTCTTTTCGTCTGTTCCTAAATAGGCCAGACGAGGTGCATTGGGCGCATCAGAGTTCACAATAACCACAGGAATACCAGCTTTTTCAGCTTTTTCCAGGACAGGCTGGAAAGCCTCAGGGTTTAGTGCCATGGTTATGATGCCGTCTACCTTTTGAGCGATGGCATTTTCAATTTGCTGGATCATGGCGTTGGCGTCAATGCCTTGGGGACCAACCCAGTCGCCGCTAAAGCCTAAATCTTTGGCAGCATCATCAAAACCGTTCTTAGCTACCAGCCACACCGGGTGCCCGATCAAAGGAGTCACAAAAACAATCCGCGGCTGCTCTTTGCTATTTTGGGAACCGCTGTCCCCACTTTGCCCAGTTCCACTCTGGCCACAGCCTGCCACAACCAAGCTTAAAATCACCAAAGCCACAATCAACCATACAGCTTTTTTACACATCTTGAGACCTCCTCATATTCTTTTTTAGTTTTTAAATACAGAGATACAAAAGACTAGCAGCTTCTTGCGCAGCACCACCTCCCTCGAAGGGTGATACTAACTCCTCTTTATTAAAACCTGCTAACGGGCATTGGTCCCGTTAACCACCCCTGTAGCAGCCCGCATCACACGTTCCTGGCTTGCTTCCTGCCTGGAAAACTGGTCGCGGATCTCGCCCCTGGCCAAAACCAGAAAACGGTCGCACATGGAAAGCAGTTCAGGCAGTTCCGATGAGATCATGATTATGGCTACTCCCCGTCGGGCCAGGTCGGTCATCAAGTTATAAATTTCGACTTTGGCTCCCACATCAATTCCTCGGGTCGGCTCATCCAGGATCAGCACTTTGACATCCCGCATCAGCCATTTAGCCAGAACCACCTTTTGCTGATTTCCCCCGCTCAGGGAAAGAATCCCCGATTCGGGCCCCCCGGCCTTAATGCGCAGCCGCCGCATCAAGTCTGTCACATGTCCTTTTTCTTTCGCCCTGTCAATAAAACCATTCCGGCTGACCATGGAAAGGCTTGCCAGGGAAATATTCTCGCGAATATTCATTGGTCCCACAAAACCGGATTTACGCCGGTCTTCAGTTACCAAACCGATACCGTGCCGGATAGCATCCCGGGGTCCGTCGATGATGACAGGTTTGCCTTCTAGATAGATTTTGGGCTTACCACGGGTTGGTATAGAACCAAAAAGCGCATTAACCACCTCACTCCGCCCGGAACCCACCAGGCCAGCTAATCCAAGAATTTCGCCTTTATGGACCTCAAAGCTCACATTGGAGACGATATCTTTGGCCTTGGTTAACGGATGAGGCACTGTCAATCCTTCCACCCTTAGGACCACTTCCCCCCGGTCCACTTCCACTTTGGGAAACATATTCTCGATCTTGCGTCCAACCATGTCTTCCACCACCCGGTTACTATCAGCGCCAACCCGATCATAAGTGTTGATGACCTTTCCATCACGCAGAACGGTGATCCGGTTGGCAAGGAAGAAAACCTCGTCCAATTTATGAGAAATATAGATGCAGGAAAGCTTTTCTTTTCGCTGCAGAGATTTTAAAAGCTGCAGAAGATTTTCCGTTTCTTTATCAGTCAGGGCGGAAGTAGGCTCGTCCAGCACCAGAATGGCCGGTTTGCGCACCAGCGCCTTGGCAATAGCCACCAACTGCTGCTGGCTTGTGCTAAGACCCCGCAGCCTCTGGTGAACATCCACCTCAAGACCAACCAACTCCAAAGCTTTTTTTGCTTCACGGTAAACCCTCTGCCAATCTACCAGCCCCAGCAACCCGTGAGGCAACCGCCCGAGAAAAATATTTTCCGCAACTGACAGGTCGGGGTGTAGATTAACTTCCTGATAGATCATCTCTACCCCTGCCGCTTCCGATTGCTGCTTATTTTGAAAGATGTGTTTTTCCCCGGCTATGATTATTTCTCCCGAATAGCTGCTTGCAGGATAACTGCCGCTTAAGATTTTCATCAGCGTTGATTTACCCGCCCCATTCTCGCCAACCAGGGCCAGGATCTCCCCCTCGTACAGATCGAAGCTGACATTATCCAGAGCGGTAACCCCAAAGAACTTTTTTGTGATGTTTCTCATTTCCAAAATGGTACGTGCCACGGAACCACCCCCTAATTTAGTCCGGCGTGTCTGCGGCGGAATTGGTCAATACCTACTGCCACCACAATAATGGCCCCGATTACCAAGTCCTGCCAGTAAGCAGAGATGCGCATCAAGATCATGCCCGTGGCCACTACATTCATAAAAAATGCCCCCAACAGGCTGCCCAAAATACTGCCTGAGCCCCCAAACATGCTGGTACCTCCGATAATTACCGCCGCAATAACTTGCAGTTCCCAGCCGGTACCTGCATTGGCCTGGGCGGAAGCAAGCCGGGCAGCCATCAGCATCCCGGTAAACGCGCTGGCCATGCCTGTAAGCACGTAAACAGATAATTTAATCCGGTTGATATTTATCCCGGAAAGACGCGCCGTCTCCTCATTGCCGCCCAGCGCATATACCGCACGGCCATAAGTGGTCCTGGTAAGTACAATGTGGGCCAACACAGCCAGTACCGCGGCAATTATCACCACATAAGGGATGCCTGCCAAGTCCCCCTGGCCAATGACATTGAATGCCGGCGGCAAGGGGTAAACCGGCGCTCCTTGGGTAAGCACCAGCACAGCTCCCCTGGCTGCATAGAGCATGCCTAAAGTGACAATTAGAGGCGGAATATTAAAACGGATGATAGTAAAACCGTTAATCAGCCCTATAATGGCGCCTAAGGCAAGCCCAAGCAAAATACTGAGCGGAATGGGCACACCTGCCTTGAGGGCCAGACCTGTAACCACACCCCCAAGGGCGATCAAAGAGCCTACAGACAAGTCAAGCCCTGCCGAAATAAGCACAAAAGTCATGGCAATGCCCACAATGAAAGTAAAAGCCGTGTTGCGCAAAATGTTGATCAAATTTTCAAAACCGAAAAATGTAGGGTTCACTAGTCCAATAATAACTACTAACAATAACAAAGGGATAACAAGACCGACCTCAGGAATGTTAAGCAAACGTAACAAACTGCTTTTCTTGGATTTCGAATTTACTGGCTCTGTCACAGTTTTAACTTCACTCATCTGTTTTCCTCCTTGCTAAAGGAACTTAAACCCTATAGACGCCGTATTTCCGGGCGGCACGAATCATAGCCTGCACATTTTCCGCCGGTGTCTCTTCTGCCATGGCACAACCCGGGCCCAAGATCAAACCGCCCCCTTGACCCGCTACTTCAATGGCCTGACGGGTAAGTTCGGCAATTACATCAGGTGTCTTATAGCGCAAGGCGGTAGGTGAAACAGGACCAAGCAGGCAGCATTTGCCTTTCGCCAGTTCTTTGGCCTTAGCCAAATCGGCTTTTTCATCTATTTCCAGGATGTGGGCACCGGTTTCAACCATTTGGTCTAGAATCCTGGTACAGTCACCGCAGATATGCAGGGAAATCACTCCACCTTTGACTTTTACCGCCTCAACTACCCGCTTTTCATAGGGGACAGCAAATTCGCCGTACATGGCCGGTGATATTAATCCTGCTAAACTTTCCCCTATTGAAGTGCCATGGGCTCCAGCCTCCAGTTGGGCCAAAGCAAGGCTGATAACCGCTTCTGTGCAGATCTCAAGGAGCCTTTTCACCAGGTCCTTTTTGGCAGGGTCCATTAAATCCATCATAAAGTTGTCTATACCCCTTAGCAGTGCAGCCAAAGAAAAAGGCCCCTGGTCTGCTCTTCCCATGATAAAAACATGGTCCCCCAATTCTTTGGACACAATTTCCGTCGCCCGCAGCAGCTCAGGCAAAGTAGCGGAACTTTGAAGTTCAGGCAAAGATAACTCCTCTACATCTTCTAAACGTTTTAAACGTGGCGCTACCACTTTTGGTACGGCATCATCAGGGTAGACCACCCCGGCCCCCATGGCTTCAGCCATGGCTGTTGTACCATTCTCAAGCAAAATCACGTCATGCTTAAATTCCCGCCACAGATCCAGCTGGGATTGCGCCAGAAGTTGTCCATTCTTAAAAACTTCAGACATGGGATGGGCGGACCTGGCAGCCGCCATCATGAAACAATGTAAATCGACCGGAACTTGATCGGGTATTTCTAAGTTGATGGTTTTTAGTGTACGTTGTAATGAGTTCAACTTGCGAAGCCCTCCTAATAATTGAGTTTTGAAAACGATTTGAAACGTTTTAAATTAAATTCGTTATGAAACGTCAAATTCCTTCAAATGTACATAAAATTGAGACATTTCTTTTAAAATAGATCATGGTAAACCTAACAAATATCACCTAATAGCTCATCTTGTGAAATGAAATCACCCTTATAGTCATAAAAATAAAAGCGATGAATATGGTAAATATTCACCGCTTCGCCTTAATAAGGAATTTACAATTCTTTAAAATCCTGGTAAGAATTCGGCCTGTTATACATCTCGAATGCGTTAATCGCTACAGCTGACCACGTTAACAAAAACTGTTATAGCAAATCTTATTTCTAATCGGCTATAAAGTTTGAGATACTCTCCTAACTAATCAGTTCCCGGCGATATTTCTGCTTTTCAAAATTTCAGCTGTTGCAATTGTAAGTCCTTTCTTTTTAGCTCTGGAAGATACTAAGCTGGCTAGATTTATAAGTTCATCTAAATTGGATGCTGCATGTTTTATTCGATTACTCTGCCTGCGTCCCCCAGCAATCCCAACAGTTGTAGATATAAAAAAGTCGTATTTTTCAAAAGCTTTTTTAATTAATTCAACCGCTTTATAAGCCCATTTAACAGCCTCCTCCTGTGTTCTGAGGGATAAGATGACAAACTCGTCCCCACCAAATCTGCATAAATAGTCCTTCCCTCTTTCAGTTACTTGCATAAGCGTATTCGATATAACTTTCAAGCATTTATCTCCTAAAACATGACCATATACTTTATTAAATTCGCCAAAATTATCAAGATCAAATAATAGCACAGCTATTTCTTTACAATCCTTAAGCAAATTTTCTCCAATGTGTCTGATAAACCCTGATGTATATAATCCTGTTAAAGAGTCGATATTTTTTCCAAACTCAAATAACAAGTCTGATTTAGTTAAAATCCCAACTGTTTTGTTATTTTCAACTACAGGCAGGTGTTCGATCTTATTATTCTCTAAAATATTTAATGCAGTCCAGAGGGAAATATTTTTATCCACGCTTATAACGTTATGAGTCATTACATCCTCAGCGATGCGGTTGGGATGCGCCCTTCTGATGTCGCTTGAGGTAATAATCCCTACGAGTTTATCATCGTCTTCAACCGGCAAACAGCCTATTTTATGCTTTTGCATAATATCCGCAGCCCTGCTTGCACTTTCAAGAGGTGATATTGTAATAACGGGATACTTCATTATTTTTTCAACCGTAGTCATAGTTCTACCGTCCGCTTAATTAAAATGCTTATTTCCACTTGGGCCTTTATTATACTTGATTCGTCAGCAATTCTTTTACCTTCATCTAAGATTAGAGGGAGCAGCTTGTCCCTTGGAAGAATATTTAATAAAGATTTCCGAATAACTACAGCTTCAATCGGCCCGTCTTCTACACAGATAATATCATACTGCTCTGGCGACATAACATCTACCATTCTACGTACTGCATTTGGTCCTACCGGTGCACGACGACCTACCAGTAAAACGTCCTGTATAGGAGGTATTTCAAACTCCGAAAATCTAAGGGAAATTTCTGCTTTTCTCCCTTGCTCTTCTTCGCAGACAATAGACATTTTGAATTACCCTCCAAATCCCAATTCCCGTTTCCAGAAACCCTAAAGAATATTATGCCAAATCTTGTTAAACTTTGTCAATTTAATAAATACCCTAATCCGTGATACAAAAATGCATAAATCTTAGTACCGTTCATTCTTTTGCATTTATTTATAATTAATCAAAATTAATGAAATTGGGACTTTACTCAGCATATCAGTGCGGGCCCCTGAAGTATCACCTTTTGGGTCTTACATTATTATGATAGTAATCAACAATATAAGTATCTATTTTTTGACTTATTTTAAGAAGAATATCTTTGCTCATATTCATTTTAACAGCATTATTCAGGAAATTTCGTGCTATTTCTATTTTATTTTCCACCTTTGCTCCATACCTCCTAATTTTTCACATACACTATTTTATATTATAAATTGGCTATTTGCAAATAATATAAACATGCTTATTGCATATTCAGGGACAGCTTAAATTTCGATAAAGTTCTTAACGTGAGGAGTGAAATAAAATGGAAAATAAAATAAAAATAGATAATAAGGCAGTGGGACAGCGAATACGGGAAGAAAGGGAAAAATTGGAACTTTCAAGGGAAGAATTTGCAGAAATCATAGGACTGTCTGACTACTATGTCGGCCAATTGGAGCGGGGAGAAAGACAAATGAGCCTTCCTGTCCTGGTTGGAATTTCCAATTGCTTGCATGTCTCTTTAGACTACCTTATTTTTGGGCAAAATTTCCATAATACTGAAAGCCATATCCTAGAAGCCCATACTGCTTACGAGACATATGACGGTAATAAGAAAAAAGAAATAGGTAGATTGCTTAACAAATGTTCTCCTAAGGAACTTGAATTAATTAGGAAACTTATAAAAACCATCCTTCCTTATATGAATGGAAACTGATATTTAACCGCAAAAATTCAAGAATAGTTGTTAAACTATTACCACCATGCCTTATTTACAATCAGTTTTCTTTATCCTGCTACACAATTTATGTATGTCCCTGCAATGGTTTGATACATTCCGGGATATCATTCCTAACATTTCCCACAACCGATGATACCGGATAAGCTTTCATTTCCTCGGCAGGATAAGGTTTCAACAAAGCCAACACTTCCTCAACCGTCGATTTTTCTCTAGCCAGCCATTTCCCCTCTTCTTGCTTGTTTAAAATGACGGGCATTCTGTCATGGAACTCCGCGACTAATTGGTTCGGTTTTATGGTAATTATTGTGAACGTATGCAGCATCTGTCCATTGGCTGAATTGACCCAGGTATCGTATAGCCCTGCCATGCTAAAGATACCGTCATCTTTCATCATAATTCGCATCGGTAACCTTTTGCCGCTTGCATTTTTCCACTCATAAAATGAATCGGCCGGAATAACGCATCTTTTTTTATAGAGTAAATGCTTAAAAGAGGCTTTCTCCAACAATGTCTCAGCTTTTGCATTAATCGTTTGGGCCGCTATCCTCTCATCTTTTGCCCATGAAGGGATTAGCCCCCACCGAAGCAGCCCAATACGGTTCTGCCTGCCATCATTAACAATTGCAGGAACCATTTGCATAGGAGCGATGTTATATCGGGGGTAGTGATAAAAATTAGTCACTTCAGTAACAGAATACCGAGCAAGCAGTTCCTGATGAGACACGGTAAGAGTAAATCGTCCGCACATTGCTGAAAGCCCCCTTTAACTATAATGTTGAATAATATATTCCCTGGTACTCATCTTTCCAACCCTCGAGGCCACATCAGCCTATGGTTTAGCTATAATCAATTTTACAATTTTCCCCTGCGCATTTTCCACGCTATTTATATTAAGTCCAGCTCGCTTTGCGTTTTCAACCGTTCGACGGTTAATATTAGGGCCAATCAGACTTACTACAATAGGGTTTAAGACATCCATTATTAAACCAATCAAGGGGTTATCACTGCGTACATGTTCAAGAAGAATTATTTGACCGTCAGGTTTACAGACTCTTTTGATTTCTCGTAATCCTTTAATGGGATCAGGCACTGAACAAAAAACACAGGTGGCTAAAACAGTATCAAAGGTATTGTCGGGAAACTGTAACTCTTGAGCGTCCATCTCCATCAATCTTACAGGTACTGGTGCCTTTTCTGCCCTTGGATAAGCTCTTTTTAACATTTCAGGACTAAAGTCTATTCCAATTACTTCACAGCCCGGTGGATAGAGTGGGAGGTTTTGACCTGTACCAACACCCACCTCCAAGACCCTACCTTTAGCCAACTGGAATACTTTTATCCGGCTTTCTGTTTTTATCATTCTATCCATTAAGTCATAGAATTTGGCGGTACGGTTATAGATCTTCCTGATACGTTCCGTTTGATTCATCGAAATTTCCCTCCAAGTGTTTCGCTCGAATTTAAAAGTAGTATCTGCCATAAACATAAAAAGATATTCCAGGGAAAGGAGGCACTAACAGAGTTGAGATATTTTTGAAGAGAAGTAGTATACAGATGTTAGCTTTCCGGAGTAAGGCCTCAAAATTTTATTCAGCATGTTCAATCTTAATGAAATCTCCATGCCAGCTATGATACCAGACATTACCGGTATAGCTGTTCACGCTTAACATTCCCGTTATCTTTCCATCTTTCTCTATATGCAAAGTATAGTAGCCGTCAAATTCAGCCGGGTCTGTGGCTATTGTTCCTTTTTGAACCTGGTCAAGGTATTCTTGGGCCAGTTTTACAGCCTGGTCCTCATCAACAGCTTTGCTTAACTCAGTCCTATTGCCGTACCACGCCATCATACCCCTTCTTCCCATATGACCATATGTTTCATTCCACATCATGTTGGGCCCCATTTCCGGATAAACCGCGCCGCTGTTTTTATTTACTATTAATTCCATGGCATAAATACCCGTACTGTTATCTTTTACAGCGGCATAATACTGGTTGCTGAATTCCATAATTTCCGCTATTTCCAGGTTATCATCCTTGTAGGATCGGATGTAATCTACAAACAGTTCTTTAGCTTTTTCCAGAGAGATTTCCTTACCAAGCGGGAAGATAGGATTGTTAAAACCGGCATTCCAGTTCATCCAACTGCCGCTCATCATACCAAAACTTCTTAAACCGCTGCCGAACTCTCTCCCCAGCATCCCAAAGCCCCTGGAACCGCCACCCATCATTGAACCAGGAGCCCAGGTACCATGCGGGATCGAATACACTCCCGCGGTAAGATCCGCCAGACGATTACTGCCAGCTAAGGCCACATTTAAAGTTATACCTAAAGCCATGATTACTCCCAGTGCAGCAACACTAAATACAAATAGTTTGCTTTTTTGCCAATTCATTGTCCTTCCTCCTATCTCATTGCTATTGTTTTACAATATTAATTATAGGCGTAATATTGAGCTAGTTTGTGAGTAAAGCAAGTAGTATTATTGAAGAAATTATGAAGAATTGGTATGGGACTGCTGGGAATGGGATGAATCGTCATAATGTGTGCGTGGGTACATAAAAATCCTTCCTTTCTTATATATTTTATCTGTATCTTGATTTTTTTGTTAATTAGGGCAATGTTTGGTCTATAAGCATGCACTTTAGTGCAAGGCTATCTATATGCTTTTAAAATACCTGCCAGGAATTTTATCTTAAACCCTGGGTGGGTAGCTTCTAAACTCTAAAACAAACTGCTGTTTTAGTAATGTTTTAATAAAACCTTCAGTTTTCTTCATAATTTCCACATATTTGATGTGTATAATCTAATGTAACTAATTTCACTAACGGGAGGCGATGGCATCGCTCATCAAAAAATTATTATGGCCAATAGTCATTTCGCTTTTCTTTGCTATAGGGCTATATGTTTTATTTAATAGTTCCGGTTTCAGTCCGGTGACTGCTGAGAGCAATTTAGCCAAACAGCCCAAAGAGGGGGCCGAGAAAGTAGCAGCTGTTGGCATTAGGATCAATGGACAAGTAAAAGCGGTTGTAAAAGATACGGCTACAGCACAAGAAGTGCTCCAAAAAGTCAAAAAGCTGCTAAGTACATCAGCTGCTCTGCCGGAAAGTTTAAAGTTCGAAGAAGAAATCAGCTTTTCACCTTTACAAATAAATGCTTTTTCCATCCTTTCTTCAGAAGAAGCCATCAAGTTATTAATTACAGGTGAGCAGCAAAGCACCCAGCATGTGGTCGAACCTGGCGACAGCTTATGGTCAATCGCGAAAGCTCATGGTTTAACTGTTGAGGAATTGCGCAGGGCTAACCCCCAAATCCAAGGCGATAAATTAGCCCTGGATGAGATAGTTCGGGTAACAAAACAAGAACCCTTGGTACATGTATTGTCTACAGAAAAAATGCAAGTGCTTGCGGAAATCCCTTTTCCCGTGCAGACAGCTGTTGATAATAGATTGCTCAAGGGGCAAGTTCAGGTGTTACAAACAGGCAAACCAGGTAAGAGAGAAGAAATATATTTGATCACAAAGAGAAATAATCAGATCCAGGAGAAACAGCTGCTAGCGAGCAAAGTCCTCTCAGAGCCTGTTCCTAAAATCGTGAAAAAAGGTACTCGAGCTATTCTAAGAAATCAGACGTCACAGCTTGCGTCCCGGAGCGGTTCAGGAAAATTAGGATGGCCGACAGCAAGCAGGAAAATAACCTCAGGTTTTGGCTGGCGGGACGATCCTTTTGGTAATGGGCGGGATTTTCACCGGGGGATAGATATTGATGGGAATGAAGGCGATCCAATCTATGCGGCAGAAGATGGTTTCGTTACTTATGCGGGATGGAGAGGTTCTTACGGACTACAAGTGGAAATAGACCATGGTAATGGTTTGGTAACCCGTTACTCCCACGCTTCGCAATTGAAAGTAAATAAAGGTGATAAAGTCAAGCGTGGGGAAATTATCGCTTTAATCGGCAGTACAGGCAAAAGTACCGGTTCACATCTGGACCTGGAAGTCCTTATCAACGATACGCCCCAAAACCCCCTCTTATATCTTAGATAAAAAATTTATTTAGCAAAGGTTTTTTCCAGAGGCACCAATTCTTAGGTGCCTTTTATTACTGTACAATTCATTCTTAATTAAAAATATTGAGAACAGGTTCAGAACATGAATATCTTGTAAACTTTTTGTCAAATTGAACCCAACGCAATAGAGTAACATATCCGGTTGAAACACTATGTTGACCTTTCCTCCTCTGCACCTTTAATCTTGCTATGGTCATGCTGTTTCTTGCTTTACTTCCAACTAGCTTGGAAAATTGAATTAATGATTCTCCGTTGCTAGTTCTATAATTCACAAATTCAACAAGATTTCTTCACGGCTTTTTGAAAGAAATTGCTTATACTATCATTAACCAAAGGCGCCTATTCACGAAAGGAGGATAACATGTATAACATTTTTAAAGAACCAAAATTTTCAATTCTCTGGACAGTCTTAAGGGTTTGGCTTGGTTTTCAGTGGATAACCTCAAGTCTTACAAAAATCGGAAATCCGGTATGGACTGGGGATAAAGCCGGCGTTGCTATTTCAGGTTTTTTGAAAAATGCCCTGACGCTTGCAGGCGGGGAACATCCGGCGGTGCAAGGTTGGTATGCTGGTTTTATCAACAGCTTCGCACTACCTAATGCTAAATTATTTAGCTATCTAATTCCTTTCGGTGAATTTGCTGTCGGACTAGGTCTAATAGTGGGCGGGCTAACCACTTTTGCCCTACTGGGTGGTGCATTTATGAACCTTAACTTTATGTTAGCAGGCACTACAAGTACTAACCCTATTCTGTACACTGCAGCAATACTACTGTTAGCTGCTGGCTCAAATGCCTCCAGGATAGGAATAGATACTCTAATATCTAAGAAGTTTGTTAAACAAACATCTGTAGCAAATAAAGCTAAACTAACGAAAACAGCATAAAGAAAACTTGGCTTGCGCCAAGCCTTAGCGCGTCAGAATTTCTAGCGTTGTATCACATAATGCGTAGAAATTCCAATCCTTTAGGACTGGCGGAAGCCAAGTTGCCCTTATGCGCCCTGAAATTTATCATTCTGAATAGCTACAATAAGAAAATAAAGAAATGCCCCGGGGCTCCTGAGCATTTCTTTATTTTTTCTCTCGCAGCGGCAAGTAGCCCACGCATGTTAAAATCCTATCCTTCGTAGCAGTGAGTACAAAGGTAGTACATCTTGCCATTTTCCATAACAATTAGTACTGCAACAGGCTTGCCACATTTTGAACAAATCACGGTAAACACTCCTTTTAACTAATTTGCATTATTTTGCGATAGCTTATCTTCTTTCGACTCCTTGGACTAATTCCTTAACTTCCTTAACGAAACCAATATTACCAATCTTTTCCTTATTAGCGCTGGGCAATGTATAATACCAAGTTCCTATTACCAGCACAATTATGACTAACGCCTGGATAACGACAAATAACCTTTTTCCTAAGCTTAAATAGGTGTTTGCCAAGGTGTGAACCCCCTTCTTGCTAACTTAAATATGCCAAAACTATATGGACAATCTATGGGCGAAATTTAAAAATTTCGTGAAATATATACTCAAAACTGGTATTTCCGTTTTCTGCTATTGTCAGGTATACTTCCTTCATTTATGATAAGTATATACCCATACCCAGTATAAGGAGGTTTGAAGTCCATGAAAGTATTATTTCAAATTGGCCCGTTTGCTATTTACTTTTTTGGTTTCATGATTATGATAGGTGCAATCGTTGGCATGTTTGTGCTGAAAAGAGAAGCGAAGCGGGCGGGTTACAATTCAGAGGTTATTTTAGAGGGTGTAGTATACGCTCTCATCAGTGGTATCATTGGTGCCAGGATCTTCTATATAATCTTCTATAACCCTGTCTACTATCTAAATAATCCAGCTGAAATTTTCGCAATCCATCAAGGAGGGCTATCTATCCATGGTGGTTTAGTCGGAGGTTTCCTGGCAGCTTTTTGGTTTCTTAAAAAGCACAAGCTATCTTTTCTAGCCGTGGCAGACTTGGCCTCTCCCCCATTAATTCTGGCCCAAGCTATCGCGAGAACCGGATGTGACGTCTTTGGCAAACCCATGATTACCCCTTTGCCCTGGGGTATCATTAAAGATGGCGTGCTAGTTCACCCGGCACAGGTTTATGAATTTATCCTGAATTACCTGCTCTTTTTCTATCTATGGTTGAGAAAAGGTAAAATTAAGTACTCCGGGCAACTTTTTGGGGAATATCTGATTGGTTATTCCCTAGCCAGAGGAATAGTGGAATTCTTCAGGATTAATCCTGTGATATACCCGCCGTTTTCCATATCACACCTGCTAAGTTTGGGAGGCATTTTGCTTGGTATACTGGTAATTCTGGTTTCAAGAAAATATAAGCCGAGCTTAAACAACGTAGAGAATAAAAGCTACTGGGGAACTGCCCTTTTGTCTACCATTATCCTCACCACATTATCAATCATAATTTATTACACTGTTCAAGGATAAAGAAATTTGACCATTAACATTAATCTGGCCAATTCAACAAACAAATTATAAAAAATCGCAAGTCATCTGGCTAAAATAGCCTAGAAGACTTGCGATTTTACTTTTCTTTATGTTTTTTTGCGTTCAGTAGCGTTTATAAGTTCCTTGGCTCAAAATCTAGGTTCTCCCCATATAACGGGAAAAAACCGCCTTAAAACTAGCAAATGAGGGGAAAAACCTTGGCGTAGTCCTCATGTATTGCCTGTACTGTTCCCCGAATAAATCCAGCAAGTTCTTTTCCTCTCTTACGGCCAGATACTTATATATCCACATCAGTGCTGGTGCCATTGCTAAAGTAATTATTGTAGGCCATTGAATTAGAAAGCTTATAATAATGAGAAAAAATCCCGTGTACTGAGGGTGGCGAATGAATTTATATATTCCGTCCGTCACCAGTGCTCCCTGTGCGGCATGTATCCTTTTCCATCCAATGGATATGATTATTAGAGCTGTAATCAATAAAATATCAGTGCCGGGATGAATGATTAAGGAAATAACAGGGGAATCCCCCAAGAAAACTTTTAACAGGTGTCCGTTGTTATGTGAAAAAGGATCTACTATCGGGTACTTTTTCCCCAGCCAGGAGGATAGTAGATATATGGTGAAAGGAAAACCGTACATCTCTGTAAACAGAGCAACAAAAAACGCACTTAAAGCCCCCATACTTTTCCAATCCGTCTTCGTTCGAGGCTTAAATACTGCCATGACAAGAAAACTCATAAATAAAACATTTCCTATAACCACCGGCCAAAGACCATATTCGTAAATCTTTCCCTGTTCCATTAAAACCTCCTCCCTGCCCCTACAGAAACTAATCTGCTTCACAACTAAAGGAGCCCTAAAATTTTTTTAACTTTAAGTCTAACATACCCCTTATAGATATGCCATAATAAGTTGTACCTAATGCCTCTTCATATCGCAAAGGGAAAGAAATCTAAAAAATCTGAAAACCTTGAGTATTAGATAAGATAGTTTCAAACCGTTAAATTGTCAAAAATGCAACCCCGCACCTACCCCGGAAAAGGGAGTTTGTGCAAAACAACAGAACAAAATTAAGGTTGGGCAGTTTATGGTCTTGCCCGGGACCAAAAGCTAATGCCCACTGTCGCAATGGGCTACCGCCCGCAGCATATACTTTTTCCTCAGCATTACGATGCCCCCCTTTCCTGTTGGAATCTTGAATTTCAGGCTCACCGCACCGCCAAAGATGCAGGAGCATATTTCAACAGCCTGCCCGGCGTTACATTGCTGTTACCGGGAGGTGTTATTTTCTCTTTTTTCGATATACCCCATTTCCGTACTTCTATACTTAGCATATTACCCTTGGGGGGTATATGTCAAGGCGTTCACACAATCTTCATAAAACTTGATTTCTTACAGAATACCTTGTTGACACCTGGTTTACGATTATCTCTTTAATCGTCAAATGGGTATTAATTTTATTTGGCTAGGTTTGCTAAACGTATTTTTCTGAATCGCTGTTGAACTTCATAATTTTTTCATTTTTAAACTATTGACATTTACTGTATGCATTGTTAAGATAAAATCGCTTACTACCCCCAGGGGGTATATAACAAGATAAAGGAGTGAGCAAGTTATGTCATCACAAACCGCAGAACGGGTAACTCTACCTGTCGAAGGCATGAGTTGCGCCGCTTGTGTAGCTAAAGTAGAAAAGGCTTTGAAAAACACCCGCGGCGTACAAGATGCAAAAGTTAATTTAGTGGCTGGAAAAGCTACTATAGATTATCTTAAAGCAGAGACCTCTATGGAAGAACTGGTTAAAGCCATTACAGGTATAGGTTATACGGTACCCCAAGAAGAAGTATCATTAACCGTGCGGGGCATGTCCTGCGCAGCCTGTGTAGCGAAGGTAGAAAAAGTTTTACGGGGGCTGCCGGGAGTAACAAATGCTGTGGTCAATCTGGCGGCAGAATCAGCCAAAGTACAGTTTTATCCCGGTTCACTAACTAAAGGAGACATCAAAAAAGCAATTAACTCCTTAGGTTATGAGGCCACCGAAAAACTTGAAGGCCATGAAGCCCTGGACCGGGAACGGGAAGCCAGGCAGGCAGAAATTAGACGGCAGGCCAGGAACATGTGGATAGCCTGGCCATTGGCAATTGTAGTCATGCTCGGTATGTTCCGGGATATGTGGATTTTCCCTTATTTCGTACCAGAGTTTTTAGGCAACACTCTTGTCTTATGGGTGCTGACCACTCCGGTAGTATTTATTCCCGGCTGGCAGTTCTTCGTCCACAGTTTCAATGGTTTAAAACGGGGCACCACCGATATGAACCTCTTATACGCCACCGGTATTGGCGCCGCCTACATCATCGCTACAATTAACACCCTTTGGCCCGACGCGGGCTTTGGCGGAAAAGGTGCCACCTTTTTTGAGTCTGCCGCCCTTTTAACCGCATTTATCGTCCTTGGCAGATACCTGGAGGCACTCACCCGCGGCAGGACCTCCGATGCTATCAGAAAGCTGATGAGCCTGCAGGCTAAAACAGCCCGGGTAATCAGAAACGGCCAGGAACTGGAAATAGCAGCCGCCGAAGTGGAAATAGGCGATATAGTCATAGTTCGCCCCGGTGAAAGCATCCCTGTGGACGGAAAGGTAATTGAAGGGTATTCCGCCGTGGATGAAGCCATGATTACCGGGGAAAGCATCCCTGTAGAGAAAAAACCGGGCGATGAGGTTATAGGCGCCACTATCAACAAGACCGGTTCATTTAAGTTTACAGCTACCAGAGTAGGCAAAGACACTGCCTTATCCCAGATTATTAAGCTGGTAGAAGATGCCCAGGCTTCCAAGGCTCCTATCCAGAAACTGGCCGACTTTGTGGCAGGGCACTTCATAGCAGGAGTGCACGTCCTAGCGCTGATAGTATTTGGGTTCTGGTTCTTCCTTGGCTATAATGCTTTCTTCAGACCCGATTCCAGTTTCATCCTTTCACCATACAGTTTAGCAGAGGTTGGCGTATTCGGTTTCTCACTGCTCTTAAGCGTTACAACCCTTGTTATTTCCTGTCCGTGCGCTCTGGGACTGGCTACCCCCAGCGCCATGATGGCAGGAACCGGTAAAGGCGCGGAAAACGGCATCCTCTTCAAAGGGGCCGATGCTGTAGAAGCTACCTCTAAACTGCAGGCTATCGTTTTTGATAAAACGGGAACTTTGACCAAAGGAGAACCTTCTTTAACAGATGTAATAGTGAATAATGGATTTAACAGAGAAGAAGTGCTAAAACTTGCGGCAATTGCCGAAAAAACTTCAGAGCATCCGCTGGGTGAAGCCATTGTAAAGGGAGCAAAAGCGGAAGGCATCATACTCTCCGATGCTGATAGTTTTGAAGCTATTCCCGGACACGGTATCGAGGCAAGCTTTGCAGGCAGAACCATTTTGGCAGGAAACCGCAGGCTGATGCAGCAGCGGGGAATTGATTTCAGTTCTCTGTTAAAGCAAGCTGAAGAATTAGAAAAGAACGGTAAAACGGCCATGTTCATCGCCATCGATAGTAAAGCGGCTGGAATAATAGCAGTAGCCGATACCCTGAAGGAAAATTCAGCCGAAGCAGTGGCCCGGCTAAAGAAATTGGGGATCGAAGTGGCCATGATCACCGGGGATAACCGCAGGACTGCCGAGGCCATTGCTCATCAGGTAGGCATTACCCGGGTACTGGCCGAAGTGCTGCCCCAGGATAAAGCCAATGAAGTGAAAAAACTGCAAGAACAAGGTCTACGGGTTGCCATGGTAGGAGACGGTATCAACGACGCCCCTGCTCTGGCCCAAGCTGATGTGGGCATAGCCATCGGCAGCGGTACTGATGTAGCTAAAGAAACAGGAGACATCATCTTAATCAAGTCGGATATTCGTGACGTTGTAAGCGCTATCGAAGTGGCCCGGGCCACCATGCGCAAAGTAAAACAGAACCTGGTCTGGTCCTTTATCTACAACATTACCGGTATTCCTATCGCCGCAGGTATTCTCTATCCATTTAACGGTTTAATCGTAAGCCCCGAACTGGCCGCTTTCTTCATGGCTATTAGTTCGGTATCGGTAACACTGAACACCTTGCTCCTAAAACGCTTTATTCCAAGCATGAAAAGAGAAGAAATAAACCATCACGAAACTGCCAATGCCGCCAGTTTAAAGCCGGCAGCTTAAGGGAGGGTTGAATATGGAAAAACAAATAGCACGGGAAAGCGCTTTAATCTATTCAGCTATATCGTTTGGCCTGGCACTGTTGTTTTTTTTAGCAACTTTTTTCACCGGGGAACAGTATAACGCCGTGGCACGCTACGGAGGAACCATCTGGGTGTTCATTCTGACCATGATCATTACCATGCCTTTGGTAATCCCGGCTGTGAAGAAAAAATATGGCGACAATTCCCCTTCATCCCATCACTGATTGTATAACAAGGCCAAGGGGCTGACCCAAGTATAATTTGGGCAGCCCCTTTGTTATTTTACAACGTTTAACGCTGTGCAGAAAACAAGCTTGAAAGTATTCAACCAGAATTTCATGGCTAACCTTGTCAATTTTACCTCTTACGGTGGCAATTTATGTTCAATAAATACGTTATAATAACCAAAAAGCCCACCTGCAAAAGAAAGGTGGGCTTTTTGCGAAGTGCATTTTTAATGCTTATGACCTGTGTACTCATGCGCATTAGGCTTTCCTGTTTCTTCCTTGCGCTGCTGATGGTGGCCACCTCCGCAGCAGCCGCCACCGCCATGCATCCGCATCATCAAAAAAAACAGACCGCCGATCAGAAGCCAACTTCCATAATCGTTAAAAAACTGAGCCATACCATCATCTCCCTTCTTTATTTTTACCATAAAATTTAATATTTAAGATGTGAAACAGTCTTTAGGTCGATACAAAGGTCTGCCTATTGCTACCCCTCAGGGGTATATATATAACTTAACAGCATTGTTTTATGATGTCAAGTTACTTCACATAACCTACACAATTGGAAGAGACGCTCACAATGCCACCCGACTAGGCGCCCCTGAGAAGGTATTATGTGTAACATCGACCAAAGAATGCCGTCACAGAGACTGCCATCAGAGTTTTATACCACAAGACGCTACGAAAAACTTTCACATTAACTGCTAAGACCGCGTTGATTGATTAGACCACTCCTTCGTCTGGGAACAAACTAAGATATAATTTTTTAGACTTAACGCCTTTCGAGGTTAAGAAGTTTCCACATACCAAAAGAAAAAGCCCATACTAAGATAAATAAGCTTACCATGAGATATCCCATTTCGCTGAACTCCAAGCCCTGTACCCAAGTCCAAAACCAACCCTTA
This sequence comes from Zhaonella formicivorans, assembly GCF_004353525.1. Lineage (NCBI taxonomy): Bacteria > Bacillati > Bacillota > Clostridia > Neomoorellales > Zhaonellaceae > Zhaonella > Zhaonella formicivorans. Next base: position 1,482,605 of record NZ_CP085524.1, read on the forward strand.
AGCCCTAATTTAGGGGTAATAACCTGAGCAAGCTCTATAAAGCCGATGAACAGGGCAGCTACTACGGATAAACCTGTTATAGTCAGGTTATAGTATATCTTTCGAAGAGGGGTGGCAAAAGCCCAGCGGTAGGCATTAATCATAAACACTCCGTCAGCAGTGTCCATCAAGCTCATCCCGGCCGCAAACAATATGGGCAAAGATAAAATACCGGCTAACGGAACGGTCTGGGCTGCCGCTCCCGCCGAGATGGCTATAAGCGCTACCTCACTGGCTGTGTCAAAGCCCAGCCCAAAGAGGAACCCTAGAGGATAGATCTGCCAGCTTTTATCTATAAACCGGTAGAGACTCCCTGCGAAGCGGGCCAGAAAACCTCTTGAATCAAGCAGATTTTCTAGCTTGTCCTCCTCGTAGTGTTTGCGCCTTACTTTCAAAAATATGCGGTACAAATCCAGCCAGATATATAGATTTAGTAAGCCGATGAGCAGCAGGAATCCTCCTGATACCACCGTTCCAATTAATCCCCCGATTTCTTGTAAGTATGGCAATTTTTCCTGTGACCAGCGCATAGCTATGACAGTAACCAAAGTCATCAGAAAAACCACCGTAGAATGACCCAGTGAAAAGTAAAATCCTATACCTGTCGCGTCTTTCTTCTGTTGGATCAGTTTACGGACAGTATTATCAATAGCGGCAATGTGGTCTGCGTCAAAGGCGTGCCTTAAACCTAAAGTGTACGCCAGAAACCCCATGCCCAATAATTGCGGATAGTCTTGTCCTTGAAGAAGCAACAAAATTATACCGAATATGTGAATTCCAGCTACTGCCACGCCATAACCAAACCAGTTGGGGTATACTAGGGATTTGTTACCTACCCATTTCATAATTATCACACTCCTGTTTTAAACCTTAATGTCTCTTAACAAATGCGTGCAATTGCTCTGTGACCAAGACCTCTATTAGCCCTTGCCGTTAATAGTAGTATTCAAAAAACCTATTTATTCTGGTGACCTTGTAAGATTAAAACTTCGTTTTTAATTGGAGAAGTGGCAACTGCTATGGTATTCCATTGAGGTCGACAACTTAAAACAACCATTTCTTCCCTCCATTCAAGGTGAAATAACGCGAAAAAAATACCTCCTGGGGCAGGAGGCAATATGAAAAGGAGTCGGGTAACAAATTCAAGGGATTCGCCAGATCAAGACCCTTTCGGGCACATCACGTAGGTTTTTGACAACCAGTTTTAATTCTTTGGTATTTTCACCAAGAACAGGTTCATTATCCAATACTTTAGGAAAAACCACAGTACCTGCGGGATGGTGCGGGTCCGCCTGGTTTAATTTCCACTCCGACGGCTTGACGGAGCGACCGTCTACCAGCAGTTCCACATTACTCAACACATCGAACTCTTTAAGCAAATCCCCGCCGTGGGTGGTCAGAAAAATTTCAAATACTAAATTTTTTTCTGCCTGCTTTTTAAGATTTGGGTCGTCAAGTACAGCTGCAGCCAAGTACTCGGGAGTAACCCACAAAGCCTCAACCGTCACACCACCCTGACCTTGGTCAGATTTCAGGTATTTTTGTTCCAAGTCCGCTTGTTCATCACTTTTTTGTTCACTTTGCCCACTGGCAACATCCCCGGCGGTCGCCGGCTTTTCATCTGCTTGGCCGTTCGTTCCGGCAGTTTTGGCACAGCCAACTGCAAAAAAGACAAGTAGGACAAATACTGCGGCTAAGACTGTTTTGCTTTTGAATATCATCTAAGCTACTCCTCTCACTGGATGGTTAAGTTGCAGTTATTCTTGCGCAGACTTAGCTTTTTCTGGTGCTTCTTTTTGATGGTGACAGCTGCCGCCCATAAATTTCATCATCACTATATGCATCAGTGGGCAAGCCAGTAAAAACAGCAGGCTGGCAGAGCTTCCTAGGCCGCTAAAATTAAACCTCCCACCGCTGAAGAAATAAAAAATTGCCACCATAGGTATGAGACAACACAGCAGCATTAAAATTCCATGCCAATTAAACTTTTTCATTTCCCTACCCCTATCCGGTATTTTATCGTATCATCATCCTACACCATAGTTTTTAAGAAAATTCAAAGGATTTGTGGAGTATTTGTGAAGATCATTGCCTTAGTTATCCTGACTCATATACTTAAAAGTAACGGTTTACCAAAGGAGGTAGAGAACATGTCAAACGGGAAATTAGTGAGCAAAGCAGTTATGCTAGGTATAGCAGGTGCACTGGGACTGGCGCTGTTTTACCTGGGGCTGGTTTCCCTTTTTTCCAGGTCAATTTCCCATGCTTTCGAACTATTGCAGGTTGACCGCTTCTATGTTGGCGCTGTTGCTTTGGGGTTCGGCATCCAGCTTGGGATGCATAATTTGCATAAATCCTTGCTCAAGCAATGCAAAGACAAAGCATCAACTGCAGCCACGGTGGCAGGAACAGGAACGTCCACTGCTTCCATGGTGGCCTGCTGCGTCCATCACGTGGCCGATTTCGCCCCGCTGATTGCCGGTTCGGGGGTTGCCATTTTCTTCAACGATTATAAATACCAGCTGATGACTATGGGAATTATTGTTAACTTAATCGGTATTGCTATCTCCGTCAATGCTTTACGCAAGCATTACAAAGCCCATTTGGCCCCCTCCAGCTAATTGCCCGTTACCAGAGCCCTGTCAGCAAATTTGGCTGGGTAAGTAGTGACTCAAGCCAGGTTCGCCTAACCTTATAAAGTAAATTCACCGTTCTGCAAATTATAATTGGGGCGGCATTTTGAGCAGGGTAAGACAAAAATAAAAGGCGATGAATTGCATAAATATTCATCACCATGCATAAAGGGCAGTTGACCAAACCTATAAGCCGAGTTTTGTCTTGGATGATCATCTATCTAGGGTGTTAGTTGCCTAACACCTCCAGCGACCTAACCCGGAAACGAGACGGGCAGCCTCATTGTTCCCCTATTTGGTCTTGCTCCGGGTGGGGTTTACCCAGCCTGTCAGTCGCCTAACAGCTGGTGAGCTCTTACCTCACCTTTTCACCATTGCCTGGCGTTTAGTTATGCTAAACACTGGGCCGTTTTTTTCTGTGGCACTTTCCGTCGAGTCGCCTCGCCTGGACGTTATCCAGCACCCTGCCCTACGGAGCTCGGACTTTCCTCAGAGCGTTAACCCTGCGATCACCCGGTTTACTCAAACTGCCCTTTATAATCATATTGAGAATTTATCATATCATGCTTTGCAAAAGAAGTCAAAACAAACCAAGCTGGGAATTAATGTTACCGGCTAAATAATTTCTTACAGCAGTAACCTCTGGCACCAAGATTAATAGTATATTAGCAAGCTTGAGCAAAAGAGGTGACCACAACATGCGCCAAGTTTTTTTAGTTAGCCTTTTTCTGACTGTCCTTATTTTCCCTGCACTTCTCTACATTAAAAATCCCAGTTATTGGCTGAAACCGGTGATGGCAAAAAACCTTTTCTATGATCTGGCCTTCGGCGGCGGGAAATCCTCCCTATCTAAAACCACTGCGGTACTGGGACTGATGACAGCCCTAACGGTTCTGCTGGCCGGCTCAGTTCTTTACCTGCCGGTTGCAGGCTATTTTCTCAGCCATTTTGCTACCTTGTTTGTTGCCGCAGCAGTTGCTATATCGCTGCGAGGAGGTTTTTTTGTCATCCTGGCATCTTCTTTGCTGCTGTTATCCTTGTTTCCCAAGCAGGCCCCGGTACTCTTTTTCCTCGACGGACCCCTGGGGTACGTCATCGGCTGGGGCATCGCCACCGCAAAAAGCCGCTGGCAAACGCTGCTCCTGGCCGCTGCCGGCTTATGTGCGGGAGTAGTTATCCTAAGCTATATAATCGGGATTCCTACTTTTACCGGAGTAACCCGGGGGCTAAGTTTGGAATTGGCCGTTATGGCCATAGCAGCCTATGCCTTGATTTATGCTTGGGCTTGGATTACGTTAATCGCTGACTTTTTCCAATTTTTAAAACGCATTTTGACATAGAACAGCCGGTAAAACCGGTTGTTTTTGTTTCTGACGATCAACTGAACCGGCCGATTGAATTTTCGGGCAAGTCCTTGATCAATTCCTCCAAACCTAACTCTTTCAGCCTTTCGGCTGTGGGAATTCCGTCCTTAGTCCAACCACCCAAAGCATAATATTCATCCAGCATGGGATCCAGATTAACTGTCAGGCCGCGGTGAATCAGCTTGGCTTCTGCCGGCTCAACTTTTTCAATATCCTCGGGGTTGGCATAAATATCCAGCGGCTCGTGCAGCTTCCTATAGGGTAGAGTATCATCCTTGCGGCTGAAGCCATGGCGGACATTGTACATCCTCTCCAGGTTGACAATCCGCTGGCCTACCCGCAGGACCTCGTCGTCGCTTATCTCATATCCCAGAGCCCGCAGACCATCTGCCAGATCAGGCGGCAAGATAGCATAGGTTTCAGTAAAAGCAAATTTACAGATGCCGAGGGCATCGGCCAGTGCGTTGCAAGCCTCTGTAAAGCGAGTCATGTTAGCTTTATATTGTTCCGAAGTTACATCCATCAGTTCCGGCCCGCATTCCGGCAAAACTTTGGCTGCTACTTCCGTATTTCCTGTTAAATCAATGGTAGGCAAGGCGTACAAATGGTCTGCGCCCCTGTTGCTGGTGGCGTGGCCCAACGCCATAGCCTTCAGAACCCTTCCTTCCTGGCGGGGTATTTCCACACCTTTAACTTGCATAGCATATGCTTCGCTGCCTCCCTGCAGGCGCTTGCTTGCCTCTCTCACCCCATCGGCCAGCAGTTCTCCTGTACCGCGGCGGTAAGCAATGTCGTTCAACAGTCCGATGATTGTATCCGCATCTCCCCATTCCAAGGAATAGTTGGAATCGTTCAGCAGCCCTTTTTCGTGGGCCTCCATGGCAAAGGCAATCAAAACCCCGGCTGAAATTGTATCCAGCCCCAACTCGTTACAGAGCTTATTAGCGTGAATCAACAGTTCCACATTGCTGTTCCAGACGTTTGGACCTAAGGCGTTGGCCGTTTCATATTCGGGACCTTCATTGGCAGGCGTTTTAAAAGGTCCGTCCGGTACCTCGGTGATACGGGCACAGCGAATCGGGCAGGCATAGCATCCCTGGTTTTTAACGGTATATTTGGCCACTGCCTCAGCATTCAGTTTATCTCCCATGGGAAATTGGCCCCACCTATGGTTTTTGCTGGGATTGTCGCCGCTTCTATTCTTAAAGTTCAGGAGAATAACAGTACCCCATTTGGTATAGTTGATGCTTCCGGGATGATCTTTAATCTGGGGTGTCACCCTGCGGACAACTTCCATAAATTCAGGAGGGGTTTTGGCTTTTTGGGTGCCTTTGACGACCACAGCCTTAAGGTTTTTCGAACCCATCACCGCTCCCATGCCGGTACGTGCTGCCGCCCGCCCGTAATCATTGATCACAGCCGCAATCTTCACCAGGTTTTCCCCGGCAGGGCCAATGGAAGCCACCCGGCTGCCGGGGTAAAGGTCCCGTAAAAACTTTTCGGTTTCTTCGGTAGTTTTTCCCCACAAAACATCGGCAGGACAAAGTTCCAGCTTGTCGTCTTCGATATAAAGGTAAACAGGCTTAGGTGATTTACCCTTAAAAATTACCAAATCGTAACCGGCTTTGCGGAGTTCCGGGCCGAAAAAACCCGAGCCGTTGGCATAGCCGTAAGCGCCTGTTGCCGGCGACTTGGCGGTTACCGTGTAGCGGGCTGAGGAGGGCCAGGGTGTGCCGGTCAGTAGACCCGTGGAGAAGATCAATAAATTTTCCGGGTCAAAAGGCTGCACTTCAGGGCCCACATGATCATATAGAACTTTGGCCGCCAGTCCCCGGCTTCCTAAATATTTTACTAAGTCCTCTCCAGGAGTAGGTTTAATAGCAACGCTCCCCGTTGTTAAATCAACCCATGCCGTATTAGCCATGATAAATCACCTCTGCTATTTTTTAGTAGTCACAGGCATTTTATTGCAGCTGCGTCGTTAGTCGTTAGTTCAAATATCCTACAAATATAAAAAGCAGTAATAGAATTCCTAAAACTGGAGACTGATGACCAATGACTGCATCAGCCTCCCGCCATCAGAGTAAAAAATTCCACCCGGTCACCATCCTGCAGGTAAGTGGTGGACCATTCTTCCCGTGATAATTTCCTGTTATTTAGGCTGATGGCTGCTATGACAGCTACGTCTTTAGAGCGAAACTGGGGATAATGCTCCTCCAGATGCCGCCACAAATCTTCCACTTTGGCCGGCGCATTTAAATTGATATCCAGCTGCAGCACACCAAGCAGCAATTGAAAGAAGCCGTAAAAACGCGCCTCTATGCGCACCCAACCCTCCCCCCTTAAACTGAGATCTAAAATAGCGAAGCGGAAAATCCAGCCCCCTGTATTTGGGGCCGGCACAGATTATAGTGACGTTATTTCCCCAGTGCTTGCAGTATTTTCTCGGGCTTAACCGGCAGATCCTTAAATTCTACGCCCAATGCGTTGCTGACCGCATTTACCACTGCCGGCGCCGAAGGCACCACGGAACACTCGCCGATGCTTTTAGCCCCGAACGGACCAGGGTCTTCCCCCTCTTCTACCAGAATAACCTTGGTTTGGGGCATTTCACTGGCAGTAAGCAGGTGGTATTTCTTCAAGGAATTGTTGATGGTCTTTCCGCCGGCATCAAATTCTAAACCTTCCGTCAAGGCGTAACCGATGCCCATTTGGATGGCTCCTTCGATCTGTCCTTCAGTAGCCAAGGGGTTAATGGCTCTACCCACATCATGGGCTGCCACGTATCTCAGCACTTTCACCCTGCCGGTTTCCGTATCCACTTCCACCTCCGCAAAATGGGCTCCGTAAGAAGCGGGTCCAGCAATGGAAGCATAAGTTTCCGCGCCGATAATTTCCCTCTGACTTACCTTTTGGGCATTGACAAGCACCTCACAAAGGGTTGCTTTCTGCTCCGGATTTTTTACCGAGTAGACAAAACCATCTTTTAAATCCAGCTCTTCCGCCGGGACCTGTAAAAGGAGGGAAGCTTCCCTTAAAATTTGTTCCTTCACGTTTTCCGCCACCTTCTGGGCAGCTTTGCCTGAAACAAAAACCCCCCTGCTGGCATAATCGCCCAAATTCCATGGCACAGCCTCCGTATCCGCTTCCACGCACTCGATGTTTTCGGGATCGATGCCCAAAATTTCGCCGATTATCTGGGTTTGGACGGTTACCGATCCGTTCCCCATGTCATGGGTACCAGTAAACAGGGTTGCTGTCCCATCCTCATTCATTTTCAGGATTAAAGCCGTTACATCCCTGTGAGCGCCGAAGCAGCCGTTTCCATGGGAACCTACGGCCATGCCAATGCCCCGCTTGAAACGCCCGTTGTCTTCGCTTAGTTTATAGCCCTCCCATTTAAAGGCAGCAGCCCCTTTCAACACGCAGTCAATCGGACGCGGGTTGCCGATGGGCTTGCCAAAACGCTGGTCAATGCCGTCGGGTTCTACCAGGTTTTTTAATTGCAGCTCAACCATGTCCATTTTTAAAGCTTTGGCAATTTTGTTCAGTTGCACCTGCTGGGCGAAAAAGGCCTGAGGCGAACCATAGCCTCGCATAGCGCCGGCAATGGGTGTATTGGTATAGACCGGAATCCCGGTAAAACGCAGATGCTTGGTCTTGTACACTTTAAATACTTTATGGCTCATGGCCGCTGTAACATTAAGGGCGCTGGTTGCATAAGCACCGGTGTTGATAATAACCTTGAAATCCTGGGCTACTATGGTCCCGTCTTTCTTGACGCCGGTCTTGAGGTAAACCACCGCTCCGTGCCTGGTCCTGGTGGAGACCATGGATTCCCTGCGGTTTAACTCCAGCTTTACAGGGCGACCGGTCATTTTAGCAAGCAAAGCCACCACCGGTTCTATCGTGGCTTCCAGTTTGCCGCCGAAACCTCCGCCAATGGCAGGCCTGATAACCCTCACTTTGTTCATGGGCATTTCCAGGATTTTAGAAAGGATAATCCTAAAAGCAAAGGTATTTTGGTTAGGGCTCCAGACAGTTAACTTGCCCCGCCGGTCATAATCTGCAATAGCCACGTGGGTCTCAATGGCGCCATGATGGATAGCCGGCACAGTATATCTATCTTCAAAAATCAAATCTGCTTCAGCAAAACCTTCCTCCACATTGCCCGCTTCCGCCTTGATTTCAGCGACCTTATTGCCGCCGGGATGAATTTGCGGTGCATCGGCCTGTAACGCTTCCTCCGGATCAAAAACGGCAGGCAGCTCTCCATACTCAACTTCAATTAACCGGATGGCTTTTTCTGCGGTTTCCAAATCCTCAGCCGCTACTGCCGCCACCCTGTCGCCTACAAAGCGCACCGTATCATCGAAAACATATTCCACTTCCGGAATTTTGTGCTCGTAAAAACGCATAGCGCTGTTGTAGGGAATACGCGGCGAATTTTTATAAGTAAGCACTGCCTTCACGCCAGGCAAAGCTTCCGCCTTGGAGGTGTCGATATGCTTGATTTTAGCATGGGCTAACGGGCTGAACAGCAGCTTAGCATACAGCATATGTGGTAATTTCATGTCCGCAGTATATTTCAACTGTCCGGTTACCTTCAAAGCTGCATCTCTGATGGGACGACCTGCACCTACATAAGTCAATTTTTCCTTACCCATTATGCTTCACCTCTCATCCTGCGGGCTGCCAGTTCAATGGCATCCATGATTTTGATATAGCCTGTACAGCGGCAAAGATTGTTGTCCAGTGCTTCTGCAATTTCCTGCCTGGTGGGGTTGGGGTTTTTGTCCAGCAGCGCTTTGGCAGTAATAATCATGCCGGGAGTACAAAAACCGCACTGAACGGCACCTGCTTCCACAAAGGCCTCTTGAATAGGGTGAAGACTTGTCCCTTGGGCTATCCCTTCTATGGTAACGATTTCTTTCTCTTCAGCCTTGATGGCCAATACCGTACAGGAATTGACCGCCTCCCCGTCTATTAAAACTTTGCATGCGCCACAATCGCCGGTATTGCAGCCACACTTGCTTCCGGTCAGGTTAAGCACCTCTCTTATTACATAGAGCAGTGTCCAGTTTTTCTTAACTGCCACATCGTAAATCTTAGCGTTGATTTTAAGCTTTATTTGTTGCATCCTTGCCCCTCCTTTGACCTTAACGCCTGCAAGCCTTGCAATAAAAAAATAGGAATACTGCGAGTAGAATTGCTACCTTAATTCTACCACAGATACTCCTACTTTTGTTGAAAATATGCAAAATTTGTCTTGAATTTTTAACAATGCTAAAAAAATTGTAACGACAGATACATAATGCTCTTAATCGTACTTTAAAACGCACAAATCACCGGGTTCGGTGCCTGTAGCTTCAATGCTGCCGGCAGGCAATTCTGCAACGCAGTAAGCTTCTTTGACGACGGGACTCCTTTTAAAGCTTTTTAGCCCGGCAATGGTATACTTAACGCCCCCTGTTTTATCTAAAAACAATACATCGATGGGAAAGCGCATAAAACAAGTATGGATGGCATTGCATGGTTTAAGCAGCAGGCAGTAACCTTTGGCCAACTCCCTTTTTCCCATCAACCCCAGCAACCTCTTATGAAAAGTATCAGCTATTATTACCCGGTCGGCTATGACAGCATTTTTAGAAATATTGAGCAGCAAGCATTATCTCCCCCCCATTGCGGCAATGAATTGCAATACTGCGGGGCCTAAAAGCACTATAAAGATGCAGGGAAAAATAAACAACACCAAAGGCAAGAGCATCTTGACCGGGGCCTTCATGGCCTGTTCTTCAATGCGCTGGCGGCGCTTTTGCCTGATAGACTGGGACTGCAGCCGCAACATATTGCACATGCTGACTCCCAACTGATCAGCCTGGACTACGGCGCCGATAAAATTTGACAAGTCATCTACCTCCAGCCTTTTGGCCAGATCCTTGAGTGCCTCCCTCCGGGGCTTGCCGATCTTAATTTCCTGCAGCACCCTTTTAAATTCTCCCGCCAGAGTCGTAGAGCTTTTTTCCACTACCTTGGCCAGAGCCGCGTCAAACCCAAGGCCTGCTTCCACGCACACTGTCAACAGGTCCAATACCTCGGGCAACTCTTTTTCAATAACGCTGCTGCGGGTGACAATTATTTTGCGCAGATAGAGTTTTGGCAAGTAAAAGCCGGCCAAGCCACAGCTAATAGGCAGAATAATGTTGGCCCTCATCCCGCTCAAAACTGCCAGCAAATATCCTGCAGCCATGAAACCAAAAGCAATGCATACCTGCAGACCTACAAACTCCTGGACCGTGAAATTGCCCGGTTGTCCCGCCAACACCAACTGCCGCTCCAACCCTGACTGCCTAAAAGGCATGAGCCGCGCAATCTTTTGGGCCAGTTGCCCAAACAAAGGGCGAAGGATCCGCTGGCTGAAGGGAACACTCAGTTCAGCGCTGATGGCATCTTGTGGCTCACCGACTGTTGTTAAATTGCGGAGACGCTCTTTAATATAAAGCTTCCGCTGGTTTGCAAACTGGTAGAATAAGATGGTAACAACGAAGGTCAAACATGCGCTGGAAACAATGATTATATAAAACATACCATTCACCTTAAACTTTAAACTTTAATAATTTAAACTTCAATATTGACAATTTTTCTAATCAATGAAAACCCTATTGCTTGGGACAATATTCCGCCGCCCATAAGCACTAACCCCAGGGGATTAGTAAACAGCACCAAAACGTAATCACGGTTGAGCAAAAACAAAACAAACAGTAAAAATACCGGCAGCAGCCCAATAACTACACCCGATATTTTCCCTTGTGCGGTAAGGGTTTTTATTTCCCCCTTGATTCTAATCCTTTCCCGAATGGTATGTGAAATATTGTCCAGCACCTCAGCCAGGTTGCCCCCTACTTGCCGCTGGATCAAAACTGCGGTGACAACCAAATCCAGGTCTTCACTGCCTACCCGCTCAGCCATAGACAAAAGCGCTGCATCCACTGCGGAACCCAGTTGAATTTCCCGTAAGGTTCTGCTGAACTCAGCAGCGATTGGCGCCGGCATTTCCTTGCTCACCAAGTCCATGGCCTGTAGAAACCCGAAACCGGCCCTTAAAGAATTGGCCATAATGAGCAGTGCGTCCCCCAGCTGGTAATTCAACTGCTTAATGCGTTTGGCTTTGAGACTCCCCAGCATCAGCTTAGGCCAAAAGAGACCTACAGCGGCAAAAAGCAGGCTGACTACCGGATCGCCCGTAAATATAAAGCCAGCGATGGCAAGAAGTGAAATTACTAAAACAACAGCTGTAAAAAATTCCTCCCCACGCATCATTACTCCCGCTTTCAGCAGTTCTTGACTTATTCTGGACAAATAAGTTTTTGGAGCAAAAAGATGTCCAAACAGGCCAAAGACTGCTTTCCAGCTCAATACCGCTTTTCGTTGCGGCCTTTCGTCGAGGTTTTTAAGGTAATTTTGCAGTCGCTCAGCCACTACACGTTGTTCCCGACTAAAGTATTGTTGCAAAAGAAAGATAAGACATAACGTCCAGCAAAAAACCAACGCGACGACAACCAGTTTGCTCACAAGTTCTTGCCTCCAAACCGGGGGTTGGCGCTTCCAAAGCCCATAAAGGGGGAGAAGATATTTTCAGGAAGCACTACACCCGCTCCTTTAAGTTGATCGCTGAATTTTGGCCGTATTCCGGTAGCCCTATGTACTCCTTTTACCCTGCCGTAATCATCCACTCCCTCCTGCTCATAGACAAAAATATCCTGGGTAACAATAGTGTCCCCCTCTAACCCCAGCACCTCTGTTAAGTGAGTAACCTTTCGGCTGCCATCCCGCATCCTGCTTTGCTGTACGATGAGGTCAATAGCGCCGGCTATTTGCTCCCTAATAGCGCGAACCGGCAAATCCATTCCCGCCATTAGGACCATGGTCTCCAACCTGGCCAGCATATCCCGGGGTGAGTTGGCATGGCCGGTGGTAAGAGAGCCGTCATGTCCTGTATTCATGGCCTGCAGCATATCAAGTGCTTCTCCGCCCCGCACTTCCCCCACAATAATCCGGTTGGGACGCATCCGCAGGGAGTTACGCACCAGGTCGCGGATGGAAATAGCTCCTCTGCCTTCAATATTGGGAGGCCTGGTCTCCAAGGAAACAACGTGGGGCTGGCGAAGCTGCAGTTCAGCAGCATCCTCAATGGTTATAATTCGTTCATCAGGGGGAATAAAGGAGGAAAGACAATTGAGAAAGGTGGTTTTTCCCGAACCTGTACCCCCGGAGACCACAATATTCAAACGCGCTTTAACACACGCTTCCAGGAATTTGGCCATTTCCACCGACAGGCTGCCAAAGCGGATTAAATCCTCAATGGTAAAAGGATCCTGTGAAAATTTCCGAATAGTAATGGTTGGCCCGTTCAAGGCTACCGGAGGAATGATGGCGTTAACCCTCGACCCGTCAGGCAGGCGGGCATCTACCATGGGCATGCTTTCATCAATCCTGCGGCCTAAAGGGGCAACTATTTTTTCAATAATATGGAGCACATGCTCGTCATCCCGAAAGCGGATAGCGGTCTTCTCCAGCCGGCCATTTTTCTCCACATACACCTGATCGGCACCGTTAACCATAATTTCAGAAACTTGCGGATCCCGGAGCAGCGCGGTAATTGGTCCCAAGCCCACAACCTCATCATAAAGCTCAGCAGCCAGTCGTACTTTTTCCATCCGGGAAATGGCAGGCGTTTCCCGCTCCAGAATTTGGTTAATCATGCTGCGGATTTTTTCCTGGTCTTCTGCCCGAGTGGCCTCAATTTTATTTTCTTCCGGAAGCTTTTCGATTTCTTCGATCAGTTTCTGGTGCAGCCTGATTTTTATATCCCAGTAGGGATCTTTTTTGCTTTTCCCCGCTTCCTTTTCTTCCGCCTCTACAGCTTCATGCTGCTTCAGTCTTTCTAAAAGGGACATGGTTCTCACTCCTAGACGCCAATTATAAATCTATTAACGTTTAACTTCCTTTGATTTACAATTCTCGATCAGGGTTGCTGGTTATTGGTTGTTAGTTGTTAGTTATTAGTTATAAAATAACCAAAAGCTTGGGCCAAAACTGTTAGCCAACAACCATCAACTAACAACTGACAACTGCTCTACAGGCTGAACATACTGGCCAAAAGTCCCGGCTTTTTATTTTGGGCAGCTGCTGTCTTTGCTTTCTTTACCACCATTCTGGCCAGCTGTTCGATGTTTTCCGATATTTTGGCAGTCGGGTTAGTTACCACAAAAGGCGTGCCCCGGTTTACCGCGGTAATCACCACTTTATCGCTGGGAGGCAGCTGGCATAAGATTGGCAGTCCCAAGGTCCGTTCCACATCCTCCGCCCGCAAACCGTAATCTGAGCATGAGTTGTTTAATATAATGCGCACCTTCTCTTTAAGCCCCAGCCCCTCCAGCACTTCCAGGCACAGCTTGGCATTTTTGATTGCCGGTAAATCCATGGTCAGGACCAGGTGGATCTGGCTTGCCAGGTCCAGAGCTGACAAAACGTTTTCGTCAAAGGCAGCGGGGGTATCTATTACCACGTACTCATAAGTTTTTTGCAGAGCTTTAATTATTTGTTCCACATGCCGATTGTCAATTAAATCAGCATACTGGGGCCTGGCCGGCGCCGACAGCACGCTTAGGCCCGTAGCAGGGTGAGGCAAAACGTAGCTTTGTACCAAGTCGGCATCTATCAGTTCATTTTCCTGGACAAGTTGGGCCAACGTCTGCTTGGGAAAGATATTGAGCATGGCCGATACATCCCCGAACTGCAGGTCCAAATCCAGGAGGACAACTTTTTTCCCGCTGACCTGATGCAAACTGACCGCTAAATTGGTTGCAACCGTGGTCTTGCCTACGCCGCCTTTTGTTCCGAATACTACTACAGTCTGAGGCTGGCTCTTTGTCCCATGATGCTCGTCCGAGACGTTTTTCTTCCGGTATTCCAGCTGATAGATTTTTTTTACGCTGTTTAAAAGATCTTCGCTGGAAAAGGGCTTGCAAATATAATCCCTGGCGCCTGCAGTCATGGCCCTTTTTATGTACTCAAATTCGCCTTGCACAGTCATCATAATGACGCTTACATCGGGATATTGGGTAGAGATTTGTTCTGTTGCGCTAAGGCCATCCAGCACCGGCATATTTATGTCCATCAGGATGATATGAGGTTTAATTTTGTCTACCTTATTAAGGGCTTCTTCGCCGTTTTCCGCTTCACCGACTACTACTATTTCCTCATCCAATGCCAACAACCGGCGGACGTTATCCCTGGTTTCCTTGATATCGTCAACAATCATCACCTTGATTGGCATAATTCTACCTTCTTTCTAACAAATCTTCCACGCGCATGGCAGGAATTGATTCCCTTTTTTCGTCTACCGGTGACCTTAAAAGCAGCCTGATGCTTCCCCGCTCCGAGGCCAACACCAAAGGCCGGGCTTCCAAGGGCCCCACTGCCAATGTAACAGTTTTAATGTCCTTTTCACTGCTGCCGCTTTTCTCCAGGTTGCGCCCCAAAGCCAATACTTGAATGTTCTGCAAAATAATGCTGGTTTGGGTTATTTCTTGCCCTCCCACCTTAAAGTCCATGGTGGCCAACACATCGACTTTGTCTCCCGGGCGGAGATTATAGCCAACCCCTGATACTTCATTGACCTGAACGGCTACCGCACGGTAACCGACAGGTACCCGGTAGGATAAGCCTCCCCTGTTACTGTCTGTTCCCACCAGTCTGGATTTAAGCACCTGTTCCCCTTTATAAATGGGTACCTCAGTAATTTTTCCTATGACTACGCTGGTGTCCTCCACTGCTTCCTCGTGCCTGTATTCGCTGGGCAGCCTTTTCTTTTCCAGCATGCTTAACGTAACCCGCGTATTGGCCGGGATATTTTCCTTAGCAACTACTACTTCTTTGTAAACCCTCGGGTCCAAAGTCTTCTGCAAATGATCCAGGTAGAGATAAACGCTTCCGGCGACTAGGATACTTAAAATAACTGCTAGGACAAATAACTTTTTGCTCACAAATTTTCTCCTCCGATTTACATAGCAAACTGGTTGATAGTTGTTGGTTGTTAGTTGTAGCAACTAACAACCAATGGCTAGAGCTTACGCTGACGGCCGATAGCTAACAACTACCGGATGAGTCGCACTCCGTTTAAACCGAAATAGGCCTGATCCGGCGAACTGTCGCCAACAGTAGTTGACTCCACAAAATAACCTTTCACATAAGAATCGTTTCCAACTCCCGTTTCGTCCTGTAAAAAGAAGGCAGCAAAACCCATAATCTTGACTCTTTTTATCTGGTTTTTAGAGTCAACACTGGCCGGCTCGTAAACAGGCACTATTACCAGCCGAGGGGATCCGCGCTCGAAATCGTTGATTGAACTGGACGGATCCTGATTAATCCGGTATTTGATGGCCCTGAAAGTAGGCCCTGACATGTTTCCCGTTTCAGTGTCAACCACGTCACCAACTTTAAGTACTCCCTGATACCCTTCCCGCAAATTCTTTTCATACCTGCTTGCGCCATTTCCTCCCAGGGAAAGAGCTCCGAACTCACCTGAGCCTATCGTAGGAGGAGCTCCGGTCTTTAATGTGTACAGCCGGCCAAATTCAAAATCGGCATTTTCCACCGCCAGGGGTATTACTCCCTTGACGCTGCTAATCGCTTGAGATTGGGCTGTTGCCGAGGCTGTGACTTTCACTTGTTCATGACCTAAAAACCTGGCAAAAGTGAGCTGTGTTTTCCGGCTAACTGTAACCCGCACCGTATTCAAAACTGTGTCTACTTCTACAGCCACCTCGTCCGGCAAGGCCCCGTTGAGAGTTGCATACTCCAGCGTTACTTCTTCCGCCAGTTCGTCATGGTAGGGCAATTCCTGCGCTCCCGCCAGCGCCGCAGCATCAGCCAAATTGGCAAGTCGGAGCCGGGTAGTGTAGAGCATTCCTGCATCCACAACCAAAGCAGCAAATCCAAAGAATACGGTCAGGCCAATAGCCACTATTATTAAAGTGCTGCCTTTTTCCCCCTGCCAAAACATAAATTATTTCCTCCTACTCGACCCGCATTACAACTTCGCCCTCTACAGTAAGGGGATTGGGCAATATTTGTTTAATAAAAGGTGCGTACAGTTCCACCGGGTAAGATACTCTAACTCTTACCTCTTCCCCCCTGACCCTGGTGCTTGGAGCGATAGTAATTTTCACATTTTCCGCTGCTAAACTGGAAGAAGCATTCAAGACAACCTCTTCGGTATCGATATCGTTGAAACCTACTGCCGCAGCCCGTGCCCCTTCCCTGGCCGCATGGTTTACTGTCAAATATGCGCCGTATACCCGGCCAAACTCCACAATTCCAAAAACCAGGAGCAACAGGACCGGTAAAATCAAAGCCAATTCTACAAGAGCCTGGCCTTTTTCCTCTTTTAGAAACAATCTTCTCACCTCACCAACAAAGTGAGCACCGTACCGGCAAAAATAGCTGTGCCGTAAGGAACGACTGTGGTCATCCCCTCTCTTATAGGTGGCAGCCATCCGTACCTCTGCTTGCCTCCCGTTATAGCTACCAGCTTCAAGACCTGCCAAAGGCGTTTAGTGGTTTCACCCAGCTTACCCTTTTGCAACAAATAAATAAATATATAGATACCCCCAAAAATTGCGGCAAAAAGAGCCGTTTGCAGCACAAACTCAGCACCTTTTAATGCACCTATAGCTGCTAAAAGTTTCACATCCCCCGCGCTTATCCCGTTTAACAGGAAAGGAATAAATAAAATACCCAATCCCGTAAGCAATCCCCCAAAAGAAGTTTTAAGACCACTCATTCCGTTATCTATAAAATGCAGCGTCAAACCCAGAGACATGGCACTCAATGTAACCCAGTTATAAATCTTTCTGCGGGTAACGTCCGTAAAAAAGCTGATTCCAACTGCCAGCAATACAATTACATCCATCTACTTAATCACCTGCCTAAAGAAACATGGCTTGTTCTAGGTTATAATTCGGCTGAATCTTTATTTTCAACTAATTGATCTACGTGCCCTATTATCCCAAGCTAAAAGTTGACCCTACTTAAAAGTAGGGTCAAGGGTTGCACCTTAAGGCGTCGATGCTTGTGTAAGACTCGCAGTTATTGAATCATAAATTGCCACTAACTGCGGTCTCATTAGGAACAGAGCTGCTATTACGGCTATTGCAATAACTCCCAAAATCAGTCCGTACTCTGTCATAGCTTGTCCTTCTTCTTCCTTCCAAAGTCTTTTTAGCAAATTCAACATTGTCTGCACCTCCGGGTTTTTTAATTTACCTAACTCTTGCAACTGTTTCTGTTTTGGTAATTTAATTGTATCTGCCTATGAACAAAAAAATAATGAGCCGAAAGTAGGGTATTGGTCCTGTCTGAGTCCCAAAAAAAATAGGACTAAAGCAGCCTCATGGTCATAGCTTTGACCACTGCTTCCGTCCTATCATTAACCTCCAGCTTTTGGAACAAATGGGTCAGGTGGTTTTTCACCGTTTTTTCGCTGATATATAACTCCCGGGCAATTTCTTTGTTTGAGGACCCCCGGGCCACGAGTCTAAGCACCTCTGTCTCTCTTTCAGTCAGAACAGGTCTAGCCGTGCTCTCCATAATCTGGGACAAGCGGTTAAATTCATGTAAAACCTTCCCCGTAACTTTAGGGTGCAGCAAAGATTTGCCTTTGGCCACATCGATAATTGCCTGGATCAACACATCGGGCCCTACATCTTTTAAGAGGTACCCTGAAGCCCCGGCCTTGATCATTTCAAATACATAACTCTCTTCCTCATAGATAGTCAGCGCTATAACATTAATTTCGGGATGAGTGGACTTTATTCTCCTGCATGCTTCAACGCCATTCATCCCAGGCATATTCAAATCCATCAAGATTACCCGGGGAGCTAATTCCATGGCCATGCTGAGAGCTTCTTCACCGCTGGAGGCTGCTCCCAGCACCTTGATCCTGGGTTCAAGGCTCAAGATTTTGGCTATCCCTTCCCGCAGCAGGGCATGATCGTCCACTATTAATACCCCAATCGTCTCCAAAGATATCACTCCTCTTGCACCGGGATTTTCACTGCCACAGTTGTCCCTTTCCCGGGAGCAGTCACAATCTGCAGATTGCCTTGCAGAATACTGGCCCATTCGTGCATTCCCC
The DNA here is from genome assembly GCF_004353525.1 of Zhaonella formicivorans. Taxonomy (NCBI): domain Bacteria; kingdom Bacillati; phylum Bacillota; class Clostridia; order Neomoorellales; family Zhaonellaceae; genus Zhaonella; species Zhaonella formicivorans. The sequence continues at coordinate 1,500,841 of NZ_CP085524.1, forward strand.
TCAGACCAAAATGACCTACCTCCAACCCTTCCCGCAGCTCAAAACCGCAACCGTCATCTTTGATCACTGCCGATAATGACAAAGGGTTAGTCTCCATAACGATTCTGATTGCAGTAGCGCCTGAATGCTTTCTGGCGTTGTTTAAGGCCTCCTGAATAATTCTAAACACTGTAACTTCTATGGCCTGAAGATATCTTCTGGCCTGTCCGACATTAACCACTTCCACCTTAATTTTATATTTTTCCTGGAAGTCCGCCGCGTACCGCTTAACTGCAGGTACCAATCCCAGATCATCCAAATCCATGGGCCTCAGGTCAAAAATAATCTTACGAACATCTTCTAATGTTTCCCGCGCATATTCTTTCAGTGAACGCAATTCTTCCTGCAAAAGCTCCGGTTTTTTTTCATACAGCTTTTCACAGTATTCAGCTCTCAAAACGATATTGGCTATGGATTGGGCAGGACCGTCATGCATGCCCCGCGCCACCCTGCGCCTCTCTTCTTCCTGGGCTTTGATTACCGCTACGCCGAACTGTTTTTGCTGCTGTAATTTATCTAATTCTCCCCAGATATTCTGCAGGTTGGAGGTCAGGTAGCTCATGGCAACCCCTACCTGGGAAACCAACTGTTCAGCCCGTTCTGCAGTTTTAAGCAGGTTACGGTAGCTGAATTCCAGTTCGTCCCGTTTGGACCTGAGCTGTTTTTCTTTTTCCCGGAGCATTATTACCTTGATTTGGAGATCCTTGGCATCTTCATAGGCCTTTTTGATATCTTCTTCGCCGTATTTATTGAAATTGCGGCTGACATGCATGAGCCGCTTCCTGGCCTTTTTTTCCTCTGCTTCCCAGCGGTCCACTTCATTGATTACCAAAGCTATGGCATCTTTAAGTTGTGTTAATTCCTGTTCCACCCGTTTGCATTCCTGCCGGGCATTTTCGGCTATTTCAAAAATCTGCTCTTTGCTTCTTTCTATTACATCTATGGTCTCCCTGAGAATCTTATCAAGCAGCGAGGTATTCATGTCATTCCCCTCTAACCTGTAACTTTTATCCCTAAATCACATTTTGGGGCCAGAGTCAATCGCCAAATTGGCGAGCTTGTCCGCTTCTTTGTTAAATTCCCTCCGGATATGAATTACTTTGCCGGAGGTAAACTGGCCCAGCAGTTGTTTGGCTTCATGGTACAAAGGTATCAGCCCTTGGTTTTTAACTTTGTATGCACCGTTAATCTGTCGGGCCATCAGTTCACTGTCGGTATATACTTCCACCTCGGTAGCCCCCGCTCTTTTTGCTTCCTGCAGGCCCCTGATTAATGCCTTATACTCGGCCACATTATTAGTTGTCTTGCCAAGATACTCGCTGATTTCCCCTATTTTTTGACCGTCCGCACCGGAAATGACCACGCCCAGACCGGCATCTCCAGGGTTTCCCCGGGAAGCGCCATCGGTATAAATAATGACTTTCATGCATATTCCTCCAAATATAAAATCACTCCCAGTATAAAATTCTACCACAATTTTCACACTTAACCAAACCCTGCCCAAGCCTAACTTCTTTCAGCAGCACAGCAGGTATTCCGATGTGGCACTGACTGCAGGTTTTGTTGCTTACCAGGCTTAGAACGGCAAAACCATATTCATTGGTATTTTGCCGGTAAAGCTCCAGAAGCTCCGGTTCAATTTCAGCGCATAACGCAGCAATCTTGTCTTGAAGTAAAGCAATTTCACCTTCAACTTCCTTTTTCTGCTGTAAATAATGCTCTACCTCCGCTTTAAAAGCCTTTTTTTGGAGATTCAATTCTTTTTGTGCCATGGCTAAGGTTTGCCGTCCTGTCTCCAGCTGATCGGCTTTCCGTAGCACTTCTTCCTCGGCAGCAACAAGATCCTTTTGCATTTGCAGCAGTTGGCTCTGAATGTTTGACAGTTCTTTGGGATTGTTTATTTGGCCGCTATATAAAAATTCCTTGGCAGCTTTTTGCTTTTGCCACAGCGTTTCATATTCACTTTCTTTTTGTTTTAAAAGCAGTTCTTCACTTTTTAACTGTTTCGCCCTTTGCTGCAAGTTCTCTTGCCGCTTTAAAATTATTTCCTTTTCCTTTTTCAGCTTGACCCCTTCTCCTGCAGACAACTGCCGCTTCAATTTTTGCTGCTGCAAGTAAAGACTCTGCAGCCGCCAAAGCTTTGCTAAAGACATTCTAACACCTCCAGTTAATGCGTAAAAAGAATAAAAAAGAATAGGCATAATTTTTGCCTATTCTATACTATTTGCCATGGATCTTTTTCCGTGACAGCCATAGCAACAAAAATATTATTCTGCTGAGCATCCAAAGCTCTTTCCAAATAAGCAGCCAGAAAAGGAAGGCTGACAATTTCCGTGCCAAAATGTCCTGCATCAACCAGGGCCAAATTTAAATCCCGCGCTACTTGAGCCTCGTGATGTCCTAATTCGCCCGTAACCAATGCGTCAGCCCCCGCTGAAGCGGCAGCTGCGATCAGGTGTTTTCCTGAACCGCCGCATACGGCCACGGTAGCAATTATTTGTTCAGGATTGCCCGCTAGGCGCACGGCAGGAAGAGCAAGTCTTTTTTTAACCTGTTCGGCAAACCGGGCGAGACTCACGGGTTCAGGGAGTCTGCCAATTCTGCCTAAACCATGCTCTTTAATTTGATTGGCCAGCGGATATAAGTCGTAGGCTACCTCCTCATAAGGGTGGGCAGCAAGCATAGCATCAAGCACTTTTCCCAGCCTGCTTTCCGGAACAATAGTTTCCAAACGGAATTCTTCTACTTCCTCCATCCTGCCTTTAGCTCCTATAAAGGGGTTAGTGCCTTCCAATGGCAAGAAAGTTCCCGTACCAGAGACCCGGAAAGTGCAATGGGAATAATTGCCGATGTGGCCCGCGCCCGCATCACCAATGGCCTGCCGTACCGCCGATTCGTGCTCTCTTGGTACGAAGACAGTTAATTTATACAATGTTTCCCGGTATTTAGGCTGGAGAACTTTTACGTCCACCAAGCCCAGCTTTTTAGCCAATTGGGCGCTGACTCCTTCCCCGGCATGGTCAAAATTGGTATGCAGGGCTATAACTTGTAATTCCTCTTTAATAATCTTTTGCAGCAGTTGCCCCAGGGGCGAATCAAAGCGCAAAGTCTTTAGCGGTTTAAAAAGAAAGGGGTGATGGCTGATTACCAGGTTTGCACCTTTTTCCAAGGCTTCTTCCAGCACAGAAACACTCATATCCAAACAGAGCATTATTCCCTCTACTTCTGCAGAGGGGTCACCAATCAAGAGCCCCGTGTTATCCCATTCTTCAGACAGCTGGCTGGGAGCTAACTGTTCCAAAACCTTGAGCACCTGTCGGCAAATTACCGGCATGCTAATACACCCTCCAAGAGCTTAATTTTTTCCTGCAGCTCAATTTTTCTTTGCCGGACTTCCAGGCTTTCAGCCTGTTCCAACGAAGAGACTATTTTACACATGTCCTCCAGCATTTTTTCCGCATAGGGCACCAGCAAGGGGGGACGGTTATTCAGAATAACAGGACCTAGTTCCAACGCAAGCCAGTCGGTTATAGACTGCCTGCCTTGAACCGCTGAGATTATTACATAGATGATCCCATCATCTGCAACCAATTCCTCAGCAGCTATACGCCAATTATGCTCCGTTAACCAGCGTCGCACATTTGCCGCACCTACCATGGGCTGCAGCACCAGCTGCTGCAGCCTGCTTACTACTTGCGGGCTGCGCTCCAGAATACCTTGGATCGTGCTGCTGCCCATACCGGCTAAAACCGCGACCTGTGCTTCCCCCGGACTTACAGGCTCCAAGCCGTCGCCCAAGCGGACGGCTATTTTTTCCGCTAAATTACGGGCCTTAACTTGGGCCAGAGCGCTTTCATAAGGTCCGCGGTGAACATCAACTGCTATAGCCCGCGGCGTGATGCCCTGTTCAACCAAATAAATGGGCAAATAGGCATGATCCGTCCCTATATCTGCTAACGCCGCTCCCGGTTGTACCAAGGCGGCTATGGCTTGAAGACGCGGGGATAATTTTATTATGGGGCATCTCTCCCTTGCTTAGCTGTCAGCTATCAGCCTTCAGCCAACAGCTTACAGCTATCAGCTAGCTATCAGATACCCTTGCCCTTGCCAAAGGAACTTCTTAGTCCTAATCTCTCAGTCCCTAGTCCCGAGAATCGGCTTAAAGCCGCGTCCTTAGTCCTTGGTTGCTACTCCTTCACTGCGGCTTACGCCGAGTCATTACTTATTACGATAACCAACGGGTAATTGCTGACAGCTGATGGCTGACAGCTGATAGCTGATAGCTGATAGCTGATAGCTAACATGCATACTACATGCATGTCTATTATACCAAAAAATGCAAAATAACAAACCCCGCCTGCATCGTGCAAACGGGGTTTGCTGGTGGGCGATGACAGGATCGAACTGCCGACATCTTGCTTGTAAGGCAAGCGCTCTCCCAGCTGAGCTAATCGCCCTTATCTGGTGACCCGTAGGGGATTCGAACCCCTGTTACCGCCGTGAAAGGGCGGTGTCTTAGACCACTTGACCAACGGGCCGGATACGAAGCTCGAGGTTCGAAGCACGAGGTTCGACAGTAAATCCAACCTCTAACCTCTAACCTCTCACCTCTGGCCTCTCAATTGGTGGGCCCACCTGGGATCGAACCAGGGACCAACCGGTTATGAGCCGGTAGCTCTACCGCTGAGCTATAGGCCCAAAAAAATTGGCTCCCCGAGTAGGACTCGAACCTACAACCACTCGGTTAACAGCCGAGTGCTCTACCATTGAGCTATCGAGGAACGCCTCAGTGACGTTATTCATTATACGATTGATTTAAAATAATGTCAAGAAGACTTAGTAGAAAAAAGCTGCCAGCTAAGAAAATTTCTTACTCCAGGTAATCCTTTAATTTCTTGCTGCGGCTGGGATGGCGCAGCTTCCTGAGCGCTTTGGCTTCAATTTGGCGAATGCGCTCCCTGGTTACTCCAAATTCCTGTCCCACTTCCTCCAATGTCCTGGAACGACCGTCATCTAGACCGAACCTGAGGCGAAGTACTTTTTCCTCCCTAGGCGTTAAAGTATCAAGCACTTCTTCCAACTGCTCTTTGAGCAACATAAAGGAAGCGGCCTCTGCCGGAGCAGGAGCATCTTCATCCTCAATAAAATCGCCAAGATGGCTGTCTTCTTCTTCGCCGATGGGAGTTTCCAAGGAAACAGGTTCCTGGGCAATTTTTAAAATTTCCCTTACTCGCTCTACAGAAATATCCATTTCTTTTGCCGTTTCCTCCGGGGTTGGCTCCCGGCCCAGTTCCTGCAACAACTGCCTCTGAACCCTGATCAGCTTGTTGATGGTTTCCACCATATGAACAGGTATTCTGATTGTCCTGGCCTGGTCGGCAATAGCTCTGGTAATAGCTTGTCTAATCCACCACGTGGCATAGGTACTGAATTTATAGCCCTTGGTATAGTCAAATTTTTCTACGGCTTTGATGAGACCCAAGTTACCTTCCTGAATTAAGTCCAGGAACAGCATCCCGCGACCAACATACCTTTTGGCAATGCTCACCACTAAGCGCAGGTTGGCCTCAGCCAGCCTTCTTCTAGCCTCCTCATCGCCTTGCTCCATTCGCTTAGCAAGCTCAATTTCTTCCTCTGCCGTTAAAAGAGGTACGCGGCCTATTTCCTTGAGGTACATGCGAACGGGGTCATCAATACCAACACCTTCGGGGATAGAAAGATCCAGGTCTAATTCTTCGACGCGCTCTTTATCCAGATGCTCAGTATCCGCTGGATCCAAACCACTTTCCAAATCAGCGGTTCCTTCTAAATCATTGGCATCGGGAATTACTTCAATACCCATACTGCCAAGCTGCTCGTAAATATCATCGATCTGGTCAGCATTTAACTCTATTCCTTGTAGCGCATCCATTACTTCGCGGTAAGTCAAAACTCCACGTTTTTTGCCCTTTTCCATCAGCTGCTTGACTGTTTCTATTTTTTGTTTATCATCCTGCAATTTCAATCCCCCCTTCCTGCGGAAATCCCCAAGGAAGTCTAATCTTTTATTTTAAACTCTGGATTCTCTTTTGTAAATCTATTAATAATAAAGTTAATTCGCGAACTCTATCCAAATTTCCTTCTTTTTCGGCTTGAGATATTTGTAAACGTTTCTCAGATTCCAATTGTTTTAACTTCATCAATTTTATGGCTTTAATACTATCCTCTATAATCCTGTCATTTACAGGCAGCGGATCGCTTGAACTTAAAGCAAGCAACAACTGCTTTTCCTCCTCTGCAACTAAAGCTTCCAGTATTTTGACTACATCAGGAGCCTGGGAAGATGCCAAAAGCAGTTGTTTTATAGTTTCAAAAATCCTTGTTACCCGAATGTCTGTAAAGCCGGCAAAACCGATTTCTTTTTCTATGAGCAGCACTAGTTCCGGTTGTTCCAGCACCAATTTCAGCAAATCATGTTCTGGCCGACAAATGCTTTCCTTCACACGCCGAGAACTTCCTTCGATATTATGCCTGAAATTTACTTTTTTATCCTCAGCAGTGCCATTTTTTTGCAACTTATATTCCTGTTTTAACTCCTGATAAATGGCCTCTTCGGAGATATTTAATTTTCTGGCAATGAGCTTGATATATTCTTGCCTCGCTATGCTGCTCTTGAGTTTGGCTAAGTCGGGAAGAAGCCCCTTTACTATCTCTACTTTACCTTGTACAGTAGTGGCATCATGCTGTTTCAAGCTCAAGTTTAGCTTGTATTCAAAAGCTGTGGGGGCTTGATTAATAAGTTCCCCGAATGCCTCACCGCCTTTATTTTTCAGGTATTCATCCGGATCCTTGCCCTCCGGAATCTCCAGCACTTTCAACCGGACATCCAAACCATCAAAAATGCTGATACAGCGGAGTGCGGCCTGAATCCCAGCATTATCGCTGTCGTAAGCGATAATGATTTCCTGGGCATAACGGGATAACAAGCGAGCTTGTTCCCTGGTAAAAGCTGTACCTAAAGAAGCTACTGCGTTGGTGTGTCCATGCTGGTGGGCCGAAATGACATCCATATAGCCCTCCATAATTAGCGCTTTACCTGTCCTGCGGATCTCCGGCAAAGCAAGTTTTAAACCGTAGAGAGTATATTTTTTTTGAAAAATGGCTGTTTCCGGGCTATTAAGGTATTTAGGCTCTCCTCCGTCGATGACCCTACCGCCAAAGGCGATAAACCGACCGCGCTGGTCCTGGATAGGGAACATCACCCGGTTCCTAAAGCGATCATAATATCCGGTCCCACCTTCTTTGGCAATTGCCAGCCCTGCCTGGACAATTTCTTTGGGGTTAAAACCCTGCGTTTCCAGGTATTTCAGCAAGCTATCCCAAGCCTCAAAAGCATAGCCCAAAGCAAACTTTTTCCTGATTTCAGGGGTGATTCCCCTTGTAACCAAATAGGCGGCTGCATTTTTCCCCTGCTTGGCAGTCAAAGCCCGGTAAAAAAAGCGCGCTGCCAAGAGGTTCAGCTGATATAGTCTGTTAAGTTGCTCTGTTTTTGCTTGTTCTCCAGGTTCCCGGTTTTGTTCCAACCTGATACCCGTTTTTTCAGCCAAAAACTGTACCGCCTCGGGAAATTCCATGTGTTCATGCTGCATTAAAAAGGTGAAAACATCGCCCCCTGCACCGCAGCCAAAACAATAAAAAATTTGTTTTTCTGGATTAACAGAAAACGAAGGAGTCTTCTCGCTGTGGAACGGGCACAAGCCCACAAAATTTCTGCCACGCTGTTTTAAAACAACATATTCACTAATCAGGTCAACTATGTCGGCAGCATCCCTGATTTGCTCCAAAATTTCAGAAGATATATATGGCACAAGCACCACCACTTAACTTAGAAAACCTATCAATACATATGCCACATTCGCCAAGCACTCCAGCAAATCCTCTTTTCCTTAGCACCCGCTTTCGCTGCACAGCAGAGCGCAAAAATTAGCTTTAAATCTTTCCAGATCTTCTTTACTCAGTTTAGCGGGTCCCCTATGCCTGCCACCACTTTTTCTAACCTTGGCCAGAATATGCCTTTGCAATAACAGCTCGGGCAGCTTATCCGCTGTATACAGTTTTCCCCGGTGGGAAATGGCTCTGGCACCCTTGCCTAGCACCAGGGCCGCCAGTCCGTAATCGCCTGTAACCACTATATCCCCTGGATTAACCCGGTTTGCAATGGCTAGATCGACTGCCTGCGGATGCCTATCCACATAAATCATCTGGGCATGTTCCTCCCGCCTGCTAAAATGGGCATTGCTGCAGATAAAAAGGGGCTGCAGGCCAATTTTTACAGTTTCAGCTTTAACCACAGCCTTAACTGCACCAGGGCAGGCATCAGCATCAACCAGAATTTGCATGGCTACCTCCAGAGGGTCAGAACGTACATACTATTCGCTATGTTTAAGCTTTTTCCTGCTAAATGCAGTTAGCAATGATAATATTATTGAAGCTTTTTAGTAAAACTAAAACAGGAGGTGTCTGCTTTGAGTAAAATATTAGCCGTTATCCTGCTGGTACTTCTTGGCGGCGTTACACTCTACGTTCTTTACCAGGGTATCATTTACCCCCTGTTCTTACAGTCTTTGTTAAAGAAAAAGCAATTGCAGTAGAGATGTGATACTGGCAATACTTACACATGACTTAGTATATATAATTTGATATACTTTTATTAGAAGATAAAATATATCTTCTTCATTACTTTTAAATTTCCTTTAAAACTAATCTTTTGGCAGTGCCGGCAACGGCACTTTTTTTTTTGTTCCTTGACATGTATAGAAGGACATGTATAGAAGCTGCGAAACCGGTTAAAATAGTAACAAAGGACAAGGTTCCTGTCAGGCATCCAGTCAATGCCTGAATAGCCTGACTAGCGAAGAGAACCTTGTCCCTTTTTTTTTACAAAACTTTAAACCCCCGCGGGATAAATAGTTTAGTATATTGGGCCGTGGCGTAATTATCCGTCATCCCGGCAATATAATCACATACCAGGCGTTCCAGACCGGCATCCTCTTTAGTCCGGTATTCTTCCGGTAAACTCTCGGGATGGTTGCAATAAAAGTGAAAAAGATCCTGTACCAACCTCTTGGCCTTGGCTTCCTCTGCCTTGGCCAGGGAACCGATGTAAACATGCTCAAAGAGGTAGGAGCGCAGTTTATCTGTTGCTTCTTTCACTTCCGGGCTCATCGTGATGATAGCTTTACCCTGGCTGCTGGCAATCAAATCATTGACCATAGTATTAATTCTATCCCGGTGCCTATATCCCAATATCTCCAGACAATCCCTCGGCAAATCACCTTCGGTGATTATTCCGCCTCGCAAGGCATCATCAATATCATGATTGATATAAGCAACCCGGTCCGCTATTTTTACAATTTGTCCTTCCAAGGTTGCAGGCAAATCAGGACCGGTATGGTTTAGAATACCATCTCTAACTTCCCATGTAAGGTTTAAGCCTTTACTTTGCTCTAACTTTTCCACAACCCTCAGGCTTTGAACATTATGTTTAAAACCTTCCGAAAAAACCTTATTTAACGCCTCTTCTCCGGCATGACCAAAAGGAGTATGTCCTAAGTCGTGGCCCAGGGCAATTGCTTCCGTTAGGTCCTCATTCAACCTTAAGGCCCTGGCCACAGTCCGGGAGATCTGGGCTACTTCCAGGGTATGAGTCAAACGGGTGCGAAAATGGTCCCCTTCGGGGGCAAGAAAAACCTGGGTCTTGTGTTTCAGTCGTCGGAAAGCCTTACAGTGAATAATCCGGTCCCGGTCCCGCTGGTACTCGGTGCGGATGGCACAGGGCGGCTCGGGGCATTTTCTTCCCTTGGTAGCACTGCTTAAAGCTGCGTAAGGCGAAAGAATTAATCTTTCCGTTTCTTCCCATTTTTCCCGGATGGACATAAACGCCTCCCCTAAATGCATATTAGATGCATGTTAGCCGCCAGCTGTCAGCCATCAGCCAATAGTTATAAGCCAATAGCATAATTTTGGGCAATGACCCAAAAGAATTATCCGCCTGTCTTTCACTCTTTTTGCGGACTGTCATTTACGCACAATTAAACATAATAACCGCTGGAGTCATTAGGCTTTTATATAGCAAAATGGTATATACGTTTAATATATACGCTAAGCCTTGGGCTTCTTCCTGCAAGTTAACAGATTTTTCATAAATTATTAACCACACTTTTGCGGCAGGCTTAACACACCAACCCCTGCGCTCAGGAGGCGTTAACAAAATTTATAAAACCGGGCGCACCAAAAAAGAGAGCCCTGATTTGAGCTCTCTTTGTTAAGGCTATTCTATTTGGGATCGCTGCCCAGTTTGCCTGCCTTAGCAATATTTGTTTTTGGAAGATCATGGATGATGATGGTAACTGCGCTGGCATCGCAGTTGCAAATACGGCAGATGTCTTCAGTTAAAACTTTAGCCAATTCTCTTTTCTGCTCCACACTCCTGCCTTCAAACATGTCGATAGTTACAATCGGCACAGTAGTTCGCCTCCATTAAGCAGTAGTAGCGACAGCGGACTGTTCTTGCTGCTTTTCTCTGACAGCAGCCTGAGCAGCAGCTAGTCTAGCGATAGGCACCCGGAAAGGTGAGCAGCTTACGTAGCTTAAGCCAACCCGGTGACAGAATTCCACAGAGGAGGGGTCACCGCCGTGTTCGCCGCAAATTCCCAGCTTAATGTCAGGCCGCACAGCTTTTCCTTTTTGCACTGCCATATCCACCAGCATACCTACGCCGGTCTGATCCAGTTTAGCAAAAGGATCAAATTCATAGATCTTTCTCTCATAGTAATCGTCCAGGAATTTGCCGGCATCGTCCCTGGAGAAACCGAAAGTAAGCTGGGTCAAGTCATTAGTGCCAAAGGAGAAGAACTGGGCTTCCTTGGCAATTTCATCGGCAACCAAGCAGGCTCTGGGCACTTCGATCATGGTGCCGACCAGGTATTCCAGCTCAACACCTGATTCTTTGATTATCTCATCTGCAACCTTCACGATAATATCTCTGACAAAATTATACTCCCGGACTTCGCCAACCAGCGGAATCATAATTTCGGGGACCACATTTAAACCTTTTTCTTTCTTAACCTGGATCGCCGCTTCAATAATAGCCCTGGTTTGCATTTCGGCAATTTCAGGATAGGTGACTACCAAGCGGCAGCCTCTGTGGCCCATCATGGGGTTAAATTCTTTCAGGGATTCAACTTTGGCTTTCAAATCCTCCGCGCTTATGCCCATGTCTTTGGCCAATTCGGCTATAGCCTCTTCTTCATGGGGCAGGAATTCATGGAGCGGGGGATCTAACAGCCTGATGGTTACGGGCCTTTCTCCCATTTCTTCGAAAATGCCTACAAAGTCGCTTTTTTGCATGGGCAACAGTTCATCTAATGCAGCTCTTCTTTCTGTTTCTCCCTCCGCCAGGATCATTTTCCGCACTTTTGGAATACGTCCTTCTTCAAAGAACATGTGCTCTGTACGGGTTAAGCCAATTCCTTCTGCGCCGAAGTTGACGGCGTTTCTGGCATCAGTGGGTGTGTCGGCATTGGCCCGGACTTTTAGCCTTCTGATATTATCTGCCCAGGACATGAATTTAGCAAAATCGCCGGTAATTTCAGGTTCAACTGTGGGCAGATCTTCACCATAGACGTTTCCTGTTGAACCGTCTAAAGAAATATAATCTCCTTCTTTAAAGATTTTACCGCCAACTGTAAAATATTTTTCTTCTTCGTTGATCTTGATCTCGCCACAGCCCGCTACACAGCAGGTTCCCATACCCCTTGCCACTACTGCAGCGTGGGAGGTCATTCCACCCCTGGCCGTCAGGATACCTTTGGCGGCTGCCATGCCCTCGATATCTTCAGGCGAAGTTTCTAGCCGGACCAGGATTACTCTTTCTCCTCTTTGGCCTGCCTCTTTGGCATCTTCAGCAGTGAAATAAACTTTACCAGCCGCTGCTCCGGGCGAGGCCGGGAGTCCCTTGGCAATGGGTTTTGCTGCCTTCAGTGCATTGGCATCAAAGGTTGGGTGCAGCAGTTGATCAAGCTGCTTGGGATCCACTTTCATCACTGCTTCTTCTTCTGTAATCATGCCTTCGTTTACCAGGTCCACTGCGATTTTGAGTGCGGCCTGGGCTGTTCTCTTGCCGTTACGGGTTTGTAAGAAGTACAGTTTTCTATTTTCAATGGTGAATTCCATATCCTGCATGTCTTTGTAATGATTCTCCAGCTTCTGGGCAATTTCCAGGAACTGCTGGTAGACTTCAGGCATATCCTGTTCCAGGGTACTGATAGGCTTTGGTGTCCTGATGCCTGCCACCACGTCTTCGCCCTGGGCGTTGATGAGGTATTCGCCGAAGATGGCTTTTTCTCCGGTAGCTGGGTTGCGTGTAAAAGCCACACCTGTGCCGGAAGTTTCTCCCATGTTGCCGAAGACCATCATCTGAACGTTAACCGCTGTCCCCCAACTGCTGGGAATGTCGTTCATCCGTCGATAAACTATGGCCCTCGGGTTATCCCAGGAACGGAATACAGCCTTGACTGCTTCCATCAGCTGTTCCTTCGGGTCTTGGGGAAATTCTGCACCTTTTTCCTTCCTGTAAAGATCTTTAAATCTGGCAATAACTTCTTTCAGATCTTCTGCATTGAGATCCGTGTCAACTTTGGCGCCTTTCGCTTCTTTAACCTCATCCAGGATTCTTTCAAATTTTGCTTTGGAAATATCCATTACTACGTCTGAAAACATCTGAATAAACCTGCGATAAGAATCGTAAGCAAATCTAGGGTTATCGGTAGCAGCGGCCAAGCCTTCTACAGCCACGTCATTTAAACCCAAGTTAAGAATGGTATCCATCATGCCTGGCATTGATGCTCTTGCCCCTGAACGGACTGATACCAGCAAGGGGTTTTGTGGATCACCAAATTTTTTCCCCGCGATGCCTTCTAGTTTTGCCAAAGCTACTTCAATTTGTTTTACTACCTCGGGGGAAATTGTCTTATTATTGGCGTAGTAATCATTGCAGGCCTCCGTTGTTACGGTAAAGCCCTGAGGGATTGGCAGCCCTAACCTTGTCATCTCAGCCAGGTTTGCGCCCTTTCCACCCAGCAAATTGCGCATGGATGCATCGCCTTCGCTAAACATGTACACATACTTTTTACTTTCCATAATGCTCCTCCCTCTATAATCTTTAATTTTCTTTGAAAATCTCGCTTAATCTTAGATTTTCATTTGTACAAAGTCAATCCTCTTGGACAATATGCCTATTTTTGTATATATCTGGATTAACAAGTGTATACCGACAGAATATGCGTCTTTTAAACGTATTTCGGCCATGTAATCCACTTGTTCTCCGGTGGCAAACCTCCCATGTCTCACAGGGTCTGTGCCCCTAAATTCCTTCGTACTGCCTGCCCATGAGGTGGATGTCAGCCTTGCTCCTTTGCTGGGTCAAATGCCCTTATGGATAAATTTCAACCTGACTATTCCGGCTCGCTTTGTCAATGAACGTAATCTTTAATTAAGCAAGGTTTTTTTACATTTCCAGCACCGCTTGATTGCTTGTTACATTGCAGGAGTTTGACTGTCAAGGGGCCGCGATAGCGGCGACGCAGTCTTTACCCTTGACTGGCAAACGGATGAAATGTAACATTGTCAGTTGCGGTGCGCTTTTTAGGCGGCTTCCTGTAATTCTTGCCTTCTTATATCACTCATCATTTTTTGTGGGTCATAAGCTACGCCTTTTCTCAGTAAGGTGTAAAATATCCTTATGAGCTTACAGCATAAGAGTACTAGCGACTGTTTCTTTTTGAGCGGGTTCTGTGGCCTTGTTGTGTAGTACTGGTGTAGTTCTTTAAATTCGTTGTTCTTAGCCACTATGGGCATAATCCCTTGAAATAACAACGATCTTAGCCTTTTTCGCCCTCGTTTGCTAATAGTTGTTTGGCCCTTATGCTTTCCTGAGCTATTTTCTTTCAGGCTTAGTCCCGCCAGCTTCTGTACCTGCTTTGGATGTTCAAACCTTGTAATATCCCCTACTTCAGCTATAAACCCTGCTGCTGCTATGAGGCCTACTCCCTTGATTTTTAGCATTTCTTCAATACCGGGAATCTGCATGGCTAATTCTTCTATTAGAGCCATTGTCCTTTCATATTGCCTCTGCAGCATTTCATATTCTTCTAGTAGTGTGGCAAGTTCATTTTGAGCTGCTCTTAATCCTTCTCGTACTCCTACTGATATCTTTGCTGCCTCAACTAGTTGGCTGGCTCGTCTAACTCCAACAGCTCTGCTGATTTCTTTTCTCCAGCTGGCAACTATGCCTTCGACGCCTTTTTCAAGTACTTTATGCCGTGTTGGAAACTCTTTTAGCGTTACTATTGCTGCTTTGCCTTCCCAATCCCCAAAGACTCTGTTGAACTCCGGGAAATATATGCTTATCCAGCGTTTAACTCTGTTTCGGATGCTGTTAAGCTGCTTCACTAATCTTAAGCGGGTTTCCATTGCATTTCGTAAATCGCTGTAAATTCCTTCGGGAATGTACGGTTCCATGTATCGACCGTCTTTTACCAGCATGGCAATGGTTTTTGGGTCCTTTCGGTCATTTTTGGTCGGATTATTATCATCCAATTCTTTGCTTCGCTTTACGTGAAACGGATTCACTAGTACTATTTTCAGCTGGTGATCCTTAAGATGCTGGGCAAAGGTAAACCAATAGTGTCCCGTAGGCTCCATCCCAACCATTACCTGCTGCTTCTGCTGTTGTTTTGCCACACTTTTTACCCACTCAGAAAATGTCTTGAAGCCGTTGTTGTCATTATTGAATTTTAGTAGCTTAGCTAGTTCTACGCCTCTGTAATCGAAAGCTCTGGCGTAATTTGTCTCGCTAGCTACATCTACACCAATGATTAAAGTCTTTTCTGTTATTTGCAAAATTCTTGAGTTCTGGTTATACTTCATATTGAGTACCTCCTCTGTTATTTAAGGGTCGCTAGTTAATCGACACCTCGACACCTCGTATGTTAACAGGAGGTACTTCTTTTTTCAAAGCTCATTTTAATTCATTACAGGAATGCTCCTTATAGTAAATATCCATAACCTTAGCTGCGGTTTCTTCCACAGCACGGTTGGTTACATCGATGACATGGCACCCTAACTTCTCCATAATATCTTTTGCATATTCCAATTCTTTATGAATTCTTTCCATATTGGCATAATCGGCATTTTCCTTTAAACCTAAACTTTTCAGGCGCTCCGTCCTAATTTGATAAAGCAGTTCCGGATTGATAGTGAGCCCGAATATTTTTCCCGGGGGAAGCTTAAATAGCTCCTCAGGCGGTGCTACCTCCGGCACTAAAGGTATATTGGCCGCCCTAATTCTCTTGTGGGCTAAATACATGCTGAGCGGTGTTTTCGATGTTCTGGATACTCCAATAATAACCAGGTCAGCATAAATGATGCCTCTAGAGTCTTTTCCGTCATCATATTTTACGGCAAAATCAACAGCATCTACCTTGCGGAAATACTGTTCATCCAATTTGCGGATTAACCCCGGTTCCATTTTCGGGGGCGAATTGCTGATTTTTGCTATAGTTGAGATCATTGGGCCTAAAATATCAACTGTGGGGATGTTCCTTTCAGCAGCCAGTTCTTTTAAATGCTCTGCCAATTCTCTTACTACCAGCGTATAGGCAATAACACTGTTAAAGCCGCTGGCCTCCTCAATTATCTCAGCTAAATGCTCCTTATCAGCCACATAAGGAAAACGCCTGATTTGCATTTCGCCTTCATTGAACTGGCTGATGGCAGCTCGAGCTACTAGTTCCCCGGTCTCTCCCAAGGCATCGGAAATAATGTAGATCACAGGTTTGTCGGATATAGATAACCCCTCCCTTCGGTGTATGCATGTGCTAAAGCTGTCAGCTATCAGTTATCAGCCAACAGCTGATGTACTGCTGCATTATTTAGCTCTTAATAACTTTTTAGAAGCTCTTCTCTAATAGCTGAAAGCTGATGGCTAACATGCATGAGCCATGCATGTTAGATGCCTTCACTCAGTTCAACAAAAAGCTTGGTGATATTGGTTTTAGTAAAACGGCCAACCACCTCCAGCTTATCTTTTCCGTCGGGTTTGCCGGTCTTTTTCACCACAGGTAATCCATCCACTTCATGTTCTATTATTTTCCTTGCAGCTTCATACGCTGTTTCGTGGGGTTCAACCGTAACAATATTGGGCATCCTTGTCATGATTACGCTGACCGGCATTTTATGCAGATCCCCTTGGCCAAGGGATTGGCGCAGCAAATCCTTCCGCGAAACTACTCCCGTCAAACCTCCTTCCACATCGACCACATAAAGGGAGCCAACATCTTCGATAAACATGGTCACTATGGCATCATATACAGAAGTGCTTTCCTTGATCACGATAGGCATGGATTTTATCTCGTCAACTTTAATCCTCTTCAGTTCATCAGCAATCAAAGCCTGGGAGGATTTTCCGGAATAATAATAACCTACCCTGGGGCGTGCATCCAAAATTCCTGACATAGTAAGGATCGCCAGATCCGGCCTTAACGTAGCCCTGGTTAAATCCAGTTTGCTTGCTATCTCTTCGCCGGTTATTGGCCCATGTTTTTTTACAATCTCCACAATCCGCATTTGGCGTGATGTCAGTTGGATAATATCACCCCCGGTTAAGAGTTAAGAGTTAAGAGTTAAGAGTTAAAAGTTAAGAGTTTTGAGTTTTGAGTTGGGGTTGAGATATTCTGATGACTATCAGACACGTTAATATATGTTGCCAACAAAGTAATGCCAATGAAAATTATACTGTTATAATATGCCCAAATCC
This sequence comes from Zhaonella formicivorans, assembly GCF_004353525.1. Classification (NCBI taxonomy): domain Bacteria; kingdom Bacillati; phylum Bacillota; class Clostridia; order Neomoorellales; family Zhaonellaceae; genus Zhaonella; species Zhaonella formicivorans. The sequence continues at coordinate 1,517,735 of NZ_CP085524.1, forward strand.
TGATTAAATAACATAATGTTTTTCGGGAAAGTATAACACAATAAAAGCATAGGCAGCGCTATTGCACTGCCTATTTCACAGCCAGTTTGGAAAGATCGGCAATCCGGCAAGTGAGTCTAACTACCATTTGTAAAAGACCTAAACGGTTTTCTTTGATCCTCTCATCATCAACCATAACCATAACCTCACTAAAGAAGTCGTCTACAGGTTCCTGCAGGCTGCTTAAAATTTCCAATGCCTTCATGTAGTTGGCTTTTCCTGTCTGCTCTTCCACTACCTGCCTGACCCTTTGTACTGCATTGAATAATTTTTTTTCTACATCTTCGATGAAAAAACCTTCCTGCACAGTAAAATTTTTCGCATATTTTGTTAAGTTAGCGGCCCTGGTAAAAGCCGTTACCAGCTTTACGAACTCCGCCCTATTTCCAAAGTCCTGCAAGGCTTCAGCCCTTTTGACTGTATCGGCCAAATCGTCATGGCCTACCGCTAAGACCGCATCAATAACGTCGTAGCGTATACCACGCTCTTCGAGGATATTCTGCACCCGCTGACGGAAGAACTGCTGCATGAGCTCATTTACCTTTTGGGCATCAATGCCGGCCAGAATCTGTTCGTATAACCGGCACGCTTGAGCTGTAAGCTTGTTGAGGGAGAGTCTCAAGTTGTGCTGAATAATTATGTGACAGATCCCCAGCGCCTGGCGGCGCAGTGCATAGGGGTCCTGGGAACCGGTAGGAACCAGTCCTATGCCAAAACAGCCAACAATTGTATCCAGTTTATCGGCAATCCCGACAGCCAACCCCACCGCGCTTTGAGGAACCTCATCCCCAGCAAACCTGGGCTGGTAATGTTCCCTGATTCCCTGGGCCACCCTGGTATCGTAGCCTTCCAGCCGTGCATAATAGTCGCCCATGATGCCTTGCAACTCAGGAAATTCGTAAACCATGTTTGTAACCAAATCAGCTTTGCAAAGTCCAGCGCACTCTTGTACCAAAGCTTTGACATCGTCTGCCCAATTCAATTCTTCAGCAATATAAACCGCCAAAGCTTTAATGCGCTGCACCTTCTCATAAACCGTGCCTAGGGATTCCTGGAAAACAACCTTTTGCAATTGTTCAATCCTGTCTTTTAAAGGGACCCTCCGGTCTTCCTGGTAGAAGAATTGGGCATCGGCCAAACGGGCCAGCAGCACTTTCTCGTTGCCGGCAATTACATTTTCCAAGTAAACTTCGGAGCCGTTGCGTACAGTGATGAATTTTGGCAGCAGCTTTTTGTCTTCCTTGGACCAGACCGGGAAATATCTCTGGTGCTCCTTCATAGGAGTGATTAAAACTTCTTGGGGCAATTCCAGGTATTTTTCCGCAAAAGAGCCGCACAGAGCAGTAGGGTATTCCACCAGGAAAGTCACTTCTTCCAACAGTTCTTCATCCTGCTCAACGCTTCCGCCAATTTTTGCCGCTTCGGCTTCGATCTGCTGCCAGATCAACCGGCGGCGGCGGTCCTGATCAGCTATGACAAATCCCGCTTCCAGCTTACCCAGGTATTCCTGCGGATTATCCAAAGCAATGGAACCTTTGCTCAAAAAACGATGCCCCCGGGTCTCACGGCCCGCTTTAACTCCTGCCAGTTCCAGTTCCACCACCTGGTTGCCATAAAGAGCTACCAGCCAGCGGATAGGCCGGGCAAAACGCAGATCCTCTGTACCCCAGCGCATCGGCTTAGGGAAGCTTAAAGAAGTGACCAGTTTGCTCAATATTTCCGGAAGTATTTCGCTCGTGGCCTTTCCTTCCTCTTTCACATATGCATAGAGGTATTCTCCCCCATTTATTTCCTTGACCAGCAGTTCCTCCACGGCTACGCCCTGGCTTCTGGCAAAGCCCTGAGCGGCCTTGGTTGGATTACCTTCCGCATCAAAAGCAGTCTTTTTAGCCGGCCCCTTTACCTCTTTAACTAAATCGGGCTGCCTCTCGGCCAAGTGCTCAACCAGCAGGGCCAAACGGCGGGGGGTGCCATAGGTTGTAAGCCCGGTATAGAGAAGTCTCTTTTCTGTGAAAAAGCTTTCTGCTAACTCAGCAAGCTGTTTGATAGCGCCCGCCATAAAACGAGCCGGAATTTCTTCTGTCCCAATTTCAAATAACAGCGCAGGCATAATTAGGCCTCCTTTACGTCAAAAGCATCTTTGGTGGAATTAATAATTCCTGCGGTTTCCCCTACAGCCTCGGTCGGCTTAAAGCCATCCAGACCTAACCTACAGCGTTCTTCCCGGTCTTTTAAAAGCGGAAAGCCCAGCTTTTCCCTTTGGGCTATAAAGGCTTGGGCACAAAGCCTGGCCAAATTCCTGACTCTGCCAATATAACCGGTACGCTCAGTTACACTGATAGCCCCGCGGGCATCCAGCAAGTTAAAGGTGTGAGAACATTTCAGGGTATAGTCATAGGCGGGCTGAACCAGTCCGGCTTCTACAACCCTGGCAGCTTCTTTTTCATACATTTCAAAGGCTTTAAACAGCATTTCCGTATCAGCAGTTTCAAAATTGTAATGAGAATAATCAACTTCCGTCTGGTGATGAATATCCCCGTAGGTAAGATCACCAACCCAGTTAATGTCGAAAACACTATTTACCTTTTGAATAAACATGGCCAACCTTTCAATTCCGTATGTGATCTCAGCGCTTACCGGGCGGCAATCAATGCCTCCGCACTGCTGAAAGTAAGTAAATTGAGTGATCTCCATGCCGTCCAGCCAGACTTCCCAGCCTAAGCCCCAGGCCCCCAATGTAGGGGATTCCCAGTTGTCCTCCACAAAACGAATGTCATGCTTCAGCGGGTCAATCCCGATGGCCTGCAGACTGCCTAAATAGAGCTCCTGAACGTTATCGGGAGAAGGCTTCAAAATCACCTGGTACTGGTAGTAATGCTGCAAGCGGTTGGGGTTTTCGCCGTACCGCCCGTCCGTAGGGCGACGGGAAGGTTCAACATAGGCGGCGTTCCATGGTTCCGGACCCAACGCTTTAAGGAAAGTAGCCGGGTTCATGGTACCTGCACCTTTCTCCACATCATAAGGCTGTAAAATTATACAACCGTGACTTGCCCAGTATTGGTTTAAAGCCATAATCAGATCTTGAAAATTCATTTACATCCCTCCGATAAAATTAGTTTTGAGTTTTGAGTGTTGAGTGTTGAGTTGCATATTATAGCAAGTGCCAAAGTCTTTTAACTTAAAACTCAACACTCTTAACTCTTCACTCAAAACAAAAACCCTCGTCCTATAGCCTCTGCAGCTACAGGGACGAGAGTCTTTCCCGCGGTTCCACCCTGATTGCCCCCCGTATTGGGGGAGCCACTCTTTGAGCATAAACTCAGGACGCCCTTCCTTTGCCGATTTTACCGGTTTCCACCTGCCACCGGCTCTCTGTGAAAAATCGAGCAAACTACTCCTTCCCTCATCGTTTCCGTATGAATTTATTTCCAAAATAGCAAAACTAATGCCACTTGTCAAGGGTCTAAATCTGCAGCAACGGTTAGCTCATCGCCTAGAGCTCGATGTCCTCTTCTTCAGTTTCACCATTGGCTTTTTCTATCTCCAGCCTGTATTTATTCATCATGGCCGCCACAGTCCCAATACCGGCTATGACTGTCAAAGGAGTGCTTGCTAAAACACCCAGAAGGCCTATGGCTCCCACTGAAGCCGGAATCTCTAAAACCGTCTCATCGCCCTTTTTAACTTTCACCTTGGTAACGTTGCCCTGCTGAATTATTTCCTTTACACGGGTTACCAATTTACCGCCTTCTTGCTGCAACTTTTCTTCCCAATTGGCTTTCTTTTGTTCCTGAGTGATAAGAGCCTGAATTAAATCACCGCCGGCAGCATCTAAAGCATCTTTTGCCTCTTTGTAACTCAAACCTAAACGTTCCCGCAGTATATCGATTTTCTCTAATTCCGTCATAAACTCTTCCCCTTTCGGTTAGCTATTAACAGACGAACTGTCTTGTAAAGAAACTTTATGATCTAGCATATCCTGTTGTGCCAATTTTATGCATTTTACCATTAGAACAAAGAGACAAGCAGCGGAAAAAGGTGCTGTCTTTTCCACGCTTCCGCTCTTGCCTCGCGACCTGCGTCCTTTGGTTTTAACCGGCATCATCAGTTGGAGTCAGCCGCTTTAGCCCTTTCACGAAATCCATGGTTTTAACCCTACGTTCCAAAATATTTTCAATGTAACAATGGATAATTGCTTCCAACTGCGCCCTTTCTTGCGCTCCCAGCCTTAGTCTGTTTAAATTACGCAGGTTGATTTTAGTTAAGTATTTCCAGATGGCTATAGTCCCACGCCCGATAAGGGGCGCCTGCAAATCGTTTGACTTGCAGCCGGAACATAAAATACCGCCCAAGCCAGGGGAAAATCTGAGCTCTCCTTCATGCAATGCATTATTACAAAAAACACAGTTTTCCAGTTGGGGCTGATAGCCTGTGAGACTCAGCAAGCGGACCTCAAACTGTCTGGCAATCAGTTCTATGTCCCCGCTACCGGGTGAATCTGAAGCAGAAAGCGCTCTCGAATGGGCAAGTAAATGGAAAGTAGTTAAAAGCAGCACGTAGATTTCTTCGTTTCTTTCCCGCTCCGGCAGCATCAAATCGGTCAATTCCGCCAGATAACCAGCATAGGCAAGGAGGTCTAAATCATTTCTCAGGCCCGGAAAGCCCTCCAGCAAGTCACACTGGGTAACGGTATCCAGATTTTTGCCTTTGTACAACATGATACTGCTGCGGGAAAAAGGTTGTACGGATCCCCGGTTTTTGCTCTTGATTTTACGCACACCTCTGGCAACAGCTTCCACTTTGCCATGCTCCCTGGTAAACAATGTCAAAATTTTATCGGCTTCTCCAAAATTACGGGCTTTAAGTATTATAGCCTCTACCCTATAGAGAGACATGCTTCTCCTTTCCTCACAAAATCTCAGCAGTAGGTTGATCCGACTGCTCACTTTCAGCAGCGAGCAAGTCTTTGTAATATAAATAGGCATCAATGTAACCGGTAACACTAAAAATTTTCCACATTACATTACTATCCTTCATGGGTTCAAATCCTTTCTGCTTATCGATTTTGTCAGTATTAGATTGAGCTTATTCGGGAACCCGTATCCGTTACATACGCTGGAAAATAATTAATGACTTACAATCCTTATCCTGTTGGCCGGTTATACTAAAATAGCCTTCAGCTACCCTGAAGGCTATACACTCTTTACTTTTAATCTAACAATATTTTATCTCTATGTCAACTACAACAGGTTATTCCTGGGGCGTATAACCAAAATTGCGCAAATCTGCTTCCCTTCTGCGCCAGTCCGGCCTGACCTTGACCCAAAGTTCCAAATAGGTTTTGCTGCCCAACAAAGCCTCGATGTCCTCCCTGGCCAGCTGCCCTATACTTTTTAGCATTTGGCCCTTTTTACCGATTATTATTCCCTTTTGGGAATCCCTTTCCACATAGATTACTGCCCCCACGTAAATGCCCCCGGTGCCCCGCTGCTCAATAGTCTCAATCTGTACTGCCACGGAATGAGGCACTTCCTCTCTGGTCAGGTGTAAAACTTTTTCCCTGATGAGTTCGGCAATCACCAGCCGTTCAGGTTGATCCGTCACCATCTCCGGCGGATAATATTGGGGCCCTTCCGGCAAATATTGCGCTAAAACTTGCAGCAGGCGCTCCACATTTTCTCCGCTGGCTGCGGAAACCGGTACAATTGCGGCAAAGTCAAAACGATGGCTGTACTCGGCTATAAGGGCCAAAAGTTTGTTTTTATCCAATAAATCAATCTTGTTCAAAGCCAGAATAACCGGAGTGTCAACCTGGGATAAAGCTTTTAAAACATACTCTTCTCCCGCCCCGTATTCAGCGGTAACATCAACCACATATAAGACAGCATCCACTTCCCGCAAGGTGTGGAGAGCAGTCTCTACCATGTACTCCCCCAGTTTGTGCTTGGGTTTATGGATGCCGGGGGTATCGAGAAAGACAATCTGTACATTTTCCGCTGTGTATACACCCCGAATCTTATTGCGGGTGGTTTGGGGCTTATCAGACATTATGGCCACTTTTTGCCCCAACACCCGGTTTAAGAGTGTTGACTTGCCCACATTGGGGCGACCGATTATGGCCACGAACCCAGAGCGAAAATTTTCGGTCACTTCTATGCCTCCTCCCTTATCGGCCTTTGGCCGAGTCCTCAATCCTCAGCAGGCTAACGCCGTCGTTAGTCATTAGCTATCAGCCATCAGCTAGCAGCTGGCAGCTTTCAGCCTTCAGCTATCACCTGGCGGCCATAATTGCTGATGACTAGTAACTAATGGTTCCACAAGTCTACGGAAAAATACATGCAACCAAGGACTAACGACTAAGGACTAAGGACGCGGCTTTGGCCGGTGCTGGTGACTGATGGCCGGGTATTAATAAGCTACCTTCTTCTCCGGCGCGAGTTTCCCGTCTACTCTAAAATGCACCAGATCTCCTCCTTAGATTTCGTTAATTACCATCATTATTTATTTCCAGAGACTTTTTATTCCTCCCGACACAGTATTCCGGGGTGATAACACCACCGGAAATGATCATCTTAATGCCTTCTTCGACAGTCATTTCCAGAGGTATAACATCGCTCTCGGGGACCAACAGCAAAAAACCTGAAGTAGGGTTAGGCGTCGTTGGTACAAAAATATTTAAAACCCGCTGTTCAGTTTTTAACTGCACTTCACCTTCGGCAACACCGGTTACAAAACCCAGCCCGTAAATTCCCTTCCTGGGATATTCGATCATTACGACCCTTTGAAAAGCTTGCTTATCTTTATGCAAAAAAGCATCCACGATTTGTTTTACTGTGATGTAAATGGAGTTTACCACAGGGATCCGGGATAAAATCTGGTGGCTGAAGTTAATAATGCTGCGGCCTAAAATATTGGTTGCTAAAAAGCCTACCAACAAAATAATGCTCACAGTCAGCAGCAACCCTAAGCCAGGTATGCTCCGACGCAAAAACAATGTTACAAGACTGGCGGTAAAACTATCAGCCAGTTTGAACAGCCAGGTCAAAATGTAGATAGTTGCACCAATGGGCAAAAGCACAATTAAACCTGTGACAAAATATTTTTTCAACCTGCGCACACTCATTCTCCCTTACATCATAAACTCAATAAATTGCGTTTTGTATCCAATAAAGCGTGCCAATTAAGTTCAACAGTTTTTAGCCCCAACATTAACAGTCCCCAGTCGCCAGGTAATTGAAGATTCAACCATGGCTAAGGACTCTGGTATGAGCTACATCAGTTTGGTCAGCACTTGCCAAATGAATCTGCGGAAAATAAAAAGCCCTACAATAACTGCATTTACTGAAGCCACTAAAACAGCTCCGGCCGCCACGTCCTTAGCGACTTGAGCCAGAGGGTGAAAGTCTTGCATAAAAAGATCCACCGCATTTTCGATAGCGGTATTCACGAGCTCACAGACCAGCACCAGTGTAATGGCGAAGAAAAGCATAGCCCATTCCAGAGGCTGAAGCTTGGCAGTCACGGCAATAATTAAGACCAGCACGACAGCAGCGCTGTGGATGCGAAAGTTACGTTCCGTTCGCCAAGTATGGCCAACTCCTTTAATGGCATTAGTCAAGCTTTCCGAAAATCTTTGTTCTTTCATGGCACTATCTGGTCTGTCCAACCATCTCCAATATTTTTTCCTCTTTTTCCCGCATTCTCCTCTTCTCTTCTTCCGTCTCATGATCGTAGCCCAAAAGATGCAGGCAACCATGAACCGCCAGATACGCCATTTCCCTGTCAAGGGAATGGCCGTATTCTATCGCTTGCCTGGCAGCAGTCTCCAGGGAAATAATAATATCCCCTAATAAGTTGTCCTCCGGTACAGGCAGATAATGCGGCTCCTCGCCAGTTTCTTCACGCAAAGCAAAGGAGAGGACATCGGTTGGCCTGTCAATTCCCCGATATTCCCGATTCAGTTGGTGAATATAAGCATCATCAACCAGCAGCAGCGACACCTCCAAAGCAGGATTTTCCCCTTCCGCTTCCAGTGTCAGTTGCACCACCCGGGTCAGCATCTCTTCCATCGAACGGGTAAACTCCACTTTATCTTGCTGGTTACTTACGAGCAGCTGCATCTTTAGCCTTTCTCCTTTCAATTTCTTTCAGCACTTGATCAGGGTACTCTATACGGGAATGGAAAATCCCGCTCAATATCCTGACAAAGGCCTGGGCAATAGTGTCCAATTCCCTAAAAGTCAGTTCGCATTCTTCTAACTGCCCGTCTTCCAATTTTTCTTTAATTACTTTACGGACAAATCCTTCCATTCTGCCAGGAGTAGGATTTTTCAGCGACCTGACACCGGCCTCTACCGCGTCGGCCAGCATCACTATGGCTGCCTCTTTGCTCTTTGGCTTAGGCCCTTCATAACGGAAATCAGCCTCAGAAATAGTTTCAGCTTTTTCATTCTCCAGAGCTTTGTGATAAAAGAAACTAATCAGACTGGTCCCGTGGTGCTGGGCTATGAAATCAGCAATAACCTTGGGAAGCCTGTTTTCCTTGGCCAACTCCAGACCGTCTTTAACATGAGAGGTAATAATCAAAGTGCTTAGCGTCGGAGCCAGCTTATCATGGGGATTTTCGCTGTTATGGATCTGGTTTTCGATAAAGAAGTAAGGGCGGCGAATCTTGCCGATATCGTGATAATATGCCCCTACCCTGGCAAGCAAAGAATCAGCGCCTACAGCATCAGCGGCACTCTCCGCCAAATTGCCAACCAGTATGGAATGATGGTAAGTGCCGGGAGCCTCCATCAGTAACCGCTTTAAAATAGGCTGGTTTGGGTTGGAAAGCTCCAGCAGTTTAACCGAAGTAGTGATGCCAAAAGCCGTCTCCAGAAAAGGAAGAGTGCCGATTGTAGCCACCGATGAAAGCAAACCGTTGGCAATCCCCAGTGACAGAGCAATGGCCAACCTGTACAAAGTGTAATTGAGCATCATCCCCAAGGCAAGGATGGTCAAGACATTAACAAGCATCACATAGAGAGCTGCCCGCATGAGGTCGCCCCTTTGGCTTAACTTGGATACGCTGTAAACGCCGGTCACGCCGCCTACTACAGCAACCGCAGCAAACTGAAACTGATAACCGTTGACAACGCCGGTAAACAGACCTAAAATAACAGCGATGAAAATTGCCAGCTTAGTGTCCAGTAAAATAGCAATCAACATGGTAACGGCAGCTGTTGGCGCCAGGTAACCCAAAATCATGGAGGTATCCGTAGTACCGTTAAAACTTGATAAAATCCTGGCCATAACTAGACCCAGGATTAACAGCAAACCCAGCAGCACAATGTAAGGTTCGTTAGCGAGAAACTCCTTGCGATACTGGTAGAGAAAGAAGGCAATCAACACAAATGCCACCAGCACAAAGATGGATAATCCCAAAAAGTTGGCATAGGTTGTCCGCGCTTTAAGCAGCCCTAAGCGCTGCAAGGCTTCAATCTTGGCAGCTGTCAAAATATCGCCCTTACCTGCTATCTTTTCGCCCTTTTGAATTTTAACTTGTACAGGTCCTACCTGGGCTCTGGCTTCTTGTCTTTTTTGGGCTGTACCGGCCAGATCATAGACCAGCGTTTCCTGAAAGTTAACGCCTTCGTAGATCGCTTTCAGCACTTCTTGATAACTTTTATCAATAGCTAAAAGCTCCACTTCACTCACTATGTTCTGCCGGGCAGTAGGCAGTGCTGCCTGCTGCACTCCGGGCTCCATATACCTGCGCATAATTTGTACAGCTTGTTTCTCCAGATGTTCCAAGGTATTATCGTCAGCCGTAAGCAGGGCTTTGATCGTGCTGCCCGGCAACACCAGGCCAACTTTTTCTTTAATCCAAATAATTTTCTCAGCTTCATTTAAAGTTTTATCCGCCCGGACGTTTTTAATCTGGTTGAAATAGCTGCGAATCTCGCCTTCCATCTGGGTTAAAACAGCCTTATCCACTTTTAAAGCCGGCTCAACATCCCTTGCGGCCTGCTCCCGGGCCTGTTCAGTCAAAACTTCGCTCTCGTAGACAATACTTTGCTGGGCTTCAAAGTCCCTGGGGCTGGGCTGGCCTTCTTCCAACTGTAACCTTCCGGGAAGTAAACTGATACCCAGAATGCCGGTGGCAACGGTATAAAATAGGAGCACCCAGAGGAGCCTGCGGGCTGTGAAATTTTTAAAGATACTTACTATAAAAGTGTCCGCGTATTTGCGCCAGAAATTAACATTCAAAACAACAAAACTCCTTTCGGGAGTGATAGATTACCTGGTTAATGCTTATTCTGATATTCTTCATAAGCCTGAATAATTTTTTGCACCAAAGGATGGCGCACTACATCAGCTTCAGTTAAGTATTGAAAAGCAATACCATTAACATCACGTAAAATTTTCTGCACTTCCACCAAACCGGAAAAATTCCCTTTGGGCAAATCTACCTGGGTAACATCCCCGGTGATCACCGCTTTGGAACCAAACCCAATCCTGGTTAAAAACATCTTCATTTGCTCGGGAGTGGTATTTTGAGCTTCATCCAGAATAATAAAAGAATCGTCCAGGGTCCGACCCCGCATATAGGCCAGTGGCGCCACCTCAATTATTGTGCGCTCCATGTATTTTTGCGCCGTGTCCATTCCCAATACATCGTACAGGCCATCATATAGGGGCCGAAGGTAAGGATTAACCTTATCCTGTAAATCTCCGGGCAAAAAGCCCAGTTTTTCTCCTGCCTCCACAGCAGGACGGGCCAGAACAATCCGGCTGACTTCCTTATTTTTCAGTGCCAAAACAGCCATCACCACGGCCAGGTAGGTTTTCCCGGTACCTGCCGGGCCAATGCCGAAAACAATGTCATGCTCTCGTATGGCCCGGACATATCTCCGTTGGCCTATAGTTTTTGGTTTGATCTGCCTGCCTCTGGGTGTTACGTAAATAACCTCGGAAAGGGTTTTGGCGAGCTCAGGATTGTCTCCTCCGGTATCCACCTGGCTAAGTACATAGTTCACAGTAGGAACAGTTATATTGACGCCCGCTGCAATTAAATCCATAAGTTCTGCAAAAACCTTTTGCGTCTTTTGCACATGTTCTTTCGCACCGGAAATCAGAATTTCATTCCCCCTGGCCACCACTTTGGTATGACAGCTGCCTTCGATAAGGCGCAAATGCTCATCATGTTTACCAAACAGGACCGCGGCCTCCCCATTGCTGCCCACGGTCAGTCGTGCTTCAACGTGTTCAGTCAAACTTGCTAAAACCCCTTTTCTTGAATTTTGAGTTACATTCCGCACTTTACACTGGTGAAAAATTTTAAACTCCTTATAGTTTTGCCTAAACCAATTAATTCCAAACTTTTCTAGTCGGCAGCCGGGAATTCCTGGGCAATTCCTATCTCCTCCAAGGTCTCAACCCAAACCCTGACCTTGACCATCCCCTGCTCAGCCTTGAGTAGCTCAACCTTTTGATCCAGCACCCTAGCATGCTGAGGGATTTCCCGGTTTAAAGCGGCTATAGCTGTTTCCTTTGCTTTCCGCAGGGCGCCTTCTGTGCCCAGTTCATGCCGGTAAAACTCCATTTCATAATAGGTAGCTTGTATTACTTCGACAGGTTGCTTTAAAATCCTCCAATTGTTTATATTCCGTGACACTATCTCGGTGTCATAGAGCCGGTAGGGTGCCTCTTTTGGTCCTTTGAGCACGATTTGTTTATCCCCAACCTTAAGGGAAAGCTGCCTAACTTTTCGTCCTGTAGGATTTTCTCCTGTTTCCACCACTGCTGCCTGGGCAATTTTTTCATACCATACCCTGGCTCGGACTATACCTCTGGCTCTGACTATTTGAGGGGCTTGGTTGATTGGCAGAACTTCCCCAGGATTTGCAGCCGGGTTATCAGCAGGAGCCCGGGGAGGGACAATACCCGAGATGAGGACCTGTCCTTCCTGCACTGTATCCCCTTCTGCGACACGGGGTTCACCTAGTAATACCAGGATTTCCTCAATTACCCCGTCTTTCGTGGCCACGATATGGGCCGGTCTCCTGTCCTTATCATCTTTAATCACTTTTTTTTCTACAACTTCAATCCTGGCCAGAGTGCCTTGCAGTTCGATGCTGATAAATGTTATGGCGGGAAGCCTTAGCACCAGCTCTTTTTCCAATTTGGCCAGATCGAGACTACTTTTTAACACGCCCGGCTTAAGACCTGCTCTGGCCGCTTCAGTTAAAATCTCCTCCTTGCTTAAAGTTTCCATGGGTTTGGCGAAGCGGACTTCCACAAACCAAACGTAAGAAGATAACCAATAAAGGGCTATGGAAAAAAGCAGGGCCCCAACAACCAGTCCCTTTCTCTTTTCTGCCCTGGACAGTACAAAAGGCAATCCATTTTTAGCCATAATTTTATAACGGCACCTGCTGAGCCTGGCAATATGCCGGAGGGGCTTGATGCCGTTCACTGCTACTTTACCCCAAAGCCTGGAATCGCCTTCATGAGCTATGTCCCATAAGTCAATCCCTCTGGTAGCAGCAAGATTGATAAACCTTTCTTTGCGGGGTCCCTCCACCATAATCACACAGTACCCCAGAAAATAGGACCATAACCTTTTGAACAGCATACCCTCAAGCCCCCTTACCTGTTAAAAGCAAGCGTATCTATCCTGCCTTCCACTGCTATTTCGTCAGGTTTAATATTTTTCAAAGCCAGGTTCTGGCCTGTTATCTCCAACTGGCCGCCAGACACGCTTACCCGGATTTTTTCGGAGGTGTATTCGATAATCCCCCGGTGGTTCTCCAAAAAGAGCCGGAGGTCACCGATAATAGTAATTCTTGGTAAGTCCAACAAGGCATCTTGAGGAATCTCCAAAAAATCGGCAAATTGGTTTTGCATTTGTTTGGCCTTGTCCAGTAACAGCCTTTTGGCCCTTAGCATATTACCCCTCCTCACCCCTTCTACCTAATTTATGCAATTAGAGTGTTACTTTAGACCGCATTTCAGCTTAACAAAAAAAGAAACACCTACCTGTTTCTAGGAAGGTGTCGTAGCACTCAAAATGTTAACACTTGTGTCCGCTGCTCCGGGATGACTTCGCCAAGAGCGCTGCTCCTGCTCATCGTTTGACTTCCAGCGGCACGCGGCTCTCGCTCTGTCCATGCCGCTCCAGCGCTCATCTCAGTCCATGCTGCTCGGCCGCTTACAGTCAAACTCTTCACAGAGCGCTCTATGGCTTGTCATATGTCGCAGCTACGCCACAATGGGTTACAATTTTTCATTCCTGGCTTTGTCTACACGCTTATACTTTCCTGTTGCCAGGAAGGTGTCAGACTGTCTTAAAAATAAATGAAACGTCTATGTCACATTCGCGGTATGTACTACCAGCAATAACCCTTCGCGCAAAGAAATTTGCCCGCTGTCCCCCGACAACTCATTGCTGATTCCCCTTGAACTGCCTAAAAATAATTCATCATTCTCCAGGGGATACTTAAAACCACGTAAAGTTATGCCTGTAACTGTGGGCGACAGGGGGATAGTGGAAACTAAATCCCCGGGCTTACCATGAACAACGGTATTTCCCCTGCAGACCCAGGCTGCAAAATTATTGCCGATCATTTTGATCCCGGGGTTTTGCAAAGTAAAGGGGATAAGCAAGAGCACATTGGCTAGCGTATGGTCCAGACGGTCTCCGGTAGCAGCAAAAAGGTATATCTCTTCCGGCTGATGGGCCAGAGCCAACTGCAGGGCCAATTCGGTATCGGTATAGTCTTTTTCCACCGGGTAAGTTTCAACCGGGCAGCCTTTTGCACTGTATGCTTCCAGCACGGCTTTGTCCACTGAATCAAAATCGCCCACAATCAGATCGGGCACGTATCCTAAGTCATAGGCGTGGTTGGCACCGCTGTCGGCACAAATCAAATAGTCTGCTTGAGCAAGAAATTTTAAGGGAAGATGGCCTTCAGGTTTTGCCCCTCCGGCAATAATTGCGCATTTTCGCATGTGTAGTCACCCGACCCTCTTGAAGGTACTTCACTGCCAAGTCCCAGGTATCACTCCCTAGTCCCCCTTTGGCCGAGTCTTAGTCCCTGGCAGTTGGTCCTCAGTCTATGCACAGACCTACGTCTACTCGTTAGTCAACAGCTAATCGCCAGTAACTATCCTGAAAATAAAGTGTAACGTCTATGTCCTGTCGCTCCCACTGTCTGAATCAAGAGCACCAACTGCTCACCACGGACTTTCAGCGGCACGCGCTGACGCGGCGTCCTGCCGCTCCAGCGCTCTCACAGCGTCCATGCTGCTCGTCCGCTTTCAGTCCTTTGCCATCGCAGGGTGCTCTAAGGATTCAGACAAAGGTCGCTTCCACGGACATAAAGTATATAATAATTTTCATTATACTACTGGTGCTGCGAAACAGCATGGGGGTCTAACTACTGATAGCTGATAGCTGAAGGCTAATAGCTGAGGGCTGACAGCTGATAGCTGAAAACTAACGACTAAGGACAAGGTCGCCCGCCGCAGGCTCGCCTCTTGGAGATGGGGGGCTGTAAAATTTCTGCCCAGACAAATCCCCGGATCACTTCAGCCGGTTCCATAGGAAGTCCTGCCTTAAAAGAAGGTATGGGAGCTGCTGCCTTGCTCTGCTCTTTCTCTCCGGCGCTTTCTATGCTCCATCCCTCAATGTTCGTAGAATCTGCACCTTCGGTGCCGTATCCCTCCGTACTAACCTCAGCCAAAACACTGCCTTCCGTAGCAACCCCTTCAGTCCCAAATCCTTCAGTACTGGCCCCTTCTGTGGCATAGCCTTCACCCAGAGTGTTGGAATTCCAGACAGGAGCTTCCTTTGTCTGCTTGGCAGGCTGCATCTCTTCGGTAACTTCTTCCTTGTCTTCCCAGGGAAAAGACAGGACAGGGGGAAAGGCTTCTTCCCAAGGCCTGGCTACAGGCGGGGGACTCATGGGATTTGGCCTGGCGATTTCACGTGTTTCGTTCTTGCGGCGGTACACCTGCTTTTGCCTGTTTGATTCCGCCAGCGCTTTGAAGACGACAAAGATTATAAAGGCTATTATGCCTATGACATCTATGGAGATCACCTCCTAATGACAACAACGAAAAACCCAACTAACAACTATTTTTTAGAGTCGCTTTGACTTCCCGGTGTTTCGGGGTTTAGCTTGGCAATGGCATCCCGCATCTGGGTATCAGCCAGCAAATTTTGCATGTTGTAATAATCCATGACTCCCAGTTTCCCGTCCAGCAGAGCTTTAGCCATTGCTTTCGGCACTTCGGCTTCGGCTTCCACAACTTTCGCCCTCATTTCCTGAACAGCTGCCTTCATTTCCTGTTCTTTGGCCACGGCCATGGCCCGGCGCTCCTCAGCTTTAGCCTGGGCAATGCGCTTATCGGCTTCAGCTTGGTCAGTCTGCAGTTGGGCGCCGATATTTCTACCCACATCCACGTCTGCAATGTCAATGGACAGAATCTCAAAAGCCGTTCCGGCATCCAGCCCTTTGTTTAAAACAGTCTGAGAGATGCGGTCGGGGTTTTCCAACACCTCTTTATGGCTTTCCGAGGAACCTACTGTGGTTACTATACCCTCACCAACCCGGGCAATGATTGTCTCCTGCCCGGCGCCGCCAACCAACCGGTCAATATTTGCCCGGACTGTAACCCTTGCTTTGACCCGCACTTCGATCCCATCCTTGGCTACTGCTGCCACAATAGGTGTTTCAATAACCTTGGGGTTAACACTCATCTGCACGGCTTCCAGGACGTTGCGGCCAGCCAGGTCAATAGCTGCAGCGCGCTCAAAGGGTAAAGGTATATTGGCCCTTTCCGCAGCAATTAAAGCATCTACCACTTTGTCCACATTACCGCCCGCCAAGTAGTGGGCCTCCAACTGGTTACCGCTGACATTGATGCCTGCTTTGTCCGCTTTAATGAGAGGGTTGACGATTTTAGCAGGCGGAACTCTTCTCAGCCTCATCCCGATTAAGGTAAAAATCCCTACCCTTACGCCTGCTGCTAAAGCGGAAATCCATAAACCGACAGGGATAAAGCTGAAAATAAAGATGACACCTAAAAGAATAATCACAAACAAAATCAAACTGCTGATAAACGCTAACTCCACGGTGCTACCTCCTAATCAAAAAAATTTATTCGTGCTTACTGACTACTACCCTTGTCCCTTCGACCTTAATTACTTTAATCGGGGTCTGGGGAGGAATGAAAGCACCATCTGTTACCACATCAACCCTTTCACCTCCGATTTCAGCGGCCCCTGCAGGCCTTAGCGGCGTAATTGTGACCCCAACCTTTCCTTCCAAATCGGCCAGGGACTTGCGAGGCGCTACATAACCTGTAGTTTTCTCCTGCCTTGTACCCAGGACCAGGCGGTTCCAAACTTTTCTGGTGGGCAAAAATTTCACGCTGAGGGCCAGCAAAAAGACAGTACCTATGATCGCGATCACAAGAGAGATAACTGCCTGGTCATTAGAGGGAGCAGCCAGGAAAATGCTGACAATGATAGCCACTAAACCCCCGGCCCCTGTTAAGCCAAAACCTGGAATTACCAGCACTTCCACCAGCAGCAGGATGAGGCCCAGTAAAAAGAGCAGCACAGCTTCCCAACCGGACAATCCGGCCAGAATGCTGCCCCCGAAGTAGAGAGCTAAAGCGGTAAGACCCACTACCCCTGCCACACCAAAACCCAAGGTAAATATTTCAATTACCAGTCCGGCAATTCCGATTGTCAAAAGCAGTGAACTTATGTAAGGTCTAGTGATCCACCTGGAGAAATTTTCCGCAGGACTGGAGGCAAACTCCACTACTTTGCTTTCACCCAGGTTATATTTTTGTAAAACTTCGGCCCGGGTGGGAATGATATCGTCAGCCATTCCATACTCTTTTGCCTGCTTTGCCGTGAGAGTCAAAAGCTTCCCTTTTTCCACCAGGCCCGGGATGGCAAGGTCCGCATCAGCCATTGCCCTGGCAATATCAGCCCTTCGCCCGTTTTTTTCGGCAGCGCCTGCCAGCTCAGAAGCCCAATAAGAAACGATCTTTTCATCGGCTTTTTGCGTGCCAATGCGGGGCTCAGCCGCCCCCATGGTAGTGCCCGGCGCCATAACCAAGTCGGGCGCCGTCAATGCCAGCAGGGCTCCCGCCGAAATGGCTCCGCCTGTCACATAAGCTATAGTGGGCGTTTTAGCCTGCTCGATAGTTTCCTTAATTTTGATTGCCTGCTCGATGAAACCCCCCGGGGTATTTATTTCTAACAATACCCGCTTTGCCCCGCTTAATTCAGCTTCCTCGTAGGCCCTTGCAATAAAATTAGCCAGTCCTGCATCAATTGTACCCGTAACAGGTACAACATAAACCACGTCGTCAGGCAACGCCGGTGAAGTAACAGCCGTACCTAAAAGCACAAGCAGCGTTATAAAGCTAATTAAAAGCCTAATTCTCTTTTTTGCCAGAGAACTCACCTCCCCATTCTTCGATTTGCTTACAGTGCCTTGCCTTATAGACGTATTTAAACAGCAAAAAGTTCTTAGCCGTGAATAATCAAAAGTCTGGTATTCCATGCATACCAGACTCCTTAAGTGCGTTGTTTATTTTATTAAAACTTTTTAGTGTGAGGAAGGTAAGAGAATCTAGTTCCACTTGCGCTTCCTTGCTGCTTCTGACTTTTTCTTCCGCCTTACACTGGGTTTTTCATAATGTTCTCTTTTTCTGACCTCAGATAATACACCGGCTTTTTGGCAAGACCTTTTGAACCGGCGCAGTGCAGCATCAAGAGATTCATTTTTACCAACTTTGACTTCACTCAAACTCGATCTCCCTCCCTCCACTAACAACCATAAGCCTATCACGTGTGGTGCCAGGAATGATAGGAAAACGCAAAAATACACCTTAGATTATACTATAGTACCGATAGTCAGTCAACCTTAACATAAGTGTGTTAATTTGCGCCCGCCTATGAGATGGAAATGTAAATGGTAAATAACCTGGCCTCCGTCTTCTTTGCAGTTATTGAGCAGTCGAAAACCGCTCTCGGCCACCCCTTGCTCCTCGGCTATTTGCTTGGCTACCAAATGCAAATGCCCGATTACCTCTGCGTCTACCGGTTCCAAGGCTGTCAGGTCAGGAATATGTTTCTTGGGAATCAGCAAAATATGTACCGGAGCTGCAGGATTAATATCTTTGAATGCCATTATTTTGTCATCTTCGTACACGATTTGGGCTGGAATTTCCTTTTTCACTATTTTACAAAACAAGCAGTCGTCCATTTTTTCACCTCCTATCTTGCTTTAATACCCTGAAAATAACTGTAACGTTTATGTCCTGTCGCTCCCACTGTCTGAATCAAGAGCACCAACTGCTCGGGGCAGAGGTCAGGGGACACACCTCTATGCAGGCATTATATTTGTTCGAGGAATGTCCCCAACTAATTTCAGCGGCACGCGCCTCGTGTTGTCCCCAATCATCAGTCACCAGTGGCAACCTGCGATCTCGTCCTTAGTCCTTAGTCGTTAGTCCCTAGTTGTGTCATTCTCATTATACTCGAATATTTTATTACTAACGACGAATGACTAGCGACTAACGACGGCACAGCCTTGTAATTGCCCTAACAAAGAATCCTTCGCCAACTCCTTTAAGTTTACCTGCACCAATTCCCCTCTCAGTTCTTGTTCCGAGGCAAATTTTACTTTTAAATAATTGCCGGTATGGCCTTCCCACAAGCCGTTTCCATCCCGCTGCTCCACCAGCACCTCCATGCTTTTTCCCAAAAACTTCCGGGCAAAACTTTGGGCCATCTTTTCCCCCAAGGCAATCATTTCTTTGCTTCTTTGTTCTTTCACTTCGGGGGCTACCTGGTTACGGTATGTGGCCGCCTTAGTCCCTGCCCTGGGCGAATACTTAAAGACATGCAACCCGGAAAAACCTATTTCCTCCACGAATTTTAAAGAATTCCGGTGTTGCTCACCGGTTTCTCCCGGAAAACCAACCATTACGTCGGTGGTTAAACCCAGGTCAGGAATCCTGGCCCTTAGCCGGCTGACTAAATCCCGGTATTCATCCGTTGTGTACCGTCGCCGCATTCTATCCAGGATGTCATCGTCACCGCTTTGCAGCGAAATGTGGAAATGAGGACAAACAATTTCGGTAGTAGTGATGGTTTCAATAAATTCCGGGGTAAATTCGTTGGGATCCAAGGAACTGATCCTTAGGCGTTTCAATCCCCGGATCTTGGACAGCTGTCTCACCAGCCAGCCCAGATCTACCTCGTCGTCCAGGTCTTGGCCGTAAGCGCCTGTATGGATCCCTGTCAGCACTATTTCCTTATAGCCATGCTCCACCAGACGCCTTACTTCTTGCAGCGTTTTCTCCGGGTCCCTGCTGCGCACCGGACCCCGGGCAAAAGGAATAATGCAGTAGCTGCAAAACTGCTGGCAACCTTCCTGGATCTTCAGAAAAGCGCGGACCCTGCCCGAGTGTTCAAGAGGCAGTTCTTCAAAATCCCTGGTATGCAGGATATCCCGCACCGCGTTCATAGGAGTTTTCTCCCGTTCGACCCTTTCCACCAATTCCAGGATACGGCTCCTGTCCTGGGTGCCAATAACCAGATCTACTCCCGGGATTTCCAGCACTTCCTCAGGAGATACCTGGGCATAGCACCCGGAAACCACTACTGTCGCCGCCGGATTTTTTTTCACGGCCCGGCGAATCACCTGGCGCGATTTGCGGTCCCCTAAGTGGGTTACGGTGCAGGTGTGGATAAGGTAAACATCGGCCACCTGGTCAAAATCAACCACTTCATAACCATGGTGACGAAAAATATTTAGCAAAGCTGCCGCTTCATTTTGATTTACTTTGCAACCCAGCGAATGCAGTGCTACTTTTTTAGCTGCCAACCTTAGTACCTCCCAGGTCCCCCAATTCGTATAAAATCATGGTTAAAGCCGCCCAGCCCGCGGTTTCTGTCCGTAGAATGCGGGGACCAAGAGTTACAGGGACGGCATTTTGGGACATGGCCAACTCTACTTCACTGGCCTCCAGTCCACCTTCCGGGCCGATTAACAGGGTAACATCTTTAGCTTGTCCATGCTGCTGCAATACTTCTTTCATGGTTCTTGACCTTTCTTCTTCCCAGGGGACGAGCATCAGTCCCTGACCAAACTTGCTAATTGCAGCTTCCACAGTTCGGACTTCCTCAACGCGGGGAATGATGGCGCGCTGGCTTTGTTTGGCAGCCTCCTCGGCAACTCTTTGCCAGCGCTCCACTCTGTTTCTGGCCTTTTCCGGGCTGAGCTGCACAATAGTCCTGGCAGCTGCCACCGGAACAATCCTGAATATGCCCAATTCAGTACACTTTTGGACAATGAGTTCCATTTTATCACCTTTGGGGATGCCCTGCAGCAACGTCACCTTTACGGGGGGTTCACTGGCGGCAAACGCTTTTCTCTCTACTTTGACCGTAACGCGCTCTTTTTTTGCAGCAGCCAACTTCCCATAATATTCTTGCCCGGTCCCGTCGGCAATAATAACCTCATCACCATTTTTCAACCGCAGCAC
The DNA here is from genome assembly GCF_004353525.1 of Zhaonella formicivorans. Lineage (NCBI taxonomy): Bacteria > Bacillati > Bacillota > Clostridia > Neomoorellales > Zhaonellaceae > Zhaonella > Zhaonella formicivorans. Next base: position 1,538,339 of record NZ_CP085524.1, read on the forward strand.
CTTGACTATATGACGTACGTCCTCCCCGGTTATTTCAATCGTATCTCCCTCAATTTTCTCAGGAGCAACAAAAAAACGATGCGCCATTTTTAGTCCCCGGCTTTCCTGCTGATTGCAGCAACCCATTCGTTGTGTTCCCTATGCTCCACAATTTGGAACCCAGCTTCCGTAAGCGCCCGCTCCACTTCCGGCCAGCGGTCTTTGATAATTCCGGATACTAAAAAACAGCCATCCTTAACCAGATGACTTTTGGCTTGAGAAATTAAATCCAAAATCACATCAGCAATAATGTTGGCCACAATAAAATCGGATTTTCCCTGTATTCCGGCCAACAAGTCGTTATACCTGGCTTCCGCCACTCCTGCTACCTGGTTCTCCACAATATTCTGCTGGGCAATTTGCACGGCCAAAGGGTCCACATCCAGGGCAAGAACTCCCACAGCCCCTAATTTGGCTGCAGCAATGGCCAGCACTCCGGAGCCGGTACCGACATCAAAGACAACGCTTTCCGGGCGCAGGTATTTTTCCATCAGCTGGATACTCATAGCGGTAGTAGGGTGGTTTCCAGTGCCGAAAGCCATGCCTGGATCCAGCTTTACAACCACTTCGTTAGCTGCCGGGTGGTATTCTTCCCAGCTAGGCACCACAACAACCCTGGCCCCAATCTTTTCCGGCTTATAATAGGTCTTCCAGGAGGAAGACCAGTCTTCCTCAGCAATTTCCGCCAGTGACACTTCAGCCAGGTACTGGGTAAAATACTTCTCCAGGCTTTGCAGCCTGGAACTGAACTGCTTTAATCTTTCCTCCAAAGCATCATCCATAGGTAAGTAGCCCTTGATGACCACATTTTCCGCTTCGGTAAGCTCGGCAGGCAGTTCGTATGCGTCCCAGTTCGCTTCTGCTATATATCTTGCCAATACTTTGGGATCTTGAATTACCACACCCGCCGCCCCCAGCTCGTAAAACAGGTTGGCTACAGCTTCTGCAGCCTCTTCGGTAGTTGTAACGGTAATCTCCTGCCATTTGTTCATAATCATGCTCCTTACCTACAGATTTTAATGAACGAGATATGCATGTTAGCTTTCAGCCGGCAGCCATCAGCTTTTAGCCTTAATTTATCAGCTTAAAGTTAAGTTTTTAAATTAACAGCCGTGTAGGTAAGCTTGCAAAGATAATAGCAAATTGTTATCAAAGCTAATATCCAAGCTGACAGCTGATAGCTGAGGGCTGATAGCTACTTAAATGCTTCTTTCACTTTATCGAAAAAACCTTTTTCCTTAGCTTTCTGGTTATCCTGGGTTAGTGTTTTACCGAACTCCCGCAGCGCCTCTTTCTGCTTCTCGGTCAAATTGGTCGGCGTGACAACCACAATCTTGACATGATGATCGCCCCGACCGGTGCTCCTGAGCCGTGAGATGCCCCTGCCCTTGAGACGGAATGAAGTCCCAGTCTGAGTACCCTCGGGAATTTTTAACTTGATCATGCCGTCCAAAGTGGGGACCTGGATCTCATCACCCAGAGCTGCCTGCACAAAATTAATCTCGGCTTCTGAAATTACATCGTAACCCTTACGCTTAAACAGCTTATGAGGCTTGACGCTGATAAACACATAGAGATCACCGGGAGGTCCTCCTAAAGAGCCGGCCTCGCCTTCGCCCGGCACCCGCAGCTTGGAATCGTTATCCACACCGGCAGGAATAGTGATATGGATCTTCCTGAACCGCCGGACTTTGCCGCGTCCCTTACATTCGTGACAAGGTGTGCTTATAATGCGCCCGGTGCCGTGGCACTGGGTACACGTTTTAATAGTCTGGAAGCGTCCCAAAGGCGTGGACTGGGTAATCCTGACCTGGCCGGTACCTCCGCAAACGCTGCAAGCAGTCGGGTGGGTGCCTGGTTCGGCCCCCGACCCGTTGCACGTCGGACATTCCTCGGTCCTGGGGATTTCTATATCTTTTTCAACTCCAAAAGCTGCTTCCTCAAAAGTGATATCCAAATCATAGCGCAGGTCATCGCCTTTTTGCGGCCCTTGACGCTTTGCACTTCCGCCAAAACCGCCGAAGAACATGTCAAAAATGTCGCCAAAGCCTCCGAAATCGGCGCCTCCGCCAAAACCGCCAAAATCGCCGAATCCCCCAAAGCCCTGGTCTGAGGTGCCGGCGTGACCAAACTGGTCATAGCGGGCCCGCTTGTCGGGGTCGCTTAGCACATCGTAGGCTTCTTTAACTTCTTTAAATTTTTCTTCGGCCTCTTTGTCATTTGGATTCACGTCCGGGTGGTATTTTCTTGCCAGGGTGCGGTAAGCCTTCTTGATCTGCTCCGGGGTTGCATCCCGCCCAACACCTAATATGTCATAATAATCCCGTTTTGCCAATTTCTCACCTTCTTACTGAAAAGTGGGAGTCACCTCCCACTGCAGACAAGTTGTTAGTGCTTATTTCTTATCATCATCCATCACTTCGTAATCTGCATCCACTACGTTGTCGTCCTTAGCAGTTCCCTGTCCGGTTGCCCCCGGATTTCCTTGCTGGGCTCCGGCCTGCTGGTATATCTTGGTAGTCACCGCGTAAATGGCTTGGGAAAGGGCTTCTGATTTTTGTTTTATTGTCTCCACATCGTCTCCCTTAACAGCTTCTTCCAGCTCACTCTTGGCTTTTTTAATGTTTTCCACATCAGCGCTGCCCAGTTTCCCTTCAAATTCTTTCAGTGTTTTTTCCGTCTGATAAATCAGGGAATCAGCCTGGTTTTTGGCTTCTACTTTTTCTTTGCGTTTCCTGTCTTCCTCGGCGTATTTTTCAGCGTTTTTAACCATTTCTTCGATTTCTTTTTCACTCAACCCGCTCGAGGATGTGATGGTGATCTGCTGCTGTTTGCCGGTGCCCAAATCCTTGGCTGAGACATGCACAATGCCGTTAGCATCAATGTCGAACTTAACCTCAATTTGCGGTATTCCCCTGGGCGCCGGCGGAATGCCCGACAAAGTAAATCTGCCAAGGGTTTTGTTATCGGCCGCCATCTGCCGTTCGCCCTGCAGCACATGGATCTCCACGCTGGTTTGGTTATCAGCGGCAGTGGAGAAAATCTGGCTTTTAGATGTCGGGATAGTGGTATTGCGCTCGATGAGCTTGGTAAACACCCCTCCCAGAGTCTCAATACCTAAGGAAAGCGGAGTGACATCCAAAAGCAGGACATCTTTAACTTCGCCGGTCAAAACTCCAGCCTGGATGGCTGCTCCCAGGGCCACACACTCATCGGGGTTAATACCCTTGTGGGGCTCTTTACCGATTAAGTTCTTGATTGCCGCCTGCACTGCAGGAACCCTGGTTGAACCTCCCACTAAAATAACTTTGTCAATGTCCTGGGGTTTAAGTCCCGCATCTGCCAAAGCCTGCCTGGTAGGCCCTAAAGTCTTATCCACCAGGTCAGCAATCAACTCTTCAAACTTGGCCCTGGTCAAAGTGATGTCCAAATGCTGCGGACCATCTTCAGTAGCAGTAATAAAAGGCAAATTGATATTAGTAGTTGTAACGCTGGAGAGCTCATGCTTTGCCTTTTCAGCCGCCTCTTTTAAGCGCTGCATGGCCATTTTATCTTTGCTCAAATCAACACCGTTAGTTCTCTTAAATTCAGAGACCAGGTAATTCATAATCCTTTCATCGAAATCATCGCCGCCCAGACGGTTATTGCCGCTGGTAGCTTTAACCTCAAATACGCCGTCGCCCAGCTCCAAAATAGATACGTCAAAAGTACCGCCACCCAGGTCGTAGACTAAGATGGTCTGGTCTTCTCCCTTATCCAAGCCGTAGGCGAGGGCAGCTGCAGTTGGCTCGTTAATAATCCGTAGTACTTCCAGGCCTGCAATCTTTCCGGCATCCTTGGTAGCCTGGCGCTGGCTGTCCGTAAAATAAGCGGGAACGGTGATTACAGCTTTCGTCACCGGTTCGCCCAGATAGCTTTCCGCATCGGCCTTTAGTTTTTGCAGGATAATGGCTGAGATCTCCTGGGGAGTGTATGATTTATCATCGATAGTTACTTTGTAATCAGTACCCATGTGTCTCTTGATGGAGATAATGGTGCGATCGGGGTTGGTAATAGCCTGGCGTTTTGCTACCTGCCCGACTAAGCGCTCGCCGTTTTTGGCAAAACCAACTACCGAGGGAGTGGTTCTGTTTCCTTCAGCGTTAGGAATGACTACAGCCTCGCCGCCTTCCATTACGGCGACGCAGGAGTTGGTTGTTCCAAGGTCAATCCCTATGACTTTGCTCATTGTCATTTCCTCCTTCTTCATTATATAGCAATGGGATTAAGATGTTATTAGTAGCAAAATATTTAATTCAACAGTTATCCAGAGAGTTACTGTCGCTGGTTATTAGTTGTTGGCAACTATCAAATCATGCATACTACCCGTTATATTTAGCCACTTTAACCATGCTGGGCCTCAGCAACCTGTCATGCAGGGTATATCCTGTCTGCAGTTCTTCGGTAACTAAATTATCCTGCTCCGGATTTTCAGTCTCCACTTGCATTACCGCTTCGTGCTTTTCCGGATTGAAAGGCTGACCTACAGCTTCAATAGCCTGTAATCCTTCCTTTTCCAGGACTTCTTTTAACTGGCGGTAAATCATTTCCATGCCCGCCATAAAAGTGGCACCTTCGCCTCCTTTTGCGGAGGCAGAAAGCGCCCGGTTGAAATTATCCATTACCGGCAAGAGGCTCACAATTAAACGCTCAATCCCGAATCTGGCCATATCCTCCAGTTCTTTACGGGACCTGCGCTTGAAGTTTTCGAAATCTGCTTGCAGCCTCTGCAAGCGGCTGAAAAGTTCTTCCGCTTCCTTTTCTTTGGATGCTAAACGGGCAGCTAAATCAAGCTGTTCACCTGCTGTCTCCTCTGGCTGCTTTGCTGCATCATCCTTTTGCTCTTCATTTACCTGGTCAATTGTCTCTCCTTCGTGGTTTGCTGCTGAAAAATCTTCTTGACCTGTTTCTTCTTTATGTAAATTTTCCTCCGGCACTCTGTTCACCTTCCCTCACTCTTCAAAGTCATCTTTTTCCTGCCCTTTCGATTTATATTCCTTCATTTTAATAATGGTATCGATCCTTAAAATTGCCTCAGCAACTTCGCCGGCAGCTTTCAAAGCATGAATTTTAACCAGAGCAGGGTCAATCACGCCCAACTCCAGCATATCAGCTATTTCCCCTGTATCGCAGTTCAAGGCATAAGCAATGCTGCCTTTTTCTGTTTGGGCAGCCAGCACATCAGCCATTTTTTCCAGCGGGTTAAAACCGGCATTGGAGACAATTTGCGCGAACGGACGGCGCAAAGCCTCAACCACACAATCGATGCCGAAGGCAGCCATACCTTTTACTTCCTGGCGTCCCCTCTCCACATGCTGAGCGGCGGCAAGCTCGATGGCTCCCCCGCCGGGTACCACCCCGCCTTTAACTGCAGCCTGAACTGAACTGGCAGCATCCTTGGCAATGCGTTCCCTTTCTCCTACAACCTCTTCGGTTGCAGCCCCAACCAGAATTGTAGCCATAGGTTTGCCATAACCCCCCAGGATACGGACCTGCTCCAGTTTTTCATCTTCGTAAATCTGTGCAGCTTTGCCTAAATACTTTTCCAACTCCTCCGGGTCTTTTTTTAAACCGGTCCTTTTGATCAAACGGGCCCCGCAGTGTTCCATGGCCTTACGCAGTTCCTTGTAGGCTACCCTTTGGACCACCATCACCCCGGCATCGGTTAAAATTTCTTCCGCCAGGGGAGACACTCCGCGGTCAACTAAAACCAGTTTAACCCCCAAATGAATAATTTTATGCAGGTTGTTTTTAAACTCGTTTTGCAGTTCGAGATAACGTCTAACACCTGCCTCGGTGGCAAGGGCCTCCTCCTCAATTTCCTCCGGTTCCAAAGCATCGTCAACAACTAATACCTTGGCTTCCTCAAATTTCAATGGCATTTGGGGGTTCATTCGCTCTTTGTTAATGATAATGCCCTCAAACACCTCATTCTCGGCCCCAACCTGGGCAGTCACCGTATCAGCCAGTTTAAAATTAGGTTCTTGGAGCTTTTCAAGTCCGATTAAAGCAGCCGCCCTGATGGTTAAGTCGGCGATATCCTGGTGTTCCCTGCCCGCCACCAACGCTACTTGCTTTAAAAGGGGACTGTTCAAATCATCAAGGTGCATGGCTTGTTCCTTAAAAAAGGCCAGTGCCCTGTTGACACCGACCCGCAGACCTTCAATCACCTTGGCTACAGGAACACCTTTAATTACTTGCTCCATTCCGGCGTTAACCAGACTTCCTGCCATAATGGTAGCAGTGGTAGTGCCATCCCCTATTTCTTCTTGCTGTGCTTTAGCGATGTTAATCAGCATCCTTGCTGCCGGATGGTTGACTTCCATTAGATTTAAAATAGTTACACCATCGTTGGTAATAACCACACCGCCAAATTTGTCCACTAACATGGTATCCAGGCCTTTTGGCCCCAGAGTACCTTCCACTGCGGAGGCAATGGCCCTGATAGCATTGGCATTAGTGGACAAAGCGGCCAAGCGCTCATCCACCTCAGCATTATTGCTAACCTGTTTTACACTCATCTACAGTTCTCCTTCTTGCAACCTTCGGTCGAGTCCTTAGTCATTAGTCCTTAGTATTTAAACGTAAAAGAACAGGGAAAAGTCTCAAAAGGCAACTAAAAACTAACGGCTAAAGACTGACGACTAACGACTTGGCCGAAGGCCATTATTTTAGCAGCTTAGCTAAAACCTGCGAAAGATTCTCCGTCACGCACTCCACCAGACTAACCGCTTTGGAATAAGCCATTCGGGTCGGGCCCAAAATACCCAAGGTACCCAAAACGACCCCGTCAACCTGGTAGGTGGCGGTTATAAGGCTGCAACCATTAATTTCCTCGTATTTATTTTCCCCACCAATTCTAATAGTTAATCCCAGTTCCGGCTTCACTTCCATAAGGTCTTTTAAGACGCTTTCCTTTTCCAACACGCCGAGCAAACTTTTTAGTTTATCAATATCCTTAAATTCAGGCTGGTTAAAAATGTTTAGCGTCCCACCCAGGTAAACCTTATCGTTTAATTTGGAACAGGCAAGCTGTTCTATCACGTCTAAGACATGACTTACAAGGTTTTTATAGCTGGCAAGTTCACCGTAAATGTCATACAGCGTGTCCCTTTTTACTTGCTCCAGCGCAAACCCCTGCAGCCTGTCGTTTAAGACAAGACTTATTCTTTCCAAGTCGGCCGGAGTGATACTTTCCGGAATATCTAAAATACGGTGCTGCACCAGCCGGGAGTTGCTAACCACAATCATCAGAGCACTTCCAGGACTTAACGGCATAAGCCGGATCTGACTGAACGTGCGTCTCCCTAACTGAGGCCCCAAAATCAAAGCGGTGTAATTGGTCATTTCAGACAAAACCTCGCTGGCCTGCCTGATGACCGCTTCGATTTCCTCCATCTTTTGCGAGAAGCGGTACCTGATATATTCTTCTTCCGCCTGGTTCAGATTTTCTTTTTCCATTAGGCAGTCCACATAGTACCTATATCCTAAATCCGAAGGGATCCTTCCTGCCGAAGTATGGGGCTGCTCAATATACCCCAGCTCCTCCAAATCGGCCATTTCATTGCGAATAGTTGCCGGACTCACGCCCAAATCGTATTTGCGGGCAATAGTTCTGGATCCAACGGGTTCTGCGGTAGCAATATAGTCTTGAATGATGGCCTGTAGCACCTTCTTTTTCCGCTCGTCCATCGGCATGCCAATCACCCTTTTGTTAGCACTCTGAACCGTTGAGTGCTAAGATTTTATACTTAAAACGTATCATGCCCCTTGCCATTTGTCAAGATTTACTCCCGCCTCCTAAACAAAATAAGTGAAGACATGATTAGCAACGGGCAGCCCTTGAGCAGTTAAACGTATGCTGTTATCCTGCTCTTCCAGCAAACCAAGCTGCAGAAGATGCTCGATTTCCGCTTTAAAAGCCTCTTGTGGCCTTATTCCATAGCGCAGGTAAAAAGCTTCAGAGTCTAAGCCCGCCAAAAGTCTTAACCCCAGGAAAGCGGTTTCACCCATGCGCTGTTTCCAGGTCAGCAATTCTTCTTCTGCTATCGGCAGCTGCCCCGATTCCAGCAAACGGGAATAGGAGGATAAACTCGAAATGTTCACGAACCTCCTGTTCAACAGATGAGAGCTGGCGCCCAACCCCACCCCCAAGTATTCCTTGTTGTGCCAATAACGCAGGTTATGCCTTGCTTCAAAGCCCGGTCGCGCATAGTTGGAAATTTCGTACTGCCGGTACCCGCGGGCTTTCAACTTTTCATTGGCAACGGCCCGCATTTTAAGCACAGTTTCTTCCGGAGGCAGCGGCAGTAGCCCCCTTTCATCTTCTTCTCCCCACGGAGTTCCCGGCTCAATTTTCAGACCGTAGAGGGAAAGATGTTCGACTTCAAGTTTTAGGGCTTCATCCAAGGTTTGTTCCCACATCCCCATGGTTTGCCCAGGCAACCCGAAAATCAGGTCCAGGTTAAGGTTAAAAAAACCAGCCTTCCTGGCCAAGGCTATACTTTCTACAGCCAGAGCAGCACTGTGGACCCTGCCCATAGCCCGGAGCAAGCTGTCATCAAAAGATTGCACACCAAAGGAGATTCGATTGACCCCGGCCATTTTCAGTTGTTCAAGTTTGAGGAGGTCAACCGTACCGGGATTGGCTTCCACCGTCACCTCTGTATCCGCGGACCAAGCAAAAAGGTCCCGGCACTTTATCAGCACCCGGACCAATTGCTCGCCGGCCAAGAGAGTTGGTGTGCCGCCTCCAATATAGACGGTATCTACTGAACAAGCAGCATCAGGCCGAGCAAGCAGCCGGCCGTAAATTTCCAGTTCTTTTGCCAAGGCCAGGAGATAGTTCTCAATCTCCCCCGGCGCCGCTGGAGGCGCAGAGGTGAAGTCGCAATAATTGCACTTGCCAATGCAAAAAGGAATATGGATATATAAGCCCATGGACAAGGCTGTTTGCCTCCTTTCGGGTCAGCTAACAGCTATCAGCTGTCAGTTCTCAGCTGTTAGCATAAAGATTATCTTTGATACAATGTTTATTTTTTCTAATACAAGCTTTCCGCCTGGCTGTTAATTTTGTAGTTTAACCTCTGTGGTTAATAGCTGAAAGCTGATGGCTGCAGGCTACTAGCTGAAGGCTGAAAGCGTGATGGCTATGGCTGCAAGCTGCTTGCTATTCGTCTATGCTCAGTACTGCCATAAAAGCTTCCTGGGGTATCTCCACGGAACCAACCTGTTTCATCCGCTTCTTGCCCTCTTTTTGCTTCTCAAGAAGTTTTCGTTTCCGCGAAACATCGCCGCCGTAACATTTTTCCAGGACATCCTTGCGCAGTGCTTTAACTGTTTCCCTGGCAATGATTTTATTGCCGATAGCAGCCTGGATTGGCACCTCGAAAAGCTGCCTGGGAATCAGCTGACGTAATTTTTCGGCCAAAGCCCTGCCCCGGTAATAGGCCCGCTCACGGTGAACAATGCAGGACAAAGCGTCAACCACTTCGCCGTTTAGCAGGATATCCAGTTTAACAAGGTCCGACTCCCGGTAGCCAATCAGCTCATAATCAAGGGAAGCATAGCCCCTGGTCCGTGATTTGAGCTGGTCAAAGAAATCATAAATAATCTCGCTTAAAGGCAGGGAGTAAGTAAGCATGACCCTGGTAGGAGTCATATACTCCATGGTGCCGAAAGTCCCCCGTTTTTCCTGGCACAACTCCATGACCGAGCCGACGTATTCGCTGGGCACCATAATAGTTGCTTTCACGTAAGGCTCCTCGATCTTTTCGATATAGTTGGGCGCGGGCAAATTAGTGGGGTTGTCGACAGTTATGACCTGCCCGTCAGTCTTGGTGACCCGGTAAATTACGCTGGGAGCTGTAGTAATCAGCTGCAGCCCGTACTCTCTTTCCAATCGTTCCTGGATGATCTCCATGTGCAGAAGGCCCAGGAAACCGGTGCGGAAACCAAAACCCAGGGCTGTGGAAGTTTCAGGTTCATAGATTAACGAGGCATCGTTTAATTGCAGCTTATCCAGTGCATCCCGCAGGTCCTCATACTGATTGGTTTCAATAGGATACAGGCCGCAAAACACCATAGGAGTGGCTTTTTTGTAACCGGGCAGAGGCTCTTTGGCCGGATTCTCCGCTCCCGTTACAGTATCTCCGACCCGGGTATCTTTCACATTTTTTATGCTGGCTGTGATAAAGCCCACCTCGCCCGCCGACAGGCTCTCGACGATCTTGAGGGAGGGAGTAAAAACTCCCACCTCATTAACCTCGAAAGTCCTGCCTGTAGCCATCATCTTGATCTTCATCCCTTTTTCCACTTTACCTTCGACTATGCGGACATAGGGTACCGCACCTTTATAGGAGTCAAAATGGGAATCGAAAATCAAAGCCCGCAGCGGAGCATCCACCTCGCCTTTGGGATATGGTATTCTTTGGACAATCGCTTCCAAAATCTCCCGAGTACCTTCCCCTGTTTTAGCCGAGGCCAGAATTGCCTGGCTGGCATCCAAGCCGATGACGTCCTCAATCTCTTTTTTTACCCTTTCCGGGTCGGCACTGGGCAAATCTATCTTATTAATAACCGGAATGATTTCCAGATCATGTTCCAAAGCTAAATACACATTAGCCAACGTTTGAGCTTCAATACCCTGGGCAGCATCAACCACTAAGAGAGCCCCTTCACAGGCAGCCAAGCTGCGGGATACTTCGTAGGTAAAATCCACATGACCGGGTGTATCAATAAGATTTAACAGATAAATCTGCCCGTCTTGGGCCTGGTAATTCATACGAACCGCCTGCAGCTTAATGGTAATGCCCCGCTCCCGTTCAAGCTCCATCTGATCCAGGACCTGATCAGCCATTTCTCTTTCAGTCAAAGCACCTGTATATTCCAGCAGCCGGTCGGCCAAAGTGGATTTCCCATGATCAATATGAGCAATAATGCAGAAATTGCGAATCCTTTTTTGCCAGTCTTGTATCATGTCCGGCCCTCCAGTACATTGAAAATATACTATAACGTCAGTCCCCAGGAGGTTAAAAGCCGCGTTCTTAGTCCTTGCTCGTAAGTCGCTAGCTGTCAGCCATCAGCTATCAGCAATTAGCCGTTGGCTTTTTCCGCAAAAACCATACATGCAACTAAGGACTAACGACTAAAGACTAAGGACTCGGCCAAAGGCCGATGCTGGCAACTGAGGACTGGTGACTGAGGACTGATGACTAAAGTTGTCCCCCGACCGATTATACCATCCTGCTATCTGCCTAGCAATATTAGCTGTTTTGTGTGCAGCCAGCTCTTTTAAAGCGCCTGGCCAGCAATTCTGCCACCATCCGGGCTTCCTCCATCCTGAAGAGCCAGGCGATTCCAATGTAGATCGCCGCGCCCAACCCTACGCCAAGCATAACTTCTATCCCCTGGTTGATTTTGCTGTTGACATCTAAAAATTCCTCCAGCCACTGACTGAAGAGGTATACAGTGACCCCCATCACTACTGAAGCTGCTAAACTTTTTAAGAAAGACAGCAACATATTCCGCCCATCAATGGAACCGATCTTTTTACGCAGTATCCAGAGCAGGATTAGCATATTAAAAATGCCGGCTATGGAATAGGCGAATGCCAAGCCCCCATGGGCCATGGGCTTAATCAGCAGCAAGTTTAATACCAGGTTTAAGAGCATTGCCAAGGAGCCCATAGTCACTGGGGTAGTGGTGTCCTTTAAAGCATAAAAAGCCCTGCTCAAAACATGGATGGCAGAATAGGCGAAAATGCCTATACTATAAAAAAACAAAGCAACAGCTGTAGCCTGGGTGGCCTCCGGCGTAAATTTGCCCTGCTCAAAAATCAAACGAATCAAAGGGACTGCCAGGGCAATCAACCCTGCTGAAGCGGGCAAGGTGATAAAAATGACCGTTCTAACTCCTAGAGACATGGAACGCTTAAAACTGTGCAGTTCCTTTTTCGCGGCATGTTCCGTCAAAGTAGGAAAAACCGCGACGGCGATAGCTATGGCAAAAACCCCGATGGGCAGCTGCATGAGTCGCTGCCCGGAACGCAAAGCGGAAACTATTCCGTTAGGCAGCCCGGAAGCAAGGTTCTGGTTCACAAAAAGGTTGAATTGAGTAATAGACAAACCAATCAGTACCGGCAGGATCAGCCCGGCAAGCTGCTTGACTCCGGGATGCCGCAAGTTTAAAGTCCAGCGGTAGCGCAGACCAATCTTTAAAAGCATAGGTACCTGAGCAGCAAAGTTTAAAAAAGCTCCCACAACTACCCCAATGGAAAAAGCTGCAATGCCAAGCCTTGGCGAAAAAAGATATCCCACTACAATGATACCTAGATTATAAAGCACCGAACCTATGGCAGGAGCAACAAAATGCTTGTGGGAATTAAGTATACCCATGGAAATTCCGCTGAAAGCCATGAAGATAACCTGAATAAACATAATCCTGGTAAGAAAAACCGTAAGTTCCATGGTTTGGGCGTCAAAACCGGGAACCAATAACCTGATCAACTGGGGCGAAAAAGTAACACCAATTAAGATGCCTAAAGCCATGAGTAACATGATCACATTGAAGGTAACACTGGCTACTTCCCAAGCGTCTTCCTCCTGCCCTGTGGCTATGTAACTGGAAAAGACAGGTATAAAAGCCGAGCTGAGGGCTCCCCCAACCAGCAGCATATACAGAAAATCAGGTATGGAGAAAGCGGCGTTGTATGCATCGGTAATCCTGTTCTGCCCGTAGTGGGCATAAATAATGATGTCCCGGATATAGCCCAAAACCCGGGACACGATCATAGCTAACATGATAAATCCGGCAGCTTTGGCCACCTTTTTACCTTGCCCCACGAAAATTTGACCTCCCCCACAACATGCATATGGAATGCATGCTAGCCATCAGCCTGCAGCTATCAGCCGTCAGCAGCCAGCTATCAGATAGTTTACTGCTGCGTAACCCTCTGCGTCTTAATCATCAGTCCTTAGTCCCGGTAAGCTGCGCCGACGTTAGTCATTAGTTTTCAGCTTTCAGCCATCAGCTCTCAGCAATCAGCAATTGGCTTCATAATTACTAATGACTACGTGGCTAATAGTTTTATAGGCCGACAATAGCCATACATGCAACTGAGGACTAACGGCTAACGACGCGGCTGCAAGCATTGCCGGAGTGCCTGGAAACTATATGCAGCCGACTTCGTCCATATAAAGACATTATAGCACTTAAAAAGTTACGTACAAGAGGTTATTCGCCGGTAAAACGGGCAACTTTTTCTTGAGTGTTTTCCCATATTGTCAGAGCTGCAACTTTGCCTTTGTGCAAGAGGACAGCGCTTTGCTGTTTCAACTCCTCTAACCATTCTGCCGCTTTTGGCATCATTTCGTTTTTTACCGCTTGCAAACTTTGCCTCGTAACCTCTTTTAAGGGCCCGTAATCAAAGTGGTAATCCCGGCCAAAAACCGTAAACTCTATGCCATTTTGCACCAACTTGTAATTTAAGGCTTGCCAGGGGCCCTCTCCTACCACACCCTGTATTCCTTGTCCTGCTAAATTTAGTCCAACCAACAGAATAATTGCAGAAATAAATACAAACCTTTCCAGCTTCATTTTAGACTCCCCTTTGTAGTCCGGATAATACTTTATTAATAGCTTTTTCCATTTATATAAGCAAAAATACTATCCGGACAAAACAGGCTGACGGAAAAAAGAAAAAGCGCCTAAAATAGCGCTTACAGCTTCTCCTTTTGCATATCAGCCAGAACATGGATTATCACATCAGCAAACAGTGTTACCGCCCTTTCCGCCTCTTCCTGAGAATTCTTTGCACTGCCCACTTCAATTAGAATTGCATTGGGGTGCAAATGCTGGTTGTACCGCCCGCTTTGCACCCGATAGCCTTTAGATAAGCCCGGATAAATCTGCTCCATTTTTTTTACCACTTTTTCCGCAAAAGCCTTGTTCTTTTCCCAATCGGAGTGTTCCAGGCGGGCATTGCTACCCACAATTAACATGATCTTGGCTGTATCCTTGCCATTTATTTTGACCGTCTCCTTGCTTTTTAGCCCGGCATCCCGATGTACGTCGATTACTATTTGAATCGAAGGATTTCCGGCAAGCATCGCCCGGACAGTTTTTTCCGAATTGCCATAGGATTTAGGGAAACTGGGGTAGTCATGGATAGTGGTGGAACGAACGGTCTTGACTCCTTTGGCTTCCAAAGCTTCAGCCAGCCTCCCTGCTACTTTGGCAATGCCGCCATTTTTCCCTTCCAACTTTTCTTTGCCATCGGTAGGCACATAGGTTTCAGCGTTATGGGTGTTGTAAATGGCCACGACAGGTTTATCGCTTTTGATTAATTTAGGCTCGGGCAGCGGGTTTTCCGTAGGCTCCTCCAGCTCCGGAATATATTCTTCCATAATCTCCTCTTCTTCAACCTCACCTTCTAAAGTTGTTAAAGAAGGAAGATCATTTCCGGCAGCTACCATTTTAAATATTGTCAGCTGGGAACCTAAAAAACTTTTGGGGTCCTGCAAGTCAATATCAACTACCGCCGACAAGGCGCTTTCAACCAGCCCCGATTTTTGCACCTTCTGCCCTGCCATAGCCTGGGTATCTGCCGTAGTAGCCAGCACCGGCATTGTCTCTAGCAAGATGCCGAGGCAATTTGCTTTTTCCACTGCCAGCAAACGATAAGCCTTGTCCATTAAAAGATAAGGGCTGATCTCTCCTCCTCCGCTTTGCAGCCAATGCCCGCCTAAAAAAGACAATTCCCGCCCTCCTAACCAGGCGCCGCACAGCAACAGTACAAGCAACAATGTTGTTTTAAATTTCTTTTTCAGACGTGGTGAAATGCGAAAAAAAATTACAGAGCGCAAGGTATGTCCCCCCAAATAAGTTACATACCCTAACTTATGCGTGCTACAACCTGTTTAGTACAAAAAGCATTCCCAATTTTACCCCGAAAAAAGCAAAGCGCGAAATACATTTCGCGCCCTGCTCCCAAACCTTAATTAACGTAATTCTGTTGGTACAAACGCATCAATAATACCGACCACCAGAGCCGAGAGCAGCGCTCCTAAGATATTAACTCTTAAAAAGCTGGGGACAATAAACTGGGCTAAATAGATTACCACAGCAGCACTGATAAAGCCTACTATTCCCCTACCCTGGGGCGAGAGGGATTTACCAAAAAGACTCTCCGCAATGTAACCTAAAATTGCGATTACGACTGCAGCCAAAAGCGCTCCAGTAAATCCTGCAACAGTAATACCCGGTAATAACCAACCTACCAACATTAGAACCAAAGCGGAAACAATAAACCTGATGATGGTTCCGAAAATCCTTTTCATCGATAACTTCACCTCCTTTTTTTAAATTTTTTCCTTTTCCCGGTGAAAATATACAAGAATTTAATTACTTGCTTTAAAAAGCCATTCGTGATAGAATATAATCTGTTAATTATTGCATATTTGCTCTTGCGGTTTAAGGAGGTGACAGGACAGTGCCTAATATCAAATCTGCCAAAAAAAGAGTAGAAATTACTCGCCAACGTACATTAAGAAATGCAGCTTTGAAATCTAACCTGAAAACTGCCATCAAACGGTTTGAAGAAGCAGCTGCAGGCGGCGATTTAGATAAAGCTAAGGACACTTTAGTGCGCGCTATTCGTACTATTGACAAAGCAGTGACTAAAGGTTTAATCCATAAAAATAAAGCTGCCAGGAAAAAATCCCGTTTACAGAAACTATTCAACGCCTCCGCCAGCTAAGAGAGAAATAAGTAGAAAAGACCTGCGTGCAAAGCAGGTCTTTTGTTTTAATTTTACAACTAGACAAAAACCCGGTATTTGTTAGTGCCGCTACAGCGGTACGAAAATCTATTTACAAAAATCAGCGATGAGCAGTTCCAGCAGGAGTGCAGGTCTTCCCTGCCCAGTCTTGATAGCTACATCCAACTCCAGCAGCTTCTCCAAAACATCGACCACTTGTGCCACACTAAACCTCTGTCCTTGTTTGACTGCCTTATTTGCTGCAAAAGCCGGCACTTGTAAAACTTGAGGCAACTCTCCCTGCATATAACCTTGTTCCAGAAGCAATTTGGCTTCTAATATTAAGCGGAATTGCCTGGCCAGCATATACACAATCAACACTTCGGGCTCACCCGTTTTCAGCAGATCCCGGCAGTACTGGACCGCAGCAGACCCCCGGCGCTCAGCAAAAGCATCGACTAAGTTGAAAATGGTGGTTTGGGCGGTTTTGCTTACTAATTCATGTACTACTTCCATGGATACCTGACCCGGCTCTTCCCCCAGGTAGAGGCAAATCTTTTCTATTTCTTGTTCCAGTGCAGTCAAATCGTTACCAATGCTGGCCACCAGGTAATCCAGAGCAGCGAAGTCAATCTGCTTGTGGCGCTGCGCGAAACGCCCTTTTACCCAGTCCAGCAGTTCTTTTCCTTTTAACTGTCCGAACTCAACTGCACAGCCCCGTTTTATAAGGAGTTGCACAACTTTTTTCCTGCTGTCAGCTTTGCCTTTAGCCACAAAAACCACATGACTTAAAGGCGACGGATTGTCCAAATAAGAGTTTAACTCTTCTTCTTCCGAAGCGGGGGGTTCTTTTTGTTTTCCCTGAGCCTTTTTCGCCTGGAACAATTGGCAGTTTTGCACAACAATCAATTTGTTGTGGCTAAAGAGGGGCAGAGTATTGGCAATTTCCAAAACCTCTTCCAGCGTATAAGCCTCTTCCAGTATTTCAATGGTCAAGTTACCTGAATGCTTTTGCAGGAGATTATTTTTTAGGTACTCCACCGCCTCCGCCTTTAAGAAATCATCATCACCATGAAAAAGATAAACGGGCGCAATTTGGGACTTAGCGACCAGTTCTTTAAATTCCTGATAATTCATTGGCGCTCCACTCCGAACCTAATTGCAAGTCTTGAGTCTTTTTTATTCTATCACAGCCTAACTAGAAACTTAACCTTGCAAAGAAAAATTTTAAAATCTTTCCATGTATTCCATAGACTAAAAAACAGATACTAAAAATACTGAACGGTAACTAGAGGACGTGATCTATGTTGGGCCTAAAAATAAAAGCTCCCTGGAATTTCGGTCCGGTGCGGGACTTAGGGATCGATCTGGGCACTGCTAATACGCTGGTTTACGCTAAAGGCAAAGGCATTGTATTACGGGAACCTTCGGTAGTAGCAGTGGATTTAAATACCAACACCATCCTGGCTGTTGGTTCTGATGCCAGGGATATGCTGGGGCGCACTCCCAGCAATATTGTAGCAATCCGCCCATTACGGGAAGGTGCTATTGCAGATTTTGAAACTACCCGCAAAATGATCAACTACTTTATCGAAAAAGTCTTGGGTAAAAATCGGGTTTTAAAACCCCGGGTAATTATAAGTGTTCCTTACGGCACCACTCAGGTGGAAAAAAGGGCCGTAATTGAAGCTGCACGACAAGGAGGCGCAAAAGAGGTTTTTTTGGTAGAAGAGCCTTTGGCAGCAGCCATTGGGGCAGGACTCCCCGTTGAGGAACCGGTGGGCAGCATGATCGTTAATATCGGAGGCGGCACTACCGAAATCGCGGTCATTGCCCTGGGCGGAATTGTCAGGGGAGTTTCCGTCAGAAGCGGCGGCGACGCCCTAAACAGATCCATAGTGGAATATATGCGCAAAAATTACAGAATTGAAATAGGAGAACGGACCGGGGAGAACATCAAAATTCAAATCGGGTATGCTACCGACCCCGACCCGGCTGCTATAATGGAGGTTAAAGGCATCAATTTAAGAACAGGTCTACCCGCTGCTATCGAAATTAAAGCGGAAGAGGTTTCCCAGGCCATGGAAGAGCCGCTAAGCAACATGCTTACCGGCATCAAACGCATCTATGAAAAAACCCCTCCCCAACTGGCTTCTGACATTATCGATACGGGTATTACCTTAACAGGGGGAGGAGCGTTGCTGAAAAACATAGACCAACTTATCAGCCAAGAAATGAATTTACCGGTTACCATAGCTGAGGACCCCATGGCCTGCGTGGCTATCGGTACCGGTAAGATAATCAGTCAAATGAATAATTTAACCAGGCTGGCTCTGTATCATGCCTGAGAGCAGTTGTTAGTTGTTGGTTGTAAGCGCTCTTGGCGATAGTCTTTGGAGCAGTGGACACATGGGATATAATTTTAAGTAAGACAGCCTAAAGCGGTGGGTAACACCACCGCTTTAATTTTTACATTGATTCATTCTCTGCCAGAACAGGTCCTTTGGCATATTTGGCCGTTTTAAACATGAACAGCAATAATGCTAAAGCCGCTGCCACCAGGCCTACCGGGTAGGAAATGCCGGTTGGCAATGCAAATCCTTCAGGAGCCTGGAAGATATAGGTGATGGAAACAGCCGTCATAAAGGTAGCGGGGACAGTGGCAATCCAATGGTTACGACCATGCTTAGCCAGGTAAACCGCCCCGGTCCAGAGGGCAATCATTGCCAGGGTCTGGTTAGACCAAGCAAAGTAGCGCCATACAATGGTGAAGTCAATTTGGCTTAACCCGAAACCGATAGCAAAAAGCGGGATTGCTATAGCGTACCTGTTTAGGATCTTAGCCTGGCTTAGGTTAAAGTATTCGGCAAGCGTCAGCCGGGCTGCCCTAAAGGCAGTATCCCCGGAAGTAATGGGTAACACTATAACTCCGAGCACAGCTAAAGTGCCGCCTATGGCTCCTAACAGAGTCATAGAAATCTTATTAACTACCCCTGCCGGGCCTCCAAGCTCAGCCAGGCCACCGGCTAAACCGCCGGTACCATTAAAGAAGGTCATAGCGGCAGCAGCCCAGATTAAAGCAATAATTGACTCAGCAATCATAGCGCCGTAGAACACCCTGCGGCCATGGCGCTCATTTTCGAGACATCTGGCAATGAGCGGTGACTGAGTGGCATGGAAGCCGCTAATAGCGCCGCAGGCAATGGTGATAAATAACAATGGCCAAATGGGTGCGCCTTTTGGATGCAAGTTAGCCAGCGTCAGTTCCGGGATCTGATACCCTTCTATGAACAATCCTCCGATAATTCCTACAGCCATGATAATCAGCACAGCACCAAACACAGGATAGAGCCGTCCAATTATTTTATCTATGGGTAGAATAGTTGCCAGGAAATAATATACCAGCACAATTCCCAACCATACATTGACAGTCATCCAGTTGGGGGTCAGTTTAGCCAGCAGCTGGGCCGGGCCGGTCATGAACACGGTACCAACCAATACCAACACCACAACAGTAAAGAGGTTAACAAACTGCTTCATCCCGTTGCCCAGATATTTGCCAGCCATAGCCGGCAAGTTGGCGCCATTGTTTCTTACCGAAATCATTCCGGATAAATAGTCGTGGACCGCACCGGCAAAAATGCCTCCTAAAACAATCCACAGGAAAGCTGCCGGGCCCCATAAGGCTCCTTGAATGGCGCCAAAAATTGGCCCAAGGCCGGCAATGTTTAAGAGCTGGATCAAGAAATCTTTTTTCCAGTTCATGGGGACATAGTCTACGCCGTCAGAAAGTTTAACGGCTGGTGTGGGCCTGTTTTCTTCCGGGCGAAAGATCCGTTCCACAATCGCGCCGTAAACCATGTAGCCAAGGATCAACAGTGCAATGGAAGCTAAAAAAGTGAACATCTTTTTTCGACCTCCTCTAGTCTTTCTGTTTTAATTATAGAAAAAGCGAAAACGCAAAAATATAAAACGGGGATGAAAAGCAAAAAACCACGTCCGAACGACGTGATTTTGACGCTGAATGTTTTTTAAAAATTAAGTATTTCCCGAAGTTCTTTCAGGTGGGTTCTCCCTACCGGAATCTCCGTTTCTTCTTTATCCCGCATCACCACTTTATAAGTGTTATGGAACCAGGGCAAAATCTCCTTGATCATATCTAAATTGATTAGATAGCCCCTGTGCACGCGTAAAAAACCGTACTCAGCCAGCCTGTCTTCCAACTCCTGCAGCGTAAAATCGGAAACATAGTCCTTGGTAGCTGTTCGCAGCACCACAGCTTTACCATCAGTAAAGGCAAATATGATATCCTTGGGGTTAAGCACCAGCAGCCTGTCATTTTCCCAGACTGTCAATTTTGTGTTAATTTTTGATTTCCGGAAATTAAGTTCTTGTAGCATTTTTTCCAGGTTGAGAGTGAATTTTTCCTTACCTGGCTTGCCAGTACCTGCCTTTAGGACACTATCCACTCTTTCAACAGTTTTTTTCACTCGTTCAATCGTAAAAGGCTTCAACAAATAATCCACTGCATTCACCTCAAAAGCTTTAACCGCATACTCATCGTAAGCAGTGGCAAAAACAATCAAAGGCATTTTGGGCCCTTCCAGAATTTGCTGGGCAACGGAAAAGCCGTTCATGTCCTGCAAGTGAATATCCAGGAAGACTACGTCCGGCTGCAGCTCTTTGATTAGCTCCACTGCTTCCTGGCCATTGTCGGCTTCCCCCAAGATCT
Organism: Zhaonella formicivorans; assembly: GCF_004353525.1. Lineage (NCBI taxonomy): Bacteria > Bacillati > Bacillota > Clostridia > Neomoorellales > Zhaonellaceae > Zhaonella > Zhaonella formicivorans. Next base: position 1,558,906 of record NZ_CP085524.1, read on the forward strand.
TCCATGTACTTGCTTGTTCCAGCAGATAGCGCAATTCCTCCCGGGCCGGAATCTCATCGTCAACTATGACTACTTTGGCCGGCATGTTTTAACCCTCCCTTAGCTTGGGAATCCGTACTTCGACTTTTGTTCCTACGCCTGGCTTACTGGTTACCTGCAGGCTTGACTTGGGCCCATAAATGCTTTTGAAACGCTGGTTAACATTGCTGAAGCCAATACCAATACCTGAAGCCGACGAGCCCTTTGTGGTAAAAAGCTGCTCTACCTGCGCCGCTTCCATACCTACCCCGTTATCTTCCACGGTAACCACTAGTTCATCACCAAGTACCTGAGCCTGGATCAGAACGCAGCCTCCGTTCTTTTTGGGCAGTAATCCGTGCTTAATGGCATTTTCCACCAGGGGCTGCAGAGTCAATGCCGGCAGCTGCCATTCCTTGGCCTCAGGGGGTATCCGGTATTCTACCTGCAGTTTGGGTCCGAAACGGGCTTGCTCCAATGCCAGATAGGATTTAATATGTTCCAATTCCCGTTCGAGGCTGACATAATCATCAACATGGCTTAAATTCATGCGAAAAAAGTTAGCCAGGCTAGCCAGCAGATCCCTGGCCTTTTCAGGGCTGGTGCGGCAAAAGGCCATAATAGTGTTTAAAGAGTTGAATAGAAAATGGGGATTGATCTGGGCTTGTAATGCCTTGATTTCAGCTTTGGCCAGGAGTTGGGACTGTATTTCCAGGTCAGCCAGCTCCAGCTGGGTGGAAAAGAGATGGCCCAGTCCTGTCGCCAGCTCCATCTCCAACTGCCCAATGGCGTTCTGCTTGCTCTGGTATATTTTTAAAGCCCCTACCACCTGTTTGCGCTTTTTTAAAGGCACAATTACCGCCGACTGCAGCGGGCAGCCTTCCTGTTCGCAGATTATTTCCTGCTGATTTTTAGCTATGGCCGGCTCACCGGTGGCCAGCACATTTTTGGTGGCAGCTGTCATCACCGGCTGTCCGGGCAAATGATGATCAGCCCCCAAGCCTACGTGGGCTAAGAACTGCTCGTGATCGGTAATAGCCACTGCCTGCACATCGGTCATGTCAAAAATAATTTGGGCCGCATTCCGCGCCGAGGAAAAGCTCAGGCCCTGCCTTAAGTAAGGAAGGGTCTTATCAGCAATCCTCAACGCTTTCTGTGCTTGCACCGCCCCCGCCCGCTCTTGCTCCAAAAAGACATTGCGGATGATTAAAATGAAAATTGCGATACCGGCAGCATTAACCACAATCATTGGCACTGCAATCAACCTGACTAATTCCCAGGCCTCCTGCAGGGGCCTGGAAATGAGCATGATGATCGCCATCTGGCCCATTTCAGCAAAAAAACCGGTCCAAAAAGCTGTTTGCCAGGATAATTCCCCAATTTTACGCCGCTGGCCAACAATGCCGCCCAGCAAACCTTCGAGAGTGGTGGAAATGCCGCAGGACAGGGCAGTAAAACCCCCGAGCAAATACCGGTGCGTCCCGGCAATTAAGCCGGCTGTGAGCCCTACAAAAGGGCCTCCCAAGAGACCGCCCACCAAAGGCGCCACTACCCTGGAATTAGCTAAGGCTCCCTCGACGGGAATGCCGATATAAGTGCCCAGAATGCCTAAAATCCCGAAGACCAGAGTGAGAGTCAGTTTTTGACGCCAATTGGCCTGGCGCTGAATTAACTGCCGGACAATATTAAATCTGGTCATTAAAAAAGCCAGGGTAACAATCATGCTCATTCTTTCCAGCAGGGTAAACAGCAGTTCAAACATGGCAACCCCTCTTTTTAGCGGAAAAGTAGTCTGTACCTTAAGTTTATCACATCTTCAGAGCTAAATCTGCCTAGCGTAAATATCGTTATTAATCATTAGTCGTTAGTTTTCAGCTTTTCAGCTGTCAGCCATCAGCGGCTAGTTACCGGCGACTGGCTGTTGACTAACGAGTAGCCGTAGGTCTGTGCATAAACTAAGGACCAACTACCAAGGACTAAGGACGAACCTCCCTGCCCATAGTATTGACCGTCAGGCTTTGGCCATCAGTTAAAAAAGTGATAGCTCCATCCCAGTCGGTGCGGTAAATATTTACCTGCTCTTGTTCCCAATAGCCTGTAATTTCCGGGGCAGGATGTCCAAAATTATTTTTGCCAACTGAAAAAACTACTACTCTCGGGGAGACCTTCTGATAAAAAGCCTCATCATAGCCATATCTGCTGCCGTGATGGGGAATCTTTAAAACGGTTGCAGCCAAGTTCACACCCTGAGACATCAGCTCTGCCATACCTTCCGCTTCCAAATCGCCGGTTAAGAGAAAACTCACCTTGCCATAGGTTAAACGGATCACCAGGGAATTATTATTGTCGGGGCTTTTATCCGTTGGCAGTGGCCTATCTCCCGGATGCAGCACTTCCATTACAACTTTTTCCCCATCTAGTTTAAGTTTGTCCCCCCTGTTCAACTCCTGGTGCTTGTAGCCAAGTTTTTCAGCCAGGTTTAAAAATTCATCATATCCGGCAGCAAAATGCGCTGCCGGGGGTGTGATAATGAAATTAGTTTTAACCCGCTTCAATACCGGGAACAATCCATCCAGATGGTCCCCGTCAGGATGGGAGTTGACCACTGCATCCAGCGTAAAAACGCCCCTCCTGGTCAGGTAAGGCTCTACCACCCTCTCCCCGGCGTTATACGTACCCGCAAAATTCTCCCCGCCACCGTCCAGCAGGATTTTCTTCCCTCCCGGCGTTTGGATAAAAACCGCATCCCCCTGCCCCACGTCCAGAAAAGTCACTTCCAGTTTTCCATGTCCCGGCAAGGGCAAAAGATAGACCGCAAATATCAAGGCAGCAAAAACCAGTGTCAGTTTAAACCAGCGTGTGCTGATATCCTTGTTTTTACGCAGTTCCACCACAGCCACAAGGCACAGATAACTTGAAAGTATAAGCAGCATACTTGGGGTAGCTGTTTTTAAAGCAACCCAAGGATACTGTCCTGCCCATTCCAAAAATCGTACCAGAATGGAGATTAAAAAGCCGGCACTGTAAATGAAAGGCGCCGCCAGGGGAGCCCACAGGAGTGCCAGGAGGAAAACAGCCATCCCCAAAATCACAGTAATGCCGATTACCGGGACAACCAGCAAATTCATTAACAGGGCGGCCAGGGAGATGATATTAAAATAATAAGCAGTCAGTGGCAGTGCCGCCACTTGGGAAGCTAAAGAAACCGTTAAATAAGTGCGCCAAGGGGGCAAAAAGGAAAGCGCTTCCTCCAGTAGAGGCGTCAAATAAACCAATCCCCAGGTAACTACAAAGGAGAGCTGAAAGCCGCTGTCAAAGAGCATTAGGGGGTTCCAGAGCAAAAGAAAAAGCGCAGCCCCGGCCAAACCGGCATAAAAGTCCCACTGCCGCAGAGTCCATTGGGCTAAGAGCACCCCCAAAGCCATTACAGTAGACCTAAGTACCGAAGGGGTAAAACCGGTTACCGCAGCATAGAAGAGTAGGCCTGCTACAAACATGCTGTTCCTGGCTAAAGGCGCAAGCTTGAAAAGAATTGCCAGTCCCAGCAGCACCAAAAGCACAACAGCCACGTTAGAACCTGAAACTGCAAAAACATGCATAATACCTAATGCCGAAAACATTTCTTTTTGCTCCGCTGTCAACAGTCCCTTATCCCCGAAAAAAATGGAGTTAAACAAGTCCGCCTCTTTTTTGGGCAGAATTGATTTGACTGATTGTTCTACTCTGTTTTTAGCCGACAGCGCTGCGTTAAGGAATGGATTCCCCGAAGCTTTTTTAAGTAAAACCACCTGGTCTGGACGAACATTGAGCTGCACCAGTACCCCTTGCCTCTCCAGATAACGGCGGTAGTCGAATTCACCCGGGTTTTTTGCCCTTTTGGGCAGTTCCAGCTTACCTGAAATCCTGAGGTAATCCCCGTAGCGGTAGGGCAGCGGCTCCGGGGTCAAAATGTTAAGCAGCGCTTTGAAATCTGACTCATGGTCCCCTAAAGTTTTTATCCTGACAAAATAAGCTGTCCGCTCCCCGTAAACTTGAGGCTCCGCATAAATTTGTCCAAGCATGACCGTTTCTTGGCCTAACTCCGGCGGCAAATTGTTTATCTTTTGGTGTACAATGGCGGTTCTAATTAACCCGGCGCTAAAAAAGAGCACAATTATGAGTACAGTGCTCACAGGTTTGTAAGGGCTTAACGATAAAAATACAAGGACATAATAAATCAACCCTCCCACAAAGAGGAGGGTGAAAAGCAGCAAGTTATACCGGACAGCCAGGATGCCTAAAATATAAGCACAAACGGCTAATACTAGAATACGGTGCATGTTACGACCTCCGGTCGAATCTTTAATCGTTAGCAACAGCTTTTAGGCCAGTCAGCCGACGGGCAATTGCTGACGGCTGAAGGCTAACGACTAACGACTAATATATCGTTACCAGCTCTTTCAGTTCCTCCAGCTTCTTTGCCCCGATGCCCGAAACCTGATCCAGCTCCTCTACGCTTTTAAAGCCCCCGTGCTGGGTGCGATAATCGATGATTTTTTGCGCCGTAGCGGGACCAATGCCCGGCAAGCTGTCCAGTTCCGCCAAGCCGGCAGTATTTATATTGACTTTTCCCGTACCGCTGCCGGAGGATATGCCCTGCGCGCCGGCAATTTGCGGCGGAGCTTCCCCTTTTTTCGGCACTGGTATCTTTTGACCGTCAACCAGGGGCGCTGCCAGGTTAAGAGCATCCAGATCAGCTTCAGCCAGGGGGACAGCCAGGAATACAGCATCATTCACCCGCGAACCGGACTTGAGGCTATACACTCCCGGCTTCTCCACCGCCCCGCTTATGTGAACCAGGATTTCTTTCACTCCCTCCGGCTCTTTTAAACCTTTTTCTTCCACTGCCGCAGGCGCTTGTTCAAGAGCAATCTCAGCCTCTGCCTTAGGTACAGGATGCAGTACCTTGGCCAAGAGCATTCCGGAACCGAAAATCAAAGCTGCCAGGAGTATTAAAAACAGGGATTTAACTTGTCTGGGCAATTGCTCCCACATTATTTTTCGCCCCTTATTTCCTTTTTTCCGGTAATTACGACGTGATGCTGTCTTTTTCCTCCTATTTAACCATAATTTCCAAAAAGAAAAACCCCCGTGCGGGGGCATGAAACTACTTCACAACGATATTAATCAGTTTGTCAGGCACGCTAATCACTTTGACAATCTGCTTGCCTTCAATGTGCTTGGCGATCTTAGGCTCAGAAAGCACTTTAGCTTTCAGTTCCTCTTCGCTTATGCCGCGAAGCACATCCAGTTTATCCCTCACTTTGCCGTTCACCTGTACCACAATATTTACCTCATCCATTTCCAGGGCGGAAGGGTCAAATTTTGGCCAAGACTCCAGATGGACGCTGCCGGTACCACCCAGCGCTTCCCAGAGCTCTTCGGCGATATGGGGCGCGAAGGGCGCCAACAACAGCACCAAATGCTTCAAACCGTTTTTCACTAAAGGCAGATTCTGCTCCGCTTCGCTGATGTTATCCCGGTACTGGTACAACCCGTTGACCATTTCCATGATAGCACTGATTGCGGTGTTAAAGTTGAACCGCTGGCCCACATCCTCTGTAACTTTTTTAACGGTGGCATGAATCAGGCGGCGCAGTTCTTTATCTGCTTTGGTTGAGACCTGGTTACCCTCCTCAACCCGGGCTAATCTATCGGCATAGCTATACACCAATCTCCAGACGCGGTTTAAGAAACGGAAACAGCCTTCCACCCCCTGGTCGCTCCACTCCAGATCCCGCTCAGGCGGAGCAGCGAAAAGGATAAACAGCCGGGCAGTGTCAGCACCGTACTGGTTGATAATTTCCTCGGGGCTTACCACGTTGCCCTTGGATTTGGACATCTTGCTGCCGTCTTTTAACACCATCCCCTGGGTCAAAAGGTTTTGGAAGGGCTCCTCCGAAGATACCATGCCCATATCGTAGAGCACTTTAGTAAAGAAGCGGGCATACATCAGGTGTAAAATAGCATGCTCCACACCCCCAATATACTGGTCCACGTTCATCCAGTAGTCAGCCTTGTCCTTGGCAAAAGGGGCGCTTTCATTTTTCGGATCGCAGTACCTGAGAAAATACCAGGAAGAATCCACAAAGGTATCCATGGTATCTGTCTCCCTGGTGGCAGGGCCGCCGCACTCAGGACAGGTAGTATTCATAAAAGAGGAACTGGTGGTTAGGGGCGAATCCCCGCCAGGCCTGAATTCTACATCAGTAGGCAAGAGTACCGGCAAATCCTTTTCCGGTACAGGTATAACGCCGCACTTATCACAGTAAACAAAAGGTATGGGAGCTCCCCAGTAACGCTGCCTGGAAATAAGCCAGTCCCGCAGGCGGAAGTTGACCTGTCTTCTGCCGATGCCTTTTTCCTCCATATAGTCGATGATCTTTTCAAGGGCTTCGTCGCTGTTCATTCCATTGAATTGCCCGGAATTAACCATTATTCCCTCTGCAGGAAAAGCTTGCTCCATGGTAGCACCGTCCAAAAGTTCCCCTTCCGGCTGGACTACCACTTTGACCGGCAAATCATATTTCCGGGCAAACTCAAAGTCCCGCTGGTCGTGGGCAGGGACACCCATTACGATACCGGTACCATATTCCATCAATACATAATTGGCTACAAAAATCGGGACCCGTTCCTGGTTCAAAGGGTTAATGGCATAAGCGCCGGTAAACATGCCCTCTTTTTCCATGTCGGTAGCCATGCGGTCAATGTTCGACATCTGCCGTACTTTTTTAGCAAATTCTTTGATCCTCTCAGCCTCAGCAGTCCCTTTGGTCAACTCTTCCACCAATGGATGCTCAGGCGCAATCACCATATAGGTAACCCCGAAAATCGTATCAGGCCGGGTAGTAAATACAGTCAGATCATGGCCCGCCTCAGTTTTAAAAGTAACCTCGGCGCCGGTGCTTTTACCGATCCAGTTGTGCTGCATGATTTTAACTTTGTCGGGCCAACCGGGCAGCTTTTCCAGGTCCTCAAGCAAGCGGTCCGCATAAGCGGTAATTTTAAAGAACCACTGCTCCAGGTCTTTTTTTTCCACAACGCTCTCACAGCGCTCGCATCTTCCTTCAACCACCTGCTCATTGGCCAAAACTGTGGCACAAGACGGACACCAGTTAACAGGAGCCTTTTTCTTGTAAACTAGACCATGCTTGTAAAATTGGATAAACAGCCACTGAGTCCATTTGTAGTAATCAGGATGACAGGTAGCCACTTCCCGCTCCCAGTCATAGCTGATACCCATGGATTTGAGCTGTCTTTTCATGTTGGCTATGTTGCTCCAGGTCCAATCGGCAGGGTGGATACCCCTCTGGATGGCAGCATTTTCAGCCGGCAGTCCAAAGGCATCCCAACCCATGGGATGAATCACATTGTAGCCCTGCATTACTTTAAATCTGGCTACCACATCGCCGATAGAATAGTTGCGCACGTGGCCCATATGCAAATTGCCTGATGGGTAAGGAAACATCTCCAGGACATAATATTTCTGCTTGCCGGAATCCTCCCTGGTCTTATAGATATCCTGCTCATCCCATTTTTTCTGCCACTTTGGCTCAATTTCTGAAAACAAATAACGTTCTTCCAACTGCTTCAACTCCCCAATATCGTATTTTGTGCAAAGTAAATTCATATGTAAAAACTTTACGTTTAAGAAAAACTAACGTCACTTAAGTTCGTTGTTAGTTGTTGGTTGTTAGTTGCTAGTTGAATCATTTTTCAAAACAACAACTAACAACTAAAAACTTATAGCTGCTTTTTTTACTACATGCATATAAAAAACCTCCCATCCCGTTCGGGACGAGAGGGTAACTCCCGTGGTACCACCCGTATTGACTAAAAAAGCCCACTTTACCTCCGGTAACGGCGGATTGCCGGTGCGACTACTTGTTTTCACCGCACAGCTCCCAGGCGAGTTCAATTCCTGATTTGGCTGTTTTGCACCGTCCAACAGCTCTCTGCACAAATCAAGGCAATTTACTGCTCCTGTTCATTGCTATAAGCTTTGTTCCCTACGCGGATATTATAATGTACCAGGCAAAAAAAGTCAATTATACTAGATTTCTGCAGTTTCTTCCCCATATTCGATGCGCTTGGCATCGCCCCAAAGGCGTTCCAGGTCGTAAAACCTGCGCTCTTCTTCCTGGAAAATGTGCACCACCACATCCCCATAATCCACCAGCACCCACCGGGCCTCCCGTAATCCTTCTACTCGAAGTTCTTTCAAACCGGCTTTGGCTAACTCCTCTAAAACGTTGTCAGCCAGGGACTGGACCTGAATGCCTGACTTGCCGGTAGCAAGCACAAAGTAATCTGCTACCAGGGTCAGCCCCTGAAGATTAAGAATTACGATGTCCTGTCCTTTTTTATCGCTTAAAGCTTTAGCAACGAGTAGCGCTTTATCTTTTGCCTCTAACAAATTAACCTCTCCCTAATTTTAGTTTTTCGGCCAGAAGTTCGTTTCTTGCCTCTACTGTCAAAGGATGCAGCATTTGACCTTGATTGATAACGTAGAATATTGTATGCTCCAAACACTTGAGCAGTGCCTGATCCAAATCTTCATAAGCCAATGGTCGTAACTTTTCTACCCCGGGAAACTTGCGGCCCGGCTCCAACATATCTGCCAAATAAACAATTTTTGCCAGCTTATCCATACCGGCACAGCCCGTGGTATGAAATTTAATGGCTTCCAGAACGCCTTTATCCGAAATGTTAAAATCAAGGGCAGCCAGAAAGGCTCCTACGGGACCATGCAATAATAAAGGGGTCACCCTTTCTACGGCATTCACCGGCCAACCTGCCTGTACAGCCAGGTTCAACAGCTCTGCTTCCTTCAATTCCCGGGCATAGTCATGGAGCAAAGCCGCTTCTACAGCTGCTTCAGCGTTAACTTTATAGGTCAAAGCCATTCTGCCTGCCTCTTTAGCTACATTAATTGTATGGGTAAACCGATGTTCTGATAATTTAATCTTTAAAGCCTGCAATAAATGAATTTTTGCTTCTATCAATTGCTGAACACTAGCAGTGATCTAAAAAACCTCCTCGCCCGAGCCCGACGTAGGAGGTTATTTTTCAAGCAATTACTCCCTTGGTTTAGCTTCATTAACCGTTAAAGCGCGGTTGCCGAGCTCTGCACCGTTCATTGCTGCAATCATTTTTTCTGCATCTGCGTCAGCAACTTCCACAAAACCGAAACCGCGGGAACGACCAGTTTGCTTGTCAGTTATGATCCTACTGCTGATTACTTCTCCATGCTGCCTGAATGCTTCAGCCAGTTGTTCCTCAGTAGTAGCCCAAGGCAAATTTCCTACGTAGAGCGTACGGGTCAAAATTTTCACCTCACCGTGGAAAAATTAAATCACTTCTATTATGTACTACAGATTCAAATCTATACACGGTGAGTGAGACAAATAAATCCAAAACTATGGGCGGTACAAATTATTTTTCGCGATATATTGTTCAACTGATTCGGGTAAAAGGTATTTAATAGTACGGCCTTGTGCCACCCGCTTGCGGATATCGGTAGAAGAAATAGCCAGGGCCGGTACCTCCATGAGATGAATCCTGCGGCGCAGGTTTTCCGGTAGTTTATCAAGAAAGCCATGCAATACATCCAAATTAGTGCCAGGCCTGGTGGCAGCAATAAACTGGCAGAGTTCCATGAGTCTCTCCACGTTTTTCCATGTTAATATTTCTAAAATGGCATCGGCTCCGGTAATAAAGTAGATCTCAGTATCCGGCCCATATATTTTGTGGAACTCGGCAACCGTATCTATTGCATAGGAATATCCTGGCCGGTCCATTTCAACGGTGGACACCTCAAAATGGGGATTGGTGGCCACTGCCAAGATGGTCATCAAATAGCGATGCCTGGCTTCAGTAACAGGGTACTCTTTTTTATGGGGTGGATTGCCGGAGGGCACAAAAAGCACCTGTTCCAGGCTGAAGCTATCGAGGGCGGCCTCCGCAGCTACCAAATGGCCGTAATGGATAGGATCAAAAGTCCCCCCCATAATGGCAAAACGACGGATTTTACGTTTACCGGGACCTTGCATTGACTTTTCCTCTACAAGTTTTTGCAGTTGTTCCTCAGTCATAAAAATACCCCGGTTAAGAAGATTTTCCCAAACAACAGCAGAAAACTGCAGTACCGCTTGACTGCTTTGAACCATATTTTAGCAAAAGAAGCTGCTCTTTGCAATTATCCGTCCTTATGTTCTAATCTGTCCGTCACCGTAAATGATGTACTTAAAAGTTGTCAGCTCAACAGGTCCCATAGGGCCGCGGGCGTGAAGCTTTTGGGTGCTGATGCCTATCTCCGCACCGAACCCGAACTGGTAGCCGTCAGTAAACCTGGTGGAAGCATTGACATAAACCGCCGCAGCGTCCACTTGCTGCACAAACTGTCTGGCCCGGGCATAATCTTTGGTGATAATTGCTTCCGAGTGTTTGGTGCCGTATTTGGCAATATGCTCAATTGCTTCTTCCATGCTGTCCACTATCCTGATTGCTAAAATCAAATCTAAAAATTCCGTGTACCAGTCGTCTTCCGTGGCTTCCAAAGCTTCAGCAATCAAAGCTTTTGTCCTGGGGCAGCCCCGCAGTTCTACCCCACGTTCCAGGAGTTCTTTAGCCAGTGCAGGTAAAAATTTGTCTGCCTCCTCCGCATGCACCAGCAAAGTTTCCATAGCATTACATACACCGGGACGCTGGGTTTTGGCGTTGATCACAATCTCTTTAGCCATTTCCAAATCCGCGCCCTGGTCAACATAGACATGACAATTGCCCACCCCGGTTTCAATTACCGGAACAGTGGCGTTTTGGACCACATTTTGAATCAGACCGGCGCCGCCCCGGGGAATCAGAACATCCAGATACTGGTTCATTTTTAACATTACGTCCACAGCTTCCCTATCGGTAGTCTCCACCAGCTGCACGGCATTTTCCGGCAAGCCCACCGCAGCCACCGCTTCCCTTAGAATGGACGCAATAGCTTTATTGGAACGGAAAGCCTCAGAGCCTCCCCGCAGAATGACCGCATTGCCGGTCTTTAAGCATAAACCTGCTGCGTCCACAGTAACATTGGGCCTTGATTCATAAATTATGCCAATTACGCCTAAAGGCACCCGCATTTTGCCAATCTGCAGCCCGTTTGGCCGGGTCCACATGGAAACCACTTCACCCACCGGGTCTGGCAAAGCGGCAATTGCCTCCAGCCCCTGGGCCATTTCAGCAATTCTTTTGCTGTTTAAAAGCAGCCGGTCTAACAGCGCCTTACTGAGGCCTTTTTTCTCTCCTTCTGCTAAATCCTGTTGGTTAGCGTCCACAATCAGTCTTTCCTTTTCCCGCAGGGCCTTAGCCATAGCTAACAGCGCCTCGTTCTTTTTACCTTCCGGAGCAGTGGCCAGCACTCTGGCCGCCTCTTTCGCCTTTTTTCCCTGCGCGTAGATAAGCTCCTTGATCATTTGTTCCCCTCCCTTTCCTAGTCACCATTCCCCAGTCCCCAGCACCGGCCTGCGGCGCCGAGTCCATAGAGCTTGGCGCCGGCTTGTGCCGAGTCATTAGTCGTTGATTTTCAGCTTTCAGCTGTCAGCCATCAGCTCTCAGCTATTATCCATTGGCTTCATAATTACTAATGACCAGTGGCTAATGATTTTATAAGTCCATAAAAGCCATACATGCAACTAAGGACTAAGGACGCGGTTGCAAGTGGATGCTGGCTACCGGTGACTAACTTAGACGAGCGAATTATTTATAACTTTATTGCCAGATTATCCCGGTGGATGACTTCATCGTAGTCCTTATGTCCCAGAATCCCCAGAATTTCCGAGGTATTTTTACCCTTGATCTTTTCAATTTCCCAGGATGCATAGTTAACAATGCCCCGGGCAAATTCCCCGCCCGAAGGTCCATGGATGCTGACTACGTTGCCCACCTCAAAATTGCCTTCCACTGCGGTAATACCGATAGGCAAAAGACTTTTGCCGTCATCTACCACCGCTTTCTGGGCTCCGGCATCTACGGTGATTTTCCCCTGAATGCCGGAGCCAAATGCAATCCAGCGCTTCTTGGTATGCAAGCGTGCCTCTCTGGGGACAAATAAAGTTCCTGTAAACTCTCCTGTAACTATCTGCTGTAAAATTCCCGGCTTAGCCCCATGGGCAATCACCATGGGAATTCCTGAGTTCATAGCAATTTTGGCTGCCTGTAATTTGGTGCCCATTCCCCCGGTACCAAGGCTTGTACCGGCTCCCCCGGCCAAAGCCTCAACCTCAGGCGTGATTTCTTCGATAACCGGAATGAGACATGCTTCAGGGTTCGTCTTGGGATTTCCGTTATACAAACCTTCTATATCCGATAATAAGACAAGCAAATCGGCATCCACCAAACCTGCTACCAAAGCAGACAGGGTGTCATTATCTCCCAGCCGGATTTCTTCTACAGCGACCGTATCGTTTTCGTTGACAATGGGCAGTACCCCGTACTGCAATAGCGCCATCAAAGTATGCCGGGCGTTCAGGTATCTCTTGCGATCAGCCAGATCCTCCCTGGTTAAGAGTACCTGTCCTACCACCTGGCCGTATTCTGCAAAAATCTTCTCGTACATATGCAGCAGCACACCTTGGCCCACTGCGGCAGCTGCCTGCTTTTCCGGCATGGTTTTAGGCTTGCATTTTAACCCCAGCTTGCCAACGCCGGCTCCCACTGCCCCGGAAGTCACTAAGATCACCTGTTTGCCTTGGTTGCGCAAATCGGCCAATTCCCGGACCAGCTTTTCCAACTGCAATAGGTTTAACTTTCCCGTATTATGGGCCAAGGAACTGGTCCCTACTTTAACCACAATCCTTGCGGCATTTTTAAAAATCTCATGGTGCTGTACACTATTCAATGCTCTCACTCGCTTTTATGGCAACTCAATTCTTGGTTTTTCGCTGGACTCCCTGTAAAGGAGCATATTCCTGCCTATAACCTGTACCAACTCAGCTTTAGTCTCTTCAGCCAGGGCTTCTGCAACATCTTCCGGTTCCTCCAGGCAATTTTGCAGCACGCGGACTTTGATTAGCTCCCTGGCCTCCAGAGCTTCATCCACCTGCTTGACCACATTATCGTTAACGCCACCCTTGCCTACCTGGATAATAGGCTCAATTTCATTGCCCATGGCTCTTAAAAACCTTTTTTGTTTTCCTGTCAGCATCAAATCACCGGCCCCTACAAAGGCCAGTGTCACCTCCTCAAATTAACCGGATATTAGCATCTATTATAGCATACAATTGGTCCGTTCCATAATTTGGACTCCGGAAATCTATTCTCGCCGGTAAATTTCCACACCCTGCTCCTCGATCCTTTGGCGAAAATTTTCCTCCAAAGGGCTGTTCATATCGATGACATCAATTTTATATATTCCTGCCGCCCCATCCAGGTCAAGCCATAGCCCGGAAGGCAATCTCCCCTCACAGTAGATAGCAAGGTCGATATCAGAATTGTATTTATAATCTCCCCGGGCACGGGAACCGAAAATGACCGCCCGGACTACCGCCGGATTTCTCGATAAAACATCCTTGATGGATTCTATTATTTGTTCTTTCAATCCAAACATCATTTGCCAAGTTCTCCCTCAATAGTTTCCGCCAGCCGGATTAATTCAGCTAAATATCTATTTTTGACCCGACCAAAAATCTCCAATGCCCTTTCCTGGTTATACGTGTGGCTGGAGAGATTCCTGTCATTAAGCATATCCAGCCAAATTTCTCCGTTTTCAAGCACCCCTTTAGAATAAGCCTCTTTAAATATATCCCTTGGGAAACGCACATCCTCTCCACCTTTATATTCAATTAAAACTTTCAATAGTTTCCAAGCCAGTTCATAAGTAAACTCAAACCTCTTAATTGCAGCATCGTGTACAAACTGGTCCGGCTCATTTACTGCCAAAGCTTCCTCAAGTCTTGCCAAAGCCTGCTTATAATTTCTCAACTTTTCTATTACCTGCTCCATGGTCATAATAATTACCTCCTCGTATAGACCACTACCACCTATTATCCCATGGTACCGGCTTACAAACCCCCACCAATGCTTACCATAGTTTCTCCGCCCATTCTATTAAGTCTAAAGTTTTGCCATTGGTTCAGATCATCAATCCCGATATCCAAAATAAAAGGAAACAATTCTTTCAATTTGTGTATGTTAGTATAACTGTGATACAGTTTATCACTAGTCTTAAATGCCGCCTCCAGCAGCAAGCAGGCGACATCCTTCTGCTTAATTTCCCGCTTAACCGCTTTATACACCCCTCAGCATCAAATCACCAGCCTGTAGAAAAGGCCGGTGTCACCTCCTCAAATTAGCCGGATATTAGCATCTATTATAGCATAAGATACGGCTGTTCCATAATTTGGCGAGAGGAATTGTTAAAAATTAATTCCGCTTGTAAAGAAAAAGAAGTCCCGAAGGACTTTATCAGATGCTCTTTCTGAACCAAAAGCTATTAGGGATTCTTGAATACAGCATTAGGTATCCAAGTAGAAATTTGAGGAAAGAAAATTACTAATAATAATGCTGCGGTGTGATAATACCCAATAGATATTTCAGCTGTCGCTCCTAAAATAACCATAACTACACTAGGAGGAATAATTGGTCCTAAAACTTCACGCTAGCAGCTTTCCTTATCCAATTGGTCTGCCTGACCTTGCAAGAAGCTCTTTTTTTGCATCAAGTTGTTAAGCTTTTTTTTTAAGTTTTTTTGTACTGGATGCATTTTATTATGAAACTACATTAAAAAGCAGCCCATTGGCACAGGCTGCTGTACTTAGCTCAACTTACACTATTTTCTTTAAATCTCCCCGCTCTTGGCGGACTTTTCTGCGGCGCTTTTCGTAGTTGGGGTCGCCTTTTTTCCAACCGCTGTTGGTGCGGTCTTTTTCCACCACCATACTCTTCTCTGGAATTATAAATTCATTTCGCGCGGTACAGTAATACATAGTGCCGTTTTGCTGGCAGTTTCCGCAGTGAAAACATTGACTCATGGTGTCCCTTCATAAACCTCCCACAAATTTTAAGTTAAAAGTTTAATCCACGAAGTCAAATTCCAGATCTTTTATCCGCACCACATCACCGGCCTTGGCTCCTTTCTCCCGTAATGCATCTACTACACCCATTTTATTCATGATATTTTGAAAACGCCTTAAAGATTCCTCGTTTTCAAAATTTGTCATGGCAAAATGTTTTTCCAATTCCTTGCCTGAAAGGATAAAAACACCATCTTCCATATCAATCCTAAAGCGTTCCTTTGGTTCAGCCTTGACGACTCTTTCCGGCTCTAAAGAAATACAGGGTTCTGCTTCCCCAACTTCTTCCAGCAATTGCACAACCCGCCGCATGAGAGGTTCAATCCCTTGTCCGGTAACAGCCGAAATAGGGAATACCTCGTAGCCCTCCACTTTAGCCTGAAAATCCTTCAGATTTTCTTCCGCCCCGGAAAGGTCAATCTTATTGGCTGCAATTACCTGGGGCCTTTTAGCCAAAGCCGGATTATACAGTTCCAGTTCTTTATTGATTGCTACAAAATCTGCATAGGGATCCCGCTCAAAGACATTACCTACGTCAACCACATGGATCAAAACCCGGGTCCTTTCAATATGCTTCAAAAAGTCATGGCCAAGACCTGCTCCGGCATGGGCTCCTTCAATGAGACCGGGGATATCGGCCACCACAAAGCTATTGTCGTCAATTTTGACTACTCCTAAATTAGGCGTCAAAGTAGTGAAAGGATAATCGGCGATTTTGGGTTTGGCTGCAGATATTTGGGAAATTAGCGTCGACTTGCCCGCGTTTGGCAGCCCCACCAAGCCCACATCGGCCAGGAGTTTCAATTCCAATGTCAACCAAAGCTCTTCTCCCGGCTCCCCTTTTTCAGCCAGCCTGGGCGCCTTGTTCTGGTTGCTCAGAAAGCGGGCATTACCCCTGCCTCCCCGACCACCCCTAGCCACTATAACCTGCTGGCCTGCTTCAACCAGATCGGCAATAATTTCACCGGTGTCATCATTTTTCACAATTGTTCCCACCGGGATATGCAAAACCAGGTCCTGGCCTCCCCGGCCATGCATATTTTTACCCTGGCCGTGTTCACCCCGCTCCGCTTTATAATGCCTGCGGTATTTAAAATCAACCAGCGTTCTAAGGCCCGGATCCGCTGCCAAGACTACATCCCCGCCCCGGCCGCCGTCACCGCCGTTAGGGCCGCCTTCCGGAACATACTTTTCACGGCGGAATGAAACTGCTCCGTTTCCACCGTCTCCTGCTTTAACATAGATTTTTGCGCTGTCGTAAAACATCTCATCACCTGGTAATTCAAATTATATAGCATGCCGCTCGTTTTGAACATCCTTTTCAGAGCAGGATCAATACGAAAAAGGCTTATAATTGTTGGGTAAATTTTGGTACTGCTAGAAGTTTAACCGTTTCTTGCAAAGGTTAGTCGGAATGAGGAGCTTTAGAGCAAACTTTTGTTCATTACTTGACCATGTAGCAGTAATTCCCCCAGCCAAACGGGCTAAGCAAGGCTCCAAACAACCCGGCCAGGGATTGTCTTGCAAAATCGGAAGGTTAAAGACAATTTCATAAGGACCGCTCCCATCAAAGCAAATCTCCCAGCCCTGAGCTTCTACAGGCAGGCTGTTTAACTTTAAGGAAATAACATCTTCGACAGCTTTAAACCACTCCAGCAATTCCTCATCCATACACTCCAGTGCGGCAAAGTCAGTCTCATTTTGCAAGGTCAGGGTTATTCCCCGTTCTTCCAGCTGCATTCGTTTTAAAAGCAGCCAAATTGTAAGCTTTGGCAACCCCAAGCGCATAATTGTCCCGTTTTCCTGAATTTCCTCTATGGCTTCCCGCGCATAGTCCAGGGCCAGTTCCGGTTTCTTAAGCTGGAGGTAGCCCAAAAGCACCTGCAAATGATTTAAATAGTCATGTTTGTATACCCTTAAAAGCTGCACAAAATCCTTAGCGGTACCAGTCATGGAAACTCTCCTTACAAAATAACTTGCAAGTATCCTATTCGCCCTTTTATTTCTTTTTCCTCTTTGTAGACAGATATTCATGCTGCTGTCGCAACACCATCAGATAAATGAAAATCGTAACCCATTGTATAGTAGCTGCTCCTTTTGACGAGCCGTAGAGCGCTCTGTGAAGAGTATTAATTGGGGACATTCCCCGAGCAAATATTAATCTTGCATAGGGGTGTGTCCCCTGACCTCTGTCCAACCGAGCAGCATGGACTGAGAAAAGCGCTGGAGCGGCAGCAAGTAGACAAACAAAAATCCCCTGTGTAAAACAGGGGACGGGGCTACATAGCCAGTTCCGAATAAATGCTTACTTGCTTTTTATCTTTACCCTTACGCTCGAATTTAACATAACCGTCAATCAAAGCGTACAAGGTATCATCTTTGCCAATTCCGACGTTAACTCCCGGATGGATTTTGGTGCCCCTTTGACGGACCAAAATGTTGCCGGCTTTAACCAACATGCCGTCATGTCTTTTTACGCCCAGTCTTTTGGCTTCACTGTCACGACCGTTACGGGAGCTACCCACACCTTTTTTATGTGCAAAAAGCTGTAGATCCATTACAAACACTCCGTCCACCTCCTCTTGTAGATTCGTATATACTTCCGGTAATTTTGCTCAGTTGCTTCCAAACCCAGTAACATTGTCTGCAAAATAACTTGTGCCAATTCCATTTCCTTTTCCGGGAGATTTACCGGCAAAAGACACCTTAACAGTCCCGCTTCCTTTTCCACCCGCGGTGCGGCAGTCAGGTACTTATATAGTCCCATGACTGCTGTCTGTGCCAGGATCGAAACCCCTGCACAGACAATATCGCTGCCATGGGGCGCAAAGCCTGCATGGCCTTGCAAAGTAAACTCTCTAATTCGCCCGGAATCATCAAGGAATATTTCGACCTCAATCATTTTTAGGCTTCAATTTTCTCTACAACCACTTGAGTATATGGCTGACGGTGACCTTTTTTCCTGCGGTAATTTTTCTTAGGCTTGTACTTGAAGACAATAATCTTCTCGCCTTTGCCATGAGCCTGAACTTTTAAACTCACCTTAGCCCCGTCAACTACCGGGGTTCCTACTTTCAGACCACTTTCGCTGCCCACAGCCAGAACCTTGTCGGCTAAAACCGTTTCACCTTCAGCTGCTGCCAGCTTTTCAACCTTTAAAACATCTCCTTCGGAAACCCTGTACTGTTTTCCACCTGTTTCAATAATTGCGTACACTGTCCGTGCACCCCCTCATTCAAGACTCGCCGGCTGAGGTAACCAAAAGGTTTTAATACCATGGCCGAGCGGTTTCAGTGCCGGGATTCGCCTTAACTTAAGCCCCATCCCGTTAGCACACTTACAATAACGAATTTTATCATACCTTAAAAGCTAAGTCAATAAAGCTGGCAGCTATCGCAGCTATCAGCTTGTAGCCGTCAGCTTACAGCAAACAATTATCTTTAACTTGCCGAGATAAAGCATACTTACAAAAAATACCGATATGCCTGATGGCTGGTAGAAACTATTACTTACAACTACAGCTGATGGCTAATCACTGACGACTAAGGACTAACGACTTAACCATAAGTGTACTTGCGGCTTACGCCGCGTTAGCCTGCCGGTGGCTGGGGACTAATAAGGACTAAGAGTTTACCAGCCTGGCCTTGGCCGAAGTCCTGTTAACTCTGGTAATTTCCACGGGAATTTCCACCCCGATATAGGCGCCACCTCCGGTAACATTGATTATATAGCCGTCTATCCGGGCAATGCCGTCCCGGGGGTTTGCGGCCAGCGGCTCCTCAACTTTGACTTGTAAAATTTCACCTACCTTAACCGGACTGGCCAGTTCCCCCAGCTGCTCCTCGTTTTGTACTTGCGTAAGCTTAACTTCCTCCAGATGAATAGAACTTAAACCCCTAACCAAAATCTTTTTACCGGTCTGCTGTTCCAGCTGGTTCAGTAATTCGCCTCCGCTGCCTACCAAAAGGGCGGCTACCTTGGGATGAGCTTCAACCAGTAAAATTGGTGCTTGAGTATATTCGGCAGTAGCCAGAATCTGCCGCTTTGCTTTAAGACTGACTGTCTCTTCCGACAGCACTTTGCCTTTACCCTGGCAGTAGGGGCAGTCTTTTTGCAGCATGCTGCCTAAACCCTGGCAGGATTTTTTCCTGGTCAGTTCCACCAGCCCTAATTGAGTAATGCCCAAGACATTGGTCTTGGTCCTATCTTTTTTTAACTCTTGTTCAAGAGTTTCCAGCACCAGCTCCCGATGCCCGTTATCATTCATATCAATAAAATCGATAATTACAATTCCGCCAATGTTCCTTAAACGCAGTTGCCGGGCAATTTCCCGGGCAGCCTCCAAGTTGGTCTTGAGCACCGTGTCAGCTAAAGTAGTACCGCCCACATATTTCCCGGTATTAACATCGATTACCGTCAACGCTTCAACCTGATCGATCACGATATAACCGCCGCAGTCCAGCCAAACTTTGCGTTTTAAGGCCTGCTCGATCTGGGCAGGAATGTTGTACTCCTTTAAAAGGTCAGCTTCCTTCAGGACTATTTTATATTTCAGGTAAGGGGCGAAAATCTCTGCGAATTCCTGGGTTTTCTGGTAAGCCTCTTTGGAATTGACCAAAATTCTGTTGATATCTTCCGCTAAAATATCCCTTAATACGCGCTCCAGGAGCTCTAAATCCCGGTGAATGAGGGCGGGGGTGGCTCCCGTTGGCCGGTTTTTAATCTTCTGCCAGAGTTTATATAATGAATTAAAATCCTCTTTTAGTTCATCCGCATTGGCTCCTGCAGCCACAGTCCGGACTATGGCTCCAATGCCGTCCCGGCAAAGCTCCCCGGCAATTGCCTTGAGCCTGTTGCGTTCGCTTTCCCCTTCGATTCTGCGGGACACTCCTATATAATTCAAGGTGGGCATTAAAACCAGATACCTGCCTGGCAGTGTAATGTTGGTGGTAACGCGGGCCCCTTTGGTGCCAAAGGGTTCTTTAATCACTTGTACCGTGATGGTTTGGCCCTCTCTCAGCAAATCGCCGATATTAGGCCGCACTTGCTGCGGCTCATCCACTTCCTCTTCCGAACCGGTCACCCTGCCAGGAAAAGCATCCTCCACATAGAGAAACGCATTTTTCTCCAGGCCAATATCAATAAAAGCTGCCTGCATGCCCGGCAAAACGTTAGCTACCTTGCCGCGGTAAATATTGCCCACAAGCCGCTGATTTAAAGACCTTTCAATGTAAATTTCCACCAACTTATGTTCTTCCAAAACTGCTACCACAGTTTCCTCCGGGGTAATATGAACAACAATTTCCTTAAACAAAAGCATCAACTCCAAGCCAAAGGATTACTGCATAGGAGAAACTAATTGCCCCTTTCTGTTCACAAATAAACCGGTACGGTGTATAACCGCCAGTTCCGGCTCAAAAGAGAGGAGCGCTAATTCTTGCAAAGCTTTAAGCACTTCTTCCGGGCGAATATTGCCCCTGCTGCCCGATTTAACCCGCATCAATAAATGGGCCCAGCCTTCCTCCACCGCAGTACATCTCAGCTCATAAATCCCCTCTTTCAATTCCTTATTTTCCGGCCCCTTCTTACCCTCTTTCACCACAACGATCGAGTCCCGCTCCAGAAGCTTTGCAATCGCGTCATCTATTTCTGCTTTTGTAAGTTTATCAGTCAGTTTAAGCCTTGCCTCATATTCCGCAGCCTCAATCTCCGCCATCAATGCCGGAACTTTGGGCGGGATTTTGCGGCAGGATACCACCGACAGCCCGGGAGGCAAAGTGTTACGCAGCTTCTCCAACACCTGGTCAGCTTCCAGTTCCTCCCGCAGTTCAAGGTCCAGATATTCCCTGGCGCTGGTTACTCCCACTGCTACAGCCGAAGCAAAAGACATCTTGGGGCGAGGGTTAAATCCTTCCGAAAAAGCCATGGGCAAACCTGCCCGCCGCAGTGCCCGCTCAAAAGCTTTCATCAACTCCAGATGGGAAAGAAAGCGGGCCCCACTCTCCTTGCCGAATTCAATTCTATAACGCCCCACCTTTGCCCCTCCTCTGCAGCAGCAATTTTACATTTAAATCGCCGCAAACCCCGCAGCCGGGGCAGCGGTCGAGCCGACAGTCCTTAGTCAGTTCCGCTTGCAAGGCCTTTTGGTATTCCTCAAACAAGTATTTTTTGCTGACACCGGTATGCAGGTGCTCCCAAGGGAACGTTTCCTCAAAACCGGGCCGGCGGTACGCATAGAATTCGGGGTCAATCCCGCACTCCCGGAAAGCCTCCAGCCAGGTCTCGTATTTAAAATACTCGGACCAACTGTCGAATTTACAGCCTTTAGCCCAGGCGGTCTCCAGCACCTGCCCCAGCTTCCTGTCTCCTTTGGCAAAAACCGCTTCCAAGAAGCTGAGCCTGGCATCGTGGTAATTGTAGGTGATGTGCCTGTCTTTCAGCAAGCTTTTCAAATACTGCTGTTTTTCTTGCAACATAACAACGGGGTCCTGGGCTACCCATTGGAAAGGCGTATGAGATTTAGGCACAAAAGAAGAAACACTTACTGTTACTTTTAAGGATTTTTTGCTCTTCTGTTCTTTTAAAATCTCTTTCCCTTTTTTTAAGACCTTATAAGCCAATTCGGCGATACCGGCTACATCCTCTTTAGTTTCGGTAGGAAGCCCGATCATGAAATAGAGCTTGATAGTGGTCCATCCGGCCGCGAAAGCCCCCGCTACAGCTTCCATCAGGTTTTCTTCCGTTACTCCCTTGTTGATTACATCCCGCAGCCGCTGGGTACCCGCCTCTGGAGCAAAGGTGAGTCCTGTTTTGCGGACTTTCTGGATCTCCTTAGCCAGGTCAACGGAAAAAGCATCCACCCGCAAAGAAGGCAAAGAGATACCAACCATTTCATTCTTGAATTCTTCCATGAGCGAAGTGATCAGCGGCTGCACGCAGCTGTAATCAGCGGTACTGAGTGAAGTCAGTGAAATCTCCTCATGTCCTGTATTCCTGACCAGTTCTTTCGCTTGTTTCAACAACGTTTCCTGGTCTCTCTCCCGCACAGGGCGGTAAATCATCCCCGCCTGGCAGAAGCGGCAGGTCCTGGTGCAGCCCCTGAGCACTTCCAGCATCACCCGGTCATGAACCGTATCAGCAAAGGGTACGATGGGTTTGGTAGGAAAATAGGCGGTATTCAGATCTTTCACTACCCTTTTTACCACTTTGGCTGGAACCCGGGGGTTGACAGGTTCGATTTTTTCAATTCCGCCACTAGCATTATAGCTAACCTCATAAAATTTGGGAACGTATATTCCCCTGACGCGGCTGATTTCGGCCAGGAAATCTCCCTTGGCTATTCTGCCGGAGGGGCCCTGCTTAAAAGCCTTAGCTGTGTCCATGATTTCCAACAGCACTTCTTCCGCATCACCAATGACAAAAAAATCAAAGAAATCTGCTAAAGGCTCCGGATTATATGCACAAGGTCCTCCCCCCACCACCAGCGGGAAGCTGTCGCTTCTTTCAGCAGCTCGGAGCGGAATGCCGGCTAAATCCAGCATATTCAGGATATTGGTAAAGCTCATCTCGTACTGCAGGGTAAAACCTAAAATGTCAAAGTCCCTTAGGGGGCGGTAAGACTCCAGGCTGAAAAGGGGAAGATTATGCCGGCGCAGCAAATCCTCCATGTCTGTCCAAGGGGCAAAGACACGCTCCAAAAGCAGGTCCTCCCGGTCGTTGACCAGTCCGTAAAGTATCTGCAGACCCAAATGGGACATGCCCACTTCATATAAGTCAGGAAAGGCAAAAGCCATTCTGACCTGCGCTTTGCCCCAGTCCTTGTGAACAGAATTAAATTCGTTGCCTTGGTATCTGATGGGTTTTGTAACCCTGGGTAAAATTTGTTGTTCAATCAGTTGTCGCAATCCATTATCCTCCCAAAATATGCATGAGGCTGTCAGCCATCAGCTAGCAGTTTTTTTATTAAGGTCATTTTTTCCTAGCATCAGTCCAATTTCTAACTTGATTTTCGGTCTTAAACTGTGACTAGGGACAAGGGACTCTATAACATATTCTTTCCCTAAAACATAGACTTTTTCTACATATTAATTAATTTCCCTTTTATTTTCTGTAAATGTTACTCATTTTTTGCTTGGAAGCTAATATATACCCCAATTGCAACCGGCTATGTCCTGTCGTTTCCGCTGTCTGAATCGAGAGCACCAACTGCTCGCGCAGAGGTCAGGGGGATACGCCAACCTATACATCTAGCAGCTTGCCAAGCCGGCAGGAACTGCCTTGTTCGAAGAGAGCTGCAATTAACTGGTGCTCTGACAGCTGTCCTTGAAACTTCCCCTCCTGGTCTAAAATAATTATCAGGTGATAGTTGCCCGGAGTGAATTTTGGCAGCACTTCTTTAATCGTTGATTTGGGCGTCGCTGCCAGCTGTCTTACGGGCAGCACACCAAGTTGTGCCAACTCCCGGCTTTTGCGCATCAGGTAACGCAAAAAAATATAAATTGTTCCCTCCTGGTACTTGGCTGCTGCTAAATAAATAAAAACTGCGCAAACTACCACATTGAGATCATTCCAGTGCATGAGCACACCGACACTTCCGACAGCACCGATTAAAACTGCCCAGTACTTTCCCCAAAGCGAAGTTTTCCAGGTAGCTTCCGCCAGCCCGATTCTACTTGACCAAAAGGAGCGTAAAATTCTGCCACCGTCCAGCGGCAGGGCAGGCAGGAGATTAAAAAGCCCCATGGATAAATTGGCATGTTGAAACAACAGGTAATAAGCGCCGTTCCAGTTATAATTATAGTGTAAGAAAAACCCCAGGCCGAGCATAAAAAAGTTGCTCATCGGACCTGCCAGAGCAACTTTAGCTTCCAATCCAGGGTTAACCTCCAAAATATCGCCCAGCCGCGCTACCCCGCCAAAAGGGTAAAGTTCGATCTCTTTTACTTTTATTCCCCCGCGCCTGGCCACAAAAACATGGGCTGATTCGTGGACCAAAACCAGGGTAAAAATAAGCATTGCCTGGTAGAACACTCCCAGCATGCCATAGGCCATGATTAAAAGGAGGAAGAAATCATTTACCCTAAATTCAATTCCCTTAATTGTTCCAACCCTCATAGCCGCTCCTAAATGCTGGTACGCACATCGGTAATTTTAGTGAGAGGATCCACAGCTTTGCCTTTTTCCCTTATCTCAAAGTGCAGCTGTCCTTTTTTGCTTTTAATAATCGTTCCGGTTTTAGCTATGATTTCTCCCTGCTTGACCTGTTGTTTTTCCGCTACCAATATCTCCCCCAATGTGCCGTATACGGTGGTCAGCCCGTTGCCATGATCTATTTCTACAACTCTTCCCAGTTGACGTGTTTCTTCTACCTTCAGCACAGTACCATCAAGAGCGGCCCTGACAGGAGCACCCAGTTCAGTTTCGATATCTATACCTGCATGGAAAGTTTTTTTACCCGTGACCGAACTTTCAACCCAACCGAAATGCCTGGCAAACTTACCCGAAACGGGGATAGACATGGGAGACTTTTCCCGGGTTACTTGTTTGACCTCTTTTTCATATACTTCCCGGTCGTAAGTATCCAGCCATAACCCGTCCTTAACCATAGCTTCCAGCACAGGCGTGAAATCACTTTGTTCCTCGACCAGCAAATACCTTATATTCTGCTGCAAGCTGGCAGCTTTAGGGCTATCCCAGGTAAAAAATACCAAAAAGACAAAAAACAAAACAATGGCAACGGCTGCCTGTCTTAGCCAGCGAAATTCTAAGAAAGGCCCTCCTATTTTCTTATTGCCATATGCCTCTCCTAAGGTAAGCGGCTTGTACCTGTCCAGGTCCCAGCTATCCTTCCAGTTATCCTTGTCAAAATCTTTCCATGGATCCTTCAAAGCAATCCCCCCAGGCCTAGATGTAGTTGTTAGCTGTTAGTTGTTGGTTGTTAGTTAAAGAGGCGGCGTTACTTGTAATATATGCGGCAAATGGAATAATATGACATGTGGCAAGCATTCGGGCAAAATAAAAGACTGCTCTTTTAGCAGTCTCAGATTGTTGGCAAATGAAAAATGGTAACCCATTGTATGTAGCTGCGACATATGACAAGGCATAGAGCGCTCTGCGAAGGGTTGGACCGGAAGCGGCCGAGCGGCACGGACGCCGCGAGAGCGGTGGAGCGATAGGACGTCGCGTCACCGCGTGCCGCTGGAAGTCAAACGCTGAGCAGCACCAGCGCTCTTGGCGAAGTCATTCCGGAGCAGCGGTACAAGGGTTACAATTTTGAGAGGGCTAATAATAGTTTGCCGGCAGCCCGAAACTCTCTTTTGGCAGTCTTCTTAAGAATATTAAAAAGGAATGACCTGCCTCCTTAAGTTTACGCTTAAAATAATACCCAAGGCAAGCAAATTAGCCCACATGTTGCTGCCGCCGTAACTGAAGAGCGGGAGCGGAATGCCTGTAATCGGCATCATGCCGATTGCCATTCCAATGTTCTCCAGAATATGAAAAGTAAGCATAGAAACCACACCGGTCACCAGAAGTACTCCGTATAAATCCTTAGCCTGCATGGCAATGCGCAAGGCCCGGTACAGGAGGATAAAATAGAGGATCAACAACAACATTCCACCTACAAATCCAAGTTCCTCGCCAATTATGGAGAAAATAAAATCGGTATGGTGATATGGCAAAAAGTTATACTGCCCCTGAGTGCCTTTAAACAATCCTTTACCCCAAAAACCGCCGGAACCCACTGCCACTAAAGATTGGATGATGTTGTATCCGGCACCAAGGCCGTTTTTACCGTCGGCATAAGGGTCGAGAAAGACCACAAGCCGCATGATCTGGTAATCCTCCAGAGGAATGGGCACTTTCAAATGAAAATGCAGCCAGAGAACAGCAACAATCAGGAATATCCCACCGAAAAAAAGCAGGGCCAGTATCTTAGGATTTGCTCCGGCTACCAGCATCATGCCAAACATAATAGCAATGAAGACCAGCGAAGTACCCAAATCAGGCTGAGCAAAGATCAGTACCAACGGACCGGCAACATATAAAAAGCACGGGATTAAATCTTTAAATGTATTTAACCGGCCTTGCCGGCTGACCAAAAACTGGGCAAATGTAATAATTAAAAACACTTTGGCAAATTCAGAAGGCTGCAGGGTAAAGCTGCCAATTCCAATCCAGCTTTGCGCTCCATTGGAAACCTTGCCAACACCCGGAACAAGCACAGCTCCTAGAAACAGCAGGTTTAAAACATATAAAAAACGCTGCATGCGAGCCAATTGCACGTAATTAAAGCCGGCTGCAAAAAACATCAGCCCTAAGCCGGTAGCTATATAGAGCAGGTGTTTCCTGGCATAATAATAGGGGTCATCAGGTACTACACTGGAAGAAGCGCTGGCCAAAACCAATGCACTCATAATTAAGATAGCAATTACAGCCAATAAAAAAACCCAGTCAAGATTCTTTAACAGCTTCTTTTCTATCATACTCTTCCCCCCTTATCCTTCTAAAGATTATATCCTATCAGGGAGGAACTTGCCAGAGGGAAATCATTGTAGCTAACAGCTATCAGCCATCAGCTGGCAGCTATCAGCTATTAGCTGTCAGCTATCAGCCTTCAGCTTTTAGCTTTAAGCTATTGGCTATTAGCCTGAAATCCTTAGCTTTTGGCTTAGCAGAGTTGCTGATTGTCACTTGAAAAGTAAGCGTCAAATAGCCCCCACATAGCCCACCATCCTTCTTTATGAGATACTCTATCAAAATAGAGTCGATAAAGGAGGATTTTTTCATGACTAAAGAAGAACTACGAGACTTTTGGGCAGCCAGGGTAAAGGAATTTAAAGAGAGCGGCCAGAGTGCACCGGCATGGTGTGTGGCCAACAACGTAAAGCTCCATCAATTAAGGTACTGGCTTAGAAAAGAGAAACACACATCCACTGTGACTACATTATCGTGGCTGCCACTCAATCTTAGCGATGCAGGCTTTCAAACTTCTTTGTTAGTAAGGGTAGGCCAGGTCGCTGTAGAAGTCAAGCCAGGGTTTGATCCAAAATTACTAGTAGACGTTGTGAAAGCGTTAATTGACAATGATAGGTGAATCAAGCTTAGAACGGGTTTATCTGGCCTGCGGGAGCAACGTGATAAGCTCAAGATCCTCCAGTAGGAGCATAATGGTTTTTGGCTTCATTACCGGCGGCTGGAGAAAGGAAAATTCCAGTGGCCGGAGAAAAACAGTACAGTCGCTGTCACAACGATTCTCGCCGGGAGTTACGCTGGTTACTCGACGGCCTACCCCTTCAGCAACGTCAGGCTCACCCTAAGGTTACCGCACGGACAGTGTTGTAACCTTTTTATTTGGCTTTAAGTCTCGATTTTAAAGATTTTTAGAGGGCCTATGTCGAATCAAAACTTTATAAATAATACAGCCAAAACCATCAAAGAACTTCAAAATAGATGCGCTTTACTGGAGCAGCAAAACGCAGAACTTACCGCCAAGCTAAACTGGTTTATGGAACAGTTCCACCTGAACCAACATCGACAATTTGGCACTTCCAGCGAGAAGACTAATCCAGAACAACAGCAGCTTTTTAACGAGGCGGAAGCGGAGGCTCAACCATCCTCAAAAGAACCCACAATTGAGGAAATCACCTATCGTCGTCGCAAGAAACAAGGGCACCGTGAGGCGCAGTTGGAAAACCTGCCGGTAGAGACCATCGAATACCGCCTGCCTCCCGAAGAACAGGTGTGTCCCTGTTGTGGCGAATCGTTACATGAAATGAGTACAGAGGTAAGGCAAGAGCTTAAGATCATCCCTGCCCAGGCTTATGTAGTCAAACATGTGCGTTATGTCTACGCTTGCCGGCACTGTGAGCGGGAGAACATTCAAACGCCCATCGTAACCGCACCCATGCCTGCACCTGTGTTGCCGGGAAGTTTAGTTTCCCCCTCAGCCATGGCTTACATTATGACACAAAAATATGTGGAAGGCATGCCGCTGTACCGTCAGGAGCAGCAGCTGTCCCGTCTGGGTATAGAACTGTCCAGGCAAACTTTGGCCAACTGGATGGTCCAGGGTGCAGAACGATGGCTGTATCCCCTATACGAGAGGATGCACCAGCATCTGCTGAAGCGAGATATCTTGCATTCTGACGAAACTACCTTGCAAGTGTTGCGTGAACCAGGCCGCCCGGCAGAAAGTACGTCTTACCTATGGCTTTACCGTACCGGACGGGAAGGACCGGCAATAGTCCTCTATGATTACCGGACGACCCGGGCGAGCAAGCATCCCTGCCGGTTTTTATCAGGTTTTAAGGGATATTTGCACGTCGACGGTTATGCAGGCTATAACGGGCTGCCGGACATCACTTTAGTTGGGTGTTGGGCCCATGCCCGGCGCAAGTTTGATGAGGCGCTTAAAGCGTTGCCGGTGGAAAAGCGCAATACAGCGTAGCTGCCAAAGAGGGATTGGAATTCTGCAATCAACTCTTTGCCATCGAGTGCGAAATACACGATGCTACACCGGAGGAACGCTATAAAATCCGGTTGGAACGCAGCCGTCCAATACTGGAGGTTTTTTTGGCGTGGCTAAAATTTCAAAAACCAAGAGTATTGCCGAAAAGTGCTTTTGGGCAGGCTATTAGCTACTGCCTCAGTCAGTGGGATAAGCTGACGGCCTTCTTGCAAGACGGAAGGTTGGAACTGGACAATAACCCAGTGAACGTTCAATTAAACCGTTTGTCGTCGGACGTAAAAATTGGCTGTTTGCCAACACCCCCAAAGGGGCCAAAGCCAGTGCAACGATATACAGCATCGTTGAAACAGCCAAGGAAAATGGCCTTAATCCATTTAACTATCTTCACTACCTATTTGAGAAACTGCCTAATGTAGATATCCAAGATCAAAACGCCTTAGATGAGTTGCTTCCCTGGTCGAGCACCTTGCCGTCAGAGTGCCGCATTCAAAAATAAGATTTACACAAAGCCCGCCCTGCTTTCAAGGTGGGTTTTATTTTACGCTTACTTTCCATCTCTGCCAGGCTTACTGCTTTACCTTCTTTAAAAAATTCCATTACTTCGGTTATGAATTGTTGACATATTTGGAGTATAATATTATTCAAGAGACTTCTCCTTCCTTGGTAGTTGTTTTGTTTGTCAACTTTCATTTTACCAAAGAAGGAAGGTCTCTTCTTATTTTTTTCCTACAAATACTTTACACTAAGAAAGTGGGGAATTTTATTTGCAACTTTGTTCATTTCCATTATGCAATAAACACTCCGCCGGTGGGATAAGTCCAATTAAGTAGGGTTGAATATGAAACAATTAGCCTCTTTCATTAGCGGATAATTTTACCGCCAATAAAAGAAGCTAATAATAGAATGTTACTACACGAAAAAATTTTTCATTTTTAACACGAAAATAAATTTGAAATGTTCTTTAACAACTGCATATGGCAACCAGGATAACCCGTAAAAAGGTAATAATTAACTAGCCAATGCAGATCTTGCATCAGTGAAATTAATTCTTTTGGAAAAACCATTGTAGCTGTTAAGCAACCTCGTGGGGTTCTATCACCTCCAGACCTAGTTTCTTAGCTTCAGCAATAATCCTTTTAACTCGGAACTTTTCCTGTTTTTGTTTGGCTTTTTCAAAGGATGTTTCATCGTAATCAGCATCATTTTTTAACAGGTTGTAAATTATTACGAGAACTTTTCTGGCTAATGCAACAAGAGCTTTTTTGGCGCCACGGCGTTGTTTGATTTTCCAATACCAGGATGATAAGTAGCTTTGACGTATTCGGGTGATGCACCAAGCAACTTCACATAGGATCCGTTTTAAATAGGTGTTACCGTTGGTGGTACGAGTGGACTTTTTTTTCCTGCACTTTCATTGTTACCGGGGCTTAAGCCCGCCCAGGAACAGATATGTTCAGCGGTTTTAAAACGACTCATATCAATTCCGATTTCCGCCAAAATGGCTGCTGCTGCAGTTTTATCAATGCCCGGTATGCCGTCTAGTTGCTCTAGTTGTCTTTGATACTGAGCCAGTTTTTCTTCTAAGTTTTGCTCTACTTGACGGAGATGCTCGTAATGCTGATCTAGCCAACCTAACAATAGCTTTAGAAACTCTCTTTGATGAACATCCATTTTGCCATTGACAGCCTGTTTGATCTCATGGAGCTTATTCTTAGCACGCCCCTTTACAAAATTCTCTACTTCCCGGGCGGATATTTTCCCATGGTGGCTAAGATGATCCATAATCGCCCGGCCCGATACGCCGAAGATATCGGTCAGGAAGGTAGAGAGCTTAAAGCCGCAGCTTTGTAAGTGTTTTTCGATCCGGTTTTTCTGTGACGTAATTTCCTCGATGATACTTTTGCGGTACCGGGTCAGATTACGGAGTTCCCGGATTGGTTTGGAGGGAACAAAACTTCCTTCTAATAATCCGGCACGCAAAAGGGTAGCTATCCATTCGGCGTCCTTCATGTCGGTCTTTTTACCGGGTACATTTTTCATATGCCGGGCATTGGCAACAATCAAAACCATACTGCCGTCAAAGGCTTCTTCCAACACGTTATATACAGGCTGCCAATAGATGCCGGTGCTTTCCATTGCAACATGCCGACAGTTCTCATTTTCTAGCCAAACTTTCATTTCATCTAGCCCGGCAAGAAGGGTGGAAAAGGTGCGGATGGTTTTAACCGGTTCCCCGTCAACATTGCCTTTTAATAGGCAGGCTACAACCGTTTCTTTGTGGACATCAAGACCACAACATATTTCCAGGATGTCTTGCATGTAACTCACTCCTGCTCCAAAGAATTTCAGGGATGATTGCTCGAGAAATAAAGATTTTAGTACCCGTGCTGTTCCCAAGTCCTTAAGAACAAGGGGCGACAATTGGCTGTGCTCAAAAGCAATCAAGTTAGGTTATTTAACGAGGTTATACCATCAAAATAAAATCAACCTTTGTCCCTGATAATTTCAATGTAGCAAAAAATCCAACCTTTGCAATAACTTAGCTAATTTTCATGATTGGTTGTGCCTTCCAGGCATGGGTGGTTATTTAGTAATTCTAACTAAAAACGAATCTTATGCATATTTTGTATGACTAGCTTTTGCGTCTCTTAGATCTTCAAACTCAATAGTATTGTCATGTTCCTCTACATAAGCCTTTATTTCTTCAAGAGACATAACTATTCCTCCTTTCCTGTATGTTAATTGCAGGCCCTGCAATATTAGTATTCAATATTTCTAAAATATTGCTTCTTATAGCTTCATTAACCAAGTTATAAAAAGTTGTTTCTTCTACAGCAATATCTTTTTTCATTAATGAAGTTAGAATTTCCGAGGTACTAGAATTACCGCTAAAAAGCTTTAAAAGCATATAACTAAATCTATTTACTCTCATCACATTACCTGTATTTTGGTTAAACAGATAAATCTTACTATTAACATCGGAATCGTAAATTAATAGTTTGTTGTTAAATCTTAAATACTGTTTCCGCAAATCCATATCTATTTCTATTGGCAAGATTACGGAAGGCTCTAAAATTCGGAAATATAATAAGTCTTCTAAAATCTGTACGGTTTCTTCATCAAAATTTAAAATTTCCTTAATTGTAAGACCAGCTTTAATGGATTCAACAATTGAATGCAGATTAAAATCTAATTGGTAAACTGTTTGATTTTCATAATTATAAAAAATATAATTTTTCTTGGGCTTCACCTCAACGTTTAGAATATCGTAATTTAGGTCAATAACAGATATGTTTTTATTTAATTTCAATGAAAGCTCTCCTGGCAATTTTCCCAATCTATGCCTTACTTTTAAATCAATATGATCATAGATTTCAGCATTATTAGCTGCATATAAAAACTTTTCTTCTTCTGATGTAAATTCTTTATTAATTTCGTAAAACGGCTTATACCCCATTGCTTCAAATGATAGATAAGTTTTTTTTTGTATATAAATTAACTATATCTGCTGCTTCTTGCGGTGTAAAGCCTACTTTCGACTTATATTGAAAATGTATAGTTAAATCCTCTTCTCCCGGGTCAACCAATTCTATATGGTATTCACTAGGGTTTAACCATACATGGGAGTATTTATCAAGCCCAAAAGTATCAAACCCTCTTGTTGAATACTTATTTGCATGAAATATTTATCTAAAGGAAAACCATCGAAATTAGGAATTGTAAATTTAGCAGCCTCAGTAGTTGAGATTTCATTTTTAATTAACTTTCCATCATTAATAAAATATAAGTTGGGTACATTTGAAAAATCACTTTTATGCTCCAATGCTTCAATTAGACGTAAGCGTAAAATAAAACCCACCTTGAAAGCAGGGCGGGCTTTGTGTAAATCTTATTTTTGAATGCGGCAGCCTGACGGCAAGGTGCTCGACCAGGGAAGCAACTCATCTAAGGCGTTTTGATCTTGGATATCTACATTAGGCAGTTTCTCAAATAGGTACTGGAGATAGTTAAATGGATTAAGGCCATTTTCCTTGGCTGTTTCAACGATGCTGTATATCGTTGCACTGGCTTTGGCCCCTTTGGGGGTGTTGGCAAACAGCCAGTTTTTTCGTCCTATTACAAAGGGTTTAATCGAACGCTCACTGCGGTTATTGTCCAGTTCTAACCTTCCGTCTTGCAAGAAGGCCGTCAGTTTATCCCATTGGCTGAGGCAATAGCTAATAGCCTGACCAAAAGCACTTTTCGGCAATACTCTTGGCTTTTGGAATTTTAGCCATGCCAAAAAAGCCTCCAGTATTGGACGGCTGCGCTCTAACCGAGTTTTGTATCTTTCCTCCGGTGTAGCATCGTGTATTTCACGTTCGATGGCAAAGAGTTGGTTGCAGAACTCCAATCCCTCTTTAGTGGCTACCGCTGCGTTGCGCTTTTCCACGGGTAAAGCTTTAAGCGCTTCATCAAACTTACGCCTGGCATGGGCCCAACATCCAACTAAAGTGATGTCCGGCAGTCCGTTATAGCCTGCATAACCGTCGACGTGCAAATATCCCTTAAAACCTGATAAAAACCGGCAGGGATGCTTGCTCGCCCGGGTCGTCTGGTAATCATAGAGGACTATTGCCGGGCCTTCCCGTCCGGTACGGTAAAGCCATAGGTAAGACGTGCTTTCTGCCAGGCGGCCTGGTTCACGCAGTACTTGCAAGGTAGTTTCG
Organism: Zhaonella formicivorans; assembly: GCF_004353525.1. NCBI lineage: Bacteria > Bacillati > Bacillota > Clostridia > Neomoorellales > Zhaonellaceae > Zhaonella > Zhaonella formicivorans. The sequence continues at coordinate 1,592,199 of NZ_CP085524.1, forward strand.
TCAGAATGCAAGATATCTCGCTTCAGCAGATGCTCGTGCATCCTCTCGTAAAGGGGGTATAACCAGCGTTCCGCGCCCTGAACCATCCAGTTGGCCAAAGTCTGACGCGATAGTTCTATACCAAGACGGGACAGCTGCTGCTCCTGACGATATAGCGGCATGCCTTCCACATATTTTTGTGTCATAATGTAAGCCATGGCTGAGGGGGAAACTAAACTTCCCGACAATACAGGCGTAGGCATGGGGGCAATTACGATAGGCGTTTGAATGTTCTCCCGCTCACAGTGCCGGCAAGCGTAGACATAACGCACATGTTTGACTACATAAGCCTGGGCAGGGATGATCTTAAGCTCTTGCCTTACCTCTGTGCTCATTTCATGTAGCGCTCCACCGCAGCAGGAACACACCTGTTCTTCGGGAGGCAGGCGGTATTCGATGGTCTCTACCGGCAGGTTTTCCAACTGCGACTCACGGTGCCCTTGTTTCTTGCGACGACGATAGGTAATTTCCTCAATTGTGGGTTCTTTTAAAAACGGTTGAGCCTCCGCTTCCGCCTCGTTAAAAAGCTGCAGTTGATCTGGGTTAGTCTTCTCGCTGGAAGTGCCAAATTGTCGGTGCTGGCTTAGGTGGAACTGTTCCATAAACCAGTTTAGCTTGGCGGTAAGTTCTGCGTTTTGCTGCTCCAGTAAAGCGCATCTATTTTGAAGTTCTTCGATGGTTTTGGCTGTATTATTCATAAAGTTTTGATTCGACATAGGCCCTCTAAAAACCTTTAAAATCTAGACTTAAAGCCAAATAAAAAGGTTACAGCACTGTCCGTGCAGTAACCTTAGGGTGAGCCTGACGTTGCTGAAGGGGTAGGCCGTCGAGTAACCAGCGTAACTCCCGGCGAGTAATCGTTGTGACAGCGGCTGTACTGTTTTTCTCCGGCCACTGGAATTTTCCTTTCTCCAGCCGCCGGTAATGAAGCCAAAACCCATTATGCTCCCACTGGAGGATTTTAAGTTTATCACGTTTTCGGTTACAGAATACAAAAAGGGCAGGAGAGAAAGGATCTAGTGCAAATTCCTCCTTGACCAAAACAGCTAACCCATCAACGGACTTACGAAGGTCCGTGCTCCCGCAGGCCAGATAAACCCGTTCTAAGCTTGATTCACCTATCATTGTCAATTAACGCTTTCACAACGTCTACTAGTAATTTTGGATCAAACCCTGGCTTGACTTCTACAGCGACCTGGCCTACCCTTACTAACAAAGAAGTTTGAAAGCCTGCATCGCTAAGATCCAATGGTAGCCAAGATAATGTAGTCACAGTGGATGTCTGTTTCTCTTTTCTAAGTCAATATCTTAATTGATGGAGCTTTACGTTGTTGGCCACACACCATGCCGGTGCACTCTGGCCGCTCTCTTTAAATTCCTTTACCCTGGCTGCCCAAAAGTCTCGTAGTTCTTCTTTAGTCATGAAAAAATCCTCCTTTATCGACTCTATTTTGCTAAGAGTATCTCATAAAGAAGGATCACGGGCTAGGTGGGAGCTATTTGACGCTTACGGTACATTTGAAAAATCACTTTTATGCTCCAATGCTTCAATTAGACTATGCAAAGCTTTTTCTCCTTCATATACTACTAATGAATCGAAGATATTAAAAAAAGGATGATATGTCTCCCACTCTTTTGCTAACCTAGTTATAAAATTTCCCCCAAAAGTCACATGAATATTATTACTGCGCTTTTGATCTTTTATTAACTTTGCCAAAGTTAAAGCAGGTACTAGCTGAGAGCTACCTGTCACAGAAAATCCTATTAAATCGTAATCACATTTATTTAATACATTAAGAATTTTCTCTTCATAAAACTCAATAAAAGGATTGGCCTTTCTATCTTCTAAAGCTTTTAATATTTGTTTAGTGGAGGTTTTTGAATATTTAAATTCAACCTTGTTGAAATCTAGAGATAGTCCTTCGTAAGCAGCTTCAACTAAATATAAAGCATCAATTAATGTATTTTTTGCTTTCTCTCTTTCCTTTGGTTTGAAAAATTCCTGACTTCGAATAATCCTTTTTGCATCATCAATGTTTGAAATTACTGGTTTCAAAAGTAATGCTTTTGCTAACTTTTGATAGAGTTGTTTATCATAACTACCTAAATTTTTTTGAAGATTTAATTGACTAAAACGATTCAAACATTCTTTATAAATTCTATTTAAAAATTCTGGGGATAGAGTATAATCATAATATTCAGCGTTTAAATCAGTAATCTCGATTTCGATATCGTTATGTTCTAAATAACCTTTTAAAGCTGGTAAAGCTAAATATGGGGCAAATGGTACCCATCCGGGTGGAAAAATTAATAATGTTTTAATTGGCACACAGAACCCTCCTTAATTCTTTTAGGAATTCAAAGTACTCTAAAAAATCTATTTTAAACTCTTTGTTATTTATTCACAGAAAAATTGTTCTAGTTGAATCCCCCAATGAATTCAGTAAATAATAAAAATACACTAATAAAGAACGGTATTAAACCCAAACTTAAAATTGTCAAAGTTAATCCTATTTTAGCAACCATTAGTGCAGAAAATGTCATAGATATTATAATAAAAAAAGAAGTGAGCGCCTGACTTAAGGAAAGAGTATTCATGGTCTTTTCTTTTTCAGAATATTCTTGAATAAATGTAAGTATAGAATTTTCTTGCAACCCATTGCCGACTCCTACTAAAAAAATGGCCATCAATGATAAAATCAAATACTCTGATAACCCAAATAATATTAATGACAGAGCAGCGCTTAATGTTGCTACGGCATAAATTAAATAGTTAGATATATATTTGTTTAAAAATGGTGAAATAATATTTCCTATTAATAACCCCCCCCTAAAAAAGACATAATATATCCATAAACAATATCCGGGGACCTAAAAATATCTTTGGATACAATTGGAAATAAGGCATTAAGAGATCCAAAAGCCAAACTACCTAATGCATCACTAAATATTAAGTTGCCTAACCTTTTTTTGTATATAACATCTTTAAATAAACTAAATTTAAATACTAAATCCCTTGTTTGTTTTTGGTCTTTTTCTTTTTCTTTTCCTTTTCGAATATCAATTTTACTACTTTCTATAGTGATCTTAGATAATGCAAACATAGAAAATATAAATGTAACAGAATTAAATATTAATGCACCTTCTTTTCCTATATAATTATAGACAACGCCACCAAATATTGGCCCAACTAGCATAAATAATTTATTAATCGACCCAATATAACTATTAGCCTCTGAGAGTTGGTGTTTATCAACAATAAGTGAAACTAATGAATATTTACCAGGGTTAAAAATAGCTGTTCCTATATAGTTAATAACGGTTAGCATATAGAATTGTAAAGGCTCAGTAGCAAATATAAATCCCATGGTGGATACACTTCTTAAAAAATCACAAAAAATCATTATTTTAAGAACGTTAAATTTGCTAATGATTTGGTTGATCAAAAACGGTAGTAAAATACTTGGGAGAAAACGACATATCATTAAAACTCCTACTGAAATTGGATCATTTGTTAAATCATATAATATTATTGGAATTACAACGTAACTTGCCCAATCCCCCAAAACTGAAACTGTTTCACCAATAATCAACCATTCTAGGTCACTTTTTTTAAAAAAATTAAATGTTTTCATTTTTGCTTCTCCAATAAATTAATACCAAAAGAATGCATATCTTAAGTAGAACCGAAAATGCATTATTTTAGTTTTTAGTCTAAAACGTTGAAACCTTTAGTTATACATGCAAAATTTTAACATATAATTATTACCAACAATGTCGTTATTTGTAATTTGAAAGTAATTTTTCCTACTTACTTTAGGTATTTATTACATAATGGAAATGGACAAGTTGCAAATAAATTCCCTACTTTTGCGCGCGGAATTCCCCAAATTTGCATAGCTCATTGCCGACACCTAACAGTTTCGATGATGATAAGATTGATCAGGAAAAGCAAAAACAATTTGAACGGTATTGGAAAGTCTTTAAGAAAGAATTGAAAGCTAAAGTTTCAGTTAAAATTATTGATGACAAAGGCTATAACCTTAAGCTTGATTTATAACAGAAACATTCTTATGAGGAAGGTTTCAAGTGAAAAAATACAAAAAATTAATTGCTATAATGTTAACAATCTGTTTGCTATTCCCAATATTAGGTACCACAATGGCAATGGCTGCCACCTTTGTTGCAGCATCCGGTACCTTTTACTATGATCCCTGGTGCTCAGATTATGGAATTAAAAGACAATATTTTACAATAGAATATCAAGGAGATGAGTATGAAGGTGTCGAGAGTGGGTCTAGTTACCAAGCAGTAGAAAAACAAGATTTTTTTATGTAGAGAAGCGCAAATAATTACCCAATTTGGCCATCTGAAGTTGGAAATGGTGATGGCATTATAGAAAAAGTTGAACTTCAAACAAGTACAGCGAATGGTTCCCTAGCGAAAAAACTTCTTCTGTAACTACAAACACATTTTAAAACATTCTATTTGCATTGCTTTCCAGGATGTCAAAATAATTATAAAAATATTCTCTGGAGGGGTACATGCTGAAAAAATATGTTTATATAATATTGAATGTTTCTACTAATTGCTGCTTACTCCTGTCAATCAAAAAACACTATAGATTTAGAGCTAAAAGTTCCTGAGGCGATGATTATTAATTCCTCCGAATTCATTCAGAAAATTGAAAAATTAAAGTTACAAAGATCGGCTGGGTCTAATGAGGAATTAGTAAAAGTAATTTTTGAGAGCAGAGAAGTTATAGACGATGAGCAGCTAATCAACGAAATATTTAAAGAAATAAATAGCCTTAAAGCTCGGATTATACGTGATAAAAACTATAAACCTAGCCATGAAATATTATTTTCTTTTGATTTAATAGACAACAAAGAGAGAGGAGTTGAAGGAACTAGTTATAAGAACGATTTAAGATATATTATCGTAGCAAAGGATAAATCCATTGTGATACCATTGTTAACCGAAGACGGTAAATCAGTTTTTTTTGCTAAAGCTAAAATTAGCCAAGAATTTTTTAATAAATTAAAAGCTCTTGAAGAAGTAAGCGTCAAATAGCTCCCACCTAGCCCACCATCCTTCTTTATGAGATACTCTATCAAAATAGAGCTGATAAAGTAAGTCTCGATTTTAAAGGTTTTTAGAGAGCCTATGAGGAAATTACCTATCGTCGTCGCAAGAAACAAGGGCACCGTGAGGCGCAGTTGGAAAACCTGCCGGTAGAGACCATCGAATACCGCCTGCCTCCCGAAGAACAGGTATGTCCCTGTTGTGGCGAATCGTTACATGAAATGAGTACCACCTGTATTGTCGGGAAGTTTAGTTTTCCCCCTCAGCCATGGCTTACATTATGACACAAAAATATGTGGAAGGCATGCCGCTTTATCGTCAGGAGCAGCAGTTGTCCCGTCTGGGTATAGAACTGTCCAGGCAAACTTTGGCCAACTGGATGGTCCAGGGTGCAGAACGATGGCTGTATCCCCTATACGAGAGGATGCACCAGCATCTGCTGAAGCGAGATATCTTGCATTCTGACGAAACTACCTTGCAAGTGTTGCGTGAACCAGGCCGCCCGGCAGAAAGTACGTCTTACCTATGGCTTTACCGTACCGGACGGGAAGGCCCGGCAATAGTCCTCTATGATTACCGGACGACCCGGGCGAGCAAGCATCCCTGCCGGTTTTTATCAGGTTTTAAGGGGTATTTGCACGTCGACGGCTATGCCGGCTATAATGGGCTGCCAGACATCACGTTAGTTGGATGTTGGGCCCATGCCCGGCGCAAGTTTGATGAGGCGCTTAAAGCGTTGCCGGTGGAAAAGCGCAATACAGCGTAGCTGCCAAAGAGGGATTGGAATTCTGCAATCAACTCAGGGAGGAACTTGCCAGAGGGAAATCATTGTAGCTAACAGCTATCAGCCATCAGCTGGCAGCTATTAGCTATTAGCTGTCAGCTATCAGCCTTCAGCTTTTAGCTTTAAGCTATTGGCTATTAGCCTGAAATCCTTAGCTTTTGGCTTAGCAGAGTTGCTGATTGTCACTTGAAAAAGACAAAAAATCTGCCCTTACGCAGAGCAGATTGCTAGCCGAGATTTAAAAACTCAAGCAGATATAACCAATTAAAGAATGCAAGCTAAAGATTGGCAGCAACTAGCCGTTAGCTGCTGGCTGACAGCTTAGCTTTTAGCTGATAGCTACTAGCCGCTAGCTGCTGGCTTACAGCTGACGGCTAGGATCACCGGCTACTGGCTATTTGGCTGCCGGCGGTTCTTTTCACCCTTAAAACAGGTATATTGCACACCAATGCTACTGAATCGCTTTCGTTAGCGAAACTAACTTCCAGGTTGTTTCGGTCAATCTCCATATATTCGGAAATTACCCTGATTAGATCTTCTTTAAGGGACTGTAGTATCTGTGGTGACATATCGGCCCTGTCATGAACCAATACCAAGCGCAACCGCTCCTTTGCCACTTTTTTGCTTGCAGAAGCCGTATCCCTTCCAAATACCCGTTGTAAAAATTCTAACACTGTTCCACGCCTCCTGTCCCGAAATACTTACCCTACTCCGAAGAGCCTTTTAAGCTTACCCATAAAACCCTCGTTTGCCTCCAAATTCATTAACGGCACATCTTCACCGGTAACCCGACGGGCAATATTGCGGTATGCTTCCCCGGCTTTGGAGTTCTTATCTAAAACAGCAGGCTCCCCTTTGTTGGTGGAAATAACTATGGCCTCGTCCTCCGGAACAACGCCCAGAAGCCCAATTGCTAAGATATCGATCATGTCATCGATATCCATCATATCGCCTTTTTTGACCATATTAGGCCTCAGCCGGTTAATAATCAATTTGGGATCTCTAAGTTCAGCAGCTTCCAATAAACCGATAATCCTGTCCGCATCCCTGACAGCCGCTACTTCGGGAGTCGTTACCACAATAGCCTTCTCCGCTCCCGCGATAGCATTTTTAAAGCCTTGCTCTATACCTGCAGGACAATCAATGATCACATAATCAAAATCACCCTTGAGCTGGGCGCAAAGTTCCTTCATTTGCTCCGGGGAAACCGCGGTCTTATCCTTTGTTTGGGCTGCGGGAAGGAGGCACATATCTTCAAAACGCTTGTCCTTAATCAGCGCCTGCTTTAGCCGGCAGTTGCCGTTTACCACATCTACGATATCGTATACAATTCTGTTTTCCAAACCTAAAACCACATCCAGGTTACGCAAACCAATATCGGTATCAACCAGCACAACTTTTTTACCCATGGCTGCTAAACCGGTACCTATGTTTGCGCTGGTAGTAGTTTTCCCTACTCCCCCTTTACCTGAGGTAATTACAATTACTTCTCCCATACTTCTTCCTCCTCTTTACGCATATCGGTCCATGAAATGTTTTTAAAATAGATTCAGGTGACGGTTGGAGTTGGGGTGGTATTTTTCAATCACCACAACACCATTTTGAATTCTGGCTATTTCCGGTTGATCCGGCTTGATTTCCTCCCCGTCGGGGGCACGGGTAATATGATTAGCAATCCTTAGCTGTGTTGGCTGTAACCTAAAAGCAGCAACCACCGCTTTTTCGCTGCCCGTAGCTCCGGCATGCGCAACCCCTCTTAAATGACCCATCACGATAATGTTACCTCCGGCCACTATTTCCCCGCCGGGATTTACATCTCCCATTACTACAACATTTCCGGGGTAACGAATACTTTGACCCGACCTTATGGTCCGCTGGATTAAAATTGTATTTTCGTCGGAAATGGCTACATCATCGTGAACAGTACCAAATTCCTTTTGAGCAATACCCAGAGTATCATCTCGGCTAGAAGTTGCCTCGGAAACTCTTTTTTTGGCAAGCAAGGAGGAAGGTTGTCCCATTAATTGAGAATTATTAAATGTCGAGGTTGAAATTTTCATCAACTTTTTCCTCCTAAGATAAATGGTGAAACCCTTGCTGCGCCTGTTAGGATGGCAATTACTTAAAGTAGTACTGAATTACAACTTACAAAGTTAACCATCTATCTCGAAAATAGCTATAACGTTTATGTCCTGTCGCTCCACTGCTCATCTCAGTCCATGCTGCTCGTCCGCTTTCAGTCCTTGCCCTCGCAGGGTGCTCTAAGGATTCAGACAAAGGTCGCTTCCACGGACATAACGTATATAATAATTTTCATTGTACGTCCGGTGCTGCGAAACTGCATGGGGGTCTAAGCTCAAAACAAGTTTCCCAGAACGCAAAAGCATGGCGAAAGTATATTTCTTGTGTCAAACTATTTCTAAAAAGAGTAGCATTTGCTAGTCTTTATGTTTCTACGCAGGTAAAACCAAATCCTGCTATAGATAGAAAAAAACGAGGGGCTTTTTTCCTCGTTTTTCCTGCAAAATCGGACAGATTAACCGAACTGAAGACATGCTTCAACAACACTCACTGCCTCAATTGAGACATACTTTACCTTTCTAATCTTCCATTGGTATTTCCGCCGGAAGATCTTCGTTTAACGGTGATTCCAAGGTCCTATCTTTTATATTTTCATTTACCGGATTAATCCCGAAGTATTCTTCAAATACGGCTTTAGCCACTTTACCTGCTGAAGCTCCGCCGCTTTCCCCATACTCAATAAGACCTGCAAAAGCAATCTGCGGGTTATCATAGGGAGCAAAAGCTACAAATACACCATGGAATTCCTTTCTTTTGTCATCACCGGCCCTGCCTGTCTGGGCAGTCCCTGTTTTGGCGCCAACCTTGATCTCAGCAGGGAAGTTCTTGAATAAACTGTAAGCTGTACCGCCAGGCTGGGTAACAGCCAGCATTCCTTTGCGGGCTTCAGCTAAAATTTGCGGATCTAATGATACTCTATGCTTAAGCTTCGGCCTGAACTCTTTCAGTACTTTGCCGTCAGGCGATATGATTTTACTGACCAGGTAAGGTTGATAGCGATTTCCACCGTTAGCCAAAGTGGCAATATAGTTGGCCAGTTGTAAAATAGTATAGTTATTGTCCCCCTGACCGATAGACGTGTTATAAGTTTCGTAAGGCCTCCACTTTACATAGAAATCATAATCAATTTTATACCTTGACTCTTCTATTTTTAAGGCTTGCTCTTTCTCCCTCAAAAGCTGTTTGCGCTCCCTTTCATTGTCCGCCTGCTCCAGGAGCTTCCCGTATTTAGCTTCGATTTCAGCCACCTTTTCTTGGTGCTTTTCTTCAACCCAGCTTTCATTCAGTTCAGCCTTCCGTTCCGGTGAAGGCAGTATTCCGGCAGCCTCACCTAAAAGATCGCTGATACCGGTTTTTTCTCCCAACCCGAATTCTTTGGCCACTTTATCAATCCACTCTATTCCTGCTTTTTCGCCCGCATACTGGAAAAAAGTATTGCAAGAGACCGCAATAGCACGGTAAAAGTCTACCACCCCATGCACATCCCAGCACTTAATATATGGTGGCTTCCAATACCTTCCTGTACAGGTGACTTTATCGGTGGCCTTGACGTTACCCGAGGCCAGAGCAGCCATCCCTGTAATCATTTTAAAGGTTGAGCCAGGTGGATATGTTGCCTGTATTGCCCGGTTAAAAACGGGCAGCAGTTTTTGGTCATTATAGTAAGAGAGCTTCTGAGCAAAAGAGCCGTCTACAAAGTCATTAGGGTTCATGTCCGGTTTCGAGGCAATGGCCAGAATTGCCCCTGTCTTTACATCAATTACAACGGCCCCGCCGGCACCGGCTTTTGGAAACTTTTTCTTCACCTCAGCAATCACTTCATCCATGGACTTTTCCATAACCTTCTGCAGTTTACCATCAATGGTTAATTGCAGGCTGTTCCCTGGAACCGGTTGGATGTTCAAAGGCAATTCCCCTACCACCTGCCCCCTGGCGTTGACTTCAACTTGCTGGGCGCCTTTCTTTCCCCTTAAGCCTATCTCCTTGCCGCCCTGGAAGACAAGCTCATAAACTCTTTCCAGACCGGTTTTCCCAATCTTGTCATTTAAGCCATAGGTATCCCTGCCGTACTTCTCCAGCTCCTGTTGATCAATCCGCCCTATAAAACCCAACAGATGGCCGGCTAAACTGCCGTTAGGATAATACCGCATGGGCTGCTCCAAAATATTCACTCCTGGCAATTCAGGCCGGTTTTCTTCAATTCTGCTGATTAATTCAACCGATTCTTTCCCCCAAGGTATTGTAACAATTTCCACCGGTTCAAATTTACGAGTGTGTTTTTTAACCTTATCCCTGATAACATCAGCGGTCAATTCCGGCATTTGTAAAATTTCCGCCAGTTTAACAATTGAACGTTCTTGCTCCTCTTTATCATCCAGGTGAGACAGGGAAATGGTAAAGACCGGCTTGCTTGTAGCCAAAACTTGATTATTCCTGTCGAGAATATCACCTCTCCTGGCTTCAATTTCTAAAAGCCGGATCCGGTTTTTTTCTGATTTTGTTTGAAATTCCTCAGCACCGATTACCTGTAAAAAAAAGAGCCGTATGCTTAAACTGGCGAAAATGAAAATAATCGCCACCAAAAATAATTTAAGAGTGCGTTCCAGCCTCTTGCGCTGTTCATCCATAACGGCCCCCCCTTATTAGTTGTTAGTTGTTAGTTAGTCGTTAGCCTTCAGCCTTCAGCTATCAGCCGTCAGCATTTAGCAGCTAGTTGCTGATGGCTGGGGACTAGGAACTGAGGACTGATGACTCGACCAAAGGCCGAGACTGGTAACAGGTGACCGGATTAATACCGGCTCAGCCTCAAGTATCCTTTTGTGGCCGAGTGATAAAATTTCCCGTAAAAGAGCGGTGCAAGACAGGCATTGTATAAAGCTGTAGGTAAGGTTACATCCCAGACGTAAAAGGCCAGATTCCGTTCCACCCCGGCCAGTCCCGCTAAAAAAACGTAGAGAATATTGTTTAAAAATGTGGCAGTAAAGAGACCGAAAACAGGAATAAGCAGATTTTCCTTAAATACCTTGTTTTCGCCCATGCCGACCAGGTAGCCGGTGAGCATTTTGGTCAATGCATTTAAACCGATAAACTTGCCAATAAAAACATCTTCCACCAGTCCAAAAACAAAGCCAAGTTTGGCACCATGATAACATCCGTGCAGCAAAGCATTGAATACCACTAATATTAAAAGCAAATCGGGTTTAACACCCGCCACTTTAAAATATTCCAGGACAGTGGATTCAAGTATTAAGCTACCCAGTAAAGAGGCTCCCAAAATTACAGTCCGCATCCTACATACCCCCTTTTACTGCCTTAACCACCATCACTTCCTCCAAGCGGTCCAAATCAGCAAACGGTTTGATCAGAGCCCGCTTCATCAAGCCGTTGGGTTCAGGTTTTATTCCAACCACATAGCCAATCCGCAGCCCCTTTGGAATTACCTGGCCCAAACCGGAAGTAACAACCACCTGATTTTCCCGTACCGGGGCATCATAAGGCAGGTGGATCATCTGCAGCAAGCCTGAATCATCTGTGGTACCCTCTACTACCCCGGGAAAACGGGAAGCCTGAAGCAAGCCTGCCACAGCCCCTTGTCTGTCCAAGATTAAAAGCACTTCTGCCGTGTTTTCGCTGACGGCGCTAATCCGGCCCACCAAACCTTGGTGGGTAATTACGGCCATGCCTTTCTTTAGACCATGGCGACTGCCTTTATTGATGGTTAAGCTCTGATTCCAGTTTTTAATATCCCGGGCAATCACTTCTGCGGCCTCCAGCTCAAACTGGGAACCAAGCATTTTTTCCAAACGCAGCAACTGCCGCAAGCGCAAGTTTTGCTGTCTGTATTCTTCCAACTGGTTGTTTTCTTCGGTTAAACGCTCAATCTGGCCCCTCAAGGCCTTATTTTCTGCCTGTAGATCTTTGAAAGACAGAATGTTGTTCACTACTGTGCCGGTAAAGCGAGTTACAGTCGTAACCCCGCTTTGCAGCGGGGCTAAAATATCCCGGAACCAGATTTCGACCGGGGTCAATGCATTTCTCCCGGGCGTAGAAAACCGTACAGCAAATAAACCTACGCCTATGAGAATTATAAAACCGATCAGAGATTTATTAATACGAACACGGGCCAACCTCAACCACGCCCCTCTATCCTAACCTTTTGGGGGATATTAACACTCTCTTCAATACTTCGATATTTTCCAAAACTTTGCCGGTGCCGTTGGCAACAGCAGTTAACGGATCATCAGCCAGGTGTACCGGCATACCTGTTTCTTCGCTGACTAAACGGTCCAGCCCCCAGAGCAGTGAACCACCGCCTGCCATCATAATACCGCGGTCCATAATATCGGCCGCCAATTCCGGCGGGGTTTTTTCCAGGCACACTTTAATTGCGTCCAAAATGCCGGAAACAGGCTCAGCCAGTGCTTCTTGCACTTCCAGAGCACTGATCTCAATGGTCTTAGGCAAACCGGTAACCAGATCCCGCCCTCTAACGGGGTAAATACGCTCTTTTCTGATGCGGTCCTGCTCCGTATCGCCAAAATAGGCAGCACCTATGTCAATCTTAATTTCCTCTGCTGTGCGCTCGCCAATCATCAAGTTATATTTGCGTTTGATATGCTGCACGATTGCCTCATCCATTTCGTCGCCGCCAATCCTGATTGAGCGGCTGGTCACAATCCCGCCTAAAGAAATAATGGCAACCTCAGTGGTGCCTCCCCCGATGTCTACAATCATATTTCCGGTTGGCTCGTGAACAGGAAGTCCTGCGCCAATAGCTGCCGCCATGGGCTCTTCAATAAGATAGGCTTCCTTGGCACCGGCTTGTAATGCTGCTTCCTTGACTGCCCTTTCTTCCACGGCTGTAACCCCGGAAGGAACTCCTACCACCACCCTGGGCTTTGATAACAAGGATTTTTTAACCGCTTTCCCGATAAAATAGCGCAGCATGGCCTGGGTAACGTCAAAATCTGCAATAACACCGTCTTTTAGAGGCCGGATAGCTACAATATTGCCCGGAGTTCTGCCGATCATCTTTTTAGCCTCTTCCCCTACAGCCAGTACTGACCCTGTATCCTTTTGCATGGCTACTACAGAAGGTTCCTGCATGATAATACCTTTGCCCTTTACATGTACCAAAGTATTGGCCGTTCCCAGATCTATGCCCAAATCTCTTCCTAACAACATTGCATGTTCCCCTTCCTGATGTTTATACTCTTTCCGACTGGATCTGCAGTTTAGAACTTCAACTTTGTCACAGCATGTCCTCAATTAACAAAGTTTTACTTAAGGAAGTCCCCATTCAAAGTAATTATAAAGTAACGCAATCATAGGTAGCAAGGGAAAGATCTGCTAACATCCCACCCTTAAATTAACCCGCGTTCTTTGAAGCTAACGTAAATACCATTGCCAATAACCAAATGATCTAAAATTTCAATGCCAATAATTTTTCCGGCTTCCAAAAGCCGCTTAGTAACTTCTACATCCTCCCGGCTAGGGGTCGGATCGCCGCTGGGGTGGTTATGAGCTAAAATTAACGCAGCCGCACTCTTTTTAATTGCTTGTTTAAACAGCTCCCTGGGATGCACGATAGAAGAATTCAAACTGCCAATGGAGATTGTCTCTGTTCCTAAGACATGATTCTTGGTGTTCAAAAGGATGGCTCTAAAATGCTCCCTATCTAGAAAACGCATTTCATCCATTAATAAATTAGCTGCCGAAGCGGGGGACTCTACAGTAAACCGTTGTTCACCTTTATAGGCGGCCAACCGTTTGCCCAGTTCAACCGCAGCTTTAATCTGAGCCGCTTTGGCTAAACCTACACCCTGAATCCCTACCAGTTCTTCCAGAGCGGCATCTGCTAAAAATTGCAGCCCTTCTTTCTCTTTCAGGATCCGGCTGGCCAGATCCAATGCCGACTCTTTCCGGCTGCCCGTCCTTAAAAGGATTGCTAGCAGTTCAGAATTGCTTAAGCTATGGGGGCCGGCCTTAAGCATGCGTTCCCTGGGCCGCAGTTCCTCCGGCATTTCTTTGATGGTTAAACGATATTCCATATTCCCTCTCCCGAAGCGTTTCCCAATTATATTAAAATACATTAAAGCCGAAATCTTTTAACATTAAGTACAGCCTGGTTAAGGGCAAGCCTACCACGTTGTAATAACATCCTTCAATCCTTTCCACCAACAGCGCCCCTAACCCTTGAATACCGTAAGCTCCTGCCTTGTCCAAGTATTCTTTTGTCTCCACATATCCTCTTATTTCCTGCTCTGTTAACTCTCTGAACTTCACTTCAGTAATTTCATGGCCCAAACGCCGTTCCTTTGTAGCGGCATCGATTAGTGCCACACCGGTAATTACCCGGTGTTTTTGACCGCTTAAAAGTGTTAACATCTGTACAGCTTCTTTTTTAGACTGTGGTTTGCCTAAAATTGTTCCGCCCAAAACCACAATTGTATCCGCACCCAGCACCAGACCGCCGTCAATTTGCCCGGCCACTTCTTCTGCTTTTTTTAAGGCCAGCTTTTCTGCTAGTATCACCGGATCATCGCCTTCCAGTTTTTCTTCTGCCTGGCTTACGATGATCTCGAATTCCAAACCAATCTGCTTGAGCAGCTCTTTGCGCCTGGGTGACTGGGAAGCGAGGATCAGTCTCATAAGTATTTCCCTCCGTCAGCTGTCAGCCATCAGCCTTCAGCCATTAGCTGCAATTTACTTAATTATTATTAGCTGATAGCTGAAGGCTAGCATTCATATTTACATGCATGATAAGAAAAACAACGCCTTTTAGGCTAAAAGACGTTGATGTGCAGCTTCATTCCTTTGTTTTCTTCATTCCGAGGTTAAAAGTCAGGATCTCCAGGTTGACAGAAAGATCCACATTGCGGAGTTCCACATCTTTAGGAACTGTTAAGACCCTGGGAGCAAAGTTTAGAATTGCTTTCAGGTTCGCTTGCACCAGCGTATTTGCCACTTCCTGCGCCACATCTGCAGGAACGGCAATAATGCCAATTTGCGCATCTTCTGCTTCTACTACTTCCGGTATGCGGCCCATGGGGAATACTTCTACCCCATTTAACTTGTAGCCAATCTTACTGGGATCGTTGTCAAAAATACCGACTATTTTAAAACCCCGCTGCCTAAAACCCCCATACATGGAAAGGGCTGTTCCCAGGTTACCGGCACCGACAATTATTACCGGCCACTCGTAATTTAAGCCTAGAATCTTGATAATATGCCTGTGCAAGTCTTTAACATTATATCCCACTCCGCGTGTACCGAACTCTCCAAAGTAAGCCAGGTCTTTGCGGACCTGAGCAGAACTTACTCCAACTCCTTCAGCAATTTCATTGGAGGAAATAGTGACAACGCCTTTGCGGTCAACTTCTGATAAGTATCTGGAGTAAACAGAGAGCCTGATTATCGTCGCTTCTGGTATTTTGAGACTTTTCAAAAGTATAGCCTCCTTACAAGGATACTGCCAGCGTAATTTATAATTAATTACTACTAATTATAATATAAATAGTCAGAATTTCAAAGCAATACTTTAGTACAAGCTTATTTATTGCTTAATAAAAAGGCTCTTGCCTCAGCAACCATGTAAATGGACCCTGTAATGCACAACAGATCGTCGGGCCCTGTTAGACTCAAGCCCTTCTCTACCGCTGCTGCAATATCTTCCACTAAATAGACATTTGATGTATACTTTTTAGCCATTTGGGCCATGTCCTGCCACTGTCCCACTCTGGGACTATTTGGTTTGGTAACAATAATGCTGTCGGCCAGCGGCGCCAGGAGTGCCAACACTTTTTCCCTCTCCTTGTCAGCCAGCATGCCGATGACTAAGACCAGCCGTTTAAACGTGAAGACATTTTGTAAAGCTTCCTGCAAAGTCCGTGCGCCATCCAGGTTATGGGCGGCATCGATTAGAACAGCCGGATCTTTTTGGAATAGTTCCAGGCGTGCCGGCCAGGAAGTCAAAGCTAAGCCTTTCCTAATATGCTCAGGAGCAATCTCAATTCCAAAGTGAGCTAAGGATTCTATAGCGGCAACTGCTGTCGCTCCATTGACTGCCTGGTGAGAGCCGACCAAAGGAGTAAACAAGTCATTGTAATCCTGTTTAAGCCCTTTAACTGAAAAGCAAGTTCCCGCCGGGGTAACGTTTTTAACCTCATAGGCAATGTCGCGCCCCACATGTACTAATTCCACGCCTTTTTCCTTACAAACACCTTCAATAACTTTAAGCACTTCGGGACGATCTGCCGCAGTAACCGCCCGGACACCCCTTTTAATTATCCCCGCTTTCACCCTGGCAATCTCGGTAAGGGTATTACCCAGGTAGTCCATGTGGTCCATGCCTACATTGGTAATCACCGCTACCAAAGGCTGTACTACGTTAGTAGAATCGATGGCCCCTCCCAAACCGACCTCCAACACGCAGTAATCAACCTGCTCCCGGTAAAAATAAAGTAAAGCCAGCGCAGTATTCACTTCAAATTCGGTCGGGTGTTCGTAACCGGCCGCAACCATTTCCTCCAAAAGAGGCTTTAAGGTAGTTAACAGTTCCGCAATCCTTTCCGGGGGAATCTGCTTGCCGTTAATTTGTACCCGTTCCGTATAGGAATGCAGGTGGGGCGAAGTAAAAAGCCCCACCCTGTAACCTGCTTGCTGCAGAATGCTGGTCACCATAGCTGAAGTTGAGCCTTTGCCGTTTGTCCCCCCGATATGAATTACTTTTAATTTCTGCTCAGGGTTGCCAAGCATCTCCATTAATTTTTGAATCCTGAACAACCCAGGATTCCAGCCGAATTTAGTCAGCTGCTTAAGGTAGTCCAAAGCTTCTTGGTAATTCATTTCTCACACCTTTTCTAAAGACTAAACTGCCTGTCTCTGCTAAGCCTCTCTTTTAAACATGGCCAGCCTTGCTTCCAGTGCTTTTTTCTTGACCAGCATTTCCCTCTGCTTTTCCTGTTCTTTGGCAATGACTTCCTGAGGCGCTTTGCTTAAAAATCCTTGGTTATTGAGCTTACCGGCCAGCCGCTCCAGTTCTTTACGGGTAGCTGCCAGCTCTTTTTCCAGGCGCGCGATTTCCAGCTCGAGATCAATTAATCCTTCCAAAGGCAGGTAAATTTCCAAATCACCGACTATTGCTGTAGCAGCTTTGGCTAACTTTTGCTCCAAACGGGCACAAAGTTTAATTGGCTCCGCATTGGCCAGTTGGGCCAGATATTTCTGACCGGTTTCCATAACTTTATAGTCTGCTTCACTTTTAGCGGCAATAATTACTTCTGCTTTTTTACCTGGCGGAACGTTCATCTCTGCCCGGATATTCCTGATAGCCCTAATGGCTTCCATAAGGAGATCCATCTGGCTCTCCGCTTCCGGGAAAATCAAGCTTTTATCTTCAACCGGCCAGGAGGAAAGCATGATTGTTTTCCCTTCATGAGGCAGATGCTGCCATATTTCTTCGGTGATGAACGGCATAAAGGGATGCAGCAGTTTTAAAGTATTGCTTAAAACATGATGCAAAACATGCTGGGCCGTATATTTGCTGATGGAAGTTTCTTTCCCGTAAAGTCTTGGTTTTACCAGCTCGATATACCAGTCACAGAACTGGTTCCAGATGAAATCATAGATTGTTCGGGCCGCTTCGCCCAGTTCGTATCTTTCCAGATACTGTGTTACCTCCCGCACCGTCTGATTATACTTGGATAAAATCCAGCGGTCGGCCAACATATATTCCGGCTTGGAGCTTCCCGGTTCATAATCTGCCAGGTTCATCAACACAAACCGTGAAGCATTCCAGATCTTGTTGGTAAAGTTTCTGGTGCCTTCCAGCCGTTCAAAATGGAAACGCAGGTCATTACCAGGCGTGTTGCCGGTCACCAGCATAAAGCGGAGGGTATCGGCACCGTACTGTTCAATTACCTCAATAGGGTCTACCCCGTTGCCCAAAGACTTGCTCATCTTCCTGCCCTGGGAATCAAGCACCAGACCGTGGATGAACACTTCCCGGAAAGGCACTTCCTGCATGAATTCCAATGCTGTAAAGATCATCCTGGCTACCCAGAAAAAGATAATATCACGTCCGGTAACCAGCACCGAAGTGGGGTAAAAATGCTCCAGTTCCGGAGTCTTTTCCGGCCAACCCAAAGTGGAGAACGGCCAGAGCCCTGAACTGAACCAGGTATCCAAAACATCAGGGTCCTGCTCAAGTTTCCCGCTGCCGCATTCCGGGCATACTTCCGGGTCTGTTGAAGTGCAGATCATCTTCCCGCAGTCCTGACAGTACCACACGGGGATCCTATGTCCCCACCAGAGCTGGCGGGAAATGCACCAATCCCGGATATTCTCCAGCCAGCCAAGGTAAATCTTGGTAAACCTTTCGGGTACAAATTTTATCCTACCTTCGACTACAGCTTTAATGGCGGGTTCAGCCAGGGGCTTCATTTTCACAAACCACTGACTGGAAACCAAAGGTTCAATTACAGTGTCGCAGCGGTAGCAGTGACCTACAGCATGAGTATGCTCTTCTATTTCAATGAGATACCCCGCTTCTTCCAAGTCTTTGACAATTTGTTTGCGGCATTCATAGCGGTCCATGCCCTCGTACTTTCCGGCTTCAGCGGTCATTTTACCCTGCTTGTCGATTACCACAACCTGGGGCAGGTCATGGCGCAAGGCCATTTCAAAGTCGTTCGGGTCATGAGCCGGCGTAATTTTTACCGCCCCGGAACCAAAAGAAGGATCCACGTAGCTGTCGGCGATAATGGGAATCTCCCGCCCAACGATAGGGAGGATAACAGTCTTTCCTACCAGCTTAGTATAGCGTTCATCATCGGGATGAACCGCTACCGCCGTATCGCCCAGCATAGTTTCCGGGCGGGTTGTGGCCACTACAATATATGCCTCTTCACCTTTCACCGGGTATTTCAAATGCCACAGGTGTCCGGGCTGCTCCTGGTGTTCTACCTCGATATCGGAAATAGTGGTCTGGCATTTGGGACACCAGTTGATGATGTAGTTACCCCGGTAGATCAAACCTTTTTCAAAAAGCCGGACAAATACTTCCCTGACCGCCCTGGAGCAGCCTTCATCCATGGTAAAACGCTCCCTGTCCCAGTCACAGGAAGAGCCTAACAAGCGGAGCTGTTTGCTGATCCGCCCATGGTATTCATGCTTCCACTCCCAGACCTTCTCCAGAAACTTTTCCCTTCCCAGGTCATATTTGCTGATGCCGTCCTGGGCCAGGTGCTCTTCTACCCGGGCCTGGGTAGCAATTCCCGCATGGTCTGTGCCCGGCACCCACAGGGCATTGTAGCCCTGCATGCGCCGCCAGCGGATCAGGATATCCTGGAGGGTATTATCAATAGCATGTCCCAGGTGTAAGGCGCCGGTCACATTAGGCGGCGGCATCACAATGGTAAAAGGCTTTTTGTCCCGCTCTACCTCCGCATGAAAAAAACCGTTATCTTCCCAAAACTTATACCATTTTTCCTCCACTTCTTTAGGATTGTACGTCGAGGGAATGTTAACTTGTGAGCTCATCTATAAACCTCCCCTTTACATGAATGTAAGACAACAGTTGCTGGTTGTTCGACCGCGTCCTTAATCGTTAGTCCTAAGTGGTTAGCACCAGCCCACGGTCCAGCCCTAATAGCTAATTGCTAATAACTATTAGCTGATGGCTGACGGCTAACAAAAAATTCCCTCGCCTGTTAAGGACGAAGGAACTCCGCGGTACCACCTTATTTCCGCTTACTCGACCCGCCGGGAAAGACGGCTTGTAAAGCAAGCGCACTTAGGTTGCTGTAACGGGCAAACCCGGAAAACTTACTGACTTTCAGTTTACCGCTCCAGGGCGACATTCTTCCCAACCGGCCTGGGGAACTTCCAGCCAAGGTTCCCCTCTCTTTAAGGCAGCCTGGGAGTACTCCTCCCCTTCATCAACAGTACCCTATTAAACTAAGATTAATATTAGCCATATTATTACCGGCTGTCAAGATTGTTACACACTGGCTGCAAAAAACTGTCGAAAAAGACGTCAACCGACCTGTTCAATTTCCAGACAACCCAAATATTCCTGAATAGGATTAACTGTTATCTGGCTTTGTGACTGCCTTAACTCTGCCAAAAGCCGAACAACCGCTTTGGCAGTATCCAAGGAAGTTAAACAGGTTACGCCGTACTCCGCAGCAGTCCTGCGGATCCGGAATCCTAAACGGGAGGGATCTTTACCCTGGGTCAGGGTATTTAGAACAATATCAAAATGCTTTTCCCGCAGAAGTTTTAGCAGCTCTGTTTCTCTGCTTTGCTCATCGCCTGTTTCCAGCACTGTCAAACCTGCTTGCCGCAGCACCTTAGCAGTTCCGGGAGTAGCATAGATTGTGTAGCCAAGCTGCGCCAGTTCTTGTAACAACGGCAAAGATTCTCTCTTATCCCGTTCAGCAATGGCAGCAAGGACCTTCCCCCTCTGCGGTAAATCATATCCCGCTGCTACCAATCCCTTATATAAAGCCCCGGATAAACTATAGTCTATTCCCATAACCTCTCCGGTGGACTTCATTTCCGGCCCAAGAGAAACATCGGTTTGCTGCAGCTTAGCCAGCGAGAATACGGGAACTTTAACGGCAAAATGAGCTGCCGGGGGATATAAACCCGTCCCATAGCCTTGGTCCTTGAGCCTTTCACCTAAAATTACTTTGGTTGCAATAGCCGTTAAAGGGATCCCTGTCACCTTACTCAGGAAAGGGACAGTCCTACTGGAACGAGGATTTACTTCCAGCACAAACACCTCATCACCTTGTACTATAAACTGGATATTAAACAGCCCCTTAACAGCCAGCGCCTTAGCCAGCAGTTTGGTATATTCTATAATCCTGCTTACGGCTTTGTGACTCAAATCAAAGGCCGGGTATACCGCAATGCTGTCCCCTGAATGAACTCCGGGCCTTTCAATATGCTGCATGATTCCGGGGATTAACACTTCCTCGCAGTCCGAGACGGCATCCACCTCTACTTCGGTTCCTGAGAAATATTTGTCGATCAATACGGGGCAGTCTTGGGATAATTCCAGGGCCTCTGTCAAATAGTGCAGCAGTTCTTCCTGGTTGTATACAATCTCCATTCCCCTGCCCCCTATAACATAAGAGGGCCGGACCATTACAGGATACCCCAGGTTTGCTGCAATTTGCACTGCTTCTTCCGGGCTTGCAGCTCCTGAGCCGGGGGGTTTGGGAATCCCTAGGTCTGTTAACAGCCGGTCAAACTTATCCCTGTCCTCCGCCAAATCTATTGCCTCCAAAGTAGTACCTAAAATGGGCACCCCCCAAGCAGCCAACCCTTTTGCTAAATTAATGGCTGTTTGTCCCCCGAACTGCACAATCACCCCTTCGGGCTGCTCTTTATCTAAAATATGCATTACATCTTCCACAGTCAACGGTTCGAAGTAAAGTTTGTCAGCTATATCAAAATCAGTGCTCACTGTTTCGGGATTATTATTAACAGCTATGGCTGTAATGCCAGCTTCTTTCAAAGCCCGGGTACATTCCACTGCCCCGTAATCAAACTCTATGCCCTGACCGATACGGATTGGTCCGGAACCAAGCACCGCAATTTTCCGTCCGGGTTTCAACTCAACCTCGTCTTGCCAATCGTAGGTAGAGTAATAATATGGGGTTAAAGCAGCAAATTCAGCAGCGCACGTATCCACCATCTTATAAACCGGACAAATGCCTTGTTCTTTCCTAAACTCCCTAACGGCTTTTTCTGATACCCCCAAAAGTTCAGCCACCCGGGTATCGCTAATACCAAGTACCTTAGCTTTTTGTACCTGTTCTTTGTTTAAAACGCCACGATTGCCTTGCAGTTCTTGCTCCTGAACTGCGATCTTATGCATTTTGGCCAAAAAGAAAAGATCTATTTTTGTTAATTCAGCTACTTCGAGCACATTTAATCCCCGGTGAAAAGCCTCAAAAATATAAAAGATACGCAAATCACTGGCCAGCCGCAGTTGTTCCTGGATTTCCTGCAATGAAGCCTGTTTAATCTTCCACAGGTGTTGGCTGCCGTTGCTTAATTCCAGTCCCCGCAATCCTTTGAGTAATGCCCTTTCAAAAGTCCGGTCTATAGCCATCGCCTCTCCAGTGGCCTTCATCTGAGTCCCTAAAGTCCTTTCTCCCCGCAGTTTATCAAAGGGAAAACGCGGTATCTTTACTACAACATAGTCCAAAGCAGGTTCAAAGCATGAAGTTGTACCGGTAATTTTATTTTGAATTTGGTCCAGAGTATAACCCACGGCAATTTTGGCTGCAACCCTGGCAATAGGATAACCTGTCGCTTTGGACGCCAAAGCGCTGGAACGGCTTACCCTGGGGTTGACTTCAATTACATAGTAGCTTAAACTCTGAGGGTCCAGGGCAAACTGGACATTACATCCCCCCTCAATCTTTAAAGCCCTGATAATCTTTAAAGCTGCGGCGCGCAACATTTGGTGTTCCACGTCTGACAAGGTTTGTACCGGAGCTACCACAATACTGTCACCGGTATGGATGCCAACGGGGTCAACGTTTTCCATGCTGCAGACAGCCAGGCAGTTATCATTTCCGTCCCTGATTACTTCATATTCTATTTCCTTCCATCCTACCACAGAACGCTCTATCAATACCTGTCCAACCGGACTGGCCTTGAGCCCCCGGAAAGCAATGGTCTTTACTTCTTCTTCACTGGTAGCTATGCCGCCTCCTGTGCCACCTAATGTATAAGCAGGACGGATAATCACCGGATAACCTATAGATCGGGCGTATTTTACCGCTTCTTCTTCAGTTTTGGCGATAAAGCTTTCCAGAACAGGTTCGCCGATTGACTCCATGCACTTTTTAAACAGCTCCCGGTCTTCTGATTGTTCTATTGCTTCCAAAGGAGTACCCAGCAGTTGCACACCATAATTCTTTAAAACTCCTTTGCGGTCCAGTTCCGAGGCTAAATTTAATCCGATCTGACCTCCCATGGTAGGTAGTATTCCTTGCGGCCGCTCTTTTGCGATGATGCGGGTTAGAAATTCCGCAGTCAGTGGTTCAAAATAGATACGATGGGCCATATCCGCCTCAGTCATGATGGTAGCAGGGTTGCTGTTAGCCAGTACTATTTCCAGCCCTTCCTCCATCAGTGCCCGGCAAGCCTGGGTCCCGGCGTAATCGAATTCAGCGCCCTGGCCGATTACAATAGGCCCGGAACCGATTACCAGCACCTTGAGCATTTCTTTTTTTGGCATTTCCCCTCTCCCCCTTTTGCGCCAAGATTGGCTAAACTTTTATAGCTCGCAAGAACCTATCTATATTCCACAGAGCGACTAACGACTACGGCTAACGACTCATTTAACTAGCCGGCAACCTGCTGTATAGCACGACGAAGCTTAACTGCGTCAAGGAATTGGCGGAAAATATACTCGCTGTCCTGCGGTCCCGGGGCCCCTTCAGGATGAAACTGGACTGAAAAAACAGGCAATTTGCGATGCCTGATGCCTTCCACAGTACCGTCAAATAAGCTGATATGAGATATTTCAGTTTCATCACCGGGCAAGGAATTGGCTTCCAAAGCATAGCCATGGTTTTGGGCCGTCATAAACACTCTTCCTGTTTTCAAATCTTTCACCGGGTGATTGCCACCCCTGTGGCCGAAAGGCAGCTTATATGTTTTACCCCCTAAAGTTAAACCTAACAATTGATGTCCTAAGCAAACCCCTAAAACCGGTACTTTTTCCAGCACTGCTGAAACAGTCTTGGTAACATGACGGATGTTTTCAGGGTCACCGGGCCCATTGGATAAGATAATTCCATCGGGACGATAATCCATTATTTGCTCGGCCGGGGCGTCAAATGGCACAACAATTAGTTTGCAACCGTTTTTTTGGAACCAGCGTAAAATGTTTTGTTTAACGCCGAAATCCATAACTACCATTTTTAGCGGACCGCCGGGTAAGACATAGGGTTTTGCCGTCGACACCTTGGCAACCGGGCAGTTTTCCCCCGGCGCCAGGTTATGAAGCTGGAGCAGCAATTCCTCCGGACTATAATCCCCTGCTGCCACTATGCCCCTTAAAGTACCATGGCGACGCAGATGCAATGTTAAAGCTCTGGTATCGACCCCTTGCAAGCCAATCACTTGCTGGTCAACTAAAAACTCTTCCAATTTGCCGTAAGCCCGCCAGTTATTTGGTTCGGTACAAAGTTGATGAACAACAAACCCGTTGGCATAGGAGCATACCGCCTCCATGTCCTCCCGGTTTACACCGTAATTACCGATGAGAGCATATGTCATCACCACAATCTGGCCGCAATAGGAAGGGTCGGTCAAGATCTGCTGATAGCCGGTCATGGAAGTATTAAAAACAACTTCACCTGCTTTTTTACCCTCATATCCAAAGCCCTTACCTTGAAATACAGTTCCGTCTTCCAGCACCAAAAGCCCAATCACGTTTTACACCACCTTTATTTGACGTGTTACAAACAGAGACCAAAAAAAGCCTCCTTGCGCGTACAGCAAGAAGGCCTAAAAAAGCATTGTTTTTAAGCTTTTTCACCTCCTTACTAGCCTCGCGGGACTAGAGTTAAAGGAGCAACATATTACAGCTAGATTAGCACTGTATACAACTAGCCATGTTGTTCATTTGTTGTTATATATACTAAACCAAAGTTTCAAAGAAAGCAATAGTTATTTTAGCTCATTGTTTATTTGAGGCGCTAAATTTTGCCTGAGTGCTTTTCTTTTTCTTCCGTTTGGCCCTGGCCACATTAACTCCGCAAGCCCCGGCCATACCGGCCAGCAAGCTTCCGGGAAAAACTGCTAATATGAATTCCGACAAAGATATGGCCTTAGGAAGGAGTGTTATGGAGAATACAATGCTCAAAAGGCAAATCGTAAAACCAACAGCTCCCCCACTAAAAGCTCCTCTTTTACCGTTCAAATACCCTGCCAAAAAACTTCCCGCCAAAAGACTCCCCGTAGTTACGTAACCCATGTATGAGGATAGATAGACAAAGCCAGCCCCACTAAAAACAGCAGCAGCTAACCCCAAAGCCACAAAAAGTATGCTGCCGGTTATACTTAAAGCCAATCCTCCCAGCACGGCTTTTATTGTTCTCATCAGAGCCACCCCCAAGCAAAATTTTGGCTGCAGCCTAATTACCATATGATACGCAGAAAAAATACTTTTTATAACCGCTCATTCTTGACGCTGCGCCAATTTGCATGGAAAATGGATCCAAGAGTAATTGCCAAGGAAGTGATTATAAATGAAGTTTTCCACGCAGAGCAAAGCTGATTTGCTGCTAATCGGAGTTACTGCTGTCTGGGGGTTAACCTTTGTGGTAGTCAAAAACGCTTTGGCTGATATCACTCCCTTTTATTTTAACGCCGTGCGCTTTGCCATTGCCTTTATGTTTTTAGTGATGTTTTGTTTCAAAAATAAGGAACTATTTTCGCGGGAGATGATGCTGAAGGGCTTCCTGCTGGGGCTGTTTCTATTTGGCGGCTACAGCTTGCAAACCATTGGTTTAAACTATACCACCGCCTCCAACTCAGGCTTTATCACCGGCCTGACAGTAGTGATTGTACCGCTGCTCATGATCGTCCTTGAACGGCAACTGCCCTCGGGCTATGCCGTTTTAGGAGCAGCTTGTGCTGCCATCGGCCTGGCCCTGCTTTCCCTGGAAAGTAACCTGAGTCTCAACATAGGCGATTTGTTGACGTTGGGGTGTGCCCTCTGTTTTGCCTTGCATATAGTACTGGTGGGACGCTATGCCAACAGTTTCCCTACCCTGCCTTTTGTGACGGTGCAGGTCGGAGCGGTAGCACTATCCAGCGGACTGGTTGGCTGGTGGCAGGAGCCTGTTCCCGGCTCCTTCACTTTTGAGGTATGGCTGGCTCTCCTAATCACAGCGATTCCGGCCACTTCCCTTGCCTACCTAATTCAAAACTGGGCCCAGAGATTCACCACCCCCACCAGGACAGCTATAATCTTTGCCTTGGAACCTGTCTTTAGCATGCTTTTTGCCTTTTTACTCTTAAAGGAATTTTTTACGGGCAGGGACTTGGCCGGAGCGGCGCTGATGCTTTCAGGGATGCTTTTAGCGGAGCTAAAAGGTCACTCAGATTTGTCAACATTTGACTCAGCTTAATTCCTTGTTGGCTTGGGATAATATAGCTGATTTTTGCTACTAATTTTGACTTACAAGGTAGGGGATTTCCCAAAGGTTGGCGAATTTTTTCCATATCAAATTAAACAGCTGACATA
This sequence comes from Zhaonella formicivorans, assembly GCF_004353525.1. Taxonomy (NCBI): domain Bacteria; kingdom Bacillati; phylum Bacillota; class Clostridia; order Neomoorellales; family Zhaonellaceae; genus Zhaonella; species Zhaonella formicivorans. The sequence goes on from NZ_CP085524.1 coordinate 1,618,475, forward strand.
GGAGGCTCTTTCATGAGTAATATTCAGATTATTACCGATAGTACCAATGATTTGACTCCCGGAATGCTTGCAGAGATGAATGTGGCTATCGTGCCTCTCTACGTCACCTTTAGGGACAGGGACTACAAAGACGGGGTCGACATTACTCCCCAAGAACTTTTCCGGCTGGTTAAGGAAAAAGGTTTCCTGCCTAAAACTGCGGCTCCTTCACCGGGAGATTTCACAGAAGTTTTTAAGACGTATGTCGAACAAGGGAAAGACGTTCTCTATATTGGTATTTCATCGCAAATATCCGCAACAATACGAAACGCACTATTGGCAGCTCAGGAATTTCCTAAAGGGAGAATAGAAATCGTGGACTCTCTAAACCTTTCTTCCGGTATTGGAAGCTTGGTCAGACTAGCCTGGATTATGAATCAAAAAGGTGTTAGCCTGGGCAAACTGGCGGAGAAGGTACGAAATCTGGTTCCGAAAGTACAGGTATCCTTTGTAATAGATACTCTTGAGTACCTTTACAAGGGCGGACGCTGTAACGCTCTTCAGCGATTTATGGGTAGCCTATTTCATATTCACCCCATTGTACAAGTTACAGAAGGAAAGATGATCCTTGCTGAAAATATCAGGGGGAAAATGAGAAAAGCTGTAGACATAATGTTAGAAAAAACTATTGAGGACAAAGATAACATTGGGTATGATACTATCATCATTACGGGTTCAGAAGGTAGTGAAGAAGAGGCAAAATATTTAAAATCCAAGCTTTTGGAACATACCGGAATCGAAAACATATATTTAACCCAAGCAGGCTGTGTTATTTCTTCCCATTGTGGTCCCAGGACAATTGGAATAATATATGTGCGCAAATAATAGCCGTGTAGAGCAAAGTTTGACCGGGGATTTCTTCCCAGCACCCCCGGTCAAACTGTTAAGATATGCCAAAGCCCCCGAATATTCGGGGGCTTGCTTTACGCTTGTCTTGTCTTTTCGACTAAAGATTTGCTGAAAGTAATTACCGGATACAAGACTGCAATTGCAATAGTATTAAGCACAGTGGCCGGAAGAACTACCGTGGTAAATAAGATACTGAACGGCGCCGGCAAACCCACAATACTTAGTGCGCTTAATAAGAATACTGTGCCGCTAAATGCGGTACCTATAAGGGACAGAATATAGCAAATATAGGGATTAGGAATACGATCCTTTAACAAAGTTACAATGCCAAAAGCGAATAATGAAGTCAACGGTTTGTCAATTATATTTGGTATCTGACCTCCGGGAAAACCTGTTGTCAATGCCGCCAAAAGCCCGGCAATTACACCTGCTGTCAACACAACTCTGATGTTTGGCTTTAAAACGATGATAATGAAAAGCATGGCTAAAGCAACATCAGGTTTCATGCCAGCCCCGTAGGCAGGCATTATAATTCTAAGTACCGTTCCTACCGCCAAAAGCAGCGCAATCAGGGTCATGTCTCTTAAACTCATCTCATCTCACCTCATTATATTTTTTTAAAACTCTACTGCACTGTGCTACACTATGCTCTCCTCAAGAGACCCCTCCTTCTGCTTGCAATCTTGTGTAATATGGAAATGATACTATAATAAATAAATTTTGTAAAGCTACTTTTTATAAAAATGATGTTATCAAACCAATGATATTACCGCAGCATGAGGGATCACCCAACAGTTTTCCAGCTGCGAAGCAGTTACATCTATCATAGCTTCATCTAATGTCCTACAAGGCTGCATCCCCATTGCCCTAACTTTATCTTCAGGTAATGTGGATATAAGTTTGATATTTGCCTTAGTTGCCCATAGGCTGTTTAAATATCCAATAAACCTGGCAATGCTAAACTCCCGCCGCAAGATTGCAATTTTTTCCCCTTGAGACAGTCCACTATAAGCAAACCGGTAGTAATCATCGTCCCCTATGCCTTCCCGGCATTCGGCAAGAAAAATAACAGTCCCGCCTTCTTCCACTGCCAACATAGCATTTAAAAGTCCCTTAGCCGCTTGATATAAATTTATATCTTTTGGAAACCCGCCGGCGGACGCTATAACCAGCGGACGCCTTTCCGGGTTTTTTATCCCAAAACACCGAGCTGCAAAATCACATCCAGCCCGGTGGGCCTTGTCCCAGTGCCCGGCAAAAACTCCGGCGGGTAGCCCCTTTTCATTTAGCACTACATTTAAAAGAAATGTGGGCTTAATTAAAGCAGCAGCTTCGAGCATATCCTCAGCTATAGGATTTCCTTGTAGCAATCCCTGGGCTACGTTGAAACCGGCCTCCAAAACAAGGCTATGGTTGGCCTGAATAGATTCACTAGAAGCAATTCCAGGCAGGATACTCTTCCTCCCACCGCTAAAACCGGCCAGGAAATGGAAGTTGATTCCTCCGGTTAGAATTACATGGTCGGAATTAACAGCTAGCCGGTTCAGCTTAACCGGTGTACCCCTGCTGGTAGTTCCCAGATATATATGTTCCGCCGGCTCACCTGCTATATTGTTTCTTATGGTTAGTCGGGAAACCAGATCACTGCCAAGGAGTCTTCGTAATTCCTCCTCCGTTACAGGACGATGGGTCCCCGTGGCAATCAAAACAGTAATATCCCGGTCAGGTATGCCTGCGTCATTAAGATATTCCACCAAAACCGGCATATACTCCTCGCTTTTGACTCGCCTGGTAATGTCATTTACTATAATAACTACCTTTTGACCGGGTAAAATCAACTCTTTTAAAGGGGGAGAAGCTATGGGGTCAGATAATGCCTGGCGAACGGCCTCACCAAAATCTGCTAACCCTGGTACCGGAGATGCCTGTATTATATTCCGGGCAGCGCCGGAAGGCAGAGACAAACAAAAATCCTCTGTATTCTCCCCACAGCTTAAACTAATTCTCAACTCGCTCACTGCTCATCTCTCCTCCGCTATTTTTAGTACATTATATACCATTCACTGTTGCCCGGCAATTTTAATTTCTACTATAGCTTCGGACCAAACTTAAAACCTCACCATTCAATATTCAATATCTGACCCTAAAATGCGCAGTTCCTTTGCCCGCATAGATGTATCCTGTTTGCAGAGGTTGCTGGCTTTCAGCTAAAAAACAAAAAGCACCGGCTATAAGCCGTTGCTTCCGTATTTCCTGTAAGTTCACCTATTATCTCACTCAGTTCCTTCAGAATATAATTAGGTTGATGCACAAAAAACAAATATTTTCCTAGGTATTCCCCCAAGGGCATAAAAACCTATGCAATTTGTCAAGTATAAAGTATAGTACATATCCCATGGTTCCCATGGCAATTATGCCTGCAAACATTTCTTGGTACGCCAGGCGAGATAAAGCATCCATAATAAAATACCCAATACCTGTCCGGGTGGCATAGGTTTCTGCCAGAAACAGTACCGCTATAGCTGTACCCAGTCCAATCCGCAGTGAAGTAAGGATTTCTGGGAGGCAGCCCGGTAAAAATACGTGACGGTAGAGTTCCCAAGAATTAGCCCCCAGTGACTGTACGGACAGAATATAAGCTTGTTCAAGATTTTTCGCCGAGTCTCGAGTTACAACCAAGATCTGATAGAAGACTATAAGGTAAATAAGGACAATTTTAGAGATATTACCTATGCCAAGCAAAATAAATATTACAGGCATAAAGACCACTTTAGGTATGGGATAGGTCAGGTAAATGACAGGAGCCAAAATTTCGTCCCAGCGGGAATTCTTCCCCAGGAACAAACCTAAAGGCACTGCGGTAATAAATGCTAAAGCGAGACTTGTTACAACTCTTAACAAGCTGACACCCAGATGCATAGCAAGGTCCTTTTGTAAAGCGTTGAAAAAGGAAAAAAATGCCTCTTGCGGGGGCGGCAGCACGGCTTTATTCACTAACTCTGCCACGAGCCACCAAGCAAACAGCAGCAGTAAAACAGTTCCTACGCGGCTTTGTTTAGCAATATTCACTAATCTGTTCATTCCTCTTTCTCCCTTTTAAAAGTGAGCGCAAGTAACTGCAGAGCTGATAAAATTCCTTCTTACCTCTTAAACCTCTGTCCCCCGCTAATTTGTTGTCTATTTTTGCAATCACAGTCCCCGGCGACGCAGACATGACAAATATGCGCTGCCCTAAAAATACAGCTTCCTCTATGCTGTGAGTCACCAAGATAATACTCATTCCCGTGTTTTCCCAAAGCCTTAACAAGAAATCCTGCAGTTCTTCCCTTGTTAAAGCATCTAAAGAAGAAAAAGGTTCATCCATGAGTAAAAGCTCCGGTTTAAGAGCCAGGGCTCGGGCAATAGCCACTCTCTGGCGCTGACCGCCGCTTAACTGAGAAGGGAACCTGTCCCTTAAATCCATTAAGCTAAACCTCTGCAGAATTTCATTTACAGTCTTTTGGATTTCTGCTTTTGGCAATTTCCGCACCTTCAGACCCAAAGCTACATTAGACCATACTGTTTTCCATGGCAGCAAGCCATAATCCTGAAGAATTAAGGCGGTCCCCATGTTATAACCAGGAAATTTTCCGTTAATTAAAACTTGCCCCTCATATTCTGTTTTTAGCCCTGCCAAAACGTGAAGCAAAGTACTTTTCCCACAACCGGAAGGACCGATAATAACCCCTGTTTGCCCTTGCTCCAAGATTAGGTCTACACCTTCCAGGGCCGTCACCCTTTGTCTTTGGCGGATATATTCAACTTTTAAATTATTGATTTCTATGTATTTTCCTGTTTCAAACGGCATTAGAAACACCTAATAAAGCCCTGTTTCTACCATATCGTCAAAAGTAATTTCCTTTTGCAACAGACCTTTTGAGGTAAGCCACATAAGTACGTCCTCCACCACCTCTTCCTCGGGAAGCTGCGGCTCAGGGAAGTGAGGCATTTGGTATATGTCTTTAATTGGCTCCGGAATCCTAGCCTCTTCTACCAACAGCTGCCGGTACTTTTCCGGGGAAGAGTTTAATTCGGCCACCGCCCGGGAATAAGCTGTGAAAAACCGCCGCATCACTTCACCTTTTTCTTGCAAAGCATTATTTGTCATAACCAGGACCACCTGTGAAAGGTTTGTTGCAGTATCTGCCGCAATAATTTTCGCCCCTTTGAATTCCGCAAATGTAGCCAAAGGGTCCGGCAGGGTAGCAGCGTCCAGCTGTCCATTTAAAAGCATTTCTAAACGTACAGGGATTTTAGGGACCGCAATTTTTTGTATTTCCTCTGGGGCAATTCCTGCTTGTTTGAGCAGGCCATCAGTTACGTATTCAATAATTGAGTTTTGCGAAATGCCTATGGTTTTGCCCTTTAGGTCAGCAAGTTTTTCAAAGCCCTTTCCTGGGGCTGCCAGGATGGCAAAGCGTCCTTCCTGGGGTGATGCGCCCAATGTCAAAGTGGTTATTTTAATATCCAGTCCTGAATCCCTTAAAAGGGCTGCCGCCACCACGTCTGTTACAACGCCGTGCAACTCACCTGATTGCAAAGCGCTGTCCCTTTCCACCGCACTTTGAAAAGGCACCAATTCCACTTGCAGTCCCTGCTCGGCAAAATATCCCTTCTGCTCCGCAAGAACCAGCGGCAATCCATCTTCTACGGGAAGAAGCCCGATTTTTAAAACGCTGTTTTCGGCTTTTTTCTGTGTAACCTTGTCCTGTCCGCATCCCACAGCTAAAACAGCCAGCAAAATGAGAGCAGGCAGTAACCACAATTTTTTTCTCACTTGTTTCTCCTCCTTTTCAATTAGCTAAGTAAGTCAAGCAGCGTGAAAACAAAAACTATCATACTTATTAAGCCGTTAACATTGAAAAAAGCCACGTTGATCCTGGAAAAATCCCGGGGAGAAATCAATAAGTGTTCATAGCAGAGCAATCCTGCCGCCATGATAATCCCTACAAGATATAAAAAACCGAGCGGGAGTAGTTTGTAGATCATGACCAAAAAAAGCACCGATAAGCTGTGCAGACCTCTTGACCACCACAGGGCGGCATTAATGCCGTAATCAGCCGGAATGGAATGGACGCCGTACGAGCGGTCAAAGTCAATGTCCTGGATGGCGTAAATTATGTCAAAACCAGCCACCCAAGACCCTACAGTAGCAGACAGCAGTAACGCCGCCAAACTGCTTTGCTGCCGTACAGCGATCCATCCGCCCAGGGGAGCAAAAGCAATAGCCAGCCCAAGGACCAGATGACAGTAAGGTGTAAAACGTTTTGTATAAGAATAACAAATCAGGATGAAAACCAGTAAAGGCAGATAGATCATATGCCTGGGGCTCAACTGCCAGATTGCCATGCCCAACGCCCCAAAACCGGCAAGAGAAAAAATTAGTACTTGTCGGGGGGAAATTAGGCCTCGCGGGAGATGCCTGTCGGCCGTCCGCGGGTTTTTGGCATCTATTACCCTGTCGATCAGCCGGTTAAAGCCCATAGCAGCACTGCGAGCCCCTACCATGGCTATCGTAATCCAGGCAAATTTCCAAAACCCCGGAAAACCTCCCGCAGCCAAAAAAGAACCTGTATAAGCGAAAGGAAGGGCAAAAATGCTGTGTTCAAACTTGACCAGTTCGGCAAAAGTCTTAGTCTGTTTTAAAACCATATTCCTTCCACCTTCTGTCAACAAGTTCCTCAATTGCTTGAGGCATTTTTACCTCCTCTGGCCACACCCTGTTATATCCTTCTGAGCTCCATTTTCTTGTGGCATCAATCCCAACCTTGCTGCCGTAGTTCGGCAAAGGTGCGGCATGATCAAGGGCATCAACGGGCCCTTCCGTAAAAACAAAATCCCGTTTAGGGTCAATTGAGTTGAATATCCTCCATGCTGCCAGTGGCACATCCTGAACATTCACGTCATCATCTACAACGATAATCGTTTTCGTAAACATCATCTGCCCCATACCCCAGAGGGCATTGATCACTTTTTTAGCATGACCCGGGTATTCTTTTTTAATGGAAACAATAGCGCAATTATGAAAAACTCCTGCAAAGGGAAGATGCATATCTACAATTTCCGGCAACTGCAGCCTCAAAAGGGGTAAAAAGATCCTTTCGGTAGCCTTGCCAAGATAGCAGTCTTCCATAGGGGGTATCCCTACTACAGTGGCAGGATAAACCGGATTGCGGCGCCTGGTAAGGCAGTTCAGGTGAAATACAGGATAGGCGTCGACCGGCGAATAGTAACCTGTATGGTCACCAAAGGGTCCTTCTGTTCTTGTTTCCGACAGATCTACGTAACCCTCCAACACAAACTCACTTTCCGCCGGAACTTTTAAATCAACAGTTTTGCATTGCACCATTTCCACAGGAGCCTGCCTTAAAAAACCGGCAAAAACCATTTCGTCTATATTTCCGGGAAGAGGGGCAGTTGCGGCGTAAATAGTAGCCGGGTCACCTCCTAAAGCTACTGCCACTTCCATAATTTCCTTACCCTTTTCCAGTGACTTTTTAAAATGCTTGGCCCCGTCTTTGTGCACATGCCAGTGCATTCCGGTTGTAATCCCATCGTAAATCTGCATGCGATACATTCCTGCATTCTGCTGCCCGGTAACAGGATCTTTTGTAAAAACCAAAGGTAGGGTGATAAATTTTCCTCCGTCTTTTGGCCAGCACTTTAAAACAGGAAGTGTTACCAAAGAAGGGTTTTCTTCCACCACTTCCTGACAGGGAGCAGACCTAACCGTTTTTGGCAAAAAAGATGACCATTCCATCAACTTGGGGAATGTTCTCAACTTACCCAACAGGTTATCCGGTCGCGGCACATTAAACAGCATTTCAATTCTTCGGCCTATTTCATCCAGATCATCAACACCCAGGGCCAAAGCCATTCTTTCCAGACTGCCAAAGGTATTGGTGACTACCGGATAGCGGGACCCCTTTACATTTTCAAAAAACAAAGCAGGGCCGTTGTTTTTGCTGACGCGATCAGTTATAGCAGCAATTTCCAGTTCCGGATCTACCGGGGCAGAAATTTTCTGCAACCAGCCCCTTTTGTCCAGAACCGCGATAAAATCCTGTAAATTTTTATAGACCATCAGCCATACCCTCCATTTAAATAAATCATACTATTTCGCCTTTTACCCCCAGTCCCTGGAAATTGTATTGCATTAGTATTTGAAAAGCTTTTTGTAAATCCGCAGGTTCTCCTTTTCTTAGCCAGCTGATTACAACCTGGTGGAACGTACCTACAAATGCTGTTGCGCTTACGAACGTATCTTGGGGGGGTAGCAAATTTGCACCGACTGCCTCATCCAGGTCTTGCTTGGTAAGTTTGATTAGTTCATCTTCCAATTCAGTCAGTATATTGTTTAGTAAGTTATTAACAGTCGGTAACTGCACCAGCAGAATTTTGGCAAGTTTCTTTTCCTTGACGAACAATTTTGCGCATACTTCCATTGAAGCTTTTAATTTATCTAAAACTCCTGTATGCTTACTCCTTTCGAAACGAATGGCATCAAGCAGTTCGTTATATACTTCGTCAACCAGGGAATTAAAAAGGGCTTCTTTATTGCGAAAATAAAGATAAAAAGTACCTGCTGCAATTCCCGCCTTCTGGGCAATAGACTTCACAGAGGCCTCATGATAGCTCTTTTCTGCCAGAACTTGCCTCGCCGCTTCCAGAATGGCTTTTTCCCTGTTATCAAGCTTTTTTTTAACCTTCGGTGTTTTTCGGTAAACCATTGCCTTCCCGCCAAAAAATGAATAATGGTTCATTTTTTAATTGAATTTTATGGTATCATATGGCAAAAGTCAAGATAACATTGAAAATTGTTTTTTAGTCTATAATAAATTTAAGCACCGGTTTAGACCGGTGCTTGCGTACTTCCAGTAAGTTCTCCTATTACCTTGCGCAACTCTTCAATCCCCGCCCCCGAAACTGCTGAGCAAGGGATAACTACATCTTGGGGCCTTACTTGCAGGTCTTGTTTAATTACCTTCAGGTGGTTCAGCCACTTGCCTCGGCTGATTTTATCAGCCTTGGTGCAGGCGATAACGGTCTTGTTCTGGAATGTTTTCAGCCAAGCAAACATCTGCACATCGTGTTTTGATGGCGGATGCCTTATATCCACCAGTAGAATTGTGCCGACCAGGTTTTTCCGCTCATACAGGTACCTTTCAATCATTTTGCCCCACTGTTTTTTAACTCCCTGGGATACCCGGGCGAAGCCGTAGCCAGGGAAATCCACCAAGTAGAAATTCTTATTAATTAAGTAGAAATTTAAGGTTTGGGTTTTGCCCGGCTGCTGGCTGGTCCGTGCCAAACCCTTGCGATTGGTCAGAGCATTGATTAGGGACGATTTGCCCACGTTGGACTTGCCCGCCAGGGCAACCTCCGGCAGCCCTCCCTCCGGATATTGAGCAGGACCGACAGCACTGATTACGTATTCCGCAGAAGTGATTTTCATTGCTCCAGGTTTTCTAAGGCCTTAGGTAAGACCTGGTCCAGATGGTCCACCAGCACAAATTCCAGCTTGCGCTTAACATTGGGGGGAACATCTTCCAGGTTCTTTTCATTTTCCTTGGGAATAATCACTGTCTTGACTCCTGCCCTGTGGGCTGCCAGCACTTTTTCCTTAATTCCTCCTACCGGCAGTACCCGGCCCCGTAGGGTGATCTCACCCGTCATGGCCACATCTTTGCGGACCGGGCGGTTGGAGAGAGTTGAAGCCAATGCTGTAGCCATGGTGATGCCTGCAGAAGGACCGTCTTTGGGAATGGCCCCTTCGGGCACATGGATATGAATATCATATTTTTCGTAGAAATCCTCCGGAATACCCAGGTCAGCAGCTTTGGACCTGATGTAGCTGAAACCGGCGTAGGCTGATTCTTTCATTACGTCGCCCAGCTTTCCTGTCAGGGTCAGGTTGCCTTTGCCTTTCAGTACAGTAGCTTCTACGCTCAGGACATCTCCGCCTACCTCGGTAACTGCTAAGCCGGTGGCTACTCCTACTTCGCTCTTTTGCTCAGCCATCCCGTATCTGAAACGGGGAATTCCCAAATACTGCTCTACGTTTTGGGCGCTGATTTTACCACTTGTTGCTTTCCCGGCCACAATATCCCTTGCCACTTTCCGGCAGATGGTTGCAATTTGTCTTTCTAAGTTTCTGACACCTGCTTCCTTGGTATACTCCCTGATAATCCTGCGGATGGCGTTTTCGGAAATTGTCAACTGCTCCAGCTTCAGGCCATGTTCAGCGATTTGTTTGGGGACGAGGTGCCGTATGGCAATCTGCAGCTTTTCTTCCTCGGTATAGCCGGAAATGTGGATTACTTCCATCCTGTCCAGCAAAGGCCGCGGGATAGTATACTGCACATTGGCAGTGGTAATGAACATCACCTTGGACAAATCAAATGGCGATTCAATATAATGGTCGCTAAAAGCATTGTTTTGTTCAGGGTCTAAAACTTCCAGCAGCGCCGATGACGGGTCGCCGCGAAAATCGGAGCCCAGCTTATCGATTTCATCCAGAAGGATAACAGGGTTTTTAGTCCCTGCCTGCTTGATGCTCTGAATAATCCGTCCCGGCATAGCACCCACATAAGTACGCCGGTGACCGCGAATCTCCGCTTCATCCCGCACCCCGCCCAGGGACATGCGCACAAATTTTCTCTCCAGGGCCCGGGCAATGGATTTTGCCAACGATGTTTTACCCACGCCCGGCGGCCCTACAAAGCAAAGAATGGGGCCTCTCATTTTTTGGGCCAGCTGGCGGATAGCCAAATACTCCAGGATCCTGTCCTTTACTTCCTTTAAGCCGTAGTGGTCCTCATCCAGGATTTGTTCAGCCACATTGATATCAAGCCGGTCCTTGGTCTGCTTATTCCACGGCAGAGCCAACAGCCAATCCAGGTAGTTGCGGACAACAGTGGCTTCCGCTACCATGGGCGGCATTTTTTCCAGGCGCTCTATCTCTTTTAACGCTTTTTCTTTTACTTCTTTGGGGAGCTTTGCTTTTTCAAGTTTCTCCCTGAGTTCTTCCCCTTCCGCTGCCCGGTCATCCTTTTCACCCAGTTCTTTCTGAATAGCTTTCAGCTGCTCACGGAGGTAATATTCCCGCTGGGTTTTTTCCATTTGTTTGCGGACCCGGGCATTAATTTTACGCTCCAGTTCCAGGATTTCCATTTCATTGGTCAAAATCTTACATAACAATTCCAGTCTGGCTTTCACCTCTGTTGCTTCCAAGACCTTTTGCTTATCAGTCAGTTTTAAAGACAAATGAGAAGCAACCACATCGGCCAATCGCCCCGGTTCCTCCAGGGTGACAACTGAAACAACAGCTTCCGGAGGTATCTTTTTGCTCAGCTTCACATACTGTTCAAAAAGATCGATGAGGCTGCGCATTAAAGCCTCGGCCTCTAAGTCCTTTTGCTCTTTTTCCCGGTATTCCTCAACCTCTACTTTAAAGTAAGGGTCCTCACTGACCAGCTTCTTAATTTTTGCCCTGCTAATTCCCTCTACCAATACCCGAATTGTACCTCCGGGTAATTTTAAAAGCTGCTTGATTTCAGCAATTGTACCAAATTCATAAATATCCGAAAGGTCCGGCTCGTCGGTTTGGGCATCTTTTTGCATCGATAAAAATATTTCCCGGTCACCGACCATTGCTGCGTCAATTGCATGAACTGACCGCTCGCGCCCAACATCCAGATGAATAACCATGAAAGGAAAAACTAAAACGCCCCTTAGCGGTAAAAGAGGCAATTCCCTGGGCCTTCTCTCTGTAACGTCGGTCATTCCTTCCACCTCCAACTAGTATGCCATTTCTACTTTATTTTTTACTGCGCCTGGACATTACATACGAAATATATGATAAAAGCATTTTACGCTACTCCGCCGATTTTGGCAATGTTTTGTGCATTAAACCCACCGGTCTTTTCTACTATTCTACGGTTAACTGCTTATTCCTCCCGTTACCGCGCGGCAAAACTGAAGTTACATCCCAATTATACCCGCCAAATGAAAAAAAGACGAGTCATCTCGTCTTTTAGTTTATTGCGGTGTAATTCCGGGTTTGGAACTGAAAACCGGGCAAGCTGTCAGCAGCTCAGGCTGCAGGCGTGTCACCTCATAAACGGCCTCTTGTACAGGTGCAACCAAAGCGCCGCGTATTACCTCCTCCAGCTTTTCAACCGGGACTACTTCAATACCTTCCATCTCTTTAAAGATTTCCTGGTAGTTTTCCGCAGGAATAAATACTTTTTTTACACCGGCTTGCCTGGCCGCTTCCACTTTAGCCACTATCCCTCCTACCGGTTTAACGTTGCCACGGACAGAAACTTCCCCTGTCATGGCCACCGTATTATTTACGGGAATATTTTTAATAGCAGAGTAGATTGCCGTAGCAATGGTAACTCCTGCAGAAGGCCCGTCAATTGGCACGCCTCCGGGGAAATTAACGTGAATATCATAATCCCTCGGATCAACATCCATAGTTTTTCTTAAACAAGTGAGCACATTTTCCACAGAACCTTTGGCCATGCTTTTACGGCGCATTTTCTTGCCGTCGCTTGACCCCAGCTCTTCTTCCTCCACAACGCCGGTTATTATTACCTGACCTCTTCCCCGGCGAACCGGAATTACGCTGACTTCAAGTTCAATCAGAGCGCCCAAATTAGGTCCGAAAACAGCCAGTCCATTTACTAAGCCAATTTGGGGCTGTGGGGGAATCTTTCTCTCCGGACGGGGTGAATACTGCCCGCTATGTACAACCCACTCCACATCAGTCGTTTCGATATTTTTCCTGCCCTTGGAGAGCGCTATCCCGGCAGCAATTTGAATGATGTTGACCGCTTCCCGGCCGTTGGTAGCATATCTTTTTAAGACTTCAACAGCCTGGTCCTCGATAGGATATTCGATCTTTTGGGCCGCGTTTCTGGCAATTATGCCAATTTCTTCCGGAGTTAAAGCTCGGAAGAAAATCTCCAGGCAACGAGACCTGATGGCCGGAGGGATTTCGTGAGGCAGCCGTGTTGTAGCCCCAACCAGGCGAAAATCGGCCGGTAAACCGTTTTGAAAAATATCGTGAATGTGACTGGGAATATTGGTATCTTCAGAACTGTAATAAGAACTTTCCAGCATTACCTTGCGGTCTTCCAAAACTTTCAACAGTTTATTAATTTGAATGGGATGCAATTCCCCGATTTCGTCGATGAACAGCATCCCGCCGTGCGCTTTAGTAACTGCTCCAGGCTTAGGCTGGGGTATGCCTGCCATTCCCAAAGGCCCTGCACCTTGGTAAATGGGGTCATGAACTGAACCGATCAGCGGATCGGCGATTCCTCTCTCGTCAAAACGGGAGGTAGCACCGTCAACTTCAACAAACTTAGCATCCTCTTTAAAAGGAGATTCACTGTTCTTTTTAGCTTCTTCTAATACGAGCCTGGCGGCTGCTGTTTTACCTACACCGGGAGGGCCGTAAATAATCACATGCTGGGGGTTAGGCCCGCAGAGGGCCGCCCGCAGCGCCTGGATACCTTCCTCCTGGCCAATCACTTCCGCAAAAGTGCTTGGCCTTGTTTTTTCAGAGAGGGGTTGGGTTAAAGAGATCTTGCGCAATTTTTCCAATTTCTCCAGTTCTTTTTTGGATTCTTTTTCTACAGCAATCTTATTGCCCTGTTGGCTGCGGAGCAAATTCCAAAAATACATACCAATCACTATGGCAAAAAAGATCTGGATAAAACTCAAAAACCCGCCGAGACTGGAACCGTAATCCACCATGCTGCACCAATCCTTCCTGACCTTTTCCTCGTTATTGTATTATCTCCAGCGGGTCTGTTTTTATCCCGATTTTTGCTTTTAAAAAGGGATTTTGCATAATGAGTTTAAAGTAAATTCCGCCGCTCCGCTTCTTTTCGGAGCTCTGCCCGGAAATCGGGATGGGCAATGTTAATTAAAGCCAGCGCTCTTTCCCTGGCACTTTTGCCTTTGAGCTGGGCTACGCCGTATTCAGTTACCACATAATTCACTTCGTTTTTGGAAGTGGTGACTACCGCTCCAGGCTGAAGGGCGGGGACTATTTTGGAAACAGTACCTCCCTTGGCGGTGGAATGCAGGCAGATAATTCCTTTGCCGCCGGGAGAACGTTCAGCACCCCTGATAAAATCCACCTGTCCTCCCGTGCCGCTGTACTGGTAGGTGCCGATTGATTCAGAAGCGCACTGGCCCAGCAAATCAACTTCAACGGTGGCGTTGATGGCAACCATCTTATTATTCATTGCAATGACGTACGGGTCATTGGTATATGACACGGGATGCATTTCGATCATGGGGTTGTCATCCAAAAAATCATAGAGTCTTTGCGTCCCCACGGCAAATGAACCCACGATTTTTCCCGGATGAATGCTTTTGACCGAATTATCTACCGCCCCTGCTTCCACTAGGTCTACCATGCTGTCAGTGAGCATTTCGGAGTGAATCCCTAAACATTTTTTATCCAACAGCATCTGGGCTACAGCGTTGGGCATGCTGCCAATTCCCAACTGGATGGTTGAACCGTCTTCAATTAGCTCTGCAATATATGCTCCGATGGCCTTGTCAGCCTCCGATAATTCCTGAGGTGGCAGGGTGATTAAAGGTTCATTATGCTCCACGATATAATCTACTTCGGAAATATGAATGAAACTCTCCCCATGGGTCCGGGGCATGTGTTCATTTACTTCAACAATCAATGTTTTGGCTAACCGGGCAACAGTACTGGTGTAATCGACAGAAACTCCCAGGCTAAAATACCCGTGCTTGTCCATGGGTGAAACAACCGCCATCACCACGTCTACAGGAACAAAATCGCGATAGATCCTGGGCGCCTCGTGAAAAAAATTGGGGGTAAAATCCATCCTGCCTTGGTTTACTCCTTGGCGGCTGGCGCCGCTGATAAACCAGGAGTTATGCCGAAAATGCTTTTCCATGCCTTCCTGCATGTAAGTGTACTTGCGCAGGGGAAGCATTTGGTCAACTATTACTCCTTCCAATTCATCCCTACGGGCAGCCATAGCTTCCAGCAAAGCGGGCGGCTCTCCACAGCCCAAAGGCAAGACAATTCTGTCTCCCGATTTTATCGCCTGCACGGCTTCAGCAGCCGTTCTTAATTTCATTGCGTATTCCTTCCGATAATCCCGCACTCCCAATCCTCCTACACAGGTTTTTACTAATATTCTATTAAAAGTCCAAATAACCACCCATGCCTGGAAGGCACAACCAATCATGAAAATTAGCTAAGTTATTGCAAAGGTTGGATTTTTTGCTACATTGAAATTATCAGGGACAAAGGTTGATTTTATTTTGATGGTATAACCTCGTTAAATAACCTAACTTGATTGCTTTTGAGCACAGCCAATTGTCGCCCCTTGTTCTTAAGGACTTGGGAACAGCACGGGTACTAAAATCTTTATTTCTCGAGCAATCATCCCTGAAATTCTTTGGAGCAGGAGTGAGTTACATGCAAGACATCCTGGAAATATGTTGTGGTCTTGATGTCCACAAAGAAACGGTTGTAGCCTGCCTATTAAAAGGCAATGTTGACGGGGAACCGGTTAAAACCATCCGCACCTTTTCCACCCTTCTTGCCGGGCTAGATGAAATGAAAGTTTGGCTAGAAAATGAGAACTGTCGGCATGTTGCAATGGAAAGCACCGGCATCTATTGGCAGCCTGTATATAACGTGTTGGAAGAAGCCTTTGACGGCAGTATGGTTTTGATTGTTGCCAATGCCCGGCATATGAAAAATGTACCCGGTAAAAAGACCGACATGAAGGACGCCGAATGGATAGCTACCCTTTTGCGTGCCGGATTATTAGAAGGAAGTTTTGTTCCCTCCAAACCAATCCGGGAACTCCGTAATCTGACCCGGTACCGCAAAAGTATCATCGAGGAAATTACGTCACAGAAAAACCGGATCGAAAAACACTTACAAAGCTGCGGCTTTAAGCTCTCTACCTTCCTGACCGATATCTTCGGCGTATCGGGCCGGGCGATTATGGATCATCTTAGCCACCATGGGAAAATATCCGCCCGGGAAGTAGAGAATTTTGTAAAGGGGCGTGCTAAGAATAAGCTCCATGAGATCAAACAGGCTGTCAATGGCAAAATGGATGTTCATCAAAGAGAGTTTCTAAAGCTATTGTTAGGTTGGCTAGATCAGCATTACGAGCATCTCCGTCAAGTAGAGCAAAACTTAGAAGAAAAACTGGCTCAGTATCAAAGACAACTAGAGCAACTAGACGGCATACCGGGCATTGATAAAACTGCAGCAGCAGCCATTTTGGCGGAAATCGGAATTGATATGAGTCGTTTTAAAACCGCTGAACATATCTGTTCCTGGGCGGGCTTAAGCCCCGGTAACAATGAAAGTGCAGGAAAAAAAAGTCCACTCGTACCACCAACGGTAACACCTATTTAAAACGGATCCTATGTGAAGTTGCTTGGTGCATCACCCGAATACGTCAAAGCTACTTATCATCCTGGTATTGGAAAATCAAACAACGCCGTGGCGCCAAAAAAGCTCTTGTTGCATTAGCCAGAAAAGTTCTCGTAATAATATACAACCTGTTAAAAAATGATGCTGATTACGATGAAACATCCTTTGAAAAAGCCAAACAAAAACAGGAAAAGTTCCGAGTTAAAAGGATTATTGCTGAAGCTAAGAAACTAGGTCTGGAGGTGATAGAACCCCACGAGGTTGCTTAACAGCTACAATGGTTTTTCCAAAAGAATTAATTTCACTGATGCAAGATCTGCATTGGCTAGTTAATTATTACCTTTTTACGGGTTATCCTGGTTGCCATATGCAGTTGTTAAAGAATATTTCAAATTTATTTTCGTACTAAATGTATAGTACCTGGTGCTAAGAACAGCTTACAAAAAGCATGAGGTAAAACGGGCAGTGAGGCGCACACAAAAAACAGCAGCCAAAGCTGCTGTTTAAGCTGATTCTTCTTTTTTCTTTTTGCGGTCCACTGAAACCAACAGGGGCTCTTCTTTTTTCAGGATAACCTCTTTGGTAATTACGCATTTTGTGACATCGGTCCTCGATGGAATATCGTACATTACATCCAACATTATATCTTCCAGGATAGCCCTTAAACCTCTTGCCCCTGTATTGCGTTTAATAGCTTCTCTGGCTACAGCCTCCAAGGCATCATCCTTAAATTCCAAAGTTACGCCGTCCAGCTCAAATAGCTTCTGGTATTGCTTGACCAGAGCATTCTTCGGTTCAACCAGGATGCGTTTTAAAGCATCTTCGTCCAGCGCGTCCAAGGTTACAATCACCGGGAGCCTGCCAACAAATTCCGGTATAAGGCCGAATTTCAAAAGGTCAACCGGCAAAATGTTGCTTAAAATTTCGCCGATAGGCTTATCCTTCTTACCTGCGATTTCAGCGCCAAAGCCAATGGCCTTTTGGCCAATCCGGTTTTGTATAATTTTGTCAATACCATCGAATGCCCCGCCGCAGATGAACAAGATATTGGTAGTATCCAATTGAATAAATTCCTGGTGAGGATGCTTTCTCCCTCCCTGGGGTGGGACACTGGCCACCGTACCCTCTAAGATCTTTAGGAGAGCCTGTTGGACTCCTTCGCCCGAAACATCCCTGGTTATAGAAGGGTTTTCAGACTTTCTGGCGATCTTGTCTATCTCATCGATATAGACTATGCCTTTTTCCGCCTTCTCTACGTCATAATCGGCGGCTTGAATCAATTTTAAGAGTATATTCTCTACGTCCTCACCTACATACCCCGCCTCAGTCAGTGAAGTAGCATCGGCAATGGCAAACGGTACATTTAAGATCTTGGCCAGAGTTTGGGCTAAGAGAGTTTTTCCGCTGCCGGTGGGGCCAAGCATGACGATGTTTGACTTTTGCAGTTCCACATCGTCAATTTTCATACCCAGGTTGATACGTTTATAGTGGTTATATACCGCCACAGCCAAAGATTTTTTTGCCTGGTCCTGGCCGATAACATACTGGTCAAGGATTTCCCGTATTTCTTTAGGCTTAGGAATATCACCCATTTCCAAGCCGAGGTCTTCACTGAGTTCTTCTTCGATTATTTCATTGCAAAGCTCAATACACTCATCACAAATATATACTCCCGGGCCGGCGACTAGTTTTTTGACTTGATCCTGCAGTTTACCGCAAAAGGAACATTTTAGCTGCCCTTTATCATCAGTATATTTATACATCCTTTCACCCCGCCCTTCTATTTTCTCTTAATTTCTCGCTTGGTGATCACCTCATCAATGAGTCCGTACTCTTTTGCCTCCATGGCTGACATGAAGTTATCCCGGTCAGTATCTTTTTCAA
Organism: Zhaonella formicivorans; assembly: GCF_004353525.1. Lineage (NCBI taxonomy): Bacteria > Bacillati > Bacillota > Clostridia > Neomoorellales > Zhaonellaceae > Zhaonella > Zhaonella formicivorans. Next base: position 1,636,749 of record NZ_CP085524.1, read on the forward strand.
TTTGACTGAGTGGTTTGCCGGTGATTTCCGATAAAATTCTATTCAAGTCGTTTTTAATCCTAATAATCCTCTTAGCATGAATTTCAATATCCACTGCCTGGCCTTGGGTCCCACCTAACGGCTGGTGAATCATAATTTCGCTGTTAGGCAAAGCATATCTTTTGCCTTTAGCGCCGGCAGCAAGCAAGAAGGCACCCATGCTGGCAGCCAGACCGACGCAGATAGTGGAAACATCCGGCCTGATATACTGCATGGTATCAAAAATTGCCATCCCTGCAGTTATTGAGCCGCCAGGGCTGTTGATATATAAGCTGATGTCTTTGTCAGGATCTTCGCTTTCTAAAAACAGGAGTTGGGCTATCACCAGGTTGGCAATATGGTCGTCAATGGCACTGCCAATGAAAATTATCCTGTCTTTTAACAAACGGGAATAAATATCATAAGCCCTTTCTCCCCGGTTTGTTTGCTCTACCACCATTGGCACTAAAACTGACATAACCTATCAACCTCGCTCTCCACTAAAGAATTTTTTAATTACTCTCTCTTTCTTCCTGAGCTTCCTCGGCATCTGCCGGAACAACTTCTATTTTTGCTTCTTCTACCAGCAGGTCAACTGCCTTATCCAATATTATACTTTGTTTCAGAGAATCCAAGGTTCCTTGAGAAGCTAAGTAAGCCTTAAAAGCCTTAGGATCTTGCCTGTACACTTTAGCAATCTGTTCTACTTCTTTATCCAGCTCTTCTTCGCTTACGTCGATGTTTTCCTTCTTAGCAACCGCCTCAAGCACAAGATCTGTCTTCACACTTTTTTCTGCCTGGGCTCTATAATTCTCCTTGAGCTGATCCAGGCTTAGCCCGGATAACTCCAGATACTTTTCGAAACTTAAGCCTTGCTGCTGCACCCTGTTGGCAAAATCATTGACGAAACTTGCAATTCTCCGCTCGATCATTATATTTGGAATTTCTACCTCAGAGCTTTCAACAACTTTATTGATGAGCTCCGTGCGTATCTCGTCCTGGCTCCTGTTTTCTGCTGTTTCTTTCAGTTTATTCCGTGTGTCATTCTTTAATTCCTCCAGGGTCTCAAACTCGCTGACATCTTTGGCGAATTCGTCATCAATGGGAGACAGCTCCTTAGTTTTGATCCCCTTAATTTTAACTTTAAAAGTTGCCGGCTTGCCTGCCAAATCTTCTTGGTGATAATCTTCCGGGAATGTTACATTGATTTCTTTTTCTTCCTCTGCTGCCATACCGATTAGCTGGTCTTCGAAACCGGGGATAAAAGTTCCCGAACCAATTTCCAGGGAATAATTTTCCCCTTTACCACCCGGAAAAGCCTCCCCGTCTATAAAACCTTCAAAATCGATAAGGGCGATATCTCCCTTCTCCGCATTTCCGTTTTCTTTGTTGACCAGTTTGGCATACCTTTGCTGCAGGTTTTCCAGAAATTTTTGCACATCTTCTTCTTTTACTTCGTAGGCCTTTTTCTTGACTTCCAAACCTTTATATTCGCCTAATTTAACTTCCGGTTTGACATCCACAGTTGCCTTAAAAATGAAAGGCTGGCCATCTTCCAGCTGAACAACTTCCACTTCAGGCTGATCTATGGGTTCAAGTGCATTCTCCTGGACCGCGTCATAGTAGGCATTGGGTAGAATAATATCTGCAGCTTCACTTAACAGGTATTCCTTGCCTATGTAATTTTCCAGTATTTTGCGTGGTGCTTTACCTTTCCTAAATCCAGGTATATTCACCTTTTTAACCAGCTTTTTATACGCTTGGTGGATACCCTTTTCCAGCTCTCCAGTTTCTACCTCTACTTGTAACACCACCCGGTTCCTCTCTATCTTTTCCACGTTTGACTTCATTTATGCTCCCCCTATTCCTATTGTTCATTAATATGTAATTTATCAGAAAAACGTACCACTATTATAACCAGGGCTAAAAAATGCCATAACAAGTACTTCGGCATAAAGCCGCTTTTTCCTGCATTTTCTGCCAGTACAGCTAATATTATAGCCATAGTAAAAGTATTATAAACAAAACAATACCCCGGTGGGACTACTGCCTACCGAGGTTGCTGGCAATTGTTATTATGATAGTGGAGCGGAAGACGGGATTCGAACCCGCGGCCCTCGCCTTGGCAAGGCGATGCTCTACCACTGAGCCACTTCCGCATCTTGCGGTTTTTCAACCCCGCGAAGGTTATTATACAACAATCACTTACAGGAGTCAAGCTTTCACCTGGCAGCAATTGTTACGCTTGCTGGTGCGGGAGAAGGGACTTGAACCCCCACGGTGTTACCCACCAGATCCTAAGTCTGGCGCGTCTGCCAGTTCCGCCACTCCCGCAAAAAATGGTGAGCCATCCGCGACTCGAACGCGGGACACCCTGATTAAAAGTCAGGTGCTCTACCGGCTGAGCTAATGGCTCATATAAAAGTTGCTAGTTGTTAGTTGCTGGTTGAGCAACTAACAACTATTAAACTGTATTTCTGGCTGGGGCGGCTGGATTCGAACCAACGCATGGCGGATCCAAAATCCGCTGCCTTACCACTTGGCTACGCCCCAATGCACTTAAAAGCTCAATTTTTGGTCAGTCGTTAGTTGTTGGTCGTCAGTTATGAGCACTGCTTTAATGCTCACTTTAATACTAAGGACTAAACGACTGGGGACGAAGGACTAAATTGGGGTGGATGATGGGACTTGAACCCACGACCCCCAGAGCCACAATCTGGTGCTCTAGCCGACTGAGCTACACCCACCACGTAAACCTGGCTTTTGTGGCACGCCTGGCAGGATTCGAACCTGCGACCCACGGATTAGAAGTCCGTTGCTCTGTCCATCTGAGCTACAGGCGCATATTGCTTTGCTGTATTAGCTTTGGTCAGCTATCGGCTGTCAGCCATCAGTTTCATACTTAAATTACTGAAACTTGCCACTGACAACCGGTGACTAACTGGCAGGAATGCTTATGAGACAAAATGGAGCGGGTGATGGGAATCGAACCCACACAACCAGCTTGGAAGGCTGGGGCTCTGCCATTGAGCTACACCCGCACAACTGCTCGTAAAACTGACAATGACTAGTATAACTCAAATCCGCGCACAAGTCAAAAGGAAACTTTTACCAAATCGTTTCCTCTGTTTTGTTTCCTGTTCCTTTCCCGCGGAACGAAATAAATTATAGCATGTCCTTATACCTATTGCAAGAGGATTCAAAGATAATTTACCGCTAATTTACCGGTTATTTTTCTTGGCAAGCAGTTGCTCTAAAATCCTTTTTGCCCCTTGAACTGCTTTTGCCCGATGGCTGATTTTATTTTTTTCTTCCACAGATAATTGGGCAAAAGTAAGCTTTTGGGAAGGCAGGAAGAATAAGGGATCATACCCAAAACCATTTGCTCCACTGGGTTCCAAGCCGATCAAGCCTTCACATTTTCCTTCAGCAAAATAACATTCTCCCCCGGGTAAAGCAACAGCAATAACAGAACGAAAGCGGGCCGTCCTTTTAGGAAGAGGTATGCCCTGCAGCAATTTTAAGAGTTTAGCGTTATTATCGGCATCGCTGCTTTTTTCTCCGGCAAAACGAGCCGAATATACTCCTGGAGCGCCGTTTAAAGCATCAACTTCGAGACCTGAATCATCGGCAACTGCTATTAGTCCGGTCAAATCAGCTACCGTACGGGCTTTCACAGCGGCATTTTCCTGAAAAGTAGCGCCTGTTTCCTCGATCTCGGGAATATCCTCAAATTCATCAAGGGAAAAAATTTCAACAGGCAGGTCATCCAGGAGCCTACTAAACTCCGCTAATTTCCCCCTGTTTCTCGTGGCAATTACAATTTTATGCATGATGCACCTTCTCCAAATTACCGGTTAAAGTTTTACGCTGCAGCGTGATTAACTCCCTAATACCCTTTTCAGCTAAGCTGAGCAGTTGCTCCAATTCAGCCCTGCTGAATGGCTGCTTTTCTGCCGTCCCTTGGATCTCAATTATTTTTCCTTGGGCTGTCATCACCACATTCATATCCACTTCTGCCTGCGAATCTTCAAGATAGCAGAGGTCCAGCAGCAATTTACCATTGACTTTGCCTACACTTGTTGCCGCTAAAAAATCAGTTATGGGAAGCTCATTCACGAGTTGTTGTTCAACCAATCCCTGCAATGCATCAAACAGAGCTACAAAAGAACCTGTAATAGCCGCCGTACGGGTACCGCCGTCGGCCTGAATTACATCACAATCGATCCAAATTGTTCTTTCTCCCAATGCTTTTAGGTCCACTACGGAACGGAGCGCCCTGCCAATCAGGCGTTGTATTTCCTGGCTGCGTCCGCTTACCTTCCCTTTGCTTATTTCTCTTGCGGTTCGGATCTGGGTAGCCCTGGGAAGCATGGCATATTCGGCGGTGACCCAGCCCTGGTTTTCACCCTTTAAAAAAAGCGGAACTTTTTCTTCCACAGAAGCTGAACAAATCACTTTTGTATTGCCTACAGTGATTAAACAAGAGCCCTCAGCATACTGTAAATAATTGCGGGTAATTTGAACCGGCCTTAAAGCATCAAGAGCCCTGCCATCTATTCTCTCCATTTTTGTCCTCCAATAAAAATTAAAAAGTTGTTGGTTGTCGGTTGTTAGTTGTTGGTTATAACAACAAGCAGACCATACCGTTTTATTCTATTATATAACTACTCTCTAAACTAGCCAATTTAATTATGCCCGAAAATTCAGCAGCAGCTTCCCGTTTTTCAAACTTGGTTTATCACCCACTGTCATCTTAGTTGTTCGGAATAACCTTCTGGTAAGTCGTTAGTACTTAGTCGTTAGTAATAAAACATGAAAGCTGATAAAGATGACATGCAACTAACGACTAACAACTAACGACCAAGGACTAAGGACTGGTCAGAATGCGATGCTTAAAAGTTCGCTAATTACCCGACCACTAGTTTTTCCACCTTGTCTATAGTATAACCGGGCAAAAGCATGCTGCCAACTTTTGCAAACTGACCCGGGTCGCCGCTTACATAATACAGATGTTTTCCCTCCGCATTGCTGCCATCACCACTAGGAGTTGGAACAACATCCAGCAGCCGGTGAACCGTCTCTACCGCAGGATCAACAAGCTGAACTTCTCCGCCCAGAATCTCCGCCAGCACCGGTGCCAAAAATGGATAGTGGGTACAGCCCAAAATTAACGTGTCTATACCCGCCTCCTGCAGTGGCTGCAAATATTCTTCGGCTATAGCTTTAACCCTGGGGCTGTCTATTTCGCCTGCTTCAATCAGGGGAACGAAGAGCGGGCAGGCCTGGGCAAAAAGTGTTGTCTTCGGAGCAAATTCCATTAGTTTTCGCCTATGCACACCGCTCTTTACTGTCGCCTCAGTGGCAATCAGACCTATTTTTCCATTTTTGGTTGCATTTAAAGCCGCTTGCACACCGGGCTCAATCACCCCGATAACGTGGACATCATACTTTGTTTGTAAATATTCCAAAGCAACTGCCGAAGTGCTGTTGCAGGCATCTATTACTACCTCTGCACCTTGTTCAATTAAAAAACCGGTTATGACATCAGCCAGGTACACAAGCTCTTCCACCGGTTTGCCGCCGTAGGGAACCCTGGCTGTATCACCATAGTAAATAATATGCGCCGCCGGCAGCTGCTGAAAAACCTGCCTGGCTACCGTTAGCCCTCCAACTCCGGAATCAAAAAGACCAACAACCACCATAAAATAATCACTCCTGCCTCGCATGCCACATTTGCTGGTGAAATATTAATATGAGCGCTCATGGAAAATTAAGCACAAGTAACAATTTCCTAAAACGAACCAAAGAGTGGTGACATTTCACCACTCTTAGTTCCTGAATCTATTATATGTTATGTAACCGTAAAAAAATAGATACCTGGCTTGAAAAATCCTAATCCAGAAAATAACGTTCTATACCGTTAGCTATGCCGTCGGCAGCTTTAGTCCGAAACTCCGGATCGGCCAGGAGTTTTTCCTCTTCATAGTTCGAGATAAAAGCAGTCTCCACCAGAATAGAGGGCACTTTTGTATAGCGTAAAACTGCAAACCGCTCTTCCAGAATACCAATATCCCTGCGACCCAAAGCATTAACCAGTTCCTTCTGTACAGCTAAAGCCAGTTTTTTACGTACCTCCCCTTGACCGTCAATACCGCTATAGTAATATGTTGCAGTGCCGCCAATAGCCCTGTTGGGGTTAGCGTTAGTGTGAATGCTCACAAAAAGGTCCGCATTGTTGCTGTTAGCAACCTCGGCCCTCCCGGCTAAAGTCAAGGTGGTATCGCCTGTCCTGGTCAAAATTACCTTGGCTCCCTTGGCCTTGAGTTTTTCAGCTACCTTGAGAGCTATATCCAACACCACATCTTTTTCATAGAGCTTTGTGGGCCCTACCGCTCCAGGATCGGACCAGCCGCCAGGTTGAATACTGGCGTGACCAGGGTCTACAACTATGGTTTTGCCTACTAGACTGGGTTTACCTATCTTAAAGGTGAGTTTGGAATCATTGTCCTCCGAAGAAAGCAGGCTCACTCCCGCCGGACCTGAGAGATCAAGTACCACCCGGACCTGATTGGATGTGTACTGTGCCGCCCTGATGGCTTTTACTAAACCTTTCTCCACCGTGATGGTTTCTGAACCACTTTCATTGCTGTTCAGGATGCTGTCAAAGAAATCAAAAACCATCCTCCTGGGGTTGTCCAAATTAAAGGTGGAATAACTTAATTTTTTATCGCCCTTTACTGTGAAAGTAATTTCTTCACCGCTGGTATCCACCTTAATCTCTGAGATATTAACAAGTTCCTTCGGTCCAGGGGTTTCTGGAACCGCCGGGTCCGGTCTCCCCTCCCCCGGTTCCGGACTCCTGTCAGCCAAGTTACCTGTGAAACGCAGTGTAACCAGCGAACCTGCAACCCAACCGGTAGTATTGTCTGACAGTGCAACTTGGTACCAGTCACCGTTTTGGGCCAGCACATCAAAGGAGTCTCCTTTGGTAACTTTGGAAACTACAGAGTAGCTAGTTCCGGGCCCGCTGCGGACATTGACAATAGAAGCGGAAATAACTGCCACTTTACCGTGTAATTGCTTATCAGCACTATTTTCAGAGTCGTCCTTCCCAGCTTTTGATAGATCGACTGGTTCTACCGCTTTTTTAATTACCCAAGCCTTTTTGCCTCCTTCAATGGCAACTTCGTACCAGTCACCCTGAATGCTTGTAACCAGAAACTTATCTCCCTGCTTAGCCTGTTTCAGCGTTTCATACTGAGTTCCCGGTCCGCTGCGCAGGTTAACTAGCGGAGAGTTGATTTGAACTATCTCCGTCACATCGGAGATTGGTTCAGAAACCGTTTCCGGCTGCTTTTTTACCACGTTGACAACATTAGCTTTGCTGTCGTATTGCACGCTGGCACCCATATTTTCCAAAATAAAGCGCAGCGGCACCATTGCCCGACCGTTTTGCAGCACAGCGGTCGTATCCAGCACGACTTTTTGCCCATTTACAAGTGCCTCTTTTTTACCAATCCATAGTTTAATAAAAACGCCATTGCCGTTTACAATAACTTCCTTAGCGTTTTCATCCCAACCAAAACCATACCCCATCTCCTCCCCAATAAACCGAATGGGGACTATAGTCCGGTTTTGGCCATCGATAAAAGGCTTGACGTCGAAATTTACCCTTTTGCCATCGACAGTTACCGCCACATACTTTACCGCAGCAGCCTGTGCCTGAAAAGGCACAGCCAAAGCAAGTATGCTGAGCAGCAAAAGCCAAATCGCTAACTTAAAACTAATCTTTTGGCAAATATTCAGTTAAACCACCTTCCTCATGCATTTCCCAAGCTGTCGCACCTATCCAGATTATTTAATTCGACTTAAATGTCGAATTTCCTGCCAAGACTGGAAGATGGCACCTACTAATACATGTAAAAAGCCCGACTAACAATGCCGGGCTTTTTACATGTAGTCGTTCGTTAGCAATAAGTCATCAGTCCTCACTCCCCAGTGAGTATTGCTAAAAACCGGGGACTTAAAAGACTGAGGACGTGGCTTTTAGCCGTGCTGGTGACTTATGGCTAAAACTGCGTTAAAGCGCCATGATGCTCTACTTTATAATAGCATCGTCTCGGGCAATGGGGGCAAAAACATTTACATGCCCGTTAATTGTCTCCACCTGCTCTCCATCAACCAGGATCTGTACCTCTTTGACAGTATCAAACTGGGTTAGGGTGTTGACGATAGAGTAGACTGCCAACGTTTCCGAATTGCTGTCGCCGTCAAAATTGGAGACCAATTCTTTGCTAAAATCCACGATGGCCAGCCCGTCGGGGCGGATATTAATATCCTTCAAGGCTGTGCCTTCCGGCAATGTAGCTTTTAAGCCGCTTTCGGGATGGGGGCCCTTAATTAATTCTTTAATCGTTTCCCTGGCTATGCCTTCCACTTTAGGAATGGTGCGCTCTTCAGCCACCAGGGCTTTTCCTTCGGCATCGCTGAAATACAATACAATTTCCTTGGTTTCCCCGGTGAGTTCAGCATCAACTTCGGAACCTTCCAACTCTTCCTCAGGAGTAACTGCTACCGGCTCTTCACTGCCTGCAAAACGGGCTTTTAAGGAAGACAGGGTATCAACTGCACTGCATCCGGCGGTGATTAACACTATAACGACCACAAATACCAGCAAGCATATACTCTTCTTCAACTTTTGGCTAAGCATCAACTTACCTCCTCCACCTTAATTTGTTACTACTAATAGATATAAGGCAAAGGAGGCAATTATTACTATTTTTTGAGATAAATCCAGCGAAAATTATTTCCCCAGTACTTTGGTCAGCGCCCGGATGAATCTCTGGTTTTGTTCTTCCGTACCGATAGTCACCCTGATAAATTCAGGGAACCCGAAAATGTCACCTGTCCGGATTATGACCCCTTCCCTCAACATGGCCTGGAACACCGGCCTGCAGTCAGTTTTAATATTGACCCAGATAAAATTAGTTTCCGTGGGCCAGTAGGGTAGATCCATTTCCTCAAACTTCCCGTATAGCAGTTCCTTGCCCTTTTGGTTTTCTTCCCTGCTTAGAGCCACATGTTCTTCATCATCTATGGCCGCTCTGGCTGCTACCTGAGCCATGGAATTAACGTTAAATGGCTCTCTCGTCCTGCTAATCCATGAAATAAGCTCAGGATGGGCGATACCGTATCCGACCCTCAGCCCCGATAAGCCGTATATCTTTGAAAAAGTGCGCAAAACAATGACATTTTTAAAGCCTTTCTTAACATATTCCAGTCCGGAGCAGTATTCGGGATGGCTTACATATTCATAATAAGCCTCGTCAAATACTACCACCACGTCCTCCGGGACCCGGGACATAAAAGCACCAACTTCTGTTTTGGTAACAATGGTGCCCGTGGGGTTGTTGGGGTTGCAGATAAACACCAGTTTTGTATCGGGAGTGATAGCTTTTGCCATGCTCTCCAGATCATGTTTAAAATCGACACATGCGATCTGCCTGCATTCCCCTCCCATGAGATTAACGGCAAAATCATATTCAGAAAAACTGGGGTTGGCCATGACCGCGCTGTTTCCCGGGTTAATGTAGGTTTCAGCCAACAATTTGATAATTTCATCTGAGCCGTTGCCTACAATAATCTGGTCAGGTCCGACCCCCACGGCGTCAGCTAATTTTCCCCGCAAATAATGGCAGGACCCGTCAGGGTAGAGGTGGACTTTATGCACCAGTTCCTGCATGGCCACGACCGCTCTGGGCGAAGGGCCTAAGGGGTTTTCATTGGAGGCCATTTTAACTGCGTTTTTAATCCCTAATTCTCTTTCAACTTCTTCAATTGGTTTTCCCGGCACGTAAGGTTTAATGGTTTCCAAAGCTTTCCGTGCCACCGGCAACTTCCTGTCTGCCATTTCCAACACTCCTTAATCTTACAGCAAATTCAGCTTACAATAATCCACATCCTCGAGACCGGCAAATATCTTACATCTTGTACAGCGTTTCTCCCGGCAACAACTTTACGCCGCTGGCAAGCAATTTTTCAATTGCGGTATCAATATTCTCCACCTTAAACACCACCAAGGCGCCGCCAGGAGCTTTCCCCAGGAATGCATACAAGTATTCGATATTGATTTCTGCTTTTTCCAGCTCAGCCAGTACTTGTGCCAAGCCGCCGGGCTGGTCTGGCATCTCTACACCGATTACATCAGTCACGCTTACAGTAAAGTCTTCCTGCTTCAATACTTCAAAGGCTTTATCCGGCTGGTCCACTATTAGCCGCAAAATGCCGAAATCCGAAGTGTCGGCAATAGATAAGGCCCTGATATTAATACCATGTTTGGCTAAAACGGCAGTAACTGCTGCCAGCCTTCCGGACTTATTTTCCAGGAAAACTGAGATTTGCTTGACTTTCATCGGAATCCTCCTTTTTTTACTGGATTTCCTATATTTTTCTCCGGTCTATTACCCTTTTAGCCTTACCTTCACTGCGCTCAATGGTTTTCGGTTCGACCAGCCGCACTTTCACAGTCAAACCTAAAGTAGTTTCAATTTCGCCCCTGATCTTTTTCTCCAGCTCTTCCAGCCTGCGCACCTCATCGGAAAAGAAGGAAGCAGAAACTTCTACCAAAACTTCTATAGTGTCTAAAGTACCTACCCTGTCCACAATAATCTGGTAATGAGGCTCAGTCTGGCCAATTTCCAGGAGGACGCTTTCGATTTGGGACGGGAACACGTTGACACCCCGGATAATCAGCATGTCATCAGTCCGCCCGCTGACCCGTTTCATCCGCACATGGGTCCTGCCGCAGCTGCACTCTTCCAGGCTTAAAGAACTAATATCCCTGGTGCGGTAACGGATCATGGGCAGAGCTTCTTTGGTTAGTGATGTGAACACCAACTCTCCCACGCTGCCGTAAGGCAGGACCTCGCCGGTATCAGGGTTGATAATTTCCGGGATGAAGTGATCTTCAAAAATATGCAGCCCCTGTTTTGCCGGACATTCTATGGCTACACCCGGCCCGATAATTTCACTTAGACCGTAGATGTCCAGCGCCAATATACCCAGTTTATGCTCAATCTCTTTACGCATGTTGTCCGACCATGGCTCAGCGCCAAAGATACCTACTTTTAACTTCAGATCTTCGGGCGTAATACCCATCTCCTCCATCACTTCCGCAATATTTAAAGCGTAAGAAGGAGTGCAAGTCAAAACCGTGCTGCCATAGTCCTTCATAATCATCACCTGGCGCTTGGTATTTCCGCCGGAAATGGGTATTACCGAAGCACCTATTTTTTCAGCACCGTAATGGATGCCTAAACCCCCGGTAAACAGGCCATACCCGTAAGCATTGTGGATCACATCGTTTTTAGTTGCACCCCCGCAGGTTAAAGAGCGGGCCATCAGCTCCGACCAAACGTTTAAATCATTTCTGGTATAACCCACAACCGTTGGTTTCCCTGTGGTTCCGGAAGAGGAGTGGATACGGACAACTTCACTCAAAGGCACCGCAAACATCCCGTAAGGGTAATTGTCCCTGAGATCGGTTTTATAAGTAAAAGGCAATTTTTGTAGGTCCTGCAACGATTTGATATCCCCGGGCTCCGCACCCACCTCCTGCATGGCTTTGCGGTAATGGGGTACATTATGATAGGCCCTTTCTACAGTTTGCTGCAAACGTTCCAGCTGTAATTCCTGCAGCTCTTCCCTTGGCATACATTCATATTTGGCATTCCAGTACAATTTTTTACTTCCTCCTTACCCTACCATACTTTAAAACAAAACTTGCTACAGGATGTTTTTACCCCTTCTGCAGCCAGTTAAGCCACTCCGGAAGCTAACGCCTGCCGAAAGAGGCGGGAATATTAGCGGCGCTTAGCCCTCGAGTGAAACTATATAAGGTATATAAATTCCACGTTTTCCTCCCTATTCCTGCTGCCGTAATGAAGGTTACTGCCCAGAATTTTTTTGTCTATAAGAAGTGGCGGCTGTTTTTCTGTCCGTCGTAACTGAAAACCACCGGCCTGTTATCCACCACCGTTTCCAAATGGACCCCGCGTCCCCATAATAAATAAATCCGCGGCAAGGTTTTTTCCAAAAAAGGTATGTCCAGTTCCGCATCCTCGTACCGGTGCCGCAGATACAATTCCCCTTTGGATTGATAATCAAGATCGGCTACGAGTATTGTGGGGAAACCGCAGTTAACAAGCATTTTTAATAACTCTTTTTTCACTTCCTCCGGGTCAGTGGATACAACAACCCATTCGTGTCCAATGCTTTGATAGACATAGAGGTCAAGTTCCGTTAACAACTCCGGGGTTAAATAATTGCGCACCAAGGACAGGTCATTTTCAGCCTCCCTTACATTGAACAGTTGCTGCTCCCCGAAATTAGCGGCAATATGTTCCAAGAGCTTGAAACCAATTAAATAAGGGTTCAAATTTGGCCCGCTGCGCATGGTAATATTTGCATTGAGTTTGGCAAACTCTACGGCTTCCGCAGAGTCCAGCGGCAATGTATGCATGATCCGGGTATGCCAGTAAGTAGCCCAACCTTCGTTTAAAATCTTAGTCTGCAGTTGGGGCCAAAAGTAAAGCATTTCTTCCCTAACCAGCATGATTAATTCCCGCTGCCACTCTTCCAGGTAATGCCCGTATTTCGCAATACAGAGCAGCAAATCCTTCTGATCGCAATCATGAGCGCCTTCCTTTGTTTGGCAAAAAACATGAGGGTTGATGTGTTCCTGAATGGATAACACCGCATCCAGGACTATCTCTACCTCCCTGGCCCCATACCGGTCAGCAAAGCCAGTAATCCGCTCGGCGTGAACAGCCATGGAGTCCAGCATCTGCCTGGAAGTATGGCTGAAATAATAGTTGTTCTTAAAAAAATCGCTGTGGGCAAAAACATGGGCAATTACAGCCTTGTTCTGCACCGGTGAATTGCTGTCCAGCAAAAAAGCATAGCAAGGGTTGGCGTTAATCACCAACTCATAAATCCTGTTCAGGTTATAGTCGTACTTGCTCTTGATTTTGAAAAAACTTTTGCCGAAACTCCAATGCCCGAAACGCACCGGCATCCCGTAAGCAGCCACCGTATGCAAAATATCGGCGGGGCAAATTTCAAAGTATGTATCATAAAAGTCAAGCCCAAACTCCCTGGCCTTGACAGCGATTTTTTTTATTTCCTGTAAAAGAGCGAGTTCCTCCTGCGAGTTCACGGTAATCCCCCCTTGCTTCTACCATATGGCGCGGTGGAAGAAAAAATGCCAGTCATCAGCATCGGCCTGCCACCGTGCCCTTAAGTCAGCTCTTAAGCCGTGGAAAAATTCGAAATGCTGATTTCGCTTACCCTACAAGTATCTAGAAAAGCAAAAAGCTACTATGCTATTTTCATAGTAGCCAACAACCTCAAGAGTAGCGGCTCACAAAATTTGACAGTGTTTAGCTCACATTGACTGCCGCATTTTCATCTTACTTTATTTGGCCGGGCAACTGTTTAATACCACCCGGTCATTAAAAAAACACCGCAAACCTCATAGGTAGTATCTCCCTTGGGGGCATAGGTCATAGACTCTCTGGTCAGAGATTCTTTACGTTTGTGCTCAGCTGCCTGGAAGAAGGAAATTCCTTTTGTATCCGGTGACACCTTTTCCTGCTCTTTGGGTTTCACCCGGCGCTCGTGGGAACGGACCAGGTTTAAGGGGATAGCCACCCTGGCGGTAAAGCGATAGATACCGCTCCAGTGTGCGTATACCTCCGGTCCCAGGTACTGCACGGGACTTCAAACACCTGGCGGTTATCAGCTGACTTGGATGATCCATCCATCAACCCGCCATGATGGGTAAGAAAAAACCGCTTACTTTCCGTCATAGTAGGTGAGCGGGCAGTTATAAAGACTTTATTACTGAGTTTTCTGTGGCCTTTTCGTAGCATGCTAAGTGAATTTGTTGAAAAAGCAGTCTGTCTTAGAGTTAATGATGACATTTCCTGGAATGAATTGGTTTATATTCTTAGCTCTCGTCCCGGCCTGGTTTCCGGGAAAACGGTAACAGGGCTGTTAGCCGAAATCGCTACCAAGGAATACAATGACTCGGATGGGAAGCCCTTTCGACTGGGCTTACGCACTCTTGAACATTATCTGGCAGCCTATCACACAAAAGGCTTGGAACTATTTAGCCCCCTTGAACTTTTGGAGAAAATGCACGTATATGTTAGTATTTAAGTAGGGGTTAATAAGAGTGATAAAAAATAAGCACAGTCATGAATTTTAAGAACAAATTCTAAAAGAATGTCAGGAGAGGTTCCTGTTCATAAAAAATTCCCCCTACACTAAGTTTATCATTTCTTAAGAAACGATGTACAACCTAGTCAGGGGGCTTAAGAGATGCTTTTCCTTGTTTAAATTCCTCATAGGTAGGCTATAAACAACCTGTGACTGTAGCGATAGCATTTGCTACAGTTCCGGCAATATTCTTTTTAATTCCGGACGCTCAGTTTATATTTCTTGTAATGTTTTTTCTGATAAACTCCCAATAATAATACTAAAAGGTTCTTCTACTTCAATAGGATAATTAGAAATCATTTTTCATTTTTCTGACTAATTCTTCTGCATATTCTTGACTTTTTGCAAATAGAATACCTTCAAACTTATTTCGAGCTTTTTTACTATTGATTTTGTGATAATAAAAATGAACTGAGTAAATCATAAGTACCTCCTAAAAGCTTGCTATAATTTCGTAATTCTTCTCCTATACTATACCCAATTTCCATCTCACTGTCTGATCTTCCACAATGCCATTGGATGTGATTTGATGCGACAAATAATATCAGCATCATCGAACAGCAGCTCCGGCTTATACTCTTTTGCTTCAAACCGCTCCAAGAATTCCTGTTCCTGAGATGTTAATACCATTAATTCTGATATATACTCCTTTGTGGCTTTTTTAGCTGAATCCACGTCAAATGAATCATGTTTGGTTAACACCGGAAGCAAATCAGTCCTGATTTTATATTTTGTAATGCCATCAATAGCCCCTGTATCAAAGCTTTTATTTATTTCCCTGGCAGATATTGCAGCGTAGAACACCACACATTTTCTGAGAAGCTGTTCTTCACTTTCATCAAACAGCCTAAACTTAATCATATTGTAAACATCATATAAATCTCGTGCCGCAGCTCTGCTTATAAGTGCATTAATCTTGCTGCCGAAAATCTCAAGAGCATTAAGGCAATTCAAATTATATTCACTTTCAAAGTGTTCTGTAATGATTTTCATTTCTTGTACCGGGAAAACATGCGCTCTTAAAGAATAGTTAATTTCTATCTTAATGGTATCTTTGTTGCCACCGCAATTAACATACTCATAAATCCAAGAATCAAGACTGTGAGGTGTTTTAGTTTTGGGACTGAGCTTGTAACCGTTAAGCGCCATAAATTTTGCAAGAGCTGTGTTTATCATCATTCTGTTTTGCAGCATTTCTTCTTTACTGTCATTGCCTAAATAATCAAGGTCAATATCCACAGATAATCTTGGAAGATTGAATATTATTAAATTTATTGCAGTTCCGCCTTTTAAAGCTAATTTACCCTTCAATATTGGAACACTGTTTATATATTCTAAAATATCCGCCAATCGATATACCTTTTCCAATGTATCCCGGATAAATCCAAATTTGGACGCACTTTGAGAAATATAGTTTTTGTCATAGTTATACAAGGGGCATTCCTCCCTGCTCTACCATTTGAAAAATGCCATCGGGGACAACCAATTTCCATTGACTATCGTACTTAGTGCTTTCTTTCGTTAAATATCTGGTGCTTTTTCCGATTTTACTTTTACAGTAATCTATAAATTCACCGGAAAGATGCAGCTGATCTTTATAATGCTCCAGTATAAATCCTGTTTTCTGATATAAAAACTGCATATCATAAGCAGACAAATATTTGATTAATTGATTCTCATCTAAATAAGGGATGGAAGTGATGCAATTTAGGAGTTCTTCCAGTCCTCCTATTTTTTCAAAATCCTTTATACTATCCACTATAGTACGCTCTAACGAAGTAATCCGAATCCCCTTTGTGTTTTTTGGAGAAACTACTCCCAAATCAAATTGTGAAGGAACATATCTATAAGTTATGCCTTCAAATTCAAAATCAGTAAACCTTTTAGAAGATGATACATATATTTCGTAAAATACCTGATTGGATATTCCCATATATTCGAAAGCAGAATGATGCGATATATAAGCAGTTTCATTTATTGCACAGGCAATATGATACTTAGAAGCTATCACCTGTCCGTCAGCTACGTTAATGCAAGTATAAAGATTGTTTCTGATTTTTTTTACAAGCCCCTTTTTAGAAAGTCTTAACACAAGAGAAGAGGCCGTTTTTTTATTGCCTACAAGATTGCATACATCATTCAAAGTAAAGGTATTCATTTTTGAAAGCTCTGCATATCCGACCATGTTAATCACCTCTATAAATCCAGCGATATTTTCTTTACTTTTAAAGATTTTCAGCCAAATTTTAAATAATTATATTATTTCTTTAAATATATCACGTTATTCTTTATTTACAAAGGTATTTATGAAAATTTTAAAGTGCTAGCAGCAAATAAAACTTGCAGCTTATTCGCGTTTTCGCGGCTGCCGTATCTTTAAGGTGATTTTCAGATAGTCGTTATAATCCTTTCCGCGTTCGGGTGGCTCATCGGACACGGCGTAGGAGGGCGGGAGGATGGTTTGAATGGCCTTTGCCGCCAGCCGTCCGACCGTGTCGTTGTCCAAGTGTAAAGCAATTTCCTTGATTTGCGGGAAGTCCTTCAGTATTGCATGAGTGCGGCGGGTGGAGTACTTTCCTCGATTATCTTTTTCGGCATATAGATTCCTGCAAGGGACAGGTAGTTTTCCTGCCGCCAGTCCCTGCCGGAAAGCAGCTCCAACGTGCCATAGGATAATAAATCAATGGCGCTTTCAAACAGGTGCAGTTTGCTGCATTCGCTCCTGGCCGGGATAGAGAAGGAGAAATGCTTGTCGCTTCCGTTCACATCCCCCATAAACCGTTTGCCAAACGTTCCACGGAGAGTAGCGCTGTCCGGCACCTCGTTTTCATGCTTATCCATGTTGAGCAAAATGTTCAGCTTTGCCAGCCGCGCAGATTTGGTTTGAAGCTCCTGCTCCTTTTCAAAGGGGATGTCAATCTATTCCCTTGCTGTTTCCATCTGCTGGTGAAGCGTTTTCAATTGTTCCCGGCAGTATTCCAGCTTCTTCGGTATTTCGGCAAGAGCGTTATTAAGCCTTGTGATGTTACCATGGATGTCCGTGCCTAGTGTGACTGTATGGCTCAGAGCGCCCCTCAGGGTGATCTGATACTGCTTATTGAAGCCGTCAAAGGAAAACAGCATGGAAAATCCCATGTAGCTGCCCAGCTCCTGCGGTTCCGGCGAGGTCATCAGCTTGCAGGCTTCCAGGATGGCCACGCCCGCCTTGGCCTTTTCGGTGTAGTCTATGTCCTTGACGGTCATGCCCGAAAATTTGCTGTCCTCTGTGCTGTGAATTTGCAAATTAAAAGGGATGACATTTTGCAAAATAAAATGGATTAAAATTAGCTTGAATTTATCGGTTTTTGCGAAATAAATTAGACAAATGGGCAAAATTTTTTCACATAGTCACAGTATTTTAGTTAAGATTTTTGCCAAAAAAATGCAGCTAGGATGCCCCTAACCGCATTTTGGCATAAACCTTCTTATCAAGAACCATAAGCTACCTATTACTCTTTTTAAACCACCCTTACACTGTAGCCTGATGCAGGATGAAGATAAGTAAGCGTCAAATAATCCACACCTATTAATACAGAACAAAAGTTGAGAAAATAGACCTGAACACAAAAATGGAGGTGTTCAGGGATGGACAAAAACCTAGCTGAAATCTGGGAACAACGGCTCAGGGAACATGAGCAAAGTGGCCAAACCATTGCCAGCTGGTGCAAACACAACAATATCAGAACCAACCAGTTTTTCTACTGGCGCCGCAAACTACGGCCAGAAAAAAAAGCAAGACCAGCCCCAAATAAAATGGATAGCCGTACCTAAAAACCCGGCCAAAACAAGTGGCATAACCATTACCCTTGGGCAAATAAAAATAGAAATAACCCCGGGATTTGACCCAAAGCTGCTGCGTGAAATCATCGAGGTGCTTACCTAGCCATGATTAATGAAATTACAAACCAGGAAGTATATCTGGCCTGCGGCAGCACAGATCTTAGAAAATCCATAGACAGCCTGGCAGTACTGGTCAAAGAAAGCTTTAACCTGGATCCCTTCAGCCCCTGCTTATTTGTCTTTTGCAACCGCAACCGGGACAAACTAAAGATCCTGCAGTGGGACC
The DNA here is from genome assembly GCF_004353525.1 of Zhaonella formicivorans. Lineage (NCBI taxonomy): Bacteria > Bacillati > Bacillota > Clostridia > Neomoorellales > Zhaonellaceae > Zhaonella > Zhaonella formicivorans. The sequence continues at coordinate 1,655,155 of NZ_CP085524.1, forward strand.
ATAACGGTTTCTGGCTCTACTACCGGCGCCTGGAGAAAGGTAAGTTTGACTGGCCAGAAAAAAACACCGATATATTAAGCATCAGCTACCGGCAGCTGCGCTGGCTGTTAGATGGCTTATCACTGAAAGAAACCCGGGGCCATCAGGAAGTAAAAGAGCGCACCATAATATAATATAAAGATAATTAGCGAAAAACGAAGAAAATAGCAAATAAATGGTTAAAAATTCATAAAAACATGCTATAATTAAGGCATGAGTACACAAAACAATTCCGCACTTACAATTGAAGAATTGACCATAACCATCCAGGCTTTAGAACAGCAGATTGCGGAACTTAATGCTAAACTAAAATGGTATGAAGAACAATTCCGCCTAAGTCGCCAAAAACAGTATGGAAGCGCCCGCGCAAAAGACCCCGGCTCAACAAATCAGCCTGTTTAACGAAGCGGAAGATACAGCGAGTCCCCAAGCCAAAGAAGAAACCATAGAAACCATCACCTACAAGCGGAAGAAAAAACAGCCTGGACAAAAAGCAGAACAGCTCTCCGAACTGCCGGAAGAAATCATCGAATACAGGATTAGCGAAGAAGAAAAAGTCTGTCCTTGCTGTGGTGGCAAACTGCATGAAATGAGCACTCAGGTCAGGCATGAGCTTAAAGTTATCCCTGCCCAGGTATCAGTAGTAAAACATGTCCAGTACATCTATGCCTGCCGGCAGTGTGAAAAAGAAAACATCAAAACCCCGATCATAAAAGCTGAAATGCCAAAACCCCTGCTGCCGGGAACCTTAGCCTCTCCATCCATACTGGCCTACATAATGGATCAGAAATATACCAACAGCCTGCCGCTCTACCGCCAGGAACAACAGCTATCCCGTCTGGGAATAGAATTATCCAGGCAAACCATGGCCAACTGGATCTTGGCTGCTGCTAATCCCTGGCAAAATCATATATGACCGCCTGCATGAAAAACTCTTAACCAGAGAAATCCTGCACGCTGATGAAACAACCCTGCAGGTACTAAAAGAACCGGGGCGAACAGCAGAAAGCAAATCATACATGTGGCTCTACCGGACAGGAAAAGAAGAACCGCCCATAGTCCTTTATGATTATCAAACCACCAGGGCCAGCAAACATGCAGACAAATTTCTCCAGGGATTTAAAGGGTATCTGCAGACAGACGGCTACAGCGGATACGGCAAATTAAACGGAGTCACCATAGTCGGCTGCTGGGCCCATGCCAGAAGGAAATTCACCGAAGCATTAAAAGCCCTGCCGCCAGAGCAGAAAGACAAACCAGTAGCCGCCAAAGTGGGGCTTGAATACTGTAACCGGCTCTTTGCCGTAGAAAGGCAGTTAAAAGAAGCCACTGCCGAAGAACGATATCAAAAACGGCTGGAAATATCCAAGCCAATATTGGAAGAATTCTACATATGGCTTAAAAAACAAAGACAACAAACGCTGCCCAAAAGCGCATTTGGGCAGGCGATAAACTATTGCCTTAACCAATGGGAAGAACTCAATCATTATTTATTAGACGGTAGATTAGAAATAGACAACAACCGGGCGGAGCGCTCGATAAAACCCTTTGTGATTGGTCGAAAAAATTTTCTGTTTTCCAATACCCCTAGGGGAGCCAAAAGCAGTGCGATAATCTACAGCATAGTTGAGACCGCCAAAGAGAACAAACTGAAACCTTATAACTATCTGATACACCTGTTTGAAAAAATGCCAAACCTTGACCTTACAGATCCGGAAATAGTAGACAGCCTGCTGCCCTGGTCAGAAACATTGCCTGAAAATGTTAGGATGTCATCTAAGGATAATAATACTGGATTAAAGGCTTAAGGGATAGGTGTGTTCTTTTTGACGCTTACATAAACTGTACTTTATGAAGGTGTGTTCCGGCGTTGTGGTGCAGCCGTTTCAATTCCTCATAGGTAGGCTATAAACTTATCTCAGCTGGGGTTTGTTAGAAAATGACATAGTTTCAATTCCTCATAGGTAGGCTATAAACTCACCTCCTTCCTTAAGGGAATGGAGGGCGAACACGTTTCAATTCCTCATAGGTAGGCTATAAACCTTTTATTAGGCAACATTATACCTAATTGGGTTCAATGAGTTTCAATTCCTCATAGGTAGGCTATAAACGTATTGAAAAATGGGTTTCCACACAAAGAAGTGAGTTTCAATTCCTCATAGGTAGGCTATAAACCGGATATGATGATTAAATAAAATTTTGCTTTTATCAGTTTCAATTCCTCATAGGTAGGCTATAAACATGAATGGTTAAATAATGTTGGCTATCCTTGGGCAGGTGAGTTTCAATTCCTCATAGGTAGGCTATAAACCTGCATAAAGCACTAAAAAACCAGTCAGCAGTATGCGTTTCAATTCCTCATAGGTAGGCTATAAACAGTGGCAAATGTCTATTATGTCCTGTATTTCAAAGTGTTTCAATTCCTCATAGGTAGGCTATAAACTACGAGGGAGGAGATGAGTAAGATGAACGACATATTCGTTTCAATTCCTCATAGGTAGGCTATAAACTAATACCTCTGTTGAGCCTTTTATATATCGCCCACCGACGTTTCAATTCCTCATAGGTAGGCTATAAACATCCTGCAATTGATGTAAATATCCTGCTCCTACTTTTGAGTTTCAATTCCTCATAGGTAGGCTATAAACCCGTTGTATTCTCGGTATTATTATATTTATAATAGTTTCAATTCCTCATAGGTAGGCTATAAACGTTGAAATCGAAAAAGAATACAAAGAAAAAATTGCAGTTTCAATTCCTCATAGGTAGGCTATAAACCAGGCGGCTGAGTCATCGGGCCATACAACGGGAAAGTTTCAATTCCTCATAGGTAGGCTATAAACCGCACTTATAGCACTGCCAAAGCCCTTGGTCTACGCGTTTCAATTCCTCATAGGTAGGCTATAAACTTGTGAGCGTGAGGAGGAACATGCCAATGACAAAGTTTCAATTCCTCATAGGTAGGCTATAAACTCCCAGGAGATTTAACTGACTCACCCGGTTTGAGCTGTTTCAATTCCTCATAGGTAGGCTATAAACAAACCCAATTTAAACATCATTTTCATACGAAGATTGGGTTTCAATTCCTCATAGGTAGGCTATAAACCCAAATACGAACAAGGCAAAGGGCAGTTAGTTCTCCTGTTTCAATTCCTCATAGGTAGGCTATAAACGTGCAATGTGACAAGCCAAGCAAGGTAAAAAATGAAAGTTTCAATTCCTCATAGGTAGGCTATAAACGCTTTGGGACTTTTCCCCAAGGAGTGAGTATAATGTTGTTTCAATTCCTCATAGGTAGGCTATAAACTGCCGGACGTAAATCCTAATATAGGTGTTAGGTGGAGTTTCAATTCCTCATAGGTAGGCTATAAACGGCTCCCGGCGGGCCTTAAATAGATTATTTATTTGTCAGTTTCAATTCCTCATAGGTAGGCTATAAACCGACAAAGGACTGGGCAAGCAGACCAGGTTTGTGGCCGGTTTCAATTCCTCATAGGTAGGCTATAAACCCTACGCCCCTTGGCTAAAACACGCTTTGCCAGGGTTTCAATTCCTCATAGGTAGGCTATAAACCATGTATTGATTTGGGAGCAAGCAAACGGGCCAGTCCCGTTTCAATTCCTCATAGGTAGGCTATAAACTTGCGGAGAGCCTCACGGTGCGATTGCGGCTCGAAGGTTTGTAAGCGTCAAATAATCCACACCTATTAATACAGAACAAAAGTTGAGAAAATAGACCTGAACACAAAAATGGAGGTGTTCAGGGATGGACAAAAACCTAGCTGAAATCTGGGAACAACGGCTCAGGGAACATGAGCAAAGTGGCCAAACCATTGCCAGCTGGTGCAAACACAACAATATCAGAACCAACCAGTTTTTCTACTGGCGCCGCAAACTACGGCCAGAAAAAAAGCAAGACCAGCCCCAAATAAAATGGATAGCCGTACCTAAAAACCCGGCCAAAACAAGTGGCATAACCATTACCCTTGGGCAAATAAAAATAGAAATAACCCCGGGATTTGACCCAAAGCTGCTGCGTGAAATCATCGAGGTGCTTACCTAGCCATGATTAATGAAATTACAAACCAGGAAGTATATCTGGCCTGCGGCAGCACAGATCTTAGAAAATCCATAGACAGCCTGGCAGTACTGGTCAAAGAAAGCTTTAACCTGGATCCCTTCAGCCCCTGCTTATTTGTCTTTTGCAACCGCAACCGGGACAAACTAAAGATCCTGCAGTGGGACCATAACGGTTTCTGGCTCTACTACCGGCGCCTGGAGAAAGGTAAGTTTGACTGGCCAGAAAAAAACACCGATATATTAAGCATCAGCTACCGGCAGCTGCGCTGGCTGTTAGATGGCTTATCACTGAAAGAAACCCGGGGCCATCAGGAAGTAAAGAGCGCACCATAATATAATATAAAGATAATTAGCGAAAAACGAAGAAAATAGCAAATAAATGGTTAAAAATTCATAAAAACATGCTATAATTAAGGCATGAGTACACAAAACAATTCCGCACTTACAATTGAAGAATTGACCATAACCATCCAGGCTTTAGAACAGCAGATTGCGGAACTTAATGCTAAACTAAAATGGTATGAAGAACAATTCCGCCTAAGTCGCCAAAAACAGTATGGAAGCGCCAGCGAAAAGACCCCGGCTGAACAAATCAGCCTGTTTAACGAAGCGGAAGATACAGCGAGTCCCCAAGCCAAAGAAGAAACCATAGAAACCATCACCTACAAGCGGAAGAAAAAACAGCCTGGACAAAAAGCAGAACAGCTCTCCGAACTGCCGGAAGAAATCATCGAATACAGGATTAGCGAAGAAGAAAAAGTCTGTCCTTGCTGTGGTGGCAAACTGCATGAAATGAGCACTCAGGTCAGGCATGAGCTTAAAGTTATCCCTGCCCAGGTATCAGTAGTAAAACATGTCCAGTACATCTATGCCTGCCGGCAGTGTGAAAAAGAAAACATCAAAACCCCGATCATAAAAGCTGAAATGCCAAAACCCCTGCTGCCGGGAACCTTAGCCTCTCCATCCATACTGGCCTACATAATGGATCAGAAATATACCAACAGCCTGCCGCTCTACCGCCAGGAACAACAGCTATCCCGTCTGGGAATAGAATTATCCAGGCAAACCATGGCCAACTGGATCTTGGCTGCTGCTAATCCCTGGCTAAAAATCATATATGACCGCCTGCATGAAAAACTCTTAACCAGAGAAATCCTGCACGCTGATGAAACAACCCTGCAGGTACTAAAAGAACCGGGGCGAACAGCAGAAAGCAAATCATACATGTGGCTCTACCGGACAGGAAAAGAAGAACCGCCCATAGTCCTTTATGATTATCAAACCACCAGGGCCAGCAAACATGCAGACAAATTTCTCCAGGGATTTAAAGGGTATCTGCAGACAGACGGCTACAGCGGATACGGCAAATTAAACGGAGTCACCATAGTCGGCTGCTGGGCCCATGCCAGAAGGAAATTCACCGAAGCATTAAAAGCCCTGCCGCCAGAGCAGAAAGACAAACCAGTAGCCGCCAAAGTGGGGCTTGAATACTGTAACCGGCTCTTTGCCGTAGAAAGGCAGTTAAAAGAAGCCACTGCCGAAGAACGATATCAAAAACGGCTGGAAATATCCAAGCCAATATTGGAAGAATTCTACATATGGCTTAAAAAACAAAGACAACAAACGCTGCCCAAAAGCGCATTTGGGCAGGCGATAAACTATTGCCTTAACCAATGGGAAGAACTCAATCATTATTTATTAGACGGTAGATTAGAAATAGACAACAACCGGGCGGAGCGCTCGATAAAACCCTTTGTGATTGGTCGAAAAAATTTTCTGTTTTCCAATACCCCTAGGGGAGCCAAAAGCAGTGCGATAATCTACAGCATAGTTGAGACCGCCAAAGAGAACAAACTGAAACCTTATAACTATCTGATACACCTGTTTGAAAAAATGCCAAACCTTGACCTTACAGATCCGGAAATAGTAGACAGCCTGCTGCCCTGGTCAGAAACATTGCCTGAAAATGTTAGGATGTCATCTAAGGATAATAATACTGGATTAAAGGCTTAAGGGATAGGTGTGTTCTTTTTGACGCTTACGAAGGTTTCAATTCCTCATAGGTAGGCTATAAACAATAGTAGCGGGGATAGCTATTGAGGTGAAGGAAAGTCGTTTCAATTCCTCATAGGTAGGCTATAAACTTGGACTCGACATACCGAAAGCAGTTTTGGAAAGTGAAGGTTTCAATTCCTCATAGGTAGGCTATAAACGAGGCAAAAGCCGCGGGGATAATCACCGAAGATCAGTTTCAATTCCTCATAGGTAGGCTATAAACTTTAGTTCGCAAGATTGCCCCTTATACATACCAAGGTTTCAATTCCTCATAGGTAGGCTATAAACTTGATGAAATTACCAAGCATGAAGGATGGGAAATGTTTCAATTCCTCATAGGTAGGCTATAAACCAATTATCTGGACAGATGGAAGCGATTTATATGAGTTTCAATTCCTCATAGGTAGGCTATAAACTAATATATACATTTTACTTTCCTTTCAATTTCACAGTTTCAATTCCTCATAGGTAGGCTATAAACCATGGCTTTAGTTTGTCTGCTGATGAAGTCAAGGGTTGTTTCAATTCCTCATAGGTAGGCTATAAACTTCATACAAAAAGAAAAAGCCACTCAAGAAGAGCGGCGTTTCAATTCCTCATAGGTAGGCTATAAACTTTTGCGATAATAGTGCTCTTCTAACTCCGGAGCGGTTTCAATTCCTCATAGGTAGGCTATAAACTCAAGAGTATTAGTGCAGCCGAGGGATTTGATTGTTTGTTTCAATTCCTCATAGGTAGGCTATAAACTCGAGCTTGCTTTGGCCTATATCGAGTTGGATAGAGGTTTCAATTCCTCATAGGTAGGCTATAAACCTAATTTAAACGCAGATATGGTAGACGGTGTTCATAGTTTCAATTCCTCATAGGTAGGCTATAAACAGGAGCCGGGAATGTGCCAGTGGGAAATACGGCAAAGTTTCAATTCCTCATAGGTAGGCTATAAACCTGAGTTAACGACCGAGTTTTAAGCTTAAAATATACTGTTTCAATTCCTCATAGGTAGGCTATAAACGAAAGATAGAAAATGCCATCAAAGAAGAAAATAAGCAGTTTCAATTCCTCATAGGTAGGCTATAAACGAACTTATCGGCGTTATGCTGGACCATTACCCGGTGTTTCAATTCCTCATAGGTAGGCTATAAACCCTTAATGCACATTTGGCAGATAATACAAAACACGGTTTCAATTCCTCATAGGTAGGCTATAAACTGCCGGACGCAGCAGTAGAACAAATTGCTTCAGACCTGTTTCAATTCCTCATAGGTAGTGTAAACTTTTAATTTATCTACTCCAAAACCGGAGTAGATTTTTCATTTTCTATTTACCTTTAAGGCTAAGCATCCCTAATTTTATTTGATATAATTTTGTCAAAGTGAATTAGGGTGAGCATCTTGCAAATACTTTACGACTTTAAAATCAGTATGACCAAATACATTAAACTAGGCATAGAGAATCATTTCCCGGCATTTGAAGTATGCCCTAGCTGCAAAGCTAAAGTAAAACTAAAAAGGCATGGCTTTTACTGGAGATATATACACCTCATAAAGAAGGCAGTAAAAGTACCGGTTTGCAGGTATTTCTGCCCCTCCTGCTGTAAAACTATTTCCCTGTTGCCGATCTTCCTATTACCCTACTATCAGCTACCTCTAAGAGTGATTATGAAATTAATCCAATGCGCTGCATCAGGTAAACAGGTTCTTCTAAACCTGAAACGCCAGCATCTACAGTTCATTAAAAAAAGATTTATGAATAACTTAAACTGGATAGAGGCCTTTTTTAGGGATAAGGGTTACGGCGGTTATATTATGCAGGATAAAAAAGAAAAAGCCATGAAGCTCATGGATTTGATTAACACTGCAGCCACAGTGGAAACCTTCAGCCAAAGGTTTCATAATCACTTCCTAAGAGCGTTCATGGCCCAACCAAATGCAAATTAATTTTACTACAAAAAGCGTTAAAAATTAAGTTAAATCTTGAACCACATAACTTTTGCGTGGAGCCACGGTCTTTCTTCCTCTAAAATGTTTTTTGAGAGTTTCTAGCCGGCTAGCTACAAAAAAACATTATGAGGAGTAAGAAAAAATGGATGAAAAAGAAAGAGAAGCAGTTGCCCTATTTCGTTACGGCCTAATTGCGCCCATTTTAAATGGACAGGTTACCAGTCAAAAAGACTATCTAGCTCAAATTGCTAGTCACGCCCATGATGTGCCCCACTACGGCGTAAAAGAATTTGCCCCTAAAACGATAGAATTTTGGGTTAAAGCATATCGTAGATGTGGTTTTGAGGGATTAAAGCCTAAGGGTCGGTCTGATAAAGGTTCTGTAAGAAACATCCCCGAAGAATTGAAAGAAAAAATTTTGGCTTTGCGTAGCGAACATCGGGAACTGAATGTAACGTTGTTTTATGAAAAACTGGTTAAAGATGCACTCTTTTTGCCTCAAAATATCTCATACTCGACCCTATATAGGTTCCTAAAAATGAAGGGCTGGTAGGGAAAGTAGAAACTAAATCTCCCGACAGAAAAAGATTCAGTTATGAAGAAGTGAACATACTTTGGCAAGGCGATATGGCAGTAGGCCCCTATATTATTGTTTCCGGTAAAAAGGTTAGGACAAATCTATTTGCTTTTATTGATGATTGTTCAAGGCTTGTTCCCTATGCTGAGTTCGTTTTATCCGAGAAATTTGATTCCCTAAAGCATGTGTTTAAAGAAGCATTAATACGTAGAGGCATTCCTAAGATGATCTATGTGGATAACGGTAAAGTATACAAATCGGACCAGTTTAGCATAGCATGTGCTTCGTTAGGTATCACCTTAATTCATACCAAACCCTATGATGCGGCAAGTAAAGGGAAAATCGAACGTTTTTTCGGTACCGTACGCCAGAGGTTCTTGCCTACTTTAACTAAAGATGCTCTTACTTCAATCGAGACCTTAAACCAAGCCTTTTGGCGTTGGCTGGAGGAAGATTATCATCGAAAGGTTCATTCCGCTCTTGAGATGAGCCCACTAGACATGTTTATGTCTCAGTTTAGCCGGGTAAAAATGATAGATAACCCCAAAGCTTTGGACGCCCTTTTCTTAAAAAGAGAAAAGCGTAAGGTTAAGCATGATGGCACTATCTCAATTAATTCCTTGCTTTTTGAAGTGCCTCCCCAGTTTATTGGGCAACAAATCGAGGTTCGTTTTGATCCTGAAAAACTAGAACAGGTGTTTATCTATGTAGAGGGGAAAGAAGTGGCCAAAGCTTTGCCTGTAATTTACAGTGATAACGCCAGAATTAAAAGGGAAAAAAAGGCAAAAGGAAAAAGAAGAAGCCGCGCTATCCTTTCAGGAAATGTATGATTCCAGGGAGGGAACATAATGTATAGAGCATTTTACTCTCTAAGCAGAAAACCATTTACCAAAGAAATTGAGACAAAGCACCTTTTTCCCTCTAAAAGCTTTACTGAATTAATGGCACGGCTTAATTACCTTAAAGATTCAAGGGGCATTGGGGTGGTAGTGGGTGAGCCTGGTGCCGGTAAAACTTCTGTCCTCAGAAACTTTGCTTTAAGCTTAAATCCCTCACTTTACAAAGTTATTTATTTTCCTTTGTCTACAGGTACGGTGATGGATTTTTACCGGGGACTGTGCTATGGGCTAGGTGAAGAACCTACCTTTAGAAAAGTTGATCTATTTAAGCAAATTCAAGAGGGAGTAACCAGCCTATTTTATGAAAAAAAGATAACTCCTGTATTTATTCTAGATGAAATGCAGTTATCTGACAAGACCTCTCTAAATGACTTAAGCATCCTGTTTAATTTTACAATGGATTCGGATAATCCGTTTATTTTGGTATTGGCGGGATTGCCTTATCTACTGGATCGTTTAGCTTTATCCCATAATCAGTCGTTAAATCAGCGTATTATCATGCGTTACAAGGTCACACCCTTAGATAAAGAAGAGGTGAAAAACTATATCTTACATCACCTGGAGTTAGCAGGTGCTAAATTTGAAATATTTTCTCCACAAGCAGTGGAGGCTATTGCCACCCGTTCTAGGGGATGGCCAAGACTCATCAACAATTTAGCTACTAACTGCCTGCTTTATGGGTGCCAGAAAAGACTTGAATGTATTGATGAAGAGGCGGTAATTAAATCTGCTCAGGAAGCAGGTCTTTAAACTTAAGAACTACGGCTGCTTAAAAAAACTGGGCAGATTGATAGATTAATTCGCCCTGCTGCTAAAGAAAATGGTATGTGAGGCTTATGATATGACAAAGCCACATATCCTTCACTGTTAGGCATCTGCCCGAGGAGGGAGGCTTAAATTAAAATGCTAAAACAAGGTAAACTATTATACTCTAGCCAAAAGGACCGTTGGGAGATCCATGGAATAGACGACGAACCTTTCTCTCTACACTGTGGGGAATGCTTTGAGATTAAGGTTGGGGAAACATTCTTGCCTTGTCGTATTGAAATAGATAGGGATTGGGTATTGTACTTTGCTAACTCTATGTTTTATCTGCATCCGGCATCAAGGTACAGTGTAAGAGGGGTTTAGAAAGAGTGATTCTTGGCAGAGGAATATATGTCAGAATGCGGTTAGGGGCATCCTAGCTGCATTTTTTTTTTGGCAAAAATCTTAACTAAAATACTGTGACTATGTGAAAAAATTTTGCCCATTTGGCTAATTTATTTCGCAAAAACCGATAAATTCAAGCTAATTTTAATCCATTTTATTTTGCAAAATGTCATCCCTTTTAATTTGCAAATTCACAAGGTAGGCTATAAACCCAATTCGTATCATGGATAATGTTGCAAGAGAAAAAGCTAGTTTCAATTCCTCATAGGTAGGCTATAAACGGCATTTAGCCACACCCCGCTTTCGAAGTCATCCCATGGTTTCAATTCCTCATAGGTAGGCTATAAACTAGCAAGTGATCTAAGCTATACCTTATTGCCTTGTCAAGTTTCAATTCCTCATAGGTAGGCTATAAACGTTTAATCTCCTCTATAGCCTGCTTTACATCATCGTTTCAATTCCTCATAGGTAGGCTATAAACAGGCTGCGGCATTGAAGTAGCGGAAGTCGCAGAAGCCGTGTTTCAATTCCTCATAGGTAGGCTATAAACTCTGTTGCAAGGCGTGAGTTAGCAGCTGCAACAGTAGGGTTTCAATTCCTCATAGGTAGGCTATAAACCACATTCCCGGCTCCTCCGTTTAGCAAGAGGTTGCTAGTTTCAATTCCTCATAGGTAGGCTATAAACCCGTGAACAGTAGGGGTAAAGCTGGCAGGCTTGCCGAGTTTCAATTCCTCATAGGTAGGCTATAAACGCGTCCCGTCTGCTCAAGCCGGGCCTGATGCGAAGTTTCAATTCCTCATAGGTAGGCTATAAACCCGTTCTGGTGTGAAAAAAATTTAGGCTTTTCAAGCCTCTTAGGTTTAATGATATTTTGTACAACTGTTAATGTCAATAGCCAAAAATCCATATAACTGTCCAGACTTCCAGATCTCGCAAGGGATACAAGGTCCTGCTGGTTGTCGTCGAACCCTGGGCTTTTTTGCACTACTGTAGTTCGACGACAGTTATAAGCTAAATAAAAACTCCTTCTCCGCCTTTTTTTACTCCCATGGACTCCCGATTGGTATACCTTGTTGTCCTAAAGGTATAAAAAAGACAGGAATCCTCTTCTTCATTGATTACTTTTTGCAACTCCATTTTTAGCTTTTTATAATTGGCATCGCTGATCTCTCCTTCCAGTACAGAATTTTGGACCCAGTTCAAGTATTTTCTGGCTTTTTTCAGCACTTTATTGACTCTTTTAACATTCACATCATACACCAGGATTACAAACATTCCATTCACCTACTCAAGGTTTTACCACCTGGCGACAAAAGGCTTATATTCCCGCTCGCCCATTAGATGCTTTTCCAACTTGTATAATTCCATTCTGATTAAACGCCGATAAGAAACCTCTCTCCCCAGTTCCCGGTGTTTTATTGTGGTTTTAAGCTTGCCGTCTATTTCTTCAGCAAACAGCCTTTTTGCGCCGTCTTTCAGTACTATGCCTTCCATGTTTTTTTCAAAGTCCTTTTTGGTAATCATCTTTTTGCCCAGCAATGTAAATATTGCCCTGTCCACCAGTATAGGTTTAAAGATCTCCGCTATATCCAGGTTCAAGGTAAAGCTCCTGAAATTTGTGGAGTGCAAAAAACCTATTCTTGGATCCAGATGGGTCTTGTAAATTTCGCTAAGGACCATTGTGTAAATAATGGAATTGCCAAAACTAAGCAAACTGTTAAGATGGTTTTTGGGTGGGCGGCGGCTTCTCTGCTCAAAGACAAAATCTTTGTTATCGATGATAATATCAAAAGCTTGATAGTAACACTCCCTGGCATTTCCCTCCACAGCCATTAGTTCCGTAATTTCTCTGCAGGAATCGATTTGCGCTTCGTATTCCTCAATGCGCTCCAGGAATGATTTAAGCTCCTTGCCCCTATTGTCGTAGTATTTCAGCACCTGTCTGATATTTTTCAGCGCCCCTGTAATAATAGCTTTGGCCAGTTCCAACCGCTTTAGCTTATCCTGGTAAAACTCCGCCTGTTTCAGGATCATATACCCGGAATTTAAGTGTTCACGGGGATAAAAAGTGCCCATATAATAGCCATGATAATTAAAGTAGTGTAATAGAATTTCCTTTTGCGACAACAGCTCCAGCAATTTTTTGTTAAAACTGACTTCCCCGAAAACAAAGATATCGCTGATATCCTCTACGGGCAAGAACCTGTTAGTTTCTTCGCAATGAAATTTAAGTGTATTGTCCTGTCTTTTCAGTTCGCCGTCCGAAAAGATGTAAATAACTTTTTTCATGGTTATCTCCCCTACGACCAGCAAAATTCAGCATAAGCACAGTTTTTGCAGAACTTTATTTTAACCGGCTCAGGAGGCTGCTCCAGATATGCTATGCGCAATATATCTTTAACTGCCGCTTCCAATTCTCTTCTTAAAGCATCGGTCAATTCCACTGTCTCCACTCTTCTCTCTTCGGGGAAACGCAATTCACCCTTTGCATTTAGACCTAGCTTTTCTACTTCCATTAAATAATAAGCCAATTGCATCCTGGAGCTTTTTTCAAACCTGGAAGTTTTCTTTACTTCAGCAATTACTAACCCGTCTTGCCCTCTTTTTATAATATCGAGTTTAATATTACCCAAGCTTATTTCTTTCTTTTCCCTTTGGTATGCTTGTTCATGAATAAACCGTCCCACATCCACGTTAGGGTTATCCTGCTCAGGAACGATATGCCGGGCCATCAACCATACCTCGCGGTGGCAAATATAGTAATACCAGATAAGGGTGCCGGTAACATGAAGGTCCTTATCATTCATTTTCCTTTAAAACTCCTCACTTAACTACAAAAAAGCCAAACCGGCTTCATCTCTAAATCCTGTGTACTCATCGTAATAATCTTTAATTTGTCCGGGGGGTATCCAGTAGAATGTAGCATTCACTCCATTTCTTGCTGAAAAAGGTACCGGTAAATTCTTTTTTATCCTAGAAATCCTTACCTGTATCATATACATGCTCATTTTAGCCAGAATGCTTTTTAACTGGGCTTTTTTTACAAAAATATTTTCATCATTTTCATAGAAAGATTTCACTAACTTTTCATAAGCATCTGCCAGCCCAGTAGCGCAATTATCCCATTCAACAAAAACGTCAGCAATTTCTCCCGTGTTTTCAATAAGTTTAAATTCCATTATACGACTGAAATCCAGTTTGAGTATCCCTTCTTCCCAAATGGTTCTAGACTCTTCAGCAACACCGTTTTCCAAAGCCTGAAGATAATAAGTATTGATTAGCTCGCGGTAAGCAGTTTCCGGAATTTCATTTTTCCCCTTAAAATACTCTCTGGTTTTTGTTAAATTGTGCAAGCCGTATACATAACTGTTATCGGACGCAATCTCTACTATATAAACCGGCAAGTAGTCACCTTTTTTGCCTTCACGGTTTACCCTTCCCGCAGTCTGAACCACAGATTCCAGGGGAGCCAAATCCCTAAAAGCCATATCGAAGTCCAAATCCACTCCCGCTTCAATGGTTTGTGTCGATACCATGAGAAACGGAACTTTCATAGCCAACAAATTTTTAGCTTCTGAAATAACCTCTCTTCTTTTTAAGGGAATAATATTCGTTGACAAATATAAAACAGGACATTGAAAGCAGACTTCTTCCGCAATTTTGTTATAAATCTCAATACTTCTTTTAATCGTGTTAACGACAACTAAAACTGAACTCTTACGATCCCATTTTTCTTTAAGTAGAGCTATAAATTCATCCGTAGTCATTTTTTTGTCCAGTATAGGAATGAATTTTGTTCTTCTCAGGTCACGAAAATATCTTTCGTTGTCACTTAATAATTCAACCACTTTTGATTCGCGCTTTTGCCCTTGCAACAATAGATCCCCAAACTCAATTATTTTAGGTTGGGTAGCAGTCATTAAAATAAATTTAGTCCCATAGTATTCTGCCAGCTTTTGGATAGTAGCCCCGATTAAGGGTAAGTATTTTTCAGGCAAGGACTGTATTTCATCCAAAATGATTATACTTCCAGCAATTTTGTTAAGCTTTTTTAATGCCCTGTTGCTGGCACTGAAAATAGAATGAAAAAGCTGTACAAAAGTTGTTAAAATTACGTCAGCTTCCCACGATTCCAATTCTAAAAGAATTTTTTCCAAAGAACCTTCATCTTCGAATTCTCGGGTACACTGTCCAGCAATATCCGCAAGTTGGTGATTAATCAAAACTTTTAACTCGTTCCCTAAAATATTGATGTAATCATCTTTTGTCTGTTCAATGATATTAATAAAAGGAATAGCCGCGATAATCCTTGGTTTGTAATTTGCTAAAACAGCTAACCGTTCCCGCAGCAAAAGCGCGCTCTCCAAAGCTGCCAAAGTTTTTCCTATACCTGTTGGAGCCGTTAGTGTAAATATTTTGGTATTGATGATTTCCTTATCACTCATACTTACAATAGTATCAATTATGGTTTTTCGGGCTTGCTCTCTTTTATTATTAATTACAAAATTATTGTTTTGTTTCTTTTTTATGTATTCCACAACCTTTTCATGGCTTACAATATTGCTTTTCTTTTTTTTAATTCCTGCAGAATTCAACTTATCTGCATCTATTAGAACAGAAAAAAGATAGACTAAAATAAAAAACCATTCTTCGCTTTTAGCCCTGGTTTTTAAAAACTGAGGCATTAAGCTAAATAACCGATCTTTCTGTAAAGCTTCAATATCAAGGCAAGCAATAAAGTCGTTTGAAGTCATACGCATCTTTTCTGGAAAATCTACTAATATTTTATCGGCATTATTGATCATATTTTCAGCCTGCCGTTTAAGTTGGCCCCAATTTTCCGAGCCTTCCTTAAATAAACCGTATAAACTAAGATTCCCATGATGCAACCTGACTACGAGGTAAGCCAAAAAATTTAAACACATGGTGTCAATTTCTTCAGTATTTCCTGAAATTTTTTGTTTCAGCAAGTTAAATAAAAAGCAGGCAGAAATATGAGCATGATTTTTCAGAACAGAGTTGTTCTTTTGTAACAAATATTCTTGAAAGAAATCCATATATTTCCCGACATCATGATAAAAACCAATCAATTCTGTAAGCATATTAATTTCTTTTGTAGTTACTTTTGAAAAACCAATGGCCGGAGAAACGCTTAGCATACTTTCCTGACTTACCGACGTCAAATGGTCACGAAGTAATTGTTTAATATTTTGTTTTATATCGTAGTGGGCATAATATTTCGTATTAATCCCCCCATTTTTAAAGAAAAGGCATTGAGCACTACATTCCTGACACTACCCAATGCCCGAAATCTTATTCCATCCAAACTATACATTCTCCGTTGTTTAATTGAATACAGTTTGTAATCCTTGCATTTATCGGATTCATATTCAGGTTTATAATCATATGTCCTTTCCCTTGTGGAGTTAGCTTTCGATTTAAGTCAAACTCCAGAGGCAATTCTTCTTTTATTAAGGATAATTCGGTAGAATTATCCAGAACGAGTTCCTTAATTTTAGCTGCAGGTATGATAGAATAAATTGGATATATACCTTCTGTGGTTATTTCTGTACCTTCAAAGCTGTTTTCAAATTCCAACCAGCCCAAATTTTGAGCAATACCTAAGCCTAAGGAAATTCCTTTACTCAAATATCCATAGCTTGTACCAGTCAGCAACTGTTTTAATTCTTCAAAAATGTCTGGTTCACGATGACAAAACCATACTTTATAATCCAAGTAACCGTTAACAATATCCTGGGGTATTATTAGTTCTGTTGCTGTTTGACTGTGATGTTCTTTAGAGCCGTTTAAATCATTTGGCGACTTAACCATTAACAAATTTAGTTTTTGAACTGTTTTCTTAATAGGTGAGCATAAAGCTACAGCAATATAACATTTCTGCAAAGAAAAAAGGTCATAGTAACTGTCTCTCTTATAACCGAGTAGACCGGCTAAAATGCCGATAATAGTAGTTCTTGGCGGTATAGTGTAACTTAGGGCTGAGGAATTAGAATAATACCGTCTGAAATGAGCCATCTTCCCTTTAAGGTGGAAAGCTAAAATTTCCATTTTAATGCACCTGTTTTTAATTAGTAAAATCTGCCCATAAATCTACGAGCTCATAAGAGGGCATGTTCATTAGATTATCTTTGGAAGCAAAAGGATGAACCCAGCCAACCACACGTTCTATATAACCATCACGCTTCATCTTATTAATAGTGGCTGTCATATTGCTAAAATCTACTTTCAAGTCTTCCAGCTTTCTTATAGCTTTATTGGCATCATAAGAAACCTGCAAAAACCTTCTTAAATCACCTAGGTAACCGTCAAACTCCGGTTTATAAAGTATTTCCAGGTAAAAAAGCGGCGTTTGCCCTTGTTTGCTGTCAGTCTGGTTACTCATCATTCCCTGAACCAGTGCTTTTCTAAAAATTTCCCTATCTACGAAGGTCATACCTGTCAATTCTGCGCTATATTTGTTTATGGTACCGCAATGGGCTATTAAACCATAATAAATTTTATATTTCTTCCCAAAAGTAGAGTTGTCATCATTCATGATGGAAGTAATAGTGTTCGATTTAACGAGTTCTGCAGGATGCAAGGAATAACCCCAACTTATTTGGACCGGCCCCGTAAATGTTTTGGAAACTCCTTCTACAGCCATAGCACTACCAAAAAGGCGTATATCGATCAATTCCCTTTTTATCAATTCCGTTAACAATAAATTATTAAGAACTGTTAGTTGCGATTTAATATTTTTATCTTTTTTCTCTTTGAGCTCTAAATACTTTTCGTAATATTTATTTTCGTTATTCCCTAAAATCCAGTTCTCTTGTAAAATTTTATTTTCCGATAAAATTTTATTAATCTTTGTAGTATCTCTTAAAGATTTTTCAATAATATAGTTAAACATCTCGTCCATGGGCACTTTTCTTTCTCCTAACGTATCAACAAAAATGGGGTACCCCTTATGTTTAAGTATTTCTCTAACGTCTCTCTTACGCCTGGCATCACTTACTAAAACAGTGGAAGTTTCATAATCCATTCTTGGCTTGTTTTCTTGATCGGGATCGCCATTCGGATTAGTCAGTATTGCTTCAAAACCGAACAAAAAATCACTATTTTGTTGGATTATCATAATAAACTCTCTCCTTACTATTTTGTATTTTCCACGTTATCATCAGCATTAAGTTCTTGTTCCAAAACCTCTTTTTCTTCGTCAGTTAAATCAGGAGCCCTGTTACCTACCATGTAGGCATAGCCGGACATTAAATAAAATACATTAGCGTGATCATTATAAGGCCATGCTTGTTCCAGATTTCCAAAGTTACAATGAAATTTCTGCATTAAATTTTCGCTAAAAAGAGTGAATTTATTATACTGGCGCAGTTTCTCGATGATATCTTCATATAGTCGTAATATCTCGTTTATATTCATACCCTGGAAATTTATTTTCTTTAGAATAGGTTTGGTTTTATGTTCTTTCTGATATTGAGCTACTGCAACCCTGTGCAAAAGACAGCCTAAGTAAAAAAGAGCTCTTGCTTCTTTTTGAAATCCTTGTTGAGTCAAGAATTTCTCCATATCATTTATTGATTCAAGTATAGGTGAACCAGCTGTTTTTTCTGCCCTTAACACCTCATCCCCTCCTTTAGATATTATAAATACTTTTTTATCAAGCAAATTTAATTTTTGGCATGTCCTCATTAACACCAAATATCCCATAATGATATTTTTAATAAAAAAATCTTGTTTGTTAGGAAAAAAGTTATATAATCTTAAATTCAAATAATTATCGATTTCTGTTTTTTCCAGCTGCTTCAAGCCCTTTTCCAAAGCCTCCGTTGCATAGAAAAAAAGGACATTTGCTAAAATTTTTTGCTTATTTAACATGGCTTTGTATAGAGACAAAACTCTGCCTACGTCAATCTGTTCTTTTTTCTTATTAGTTTTAACAGGAATCAGGTTATAAACAGTACCTAAAGACATATACCTCAAATGTTCTTTTAAAATTTGATGTTGTTCGCCAATTGTCCTGACCACTTTAGTAAAATATAAAGTCGGAACATCCTCAATAACTTGCAATATTGTGACCGAGTTTCCATCGGTCCGGTAGACCAAAAAGTTGAGACTATACTGGTCGCTAATAAAATAAGTAAAATAAGATTCCAGTTCTACGCTTTTCAGCCATTCTTCTGCATCTTTGCTTTGAAAAGCAAAGTCTATTGAATTCTTAAATTTTTCAAGATTCATATAGTCAAAAGGTTTTAATATGCCCTCAGCCAAGATAAAAGCACTTTCTCCGGCAATCTTGCCGATAAATTTTTCATTAATTATTTTTTCACCGGCTAATAACTTTTGATAACAATTGTTGCACATTGCATAATTATCGTTATAGCCATTCTTATTAATATTTCGTGCTGAATTAATCGTAGTAGTCGTAAATATTTTATTAATTCCCGTACGACTAAAAATTACAGTATATTCACTGGATACGTCTGGTTTTACCTGATGGCAAATGTAACATATACCTGAGTTTTTCAAATTATTGGTATGCTTACTCTTTGTTAAGTCCTGCTCCTCTGCTTCCAATTTGTTAGCTTTTCTAACAAGAGCAAGATAATCTTCATGTTGAGGTAAAATTATCCGGCTACCATCCTCCAGCTTTACTGCAGGGATTACCAGCACAAATTTATTTGATTTGTTTTCGCTTTGAAAGGTGCGCCTGATGAAATCTTCAAACCCGATTGTCCCACCATTAACTTTTAACCCTTTTTTACTATCTAAAACAATAGTTTTTATATCCTGGTTAGCAAATTGTACAAATTTATCAAGCGCTACACTTCCTGCTCCTTTTTGTGCACCAAGCGTGACTAAACCAGCTTCTGCCATTTTTCTCAAAACAACTGCTAACTGGCTGTCTCCCATTCCTAATTTTTGCAAGTTTAAATGCAAATCATTCCAGACACTCCCAAGAAGATAATGTAAAGATTCTACTTCCCTTGTTAAATAATATTGTAAAGCAGCTGCAGGATTGTTTCCGAAGTAATTATATTCGACAGGCATTTCAGAGTTATAGGGAATTAGGTCTTCAAAGGTAATGTTATTTAGAAACAAATCAAATACTAGAAAAACTATATAGGGATTATCGTTTTCTTTGAATTGCCGTTTTGGTTTTCTTATTAAAGATGATAAACTAGTGTCGCCTGCTTGTACCGTACTGCCTATCAAAGCAGTTATCTCTGGCAAGTTCATTTAAAATCCCGCCTTTATTATGACTATAATTTATTTAAAGTGTAAAATAATATAACAAATTTGTCAATATTTTACTTGGGTATTTTTTCTTAATTTTTATTCCAAACAGTTTTAAAAAAATAACTATCGAGAAACATAGGATGTACAATTACAATTACAGACATTCTCATCAAATTTGGCAACCAAGAACATTTTGAAAATGTTTTAAAACAATCTCCTGGACATATGATCTATTTTTGATAAAATAGTTGTTACAATAGTACTACCTACGTGGGATTGAAATTTATGTCTATACTTTATCTATTTAGTCTACCTATGAGGACTTCGTGTTTTTTGTAATTACCACACACCCAAATCCCTGGCTGTTTTTACTCCCAATGCCTGCATCCACCGCCATTTGCAGCAGCTCTTTGGGCCCGGTCAGTTCCAATTTCCCGGAGTAACCCTTGATTACGGTATCCTTGTATCTTAAGACATGCAGCTTTGTTTGCCCCATACTCCGGACACACACCTCCCCCGGCGGGGCTTCCTGACCGGCAAAAGCCAGGTATTTTTTGCGCAGGTTGTGTTCTACCAGTTTCGCATAGTCAGGTTCACCGGGTTGAAAGTAACAAGTATACTTTCTGCCGTCGGGTCTGAACATCGTACTGTACACCACAACGGGAGACAGGGTTTTTACCGTTATCTTTTGAGACTCCACCTGCTGCCTTTCTACCTCAATCCTCTCTATTTCCACCCGGTTATCACCCAGCCGGAGGTACTTCCCAAATAAGATCCCATTGGCCAGGGATTGGCAAAATTCATCCACAGGGGAAGAAATTACTAACTTCACTAAATCACTGAAAATAATTCGGTCTTTTTCCGGTTCCAGTTGATAGTTGCCAATCAACCTGGAAAAAGCAAACAGCTTAAATCTACGATTTCCATATTCATAGCCTTTTTCATGGAGAAAAGCTGCCAGTTCAGGCGAAATAGCGTTGTAGATAAAACCTTGCAAAATATGGTTATACTGTACCGGCAATACTAACTTCTGCTGTGCATTAATTACTAGGGTAATCTGCAAGTTGCTAACCTCCTGATATTTTGGAAGCAGTCATATCTTAGGGATGCCTGTTCCTGCAATTTAGCCCTTCCGTTTAAAATCACGGCTGGATAATACTATATTTTGCAACTTTAACTTTATTTGGCATAGAGCCCATAATATTCTTTGACATATTTTACTAATATCCTGCCTATTTTGAAAAAATACTTGCCTTCTATTAACTAATAAGAAATATCAACAAACAAAAAACCCGCTCCTAAGTTTGAGCAGGTTATGGTTTGCAGACAAAGCCCGCATGTATTATTTCGCTCTGGACACGCTCGCACGCCGTTACCGGCAGCATAGCTGCCGACGGCTGGGCGAAACAAGTCCCGCTCCATAATACATGCGGGCTAATAAGAGTTTGTCGACGGTCTGAAATCTGCTCCTAAAGAATTGAGCAGGTTATGGTTTTTACAGTATCTTGCTTAAAAACTCCCTGGTCCTGGGGTGTTCGGGATTGGTAAAAATTTTTTGCGGGGTCCCTTCTTCCAGGATCTGCCCGTCGTCCATGAAAATCACCCGGTCGGCAACCTCCCGGGCGAAACCCATTTCATGGGTAACTACCACCATGGTCATGCCTTCCCCGGCCAAATCCTTGATTACCGCCAGCACTTCGCCCACCAGTTCGGGGTCCAGGGCGCTGGTGGGTTCATCAAACAACATCACCTTGGGCTGCATGGCCAGTGCTCGGGCAATTGCCACCCGCTGCTGCTGCCCGCCTGACAATTGAGTAGGATAGGCATGAGCTTTATCTTCCAGCCCCACTTTGGCCAAAAGCCGCTTGGCCCTTTCCCTGGCTTCCGCCGCCGGCACCTTGAAAACAGTCAAAGGCCCTTCCATCACATTTTGCAGTGCCGTTTGGTGGGGAAAGAGGTTGAAACGCTGAAACACCATGCCCACCTGGCTGCGCAAACGGTAGATATTTTTTCTGCTGTCATCCACCAGGCGTCCATCGGGGAGCTTTCTTTTACCCACCGGCTGGCCGTCAATGGTAATATATCCCGAGTCAATGGTTTCCAGGTAGTTTAAACAGCGCAAAAAGGTGCTCTTTCCTGAACCGCTGGGACCGATGATCACCACTACCTCACCTTGCTTTACGGTGAGACTGACGCCCTTTAATACCTGTAATTTGCCAAAACTTTTGTAGATGTTCTCTGCCACTATCATCTTGCTGCCACCTTTTCCTACTGCCCGTCAGCCACTGCCAGCCGTTTTTCCAACAGACCGATGATGTAGATGAAAAATGTTGTCAAGAGCAGATACAACAGTGCCACTGTAAGATAAATTTCCATGGAGCGGAAGTAGGTGGTATCCAAGAGCGAGCCGGTCCGCATCAATTCAACCATGGTAATAACAGACACTAAAGAAGTATCTTTCATTAAGGCAATGAATTCGTTACCCATGGGAGGCAACAGTCTGCGGTAAGCCTGCGGCAATATCACTCTCCGCATGGCCTGGGTATAAGACATGCCCAGGGAAAGGGCGGCTTCCATTTGCCCTTTATCTATAGATTGGATGCCTGCCCTGATAATTTCCGCAATGTAAGCCCCGCCGCAGATGCTCAAGCCCGCCACCGCGGCGGTAAAAGCATCCAACTGCAATATGCCTGCCTGGGCTAACCCGTAGTAAAGGACATATAATTGCACAAGAAGGGGGACTCCCCGGATAACCCAGGTGTAAATCCCCCCTAATATCACTAAAATTTTAAAACGTGATATTTTGGCCAGGGCTACAAACAATCCGATAATAGTCCCGAAAAAAATTGCCAAGACAGTCAGTTCCACAGTCATAACCACCCCTTTGAGCAAAAGGGGCAAGATTTGCAATTCAAAAGCAATGTCAATCGGACCAAACCGCATTGTTTCACCCCATAAATCAATCTTATTCAGCCGGTGGCGTGATATCCGCGCCAAACCATTTCATGGAAATGCTGCTTAAAGTGCCGTCTTTCTGCATTTCAGTCAAAGCTTTGTCAATAGCTTCTTTTAAATCCGTATCTTCCTTGCGGATTCCGATGGCGTAAGTATCATCAACCAGACGCCCCGGAAGCACTTTATAAACATCGGGCTTTTTACTTACAAAATGGGCAGCTGTAGTTAAATCCACAACTATAACGTCCACACGGCCGATGGCCAGGTCTTGAAATGCCTGGGGATACTGGTCGTACAGCACCACGTCTTTCAGACCCAGTTTTTGGGTAGCTTCGTAACCGGAACTGCCGGTCTGGGTGGCTACCTTTTTGCCTTTCAGGTCTTCAGCGGTTTTGATGGTAGTGTTGTCTTTCTTAACTACCATTCCTATCCCGGCATTGACGTAGACTTTAGAGAAATCAATTTCCTTTTTACGCTCTTCAGTCACGCTCATCCCGGAAATGATAACGTCAAACTTCTTGGAGTTCAGGGAGCCCAAAACGCCTTCCCACTCGGTAGGCTGCCACTTGATTTTTACGCCCAGGCGTTTAGCCAGTTCTTCGCCCATATCAATATCAAAACCAACTAACTTATTGGTCCCTTCTTCACGATACCCCATGGGCGCAAAGGTATCATCCAAACCGGCAACTATTTCGCCTTTCTCCTGGATTTGCTCCCAGGTTGTTTTTTCCGCCTGCTGGTTTGCTTCGGGCTTGTCCGCCGGCTTTTCGCCGCCGCAGCCTGCTGCTAACAGCGCTAATCCCAATACCAGCACTGTAAGCCATAAGTATTTCTTGTTCAACATTTTCTTTTCCTCCCCCAACAGATCTGGTTATACATTACTCTAACAGTTTAACTAATTAAAGCGTTAAAAGTCAATACCTAAAATTGGAAGAAAAAAGAGATAAGCCCCGCCACGTACGGCGGGGCCACTGCTTTTATTCTTTTTTCTCGGCTCCGGTTTCTGTGCCGGCAGCTTCTTGTTTAGCCTTAACAGCATTTTCCGCGGTCATGGGCGCCGGGGTCTGCCAGCTGGGAGCTGCTACGCCGGTCTGAGCTTCGATGGCCTTAAGCTTAGCCTGGGTAGCCAGGTCCAGGGATTTATTTAAACTCTCCATGGTCAATTGGGGATTATGGAAGCCCATGGAGTTTTCAGCGCCGACCCAGTCAATGTAAAACTGTGCTTTGCGCTGCAATTTCCTGGCCTCTTCCAGCGCAGCAGGGTTCGCGCCAGCCTTGGCGGCTGCCTCGATGGCATGAATTGCTTCCACGTTAATGTTGCCTACTTTAGCCATCATATTGGCTGTCTTATCCTGAGTATAGAAAACGCGCTGCTTAAGCCACTCCGGATCTTCCCGGTGACAAGTCATGCAGCTTTCCTCAATATGCTTCAAGGGGCTGGTCCACCAGTGGGAAGAGATCTTCTCACCGCCTTCCATTTTATAAGGCATATGGCAGTCAGCACAGGCGAGCCCTGCGGCCTGGTGCACGCTGCCCTGGAATGTCTCAAACTCGGGGTGCTGTACTTTAATCTCTCCCGTCCCCGCTTTCGGGTGCTCCCAGTCTACAAAGTTCTGTTCTTCGTAATAGGCGAGAATATCATCCGGCGTAAAACCTTTATCCCAGGGGAAAGTCACCACTTTTTTGTCCCCGGCAAAGTAATATTCCACATGGCACTGGGCGCAGACATATGTGCGCATTTCCTGGTGGCTGAGCTTATCCGGGTCCTTGCCGAGCCTGGTAAGGGTATTCCGCAAGGGCGGCTGGGTGATAACCAGGTTCATGGTCTTAGGATCATGGCAGTTGGCACAGGTAATAGGTTCTTGCATCTTGGACGTTAACTCATGGAAATTGGTTGCGTAATAGCTGTCTCCCATCTCCTTAACCAGTCCGGGGACGTTGGCGCTTTTACAAGTCCAACAGGAAGCAATGCTCTTTTCGTTGATCCGCTTAATCTTTTTGACATCGGTCAGAGTATAGACGTGGCCCCTGTCCTCATTGTATTCTTTGGAAAAACCGTAACCGGCAAACAGTTCCTTCAAAAAAGGCCACTGGGTCAGTTTGTCGTATTCCTCGGAACCTCCGTACTTCGTCCCTTGGTTGGACATCTCGCTGTTCTTTTTATAGCTGTCGAACTGTTTTGGATAGTATTTACCGAATTCCTCCGCCGACAGTGTCCCCTCGGGGATATCGGCGCGGAAAGAGACAGCCTGTTCATTGTTAGCGCCGCAGCCCGCTGCCACCAGCACCAGCAGCAGGGCAGCCAAACCCAGCAGTAACTTATATTTTTTCATTTAATATAACACTTCCTTTCTACTATCTGAAGTTGCTGTGCGGTGTATAGCGGTGACAATCGGAACAGCTGCGTGTGGGGTCCATCCGCACGTTCCTGGTTACCTCCCCATGGCACCGAATGCAGTTTTGTTGGACTATTGCTTCATCTGCAGTGGCGATGCGGATCCGGGGCGGAATATCCCCGAAAGTGTTGTTGACTAAGTGTTTGACACCGGAAGTTACTTTGGAATAAGTCTTTGTCAAGTAATTGCGCTGGTCCGTATGGCAGCCGTTGCAATCCACTATTTCCCGGTGGGAAGAATGGCTCCAGGTGCCATAGGCGGGCTGCATTACGTGACATGAAACGCAAAAACTTGCATCTTTGGTAATGCTGTGCACACTGTCGACACCAATCAACGCCACCAAAAACAGGCCGGCCAAAACCGCGAGCAAAAGCGGCCTTTTAAACCGGGGCTCCATTTTTTCTACAGTGCCGGTCTTCATGGCTTCCCCCCTTTCAACTTGTTCTTGTTAAACCCTTGCCTAACCTAATATCAGAAGTAATTGAATTAGTGCACACGAGTACTTGTGTCAGTGGCTAAAAGCCTTTAATTTGTTGCCTGGCCGTCTCAGTTAATTCAATAGTCGCCATACCCGGCAAATAGGCATTTAAATTTGGTAAAGATTCATGCAAGCCCGTTTTCCATAAAAAAAATGCTTGTTACTATAGTAGCAAGCATTTCTTAATCACCTTTTATTAAATTCTTAACGGATCTATTTATTTTCTTAACAATTTATTAACAGCGCCCTGTCTCTAATCCTGCATAAACTTATAGCCTACACCCCATACTGTACGAAGATAGCGGGGTTTGGCCGGATCTTCCTCAATCTTGGCCCTGATTTTACGGATAAAAACGGTAATAGTCCCGGGATCTGCCACATAATCTTCATCCCACAGGTTTTTAAACAACTGTTCCCTGGTGAATACCTGGCCGGGGTGATTGGCAAGAAAACAAAGCAGATCGAATTCTTTGGCAGTCAGGTCAACTTTAACCCCCCGCACAATAACTTCCCTGGTTTTACAGTCGATAATTAAATCTTTGCTGCGGAAGGAACATTCCCTGGAGGACCCAGGTTTTTCCGGCTTTCTGCTGCGCCGGATCAGGGCCTTAACCCGTAAAGTCAACTCTACCGGACTAAAAGGTTTGGTAAGGTAGTCGTCGGCGCCCAGGTTAAAACCCACACTCTTATCTACGATATCGCTTTTGGCCGATAAGAAGATGATGGGGGTACTAAAATCGTCGCGAATTAAGCGGCATAATTCAAAGCCATCTTTTTCGGGCAGCATCACATCTAAAATCACCAGTTCCGGCTGCTCCTTTTGAAATATTGCCCAGCCTTCTTCTCCGTCAGCGGCGCATAATACTTGAAACCCTTCTTTGCTTAGGGCCTGCTCCACCACCCTCCGGATGCTTTCCTCATCATCCACCAGTAAAATCCGTATTGGTTCAACCATCTTTACCCTCCTCAAGGCTGGCAGCCACAGGGAGGCCTACCGTAAAAGCGCTTCCCTCTTCCGGTCGGCTGCTGACTCTGATCCAGCCCCCATGCATTTCCACCAATTCTTTAGCCAGGGCGAGACCCAACCCCGTTCCCCGGTAGCGCCGGGAATTTGAATTGTCCACCTGAACAAAACGTTCAAAAATGCGCTCTTGATCTTCTTCCTTAATGCCTATGCCTGTATCGTTTACTTCAACCAAAACGGTTTGGGTTTCCCGGTCGAAATCAACTTTAATTTCTACCTTGCCGCCCTGGGGCGTAAACTTGACCGCGTTGCCGGCCAGGTTTTCCACTACCCGGTGTATTTTTTCCGGATCGGCTTTCAATAAAGGAATTTCTTCCATAAATCTCGTTTTAAAATCTATACCCTTTTTCATGGCCAGCGGGGCAATGACCCTTTCCACAGAGCCGATCACGTCCACCATATCTACAGTTTCCAGGTTGAGTTGATAACGCCCCGCCTCGATTTTGGCCAGGTCCAGCAGGTTGTTGATGAGGTTCAGCAAGTTTTCACCGTTGACCTTGATCTCCTGCAGGTTTTGGCGGGATAGTCCGTCTTCCGGATCCATATTTTCCAATAAAAGCTCGGTAAAAGCGATGATTGAGGTCAGGGGGGTACGCAGTTCATGACTCATTGTGGCCAAAAAGCGGGACTTATGCTCATTGGCCTGGGCCAGTTGCAGGTTGGCTTTCTCCAATTCCTGCTGTTTTGCTTTTAAAACTTCGTTTGCCAGCTGCAGCTCTCTTGTTCTTGTTTCCACCTGTTGCTCCATGTTGCCGTAGAGATTGCTCAACTGGAGGGCCATATCCTGAAACTGCATGGCCAGTTCTTTTATTTCGCCTACTGCTTTAACGTTTGTAAGGTCCACATTAAGGTTGCCGGAGCCCATTTCTGCCGCAGCCTTTTTAAGCTGACTTAAAGGGCTGGCCACCAAACGGTTCAGTAAAACATAAATGGCAGCCAGGGTAACTCCCAATAACACAAAAATAAAGCCAAAATGCCTGAGCATATCGGAGCGGAGGTTGGAAATAAAAATGTCCATCGGCACGGTAATGCTGATGGCCCCCGCCAGCCCTCCGTATTTATAACCTTCTTTGGGATAGCCGGCGATATCGGTACTACCTGCCGGTTCCCCGTGGCAGGGCAGGCATGATTCGTTAACTCTGAGCGGGACGATATAGCGGAATACCTTTCTGCCGTTCAGGGTATCCTCACCCCATACCTCTTGCAGCGCAGGGTCCGCCTGAAATTTATATAAGGCCTGTTTTTCGTATTCATCCGGGGCATTTTTGGGGTTTCGCACCTCTAATCTGGTTTGTTTAATGCCATATTCGGTCCACGAGGCAAAAATATCCCCCAAACCTCGTCCCACAGCCGCCGGATTCAAGCCTTTAAATTCAAAGTGCCCTTGGGAATCAAAGTTGATCCGGTCTTGCTTTTGCGCAATAAATTCCCTGGTGGCCAAGAGCTGTTTTGTAATTACCTGTGCCTTTTCCCGCAATTCTTGATAAGACTGTCGTTTTTGTTCATAATAATCCCAGGTAAAATTTACCGTCATGATCAGCACAATAGCAACAGTAGTAGCAAACATGAAGCGGTAGTTCAGGTTCTGTTTAAACACAGGCTTCCACCAACTTGTGTATATTTTCACATTCTGATAATGACAAACACTCCGATTACTAAATAAGATATTCGACAGCTTTTGTCCATTTCCTGTAAAAGGGAGGCAGAAAAAAGAAGCGGTCTTACCCAGACCGCCGCTTCAACTTGCCTAATAATTGTGGCATAGACTTATGCGCCTTTTTTAAGATATTTCTCCTCAATCAGGTCCACAATTCCCACTGCGTCATTCAAATCATAACAGGGTACCTCCAGGTCAAAGGGCACATCGCTGGCAATAGCCAGCAGTTCTTCCGGTGTGCAGAGCAGGCCCTGCTTGCCGCTGCCGGAACGAAACACCTCGATTTTTGCTTTGTCGGCTCTTTTGTAGCCCTCGGTCAAGATAATGTCAACGCCCGGCAGCATTTCCGCCAGCTCATCCAGCGATTTCTCCCCTTCTGTTTTGGTAATAATGGCAAATTTGCTGGCCGAGGAAATTACAACTACATCAGACCCGGCCTGAGCATGGCGCCATGTATCCTTACCCGGGTGGTCAATCTCAAAATTATGGGCGTCATGTTTAATGGTAGCCACCCGGTAACCGCGCCGTTTCAGTTCAGGCAGCAGTTTTTCCAAGAGAGTGGTTTTACCCACATCCGATTTTCCTACTACAGAGATAATGGGAATCAAATCAATTCACCTCATCCGTCAGCAAAATAACTTGAACCTCTTGGCCGGCCTTTAAAGGCGGACTGTCGGCAGGCACATCCACCAGTGCATTGCAGTACACAATAGACTTCAATACCCCTGGCGTTTGCTTGCCGGCCAGCCGCACCTTATAGAGACCTTCCTCGTAGGACGCTGCTGCCCTTAAAAACCGCCTGGGGCCTCCCCCCTTGCTGAAATCGTCAACCATAATGCCTGTCACTTGGGGACGCTGCCATTTTTCCCTGCCCTGAAGCTTTAAGATCAGCGGTCGTACCAAAAGCTCAAAAGTAATGGAGGCGGCTGCTGGATTACCGGACAAACCCACAAGCAGCTTCCCGTTTTTTTGTGCGGCCAGCGCCGGTGTACCGGGCTTAATGGCAATTCGCCTGAATAACACTTCCGCTTCCATACTGCAAAAAGCAGCGTACATCAAGTCGTAGTCACCAACTGAGGCACCTCCTGTAGAAATGACCAGATCGGCCTCCTCAAGCCCACTCCTTAACCCTGCAGCAATTTTTTCCAGCCTGTCGGGCACTGTTCCCAAGAGCACCGGCTCGCCGCCGGCAGCAATTATGGAAGCGCTAAGGCTGTACAGGTTGCTGTTATAGATTTTCCCCGGGAGGAGACTCTTTTCCACATCCATCAATTCTTCGCCGGTACAAAGTACAGCCACCCGAGGCTTCCTGGAGACCGGCACGCGGGAAACCCCAAGGGCAGCCAGCATGCCTACCGCTCCGGAGTGCAGGACCATGCCTCTTGTCAACACCCTTTCCCCGGCCCGGACATCCTCTCCGGCCCGGGCAATATTGCTGTCCGGAGCAATGGGCTGGTAGATCCGGACATATTCCCCGCCTTCATCCGTATCCTCTTTTTTCACCACCGCATTGGCGCCGTCAGGTATGGGGGCCCCGGTCATAATCTTCACTGCCGTACCCGGTGCAAGGGGAGCGGGCAAAACGAAACCTGCAGGGACCTCGGCAATAACTTTCAGGTTTGCAGGTTTGAGCCGGGAAGCTTGGAAGGTATCTTCGGCCCGAAGGGCAAAACCGTCAAGAGGTGAACGGGCAAACGGAGGAATGTTGTCCCGGGCATATACATCCTGGGCCAAGACCCGCCCTATAGCCTCTAGCAGACAAACCTCCTCCGCCACAAGAGGCGAAATGCGGGAAAGCAGGATTTCCTGAGCTTCACCGAGCGATACATTGCATTGCATAAAAAAACCTCCCTAGATATTTCGGCTAATGGGTGCCGTCAGTTATACCATTCTTTTGGCAGCTTCCAGGTCCTCTGGGGTATTGACATTTAGAAACACTTTCTTTAAATCGGCATACCGGGCCAAGGTTAGTTCGTCCACCACACGGACATTAACTTCCGGGTAGAATTCTATAATCTTGTAAATTTGCTGTTCCAGACATTTTTCGATATAAGGAATGCAGCTTTTACCGTAAACTGCATAAAGGGGCTCGTAGTGCTGTCCCACCTTGGGGACAACCACATCGTGCCCTTGAGCCAGCCCTACCAAAAATCGGGCCAGCTTTAAGTCTACGAAAGGCATGTCGCAGGCAACGATAAAGCTATAGTCAAAGCTTGCGGCTTTCAGCCCGGCATGGATGCCTGACAAGGGCCCGTTGCGGGGAATTAGATCCGTGACAACACTGGCTTCCAGAAAAGCGTAAGCCTCAGGGTCATTGGTGACAATGATCACTTCCGGAAACACCTGGTGCATTTTCTGCACCAGGGTTTCAATTAAAGTTAAATTTTCCACAGTTAGAAAAGCCTTGTTTTTTTTCATACGGGAACTGCGGCCCCCGGAAAGAATGATAGCACTGCAGTTTAACACATCCTCACCCCAGTCCGAGATAGTGGTTAACCTCCCTACAGCCACAAGTCGTTATTCAAGCTCGTAAACAGTTTTTCCTGTTCTTGTTGCGCTTGGCATTTTTGGCACAAAGCAGCACCTTCAGGCACCGGTTCACCGCATGCGGGGCAGGGCAAGAGCTTACTTTCCTTGAGCAATGAGGTGCAATCCCATTGCTCAAGAGTCTGCAACTCCTCACGTTCAAGGTGGGGACAAACAGCGGTGCAGATTCCACAGTCAATACACTTTACGGGTTCGAAAAAGAGTTGCAAAGAACTTTCCGCAGCAGCAATTCGCAATGCACCCGTGGGGCAAAGGGCGGTGCACCTGTCGCAGAAGTTGCAGTCCTCTTTGACATTTATTGTACATAAACGCAGCAAGCGAGCCAACTGTGGGGATAAATTTTGCGCGCGCAATTCAGGATTTTTTTGCAGCAAATTTTTGAGATAGACCCTTTTCGGGGAAAGGGGCACTTTGTTTTGTAAGGAAATTTCACTGCTTGAGTCTGAATCGGAAAGCAGGGAGCGGACTTTTACAGTTAATTGCTTTTTGGTAAAAGCAAAAAAATCCCTGCGCGAAAAATCTCTGGGCTTGTTTTTTTTCAGCTCAGGGCGGTGAATAATCTCCACTTGAAACCTGTTCCCGCTAAAACAGTTCCACTGGGCAACCCAGCCGCGCAATTTTTCCTGATGGAATGAGAAATTGCAGGACTGACAACACTCAGGCTGCCAATAGATTTGCACCGGTATATTCCGCAAAAATGCCGGCATTAAAATTTCCGGTGAAAGGGCCTCCAGGCAGGGGACTATCACATCGCTCTCCGGGGCAGCCTGCTTTTGGCAGCTGAAACAAGCTGTTTCCTTGCCAAGCAGCGCCTGTTCAACCTTCTGCAGTTGTTCCGCTTCCAGGCGAAAAACCTGGGTCGGACAAAGATAGCAGCACAGCCCGCACTCCGTACACTTGGACTTGTCCCACTGAAGAGAGTGAGCTTCTGTTTTAAGCGCCTTAGCCGGGCAGGCATCGCTGCAGAGCCGGCAATCATGATGCTTGTAACGCTCCCGCAGGCAATAGGCCTGTTCCACCTGTAAGGAAAATTTATGCAAAGTTTTCTGAAATAAAGACTGCCACATGTCGATTTCTCCCCTACTGCTTTTTTCAAGCTCCGCAGTTCGTTCCAGAGTTTTTGTATTTTCCCTGGAACTCTCTACACAAATTATATCAGTTTCCGTGCCGGAAACAAAAGACGGTAAAGAATTGCTGTACTATTGCTCATGTGGCAAAAAAAGAACTATCTTCCGCCGAAATGGCTAAAGCAGTTTTTTTAGTCCATTAATACGATCAGCTTCCAGATTAATATATGCCGCCGTTATTTTTGACAACCCTTTATAGTAGCTCAGGTTGGTCTCCCGCTCTACATCTTTACAAAATTCAGGCAGCCATAATTCAATATGCTCTTTTAAGAACATCTCCTGTAAATCCTGCCAGTTCCTGGCTCCTTCCCTATCTTTTGCGAGATACTGTTCTGCCTCCTGACCGATGAGGTAACTCATAAACTCCAGTTCTACACAATGATAGTCTGGCAACTGTTTTGTGCCGACATCTAATCCTGCTTTTTGATATAGTTTCCGCACCTCTAGCGTACTTTCCCCCATCAAATTGCCGAAACTCCCATCTTCCTGTTTTTCCCGGTAAGCAGACTCATAGGGTGGACAAGGGAACCAGCCGGGCCCGATAAACAAGCGGGCATACTCCACCCGCCAATCTGTCAAGGACTTTTCCCTCTCCTCATTTAACTCCATTAACACCAGGTCGAGAAAGCCGGACATAAGCCGTAATCCTTCTTGGAATTCGGTTAAACGCGGATTCATCCTGTCAAGGCTAAACTGTAATTGTGTCAAGGCACCACCGGCACCGAAGAAATCCTCCAGCAGCTCCCGGTCCGGTTCATCCCACATTCTTGACAACACGGAATACGTAGCCCTACGGTTAAGAGCCATTTCCTTCAACCCGTTCAAAACCGTATCGGTCAGTTTAGGTTGCATTGACCGTACCTCCCCGCGCGGGCAAAGTTTCTGCAGTCTGCGCCGGTGTCAAGAAAAAATAGGTCCCCACAGTAAAGATGAGCGCGCCGAAAGCACAAATACCCATCACAATAGCTAATTCCACCCAGGTCGGCGCATAGCTCCCCACGGTGGCCCAGATGCCAGGTGTCGCCGCTTGACCAAATGTCTCCGGGATCTGATATGATCCGAGGGTTACCCCAGGAGCAAATCCGATCAAGGGCAATAGGAACGAGGAGAACAGCAGCCAAACGCGTTTAAATAAAACGCCAACCACCACGAGAGCTGAAGCCAGTACCATCAGGCTGCTCTTCAACCTGTTCTTGGGCCAAACCAGGATCAAGAAAGGGACGACTGCCCCCAGGATAATTTCACCCCAGAAGAAAGGCGCCAGATTCCCGGAGAGTATCAGCTGCAAATACCCCATTAGGTGTTCCTCGCCAGGATACAGACCCGTCAAGATCTCTGAGAAAACAAAGTAAACGTCTACAGCGATGAATACCGCCAATAACCCGCCCAGGGTGGAGAGCAGTTTCTTTTCCACCTTGAATGAAGTGAACTTATTCAGTCCTATCAGTACGATCAGCAGTAGGGCCAGTCCGGAATCCAGGGCTGAAGCTACAAAGATAGGGGCCATCAAGGCGCTGTGCCAAGTGGGCCTTGCAATCTGCAGCCCAAAGATCCAGGCAGTAACCGAGTGCACCAAAATAGCGACAGGCAAAGCGATAGCTGACAACACCCTGAGGTTTCCTGGGCTGGGCTCTGCTCTAGTCATGCTATAAAGATATACCAGAGAAGTTACTAAATAAATGCCAATTACGATCACGTCCCAAATAAGCGGCGAATTGAATTGGGGATGAAAAAACAGGTTCAAAAACCGCTCGGGACGCCCGAGGTCCACAAGGATCAACAGGGTCGCCACAATAATACAGGTGCTGGAAAGCAACACTGCGGGTTTAGCCACCGGTTTGAACTGTTTGAGGTCAAAGACTGTCGCCGAAGAAGAGACAATCAGCCCTCCAGCCGAGAGCCCTACAAAAAACATAAAAAGCGTGATATAAAGTCCCCAGGAAACAATATTGCGCATCCCGGTAGCGCTTAACCCGTTGGCAAGCTGATAAACCCACGCTCCAAGGCCAACCAGGGTGAGCATCGTCAGAATTATCGTCCAGGTGTTCACATATCTTTTGTTCAGCACGGCAAATCTGCCTCCTTTCTAGCGCACATAATATACCTGCGGTTTTGTTCCTTTATTTTCCAATAACTGCTCGCCTTTTCTGGTGCGCACGAGCTGCGCAACCTCGCTGGTCGAATCGTTCAGATCGCCGAAATGCCTGGCGCGTGCTGGACAAACCTCCACGCAAAAAGGCTGTTCCCCTTTATTCACCCGCTGTTCGCAGAAAGAACATTTTTCCACAACCCCACGCCTGCGTTTCGGAGTATCCGCCGAACCATAGTCAAAATCAGGGATGCGGACGGGTTCTTGCCAGTTAAAGACCCGGACGCTGTAAGGGCAAGCCGCCATACAGTAACGGCATCCAATGCAGCGTTCATAGTCAATCAACACCCTTCCGTCTTCGGACTTATAGGTCGCCGCGACCGGGCACACTTTGACGCAGGGTGCATTCTCACAGTGCTGACAGGCTAGCGGGAGGTACCCCCTTTGTACATTAGGATATTCCCCCTTGGGAGTATCCATATATTTTCCACCTTCGGTAAGGATTCTGTTCCAATACATGCCCATCGGCACATCATTCTCCAATTTGCAGGCAATTTCACAGGTGTGGCAACCGATACATCTTTTTAAATCTATGACCATACAATATTTCTTGGTCAACTTAATTCACCCCCAGTAAACTTCCGTAAACCTACACGTACATCGAAAAACGAATAATTGAAAATACCGTCCTTATACTGCGAGTGAGTTAATTCCTGATGGTGTCCTGCGGGGTAGCGCCACCAGCCCTGTTGGATATGGACTACTCCAGGACGAATGGATTCATTATAACGACATTTCAAAACTACGTGGCCCCTGTCGTTGTAAACCTCTACCATGTCCCCGTCAGCAATACCATTTGCAACAGCATCTTTGGGATTGAGGTCGGCAACAGGTTCCGGGTTTAGCTCTCTCAACCACGGTTGATTTTCATACTGGGAATGGATTCTGAATTTCTCATGTCTGGTCAACAGGACAAAAGGATACTTTTCTGCCAGCTTACTATCCGGCCCGGCCTCTAGGGGCCATTTAAAGGTCGGTAATTCTTCTCCCTGGGGAGCCATTTTTTCCAGATAAAATTCGACTTTGCCGCTCTCCGTTTTGAATTTGCCGTCCTGCCAGGGAATATATGGCTTCGGCAGAAAGCGCACCGCCTGTTCCTGGCGGATCTTATCAAAAGTGATCCCTTGCTGCTTCAGAATTGGCATATCAAACCACTCCTTGCTGGCCTGCAGCCCTTCCGGGAAGTACTTGCCCAATCCCATTTTCCCGGCTATGCCCTGGTAGATTTCCCAGTCCGGCTTTGCTTCCAACAAAGGCTCCACGGCCCTGTGCCTGTAGAGTACGTAAGGTATATCTCCGGCAAGTACAGGTTCTTCGGTTTCGTAATAGTGGGCCGCAGGCAGGACAATATCAGCATAGTCCATAGTATTATTCATAAACTGATCTACGGCAACCACGAATTCCAGCTTTGGCCATACTTCTTTTAACCACTTGTTGCGATCGGTGGTCTGCACCAGGAGATTGGAACAGGTAATGTAAATGGCTTTAACCGGGTAGGGGTCCTGTTTGATAATAGTTTCCTGCAATTGGATCAGTGGCAGCACCGCGGGAAAGGTTCCTGCAGGGAACAACCAGCTAGTGTTATACACCATGGGATCAAAACCGTAAAAAGACATCCCCACTATATTGCCGGACTTACCTATATTGCCTGTCAAGGCCAGCAATGTAGCCATAGACTGGCCTAACAGGTTGGCATGGTGATAGCGGTCCGCGCCAAAACCATACTTAATCCCGCCCGGCTTATTGGCGGCCAACAGATGCGCAACTTCCACAACCATGCTGGCCGGGACCTCGGTTAGTTCTGCCACTTTGTCAGGGGTATAATCCTTGACCTTTTCCCACAACAACGAATAGGCAGTGGTGCAAACCACACCGTCCACTTGGTATGTCCCTTCCAGTGCAGGGGAAATTCCAAGGGAATCATGGGCTTTGGCACTTTGTGAAAATGAATCCCAAACCAGGGGTTTTTTCCCTGCCCTGGCAAACTGTTTGTTGTCGCTCCTTACCAGAAACGGCGCACATGTACGGTGCAATACAAAATCTTTGTCCACCAGCCCTTGCACCATGATTTCCCGCAACAGGCCCAAGGCAAAAGCCGTGTCACTGGCGGGACGCAGGTTCACCCAGATGTCCGCCTTCTGCGCGGTAGCCGTAAAAATGGGATCGATCACGATTAACCGCGCTCCCTTTTCTTTTGCTTCCTGGATAAAGTGCCACTCGTTAATTTGGGATTCGGCGCAGGAACTGCCCCATAAAATAATAGTCCTGGCGTTGACCCAGTCTGAACTCTCATTGGAAAAGGCGTCAAAGATTCCCGTTCCAATGGTTGGAGCAAATCCGGCGGGTATAGAACTGTCAACACTACCCGAAGCATGAACCGCCTCTAAAACGCCGGAAAAGCGGTACTGTCCCCCGTATCCGCCGTTTAATACCCCGTAGTTCCCTGATTGCCCCACAACAGCTATCGATTGCTTGCCGTATTTTTCTTGAAGCTGAGAAAATTTTTCGGCGATAGTGCTAAAAGCTTCTTCCCAACTGATCTTCTCCCATTTCCCTTCACCCCGTTCTCCCGCTCTTTTCATGGGATATTTAATTCTTTCCGGGTGATGGAGGCGTTGGAGATGAGTCAGCCCCCGCAGGCAGATGCGATTATAGTCCTGCTCCGGCATCGGTGCCGGGGCGGATTTCACCACCTTGCCGGCACGAACTGTGACCAGGTGGTTGCATGTCTGCCAGCAATTAGGTGAACAGATGCTTCTAACTATATTTTCTTTGACCTCCGGTTTTGCCTGGGCGGGTTGCAGCCATTTCAGGCTGTTGTTTGCCGAAATCCCTATAAGCCCTGCCGCGCCAACCGCAGCAGTGCCCTTTAGAAAATTGCGGCGGGAAATAGTAAAGCCTTTACTTTTCTTTTCATTTTGCATCGTCTGACCTCCTCACTTGTAAAATCACTTAATTGTTGACATTGTTAACGTTGCTTGTGACTAATTTCACCTCCTCTTTCACGCTAGCCATGCTTAATAATTTAATTGGTTATTCAATTCGTTATCCATGAAAATTGGCCTTTGTAGCACTTTATAAAATAAAAAATCGGTACTTTGTTGTTTTATACAAAAGTACCGAACAGTTAACCCCAACCTTTTTGGCTAAAAATCCTCAATGCAGTAAACAGATTCAGCTGTACTTCCAGATTGTTCAGGTCAATTCCCAAGAATTCCTCTGCTTTTTTTAACCTGTAACGCAAAGTATTCACATGGACAAACAGTTTTTCCGCAGTAGCATTGATATCGGCATTGCACCGGAAATAAGTTTTTAAGGTCTCCAAAAATTGCCCCTCATGTTTTCTGTCGTAATCCAAAATGGGGCCCAGTATACTGTAACAGAACTCTTTCAGTTCCTGTTCCCCCATTTTGTAAATTAAACTAAGAATCCCCAATTCATCAAAATAGGTCAGCTCATCTGCCTTATCGAAAAATCTTCCCAGTTCCAGGGCTGTCTTGGCCTCCTGGTAGCTGCGGAACAGCTCATCTGCCGCGGTATATAAGTGTCCTACACCGACAGAAAAAGATATTTCCAGTTTGTTGTAAATATATTTTTTGGCTTTGCGGAACAAAGAATCAATCTCTCGCTTCAGTTCCGGAAAAGTCACTTTTTTCCCGATAGGCAACAAAACTATCAGGTACATTCCTCGCCGGGCCACCACAGGGTTATCCCAGTGCATTTTTAGAGCAGAATGCAACATGGATTTTATCTGCTCAATATTTTTTTCCGCATCCCAGGACTCCTCATCATCAAGCCCTACCACTGCCAAAGCGTGAGGGCGGGAAAAGTCCAAGCCAAAAGTTTTGCCGCGGTAGATCAAGCTTTCCCTGTTTTCAAAGTTATTGTATAACAAATCGTGAATAAACTCATCTCTAAATTTCAGTTGGATTCGCTTGATTTCCCTTTCCTGCTTCAAGGCCACTAAGAAGATAAGCGCGCTTTGTTCCAGTGCCTGGGCAATTGCATTTGAGTAGCGGGTCTCCGTGAGCAGAAGAAAAATATACCCCTCCAGTTCTGACTGCATCAGAGGTAATGAGGCGTAAGGGACCGCTTTACCCTCCGGAGTTACCAGCATTCCCCGTTCAATTTTGGACTCTCCTCCCTGAAATTCACGACGCGGCGTGGATACAGGTAAAAAGTCACCCCAGCAAAAATCTTCTCCTGGCTTTGCCTGATATGCAACTATCCTGAAAAATGGATCGGTAACGATCACTTGATTGCCTAAGAAATCTACCATTTTTTTGGCTAAGGAAGGCACTCCCCCGCCACAGGCTATGGCCTCCAGCAGCATGGTTTGCAACTTACTTGATTCCACGATTGGCACCTCCCTTCGTAGATTTCAACAAACAGCAGTTTATCCAGCTGTAAGATGCTACAATTCGGTCCGCCTTAACCACTGCTTTCGGATTACAGGAGGTTTAAACTGTACCGACGGGCGCGTTAATTTAATATTCGGCAACGAAGGCACCGACTTCACCCATCCTTCCTCATCAATCCGGTCAAGGAAGGCCACTTTTAAGGCGCCATTGTTGCAGGCATCTTCACAGACCGGCCTTAGTCCTCCTTCGAGGCGACTCACGCAAAGGTCACATTTATCCACCTTTCCCGTCGCGGCGTCATATTGTGGAGCGCCATAGGGACAAGCCTTAACACATAAACAACATCCATCACAGCGTCCGGCATCATGGACCACGATTCCGTCCCGCCGCTTCTTGTAGGTACGATTAGGACAAACCCGAAAACACTCGGGACTTTCGCAGTGATTACAAGCGAGGGAAAGATAAAACAAACCTATTCCATCTTTATTCTGCCACTCCACCGCTTCCACCCGGCGATACCGTTGTGTTTCCCCCAGTCCAAAGTAATTTTTGCACGCCACCTCGCACGCCCTGCAACCCAGACACCTGCTAACATCCACCAGAAAGCCTACTTGCCGCATCTCGCGCCTCCTTTAAACGGGACAAAGGTTAACAAATGTATCATGGATAGCAATAGCCGGACGTCCTGTCCCTTTGCTTCCCATGTCCGTGTAAGTGCCGTTTACCAAGTCGCCCAAATCATGTCCACCGCCGCCATACCAACCTTGAAAACACACTAACGTATCTTCGCTAATCGTTTTAGTTAGCTTAACCGGGAGCAATATTTCGCCCTGCTGGTTATAAACCCTCACAAGGTCACCGTTGTTTAAGCCAAACCTTTGTGCTGTA
Organism: Zhaonella formicivorans; assembly: GCF_004353525.1. NCBI lineage: Bacteria > Bacillati > Bacillota > Clostridia > Neomoorellales > Zhaonellaceae > Zhaonella > Zhaonella formicivorans. The sequence continues at coordinate 1,694,734 of NZ_CP085524.1, forward strand.
AGCGAATTGATCCATAGACAGGGCTCCCCTATTCCCCAGGTAAGCCATGGTAAATTTAGAAACTGGGAGTTGTTGCCAGACTGACTGTGGGGTGTAATCAACCTGAACGGAAATGCTTTCGGAAAAGCAGCCGGTTCAGTGTAAACAGGCAATAATGGCAGTCCTTCACCAGCAGCTGTTGCAGAAGCTATTTCAAATTTTTCCGACGGGGTTTTAAACTTCATCCCCTCCCAAGCTACCTGAGGCCATTTAAGTTTGCGGGGGCCTTGCAATAATTCTCTGTAGTCCTCAATCCCCAGACGGGAGTATAGCTCCTGGTTGAACTCCCCGGCAACCCACTCCTCTTCATTGCCGTCAGTGGGGAAACTACAAATGCCGGGTGATAATTCGTTAAGTTTGCGGGACAATTCCCAAGCCACTTGCAGGTCTGATTTGCACTCTCCAAGGGGAGGGATGGCAGGTTCATTGATACCTATCCAGTGATGCCAATAGCTTGGCACCACATCCCATTCTTCAAACTGAGTGGTGGTCGGCAAAAAGATATCTACATAGCGGGAACTCCGGTTCAAAAAATGGTCCACTTGCACTATTAAATCTAATTGTTCCAGAGCTTCTATTAAACTTCCGGTGTCAGCATCTTGAAACAGGTCTCTCTGAGCCAGCCAGAGCATTTTTACAGGCGGATTATCAGTTTTTTTCAGCTCTTTTCCCAGGACATTGACATTGATTTTCCTGTGAAAAACAGGATTTCTGGAGGTAATATAATCCCTGGTATAAAAAGAAAACAATTCCCAGGGTGCCATGGAAGGAAAGTACAGGCCCGCTCCGGATTTGCCCAAATTTCCGGTCAGTGCCGCCAATGTCGCTATGGCCCTGACATTCTGCCCTCCGTTAGTGTGGCGTTGTAACCCCAATCCGGTCCAAATGACGGACGGTGAACCGAGAGCATACAATTCGGACACTGCCCAAACGGCCTCTCGGGGCAATGCGGTTTCTTGTTCAATCCAATCATAGCCGATACTTGCCAAATAATCAAAAAATGGTTCATAGCCATGAACATGCTGCGCCAGGAATTTCTGATCGTGCCACCCATGTTCTACAATGCACTTGGCAATCCCCAGGGCTAAGGCCCCGTCACTGCCAGCCTTAGGCTGAAGATAAATATCAGCCTGCGCGGCGGTTGCCGTAAAAATAGGATCGATCACAACAACCTGCGCGCCCCTAGTTCTGGCCTGGTCGATAAAATACATTTGATGCACTGCGGTCCAGGCAGGATTGACCCCCCAAAGAATAATAACTTTGCTGTTTGCCATATCCTCGGGATCGGATTTCTCCATTGCACCTGTACTGTACAGGTAAGCATCCAACCCAGCAGACCAGCAGGAGTTGCCCTCTGTCACTGTAATAGCACCCAGCCCGTCAAATAGGGCATTTGCGGCATAATGCAGCAGCCCCATGTTTCCGTACTGTTTACATAAACAAATCGGGAAAAAACTATTGTAGCGGCCCTTTAATTCCAATATTTTACAGGCAATGACTTCCATGGCCTCGTCCCAGCTGATCCGGCGCCAGTTCCCGGAGCCCCTGGGAAACTGCCGTAACGGATGAAGGACCCGCTGTGAGCTATAGACCCTTTCCACGTAAGCATAACCCTTTGCACAAAGATTCCCCCGGGTAAATCCGTGGGCGGGGTCGCCACTGACCCGCACCAGTTTTCCGTTTTCCACGTAACTTAAAATACTGCAGGTACAAAAACAATTACGCGGGCAAAGGTTACGGAAAACTTTTCTCACAACAGACACCTCCGGCTTTTTGCTGGATATTGATTCGAAAATTCTTAAACTGATCAGGTAAACTGCTGAAAGGGCAATCGAAAATTTTATTGTTTAAATCTTAACAAAAAAATGGGCGTTTATCGATATTTAACATTGTAATTTGCGCTTTTTTACCACTGCAGGCTGTCTACAGCAAATTTTTCGGCAGCAGAAATTTGCGCAACGCAGGATAGACCTCATGCTTATTCTTGATTGTAACTGTAACACAATTAGAATCACTGTTTTTCTTCAGAGCCGCCATCAAGGTTTTGGTGCGATAATAGGGATTGACAATTTCTCCATAGCAAAAAAGATTGCAGAGGGGCAAGATCTTTTGAACCAGTTCCAGGCATTTATCATTATCCGAAGGCAAGTTGTCGCCGTCAGAAAGCTGATTTCTCCCCATACTGCTTTTTTCAAGCTTAGAGGTCGCTTAAACTTATTTAAGCAACTCTGTACGTAAATTATATCAGTTCCCATGTCAATAACGAAAGACGGCAAAACATTCTAATATTGTTTTAATAATAATGGAATAATATACCAATATTTTTGGGAATATACTGTTGATTTCAGGTTACAATATAAACAGGAACATAACGGTTGAGCCAAGATCCATGTATGATCCGGTCCGGGTCGTATATGGGTCTGCCAAAGATTGCATACAGGTCGCAGGGCCTGTATGCAGTCGGAGGGCAGATTCTATACGGTAGGGAAAGGCTCTGCTGCAGTCGTATCTTAAAACTGTTATGATTGCAGTAGGGTCCCAACCTATCGTATAGGGTCGAGCGAAGATCGTACAGGGTGCCGCAGGTTTTAACTAATTAACGGTCGTATGCAGCCGAGAGGTTGCATACGGCTGTACAGGTATCCTGTACGGTCGAACGAACCATTATTGCAGGTGGTGAACTGCTTGGTTATGGTCGCAAGATCATAGCTTGGTAATAAGCCATCTGCAGTAGTGCAAGGTAGACCGTTATGTTCCCGTTTTATTTTTTTATATTTTTTCGTGGTTATGGCCGCAGGAATTTACACAATGCCGGGTACACCTCATTTTTATCCTTGATGGTAACTGTTACAAAATTTGGGTCATCGATCTTCTTCAGCGCCGCCATCAAGGTGCTGGTGCGATAATAAGGATTGATAATTTCTCCATAGCCAAAGAGATTGCAGAGAGGCAGGATCTTTTGAATCAGTTCCAGGCATTTCTCATTATCCGAAGGCAAATTGTCGCCGTCAGAGAAATGAAAAGGGTACAAATTATATTCCCTGGGGTTAAAACGTTCATTGATAATTTCCAGTGCCAGCTGGTAAACCGAAGAACACCTGGTGCCGCCGCTCTCTCCCTTGGTGAAAAATTCCTCCTCACTCACTTCTTTTGCTCTGGTGTGGTGAGCCAAAAATATAATCTGCACATTTTCATACTTGGTGCGCAAGAAACGCACCATCCAGAAAAAAAAGCTGCGGGCTATGTATTTTTCAAACACACCCATGGAGCCGGAAGTATCCATCATTGCTAACACTACGGCGCTGGTCTGCTCTTTTACATCTGCGTCCCAGGTTTTAAACATCACATCCTCGGGAGTGATTTTATTGTGCTCCTTGTCACCCCTTAAAGAGCGCCGCTTCAAACACTGCAGCACGGTTCTTTTCTTATCTACGTTAGCCATGAGCCCTGTTTTGCGCACATCTTTATATTGGCTCGACTCGGCAAGTAAAAGCTGCTTTTTTGTTTCCTTCAGGTTGGGCAAATGCAAATCCTCGAAAATCATTTCTTCCAGTTCATCCAGAGTCACTTCCGCTTCATAGTAATCATCACCCGGCTCGTCACCGGCCCCTTTGCCTTCTTTCGTACCTAAACTGCTGCCCAACACATCCCCCTCTTGCGTTTGTCCTTTCCCCTGGCCCACATGCTTATTCTTTTCCAGGCTGAAGCGAATGCGATATTCTTCCAGGGACCTGACCGGAACTTTGATGATCTTGTTGCCCTCCGCCATGATTATGTTTTCTTCACTGATAATTTCGGGTAAGTTTTTTCTAATCACTTCCTTGATTCTTTCCAGATGTCTCTTTTGGTCCAGATAAGCCTGGCGGCAGAGGGACCAGTCCTGGCGGGAAACAAAAAATTCCGGCAATTGTCTCACCCCATCCGGGTAATTTACACCCTGTTTTACTTGGCTAGCAGGCTGCCGGCATACTTCAAGGCCTCAAAGGCACACACTTTACAGTAACCATAATTTTTCACCAGCCGGTCCAATACGTCCTCTATCCTGCTCAACTGCTGTGCATCAGGGTTCTGGCTTAATAAATTAAACCTGATGGTATTTTTTAAATCGGCAAACAGTTTCTTTTCTACAGCCTCTTTGAGTTTCCCGTGGGAATCATAGCCGAATTTCTTACCCTGCCTTGCCAGTGTGGAAAGCCTGATTAAAATTTCCTCCCGAAAGCTTTTTTTAGCATTTTCGCTGACGCCAATCTGCTCCTCAATACTTCGGAGCAGGTTTTCATCAGGTCCGTATTCTTCCCCGCTTACCGGGTCAACCACTTTTACTCCGTTGCAGTAAGCCTCAACATTGTCTAAATAACTGTCGAAAAGGTTTTGCGCTGCTTTTTCATAGGACGTGAGCAAGGCTTTTTGCATCTCCTTTTTGAGTACCTCATCATATTCTTTCTTAGCTACAGACAGCAAATTGAACAATGTATTCTTCTCTTCTTTATTAAGGGCAGGATGCTTTTCCAAACCTTCCCTGATGCCCCGCAAAATATCCAGGGCGTTAATACATTTTTTTCCCTTGCTGATGAGGACACTGGAAATTCTGTTCATGATAAACCTGGGGTCAATGCCGCTCATGCCTTCACCCAACACTTCCTGCTGCAGTTCAACCACATCTTTATCCGTAAAACCTTCCACGTGTTCCCCATTATAGAGTTTCATTTTCTTAACCAAATCCATGCCCTGCTTTTTAGACTCTTTAAGCCTCGATAAGACAGAAAAAACGCCCGCAACCCATAAACTATAGGGTGCAAGATGCGTATCCAGCTCACTTTGCTTGATTAACTTTTCATAGATTTTAACTTCGGCGCTCACCTGCAAGTTGTATGGCACAGGCACAACCATAATCCGCGAGCGCAATGCTTCATTTTTCGGGTTAGCTATAAAGGAGCGAAATTCACTTTCGTTGGTATGGGCCACCACTACCTCATCAGCGGAAATCAGGGCAAAACGGCCTGCCTTGAAATTGCCTTCCTGAGACAGGCTCAATAAATGATAGAGAAATTTCTCATCGCACTTTAGCATTTCCTGGAATTCCATAATACCGCGGTTAGCTTTGTTCAACTCCCCGTCAAAACGGTAAGCCCTGGGGTCAGATTCAGAGCCGTATTCGCCGATGGTGGCAAAATCGATGCTGCCTGTCAGTTCCGATATATCCTGGGACTTGGGGTCCGACGGACTGAAAGTGCCTATTCCCACCCGTTTTTCTTCGGAAATGATAACCCGTTCCACCATCACCTCCTCAATCCGCCCGCCATACCTTTCCTGCAGCATCAGCTGACAAGAAGGACAAAGGTTTCCTTCTATATAAACCCCCAGTTCTTTTTCCAATTCAGGCCGCAGCGCTTTCGGGATAAGGTGCAGCGGTTCCTCATGCATGGGGCAATCTTTGATGGCGTAAATTGCACCTTCTGCTGTCCTGGAGTATGCCTCCAGACCCCTCTTCAATAAAGACACAATGGTGGACTTTCCCCCGCTCACCGGGCCCATTAAAAGCAAAATCCTTTTGCGCACATCCAAACGCCTGGCTGCAGAATGAAAATATTCCTCCACCAGGGTTTCCAGGGTTTTATCCAAGCCAAAAAGTTCACCGGCAAAAAAATTATATTTTTTAACCCCATTCTCCTCACAGATACCGGCCGCTTTAATCATATCGTAAATCCTGGCGTGGGAAAGCCGGGCTATCTTGGGATTCTCTTCCACCAGCTGTAAATAATCTAAAAAGGTACCTTCCCAAGCCAGTTCCTTTTCCTGGCGTCTATACTCCTCCAAACGTTTGAGTATATCCATCGGCCATCCCTCCCAAAGGCAGTTGCTTGCCGCAAAGCCCAGTATAAAGTCCAGTATTATGTATATGTATTCTGCAAGGGATTCAGAATTTAGGATCTAAGACCTGAAAAGCACTTTTGCGGTCTCCCCCAAACGCTATGAGTTTATGCTCTGCTCTTTCTCCCGGTATAGAAAATTATTGCAAAATTTTTATACTGCCAGAAGGAAATTTTTAGATGATAGCGAAGAAGTGTGTAGGCTATAAGGCTATATTTTTTATCAGGATTTGTGACAAATATCACAATGTTTATCCAAATTAACCTGATTTATGACAGCTTTGCTTGCTATTTTAAACCGAAAGGAGGTGTAAAAAATATGAAGATAAAAGGCAAGCATCTCAATACCAAAAAGGAGGAAAAAACAATGACAAGAAAATCCATAATCTTGACAGCATGTTTATTATTTGCCGCTGTCTGTGCCTTAGCGTTGGTAAATGTATACGAAGCTGATGCAAAAGCCAGCTTTGGTGGCAACTGTTTTGCTTCCGGCTGTCATAAGGCAGGAGTTGCACCAACTAAAGATTCTGTGCAAGCAGCCAAACCAGCGCAACCTGCGGCGCCGGCAAAAAGCAGCACACCGGCAAAAAGCAGTGCTCCTGCAAAACCCTCAGCTACTAAGCCTGCTGCTGCCCAACTGCCAGCCGCCAAAACAGCCACTTTAAAAATTAACGACAAAGCTGAAAAAGTTTTGATGGTTAACGGAACTACCCTGGTTCCTGTGGCCAAGATCTCAGAAATAGCTAAAGTTTCTCCTGTCTGGGATGGAACAAAGAAAACTATTACCATTAAGTCAGCATCTACTACCATTGTTCTGACAGTAGGCAAAGATACAGCGGTTGTCAACGGGCAAGAAATAAAGCTTGAGGCCGCAGCCCGTGAAACTGCCGGCGTATCCTACGCACCGTTGCGCTTTATTGCTGAAAAATTAGGACTTAAGGTGGACTTTGCCAACAACAGCATAAAGGTGTATAAACCCATCCCCACTCCTCAGGAGGCGTTAATCTCCAACAATTACGTGGGATCAGAAACTTGTGGCACCTGCCACCCCGATGCTTACAAAGAATGGAATAACAATCACGGCAACTTCGCCAAAGATGTTTCTAAAGATCCTTCTGCCCTGAAAGGCAACTTTGAAGGTAACTACCCCAAAGCCATCGGTTTTGGCAAAAATGACATTCAATATGCCTTAAACACCCAAGAAGACGGGTTATTACACGGACAGGAATTAGTCGGCAAGAGGGGAACATTTGGCGTTCCGGCTGATGACTATCCGGTAATGTGGTCTACTTGGAATATGAAAGATAAAGAATGGGAAACCGAGGTAGAGGCTTGGGGTGAAGGCACTCCGTGGTTATCCACCTGTGCCGGTTGCCATGTGACCAACATCCAGGTGCCCACTGCAGGCAAGCCGGATACTCCCAAAGGATTCTTCGAACTGGGAATCGCTTGTGAAAACTGCCATGGCCCCGGAAAAGAACATGCTTCCAACCCGACTAAAGACAATATCATTGTAAGTTCAAATGCGGCTAACTGCGGCCAGTGCCATACAAGAGGTGCTTCAGCAGCTAAAAGGCCGGATGGTAAAACTTATGGCTACCCATATAGTGAAGAAAAAGGCAACTATGAAGCAGGTATGGACCTGGCAGAATTTTATACCCATGTAAGCCTGGATGATGTAAAATCCTTCTGGCCAACAGGCCATGCCAGGAACTCCCACCATGTTCAATATCCGGAGTGGCTGGCTACAGATCATAGCAAAGCGTTGGAAGACTTAAAAACTAACGACCATGCCACCGATGAATGCTTGGGATGTCACTCGGCTGATTATATCACCGCAAAAGAAGGCAATAAGCCTACTTTGCAAACAGCACAAGAGGGCCTGTCCTGTCAGGCTTGCCATGACTCCCATAACCCGACCCAATTCAGAACTGCCAAGGAAGAGTTGTGCGGCAGCTGCCATAACGCGGAAGGCGCCACTGTAGGCTCTGCAGTCCATCACCCGCAAAAAGAATTAAATGAGGGGCTCATCGGTGTCGGAGTAGAGCTGAAGCCAAGCGTTATGGCAGAAGCCGGCGTCAACTGTATTGATTGCCATATGCCCAAAACTACAGGACCCGACCCAAGCCATAACATGCATATAGTAACACCTAAAGTGGCCCAAGAATACGGCATGCCCAATGATTCCTGTATGGGTTGCCATCCGGGAGCTAAACCGGAATATATCCAAGCCCGCTTGGATAAGTGGCAGTCTGACGTTAAAGCCGAGCTTGAGGCAGTTGGGGCTCTAATCGAAGCAAAAGCTTCCTTTAAAGATAACCAGGCTTACAAAGAAGCTAAATTCAACTATGATATCGTGCTGCAAGACGGCAGCACCGGCGCACACAACTATGAGTTAGCCATGGATTTGCTCAAAGCGGCAAAAGAAAGATTAAACAGCTTAAAATAAAGCTTTGAGTCAGAATACCCTGAATAGCAACCGGGGCCCTAACTAAAGGGCCCCGGTTGTTCTTTACTTTATGACTTAAAAATTTAGCACTTCAGCTGTTCTTTTTTTAGCTTCAACCAAAAAAGCATCTTTTTCCGGAAAGTCCTTCACAACTTCCAGTGTACCTAAAATGTATTCAAACCAATCCACCAGCAGCCGGTTCATCTCTGCATATTTTTGGGGAGCATCTGCCGGTTCTGCCACCTTACCGCTCCAAATTTGCTCCATACGGGAGAAAATAAAGTTGGTAATCTCCCTCATGATAGAGGCAAAAACTGCCACCTGCGGATTGGAATAAGAGGTACTTGCCTCATAGCTTGAATAGGGCGAGATTTGCAAACGTCCCTCTTTTTGCAGCCTTTGATAAGCGCCGGTCCCCTGCAGGATGATCTGATGGTGGTAGAGCACATTAGCTGTGGTCTCAAGATTTTTTAGCAGGTTGTTTCTTTTAAGAAACTCAAAGTTTATCCGAATATCCTCCAAGGTAGAGTCCGGTTCAAACATAATAAACCCTATATTGGGTTCTATGCTATATTTACGCAGGACCTTTAAAGCCATTTCATTCTGCGCCACTGTAGTCATTTTATTAAGACGCTTAAGGGATTCGTCCTTTCCGCTCTCGAGGCCGAGCAGGATATGGCTAAGTCCTGCATCAGCGAGTGCAGCGATAGTTTCATCGTGGATATCATTCACCCTGGCCTCGATGCCAAAGCGAATGTTGCGCGATTTTAGGAGCGCAGCTAATCTTTTTGCCCTCTCCTGTCCCCTTTGGCCGGGACCAAAAAAGTTGGGATCGGTAAAGTAAAAATACCTCATCTTATGCTCTGCCATAATCTCATCTATCTCCGCCACAATATTCTCCGGACTGCGCGCCCGCCATTTGGAACCCCGGCCATAAAACGCATTTATATAGCAAAAGGTACATGCTCCGTAGCAGCCCCGGCTGCCCAGAATATTTACCTCGCCAATACCCAGTGAAGCTTTTGTTCGGACAGGAAAAGGAAGGCTGTCCAGATCTTCAATAAGTTCCCTCCGGCTAAAGACTATTCTGCCCTGCCCCTCCCTGTATGCAATTCCCGTAACATGCTCTATGGAAACCTGGCAGCAAAGAGCTTGGACCAGTTCAGCAAAAGTCAGTTCCGGCTCTCCCAGGATAACGGCATCAATTGCCGGGCATGATTCTAAGATTTCTTCATAGGCGAAGGTAGGGTAAAAACCATAGCTTATTATATAGGAAGCAAGTCCTTCATTTTTAACCTTTTCCAGAAAACTGTAAAGTTTAAGGTCGTGCTTCCAGTGATAGACCAGGTGAACTCCCAGAATATCAGGCTGCAGTGCCCTGACCCGTTCCAGAATTTCTTCGTAGGAAAGCTTTTCCAAATAGCCTTCTACAATTTCCACTTGGTGTCCTTTACTCTTCAGCATACCTGCAGCATAACCGGTCAACAGGCATGCTGAAAGGGGAGCATTAGCTATGTCGTTACACCTTTCAGCGCTTATGCTCCGCGGATGCTCCAGCAAAAGCACCTGCATTTACTTCACCCCCTGCCACATAAACACGTTTTTGCACAGATGCAAAGTTTCCAAATGGTATCTCAAAGTCTCAAACGGTTTTGGATTATAATAGGTCGGATACAACAGGTCAGTCTCCGCACTTATTACCCCTTTTTCCCTGGCAATAGCTTCTATAGGTGTACCAGGCAAAATCCGGATATTGTTCAGGATAACTGTTCCCAGGTTTCTCTTCCTGCTGTGCAGGTCATAAATCCGTTCCAGGAGCCTGATTCCTTTCTCGATGGTCTTTTCGTTCTCACCGGGCACATTGACCATAAAATGGTAGATACTGATTACATCGCTCTTGGCAGCAATTCTTGCAGCTTTTAAAATATCCTCTTCCGTAAGATTTTTACCCAGTATGTCCAGGGATTCCTGACAGAGACCGTCGGGAGAGAAAGAGAAACACTCGCAGCCTGCCTTTGCGAAGAGCGTTACGTTATCTTCATTTAAGTGGTCTTCGCGGAAAAAGCCACCCCACTTCACTTTTAACCTCCTGCGCAGTATTTCCTGGCAAATATCTTCCAGATATCCGTCAGGAATGTTCACTACCGGGTCATTAAAGTGAAATCTCTCAATACCATACTCCTTATGTAAAAACTCCATCTCGTCCACAACCCCCGCGGGTTGACGGCAGCGCAACCTCTTTCCCTGGAGGTTGGGATAGACACAATAGGAACACTGAAAAGGACATCCCCGTTTTGTCTCAATCCCTATTGCAGCAACATAGCTGTTAATCCCCAGGTAAGAGGATGGGTCCAGCAAATTTCTGGCAGGAGGGAGGTAATTGGTACTCAGGTCAAATTCTTGGGAGGGCGGCATAACTTTTACCCTATCACCGTCCCGCAGGCAAAGACCTTTTAAAGCAGGGGGATTATCCAGTGAGGAGAGGAGGGCCGGGAAAGATATTTCGGCCTCCCCCACAATTCCATAGTCGATTTCCGGCAGAGCAAGCATTAGCCGCTCCGGGAACAGGGAAAAACCAGTACCTCCTGCAATAATCCGGGTTTGGGGTAAAAGTTTAGCAATCATTCGCACCGCAACAAAAAATGGCGGAATAAGAGAACTGGTCTTGTTGGCCAGAGGGTCAATATTGCGCAGGGATATGCCCACTACCTCCGGCCGGAAACTTAAAAGCTTCTCCTTCAGTGCTCCAAAGGGATCCGCGTTAAGATTCATGTCCAAAAGCTCTACCTCGTAGCCTCTACCCTGGATATGGGTGGCCAGAGAGACAATTCCGATAGGATATACCCTCTCGGAAGATGCTTCGTCCATTGAAAGCGCTTGCACTAACAGAACACGCATCATAATCACTCCAATAGCAGCAGGCCAAAATATTTAATATAATCACCCTTACTGGCCAATGTCCGCAAGTTTATGCCCGCACGCCTGACCGTTGCAAATACATCAATACCTGCCCCCTCCAGGGAAGGTCTGCCTTCCCTGGTCCTGCGGCAAACTCCTTCCGGGGAACAGGAATCGCAGAGGGCACAGGGACCTGCCCAATAAGCAAAAGCTTTATAAAAACCTGCCTTAAAAGCTTCTTTTTCCGCCTGCAACACACGATTTTGAAAACTCCTGGTGGGAGGTTCCCCTTCCAAGAGCAGCGCTTGGTTATAATCCTGCAGCATTTTTCTTGTTTTTTCAGGCGAAGGACTGTTGGGCGGACAGTGGGGCTTCCCGAAGTATGCACACCCGAAGCGGCAGCGCAAAACGGTCCAATCAGCAACATGAATTTGCTCAACGGGAATAGGTAATACCCTTTGAAATCCAAGAGCTTTAATCCTGGAAACCAGTCGGGATTTACAATCCAGAGCAAGGTTCTCCAATCTCTCGGCATTTTTGGCAGCTATAAGTACAGCCGTATCCGTCTCCAAAGGAATAAGCTCAGAAACATAAAGGTTAAAACTATTGATTTGTTTCCTCAGCCACTCCTTCGCAAAAATTTTGCCATTGTAGGTATTGATCAACATATTCAGATCATAAAGGGCAGCTTTTTCCGGAAAATGTTCCACAAAGAAATCATGGACAAGCAAAAAACCTTCCGGCTTAAGACTTTGTATAGCGTTTTTTAAAATATGGGAGGCCTCTATCTCCGAATAGGCATGGACAATATTGGAAAGTATTATTAGATCAAACTCTCCCTTGCTAACAGGCCATGATTCCAAGATATTAGCCGGACAATAGGATACCCTATCCCCAAATCCCCGTTTCTGCACCAGCTGCCGGGTATAATCCAGAACTTCGGGAATATCCATCAGGGTGGCTCTCATCCCGGGGAAATTTTCTAAAAACCCTGCTGCAATAGCGCCGGAACCTGCCCCTACATCCAGAACATTTCCTTCCAGCGCAAGGCCGGAAAAGATGGGGGTAATTTCCTTCACCTTGGTGTGTGCCACACAGTCCATTGCATTAATATACTTTCGAATACGAGCTGCTAAACTTTCGGCATTTTCCTCAACCGGAGCAAAATTCACCCTTCCACCGGCTTTAAGGCAGGCCTTCAGGTCCCGCCAGTATGAAGTCAGGTATTTGCGCCAAAGAATGGAATCCCCCTGGTAGTCTGCTCTCCCCTTGACCAGATAATCGGCAGAGATTTTTGTGTTGCTAAAAAAATCATCATGACAGGTCAAGAGCCCCAAGGCACAAAGCGTATGTAAGTAACGTTTCAGCGCCTGAAGATCACATTTTACTTCCCTGGCGATCTCGTCAATTTTCTTTCCGGCAGGTTCAAGAAGTGTAAAAATCTCCATTTCAACTGCTGTAAAGAGCGCCTCCGAAAACCAGTAGCCGGTAGCCAGGTCCTCCAAGTATTGGGGACCCGCCTGTTGGGGGTCATATTTAAACATTCCTGGATACCCCGGCATCCTCGAAAGTAAGCATTTTATTGATCACCTGGACAGCAGATTCCACAATATGCATCGCCACAGCCGCTCCCGTCCCCTCTCCCAAGCGGAAATTCAAGTCAAGGAGAGGCCTCAAGCCCAGTACCTCCCACATGAATTGATGTCCACCTTCTACCGATTTGTGAGAAGCAATCATATAATCTACAGAGTCAGGTGCCAAACCTTTGGCAATCAGCGCTCCGGCAGTTGAGATGAATCCGTCTACCACTACAGGTACCTTATGGTAAGCTGCTCCCAGAATAAGTCCGGCAATTCCACCGATTTCAAACCCTCCTACCTTAGCCAGCACATCCAGGGCATCCTTTGCATCGGGCTTGTTGACCTCCAGCGCCTTTTGAATAACCCGTATCTTATTTTCCAAGCCTTCGTCATCTATGCCTGTTCCCCTTCCGGTGACTTCACGGACGGAGAAACCAGTCATTGCAGCCAGAATGGCACTGCTGGGGGTGGTATTTCCAATGCCCATATCCCCGGTGGCAAAGAGCTCCACTCCTTCTTCTTCCACCAGCTTGCCGGCAATTTCTATCCCCGCTTCAATTGCTTCTTGTGCCTGTTCCCTGGTCATGGCAGGGCCTTTTGTCATATTTTTCGTTCCATAATCTATTTTATATGAAAGGATATGCCCCTTCTCAACCAATTCGCTTAAATCAGCGGCAACTCCCATATCCACGACTACCACCCGGGCACCGACCACCTCTGAAAGTACATTGATGGCCGCTCCCCCGGCAACAAAATTGGCTACCATCTGGCGGGTAACTTCCTGGGGAAATGCACTGACACCCTCTTCAACTACCCCGTGATCTCCGGCCATGGTAACTACTATTTTCTTTTTAACCGAAGGCTTTAAAGTCTCCTTAATAGCCGCCAGCTGTTCTGCCAACTTCAGCAGTTCCCCCAGGCTTCCCTGGGGAATTGCCAGGTTTTTTAAATAGTTGCCCGCTTTCATCCGCCATTCCTGACTTACCGGTTCAATGCCTTTTGTTACTGTTTCCAGTGTCAATCCCATTTTTCCACTCCTTTCAATGTTTTAAATAATCCCGAACTCCGGCATGATACATACATCGGGTCCCTGTTGATTATCCAGGGCTGTGAATGCTGAGACTGCAATAGGATATTGGCCGTCGAAACAGGCTGTACAAAATTCTTGAGCAGGAGCCTTGAAGGCGGCCAATAAACCTCTGAGGCTCAAATAATAGAGGCTATCTACACCCAGATATTTTTGTATTTCTTCTTGACTGCACCGGGCTGCCAATAGCTGACCCGGTGAGGCAGTATCTATACCGTAATAACAAGGGTAAAGTACAGGGGGAGAAGCAACCATGAAATGTACTTCCCGGGCCCCTGCTTCACGCAGCATCTTGACAATTTGGCGGCAGGTGGTACCGCGCACGATGGAATCGTCTACCATTACCACCCGCTGCCCTTTAAAAATATCCTTGATAGGGTTGAATTTGAGCCTCACCCCCAGCTCCCGCAAGTTCTGAACGGGCTGAATAAACGTCCTTCCTACATAACGGTTTTTCGTCAACCCTTCTTTAAAAGGAAGTCCCGCTGTTTCTGAATAGCCTAATGCAGCAACTCTTCCGGAATCCGGAACGGGTATAACCATGTCAGCGTCTACACGGCACTCCCGGGCTAACTGCCTGCCGAAGGCCTGGCGCACCATGTTTACAGTTTCACCGTCAATTATGCTGTCCTGACGGGCCAGGTAGATATATTCAAAAATACACAGGCTGCGGTGCCGGGCAGGTGGAACCTGAACGGACTTCAAACCGGATTCGTCTATGACCACTATCTCGCCGGGCTTGATATCCCTGACCAGCCGGGCACCGATAGCATCCAAAGCACAGGATTCGGAAGCCAGTACATAGCCCTTACCCAGCTTGCCTAAACAGAGAGGCCGTATTCCTCTGGGGTCCCTTACACCGATTAGCTGATTTTTAGTCATCACTACCAGAGAGTAGGCCCCTTTGAGATAGCCCATACATTGCTTTATTGTTTCCGGGAGTGAATTCTGTCTAAAACAGGTAATGAAGTTTAAAATGAGCTCGCTGTCACTGGTTGAACGAAAAATGGCTCCGCTTCTCCCCAAGGTTTGTCGCAGCTCAGCTACATTGGTCAGGTTCCCGTTGTGGGCCAGGCAAAAGCTGCCATGGGATGACCGGGAAACCATAGGCTGCGCATTTGCCAGTGAACTAGCACCTGTAGTAGAGTAGCGTACGTGGCCAATCGCCAGATTGCCCTTTAACAGCCCCAGGTTAGTTTCATTAAAAACCTCCGCAACTAAGCCCATGTTTTTGTGGAGTTGAATTTCAGCACCGTCTGATACCGCGATGCCGGCGCTCTCCTGCCCCCGGTGTTGCAACGCATAAAGCCCGTAATAGGTAAGTTGAGCCACATCCTGACCGGGGGCATAGATGCCGAATACTCCGCATTCTTCACGGGGTTTATCGTCTATAAATCCACGCCACATGTAACCGCCTCCCGGAAATTTCAGAATAAGAATTGCAATGTAATCAGGCTCAACACTTCGACCCATTCGTTCATGGCACCCAGAGTGTCTCCGGTAATACCGCCAATCCTTTTACATACATACGATCCAAACAGGACTGTACCCGCGAAAGCCGCACCTGCCAGAAAAACGCCCCTGAACCTCAGCAGAAATATAATTATACCCAGGGTAACTGCCGAAGCCAAAACTATTTCCCGTTTCCCCACGTACTTAGTAAAAGAAGTTTTCCCAGGGCCCGTCCTGACATAAGGGTAAAAAGCAGCTGCATAAACTTGGGCCCAACGCCCTAAAACCGGGAACAAGACCAGTGCGAAACCTTTAAACTCCTGAGGTATTTGTCCTAGAAGCACCAATTTGGATAACAGTACCAGGCAACCGGCAGTTACTCCATGGGCACCCACGCGGCTGTCCTTCATAATTTCCAAGACAGCTTCCCGTGGTTTGCCGCTAAAAAAGCCATCGGCAGTATCCATTAAGCCGTCCAGGTGCATATTGCCGGTCACCATGGTCAAAAGTATGATGGTGCCTAAATCGGCTGCTGAAGATGCAAACACCAGGGAAAAGATGGCATGGGCTGCTGCCAGAAAAATTCCCAGGAGTAAGCCAATAGCTGGAAAGTATGCCATGGCCCGGCCCAGATTCCTTTCCTCCACATTTTGACCAATAGTCACAGGTACCCTAGTTAAAAATTGTAATGCTAATAAAAATTCCAAAGTCTCGCAACTCCTGTTTTAAGCAATGCCAAAATATTCAGCGGCAACTTGAGCAGCGCAAGTCTCCCCGCAAACGGCACACTGGTGACCATTGTCGGTTTCCCTGCTTGCCAGCAATTTATCGGGATAGAGAGCAAGCTCAACCTGCCTGTCCAGATCGAGGGCAACCCGGGCTTTGGCCATTTCCAAATCCCTATTCCAGGCATTTTTTCTGCGCCGGGCAATATTGGCAGCATGGGCGGCAATCCTTGCCGCTATAACACCTGTTCTAACATCCTCTTCAGTTGGCAGTCCTAAATGTTCCGCGGGCGTTAGATAACACAAAAAGTCGGCACCGCACATGCCGGCATAAGCTCCGCCAATGGCGGCGGTAATGTGGTCATAACCCGGCGCTACGTCGGTGGCTAAAAAGCCCAAAATGTAGTAAGGTACGTTGTGACATAACCGTTTTTGCAACAGCATGGTAGCCTCAATATGATTTAACGGGACATGGCCGGGACCTTCCACCATAACCTGCACTCCTGCTTCCAACGCCCTTTTTACCAGTTGACCTGCAACCATTAACCCTTTAAGCTGCGGCTCATCCAGGGAGTCGGCAGTGGAACCGGGACGAATAGCATCGCCTACGCTCAGGACCACATCATATTCCTTCATAATGGCCAGTAAACGGTCAAATTGTTCATAGAGTGGGTTCTCTTTCTGGTTATGCAGCATCCAGCCTGTCATAAAAGAACCGCCCCGGCTGACGATATCGGTAACTCGGCCCGTCTTTTGCAGCGCATTCAGCACTTCAAAATTCAAAGCGCTGTGAATAGCCATAAAATCAAGGCCATCGGCCGCCTGCTTTTCGATAGTTTCAAACAGATCATCAGGTGTCATCGCCACGATGCTGCCTTTTTTCTGAATGGCTTCCACACCGGCCTGGTAAAGAGGTACACTACCCACCGCAACCGATGCCAAAGACAGCGTTTGCTTTCTCATGCCGTCAATATCTCCTCCTGTACTTAAATCCATGAAGGAGTGACATCCTGCCTCTTCCGCAATTTTTAACTTTCTGGCCTCCATCTCCATTTGATCACGGTCACTGGAAGTGCCAATTAAAGCATTGACTTTAATGTCCAAACCTTTTCCGATACCGCAAAGCTTAGAACGATTCCGGTTTTTGTTCTTTGGAATAACAATGGTCCCTTCGGCAACTCCCTGCCTGATCAATTCCACATCCACATTCTCCTGGGCAGCTACTATTTCCATCTCCTCAGTGATTTTCCCGGCACGGGCAGCTAAAACTTGAGTCATGATTATCCCCTTCCTTTTAACAAGTTAACAAGCGTGTTTTTTATTACCCAGGTACTTGGAAACTATTTCCATAGCACAGTATGGCCCACACATTGAACATTTGGATGAAAAATCACCGCTTCTCTCTTTCCACACTCTCCTAGTTGTAGCAGGATCAATAGCCAGGGCAATCTGTTTTTCCCAGTCAAGATTTTTCCTGGCCACTGACATTTCCAGGTCCCATTTTACCGCTTGCGGCAATCCTTTCGCCAGGTCTCCACAATGGGCCGCAATCCGAGCGGCAATTACACCTTGCCGTACCTGTTCTAAATCCGGTAGGCCAATGTGTTCGGCAGGTGTCACGTAACAGATAAACTCCGCTCCTGCCCATGAACTTATTGCACCTCCGATGGCAGCGCTAATATGGTCGTAACCGGCAGCAGTATCGGTGACTAAGGGGCCGAATACAAAATACGGAGCTCCTTTACATAGGCTCTTTTGCAGTGTTATTGTGGCCTTGAGCTGATCAAGGGGAACATGGCCAGGACCTTTCACCATTACCTGAACACCTGCTGCTCTCGCCCGCTGTACCAGTTCTCCCAAAATCACCAGCTCGTGTACTTGGGCGCCGTCTAAAGAATCGGCAAGGCAACCCGGTCGCATGCCATCTGCGAAACTAAGGGTTACATCATATTTGGCGGCAATCTCAAGAACTCGATCAAAATTTTCATAGAGGGGATTTTCCTTTTGGTTATGTACCATCCACCCGATCAGGTGCGATCCACCGTAACTAACCAGCGGGTCGACTCTGCCTTCTCTCTTGGCCCGTTCTATGACATCCATGGTAGTGCCGCAGTGCAGCGCCAAAAAGTCAACCCCGTCAGCGGCCTGCCGTTCAATAACTTCAAAAAGTTCTTCCTCTTGCATCTTTAGAGATGAACCGTATTTTTCGCTTGCCTCTGCCAGCGCTTGATACAAGGGAAGTGTTCCCAACGGTTTAGAGGTAACAGCCAGTGCCTCTCTACGCATGGCATCAATAGGGCCGCTGACACTTAAGTCCATGATGGCATCAGTGCCTGCCTCGACGGCGGCCCTTATTTTGGTTACTTCCTCGCTAATTCTGGCATTTTTGCCGTATAAGCCCACGCTTGCGCTGACCTTGGTCCGTAAGCCCTCACCAATGGCTACCGGTACAACATTATGATGGTTAGAATTGCAGAGTAGAACGATTTTCCCCTCAGCAACCCCCTGTCTGATAAATTCCGGTCTGACTCCCTCCTGCTCTGCTGCCTTTTCCATTTCCGGGGTTACAACACCCTCTAAGGCACTTCTTAACAATGACATTGTTTTCTCCCTCCTGTTTTATTTATAAAAAAAGTCCTCAACCAAAAGGTTGAGGACTTTACCATCATCCACAAACATATTGCTAACAGGCAGGTCTCCTGGCTCACGGGTCACTGTTTCTCTCTGCCTTCCCGGGAACTGCCCAGTGGCTAACTTTGAGGAAACTCCCCGACTACAGTGGCGGGACCGCGCCGTTTCCAGAATCACTTCTTTAGATCCTGTTTCGGTCTTCCCTATTATCCCTAGTTATAGGGCACCTGTTAACGGCTTAGATATGATTTTTAAAATAACCTAAGTAAGAACATTGGCATAACCGTCATGTTTAAAGTCAGAGCATAGGTAAACTAAAAAGTCCTTAGCCATAATAAGTTATGGCCAAGGACTTTACCATCATCCTCAGGCTACGATCTCTTCCTGCGAGAGAACGCGCAGTAAACAGGCAGGTTTCCTGACTTCCGCATCATAGCTTTCCTTGCTCCTTCCCATCCCCCTTATTCAGCTGCTGAAATGAGGAACAGTGGTTCTTGCAAGGTACTCCACGGTTACAGTGGCGGGACCGTTCGGGACTTGCACCCGATTCCCTATTATCCTTCAATAAGAAGGCACCTATTTACATCTTTGCTTTATTTTTCTACTTCAAATGATAACTCTAACAAAAAGAAAAATCAAGGGAAAATTTTCAATGAGTCAGGGGACGGTTCTCTGACTCATTTTACTCTCTGAACAATATTTCTATCTATTCCTAGTAGCTCTGCAATTTGCCTGATTGAAAGGTTTGATCGTGCCTTTAGTTCCAGTATAAGCTTATTTCTTAGTCCAACATTTGCCCTTATTTTGAGCGATTGAATTGTTTGACCAACGCTGCTTAAATAATTATCAACGAACACGGAAGCTTCTTTATCGCTGGAGATCATCTTAACGGTATTTTCCTTCTCGTCATACTCTATAAAAATATCATCATTTCAAACTAGCCTGCGGGCTATGCTTTCTTCACTTCGCCACACTATGGCACGTGTGACAATCTTCCCCTTTCTGCTCGTCTGGCTTTTGCTGGCAGGCGCTGCCTTGAACCAGGGGTATGGGTACTTTGCGGCCGTCGATTTTGCTGTATAACACTGCCCTACCGTTTTCCAGGCGGACGTTCAGCATGGGCTCTCCCCTGAGAGTCAAGGCCACGATATCCCCGACTTTTAGTTCAGGAAAGTCTTTGTGGAAATAACCGGAGGCCCAAATAGCAGGGTCATCCCCTGAGGTTATGCGGGACCATTTGGGAGGCTCCTGGGTTGTGCCGTGGCAGTTGTAACAGCGGATAACCTGGGCCTTACTTTTGCTGCCGTACAGATGGCCGTCGCCCATAACCTCATTGCGAGTATGGCAGTCGATACAGTCCAGTTCGACCTCACATTTGGCATAACGCTCCTGGGCAATATAATACACCTGGTACCTGTCCGCAACAGGGCTGGTTACAGCGCTGGGCGGCACATCATCCCTGGGGTAAAACTCCATTTTGGCAATGGAATGCACACCCTGGTTGTGGCAGGCGTTGCACTGGTAGTAGGCTATGGCAGTAGTCAGCTGATGCTTGGGAGCATGCCCCGGTTCTGCTTTGTCAATAGTCGGATCTCCGCCCTGATAAGTACTGCCGGGTTGATATTGGACATGGCAGGCTGCACAACCGCCCAAATATTTTTGTTCTTCCGGTGGCCTATTTACTCTGCTCGCCGAGGAATCTCCTTGGGTGGTATTCAAGTGGCAGCTGCTCAAGCAACTCCCGGCAAACTTAATACTATTGGCCTTTGTCTTATCTGCTGAAAACTGTTTCAGCGCCGGAGTCTGACCGCCCAGCCCTCTCTCTTCCACCAAATCGGGAGGCAGCTTTTCCGGGCTTTCAGTTACCGCCTGAACAGCAAAACGGCTCATCTTATCTTGAAACCAACCCAACGTTTTACCTACCTCCGTTATCTCCCCTGCTTTGGTGGCCATGAGAAGGAGCGGAACAGTGTCTGCCGGGCTTTTATAATCCGTACCCCTGCCGGTATGACACTGGTTATTTTCCCCGCCGCACGTCACTTGCACATACTGCAGTTCCGAAGGGTTTCTTTTACCGTAAAGGCCGGTATGGGCCGTATCTTTATCAAGAGCAAGCCCGTTTCCGCCATGGCAGGACACACAGCCTACGGCTTCTATGGGGTGGGACGGGCTAATCTCTTCAATACCCTGATGGCAGGTCAGGCAGCGTTCAACTTTGCCTGTAGGAAGAGTCAAATTTACAGGCTCTGCGGAATACTGTTTCCACTCTTGACCGGCTTCCTTTAATTCCGCCGCCACCAAAAGCAAGAAGGCGACCACAAATCCGGCCACAACAATAATCAGCTTTTTGTTATCCATGATGTCAATCCTCCGGCGACAACAATGCAAAATTTATAAATAATTGCCTACAAGAGTAAAGAGTACAGCACCGAGCATTAACATATAAAAAAACAGTTTTACAGTCACAGGCTTAAAACGTCTTTCCAGATAAGGCACCCAAAATAAGAAAGCGACAAAAAGCGCAGGGAGAAATATCCCCGCCACAGGTACAGGCAGATAAAACAGCAGCAACTGGATGCCGGAAAAAATCCAGGGAGCATGGATAATCTGCCCTTGTGCCCCAAGGCCTGCTGCCGGTCCTAAACCGGTTTTGAGCAGCACCGCCATGCCCAGAATGAGATCAAAGGAAATTAGGGCGGCTATAATTTCTCTTGATATCAGCTCTTTACGGGGCGCGTTAGGTTCGTGCCGAACAGCAGCTTCACCGGATTTTTGTAAGTTTTCCACGAGCTGATCCTCCACATTAAAAATGGTACCTGCCAACAATTGGACCTAAGTAATAAAGGGAAAAATGAGTCAGAGAACCGTCCCCTGACTCACGCCCCCGTCTTTGCGGACGCGGTAAAAATGCCAGAGCATGAGCAGGAGCAACACTGCCGGCAAAACTATGCAGTGCCAAATATAAATCCTGATCCCGGCCGTACTGCCGCCGGGTTCACCACCGAAAACAATGGCATTAAGCATATCTCCTGCCAGGGGAAACCGGTTTAAAATTCCGCCAACGACATTTTGGGCTAAGACAGCCGTTTGATCTCCCAGGAGGAGATACCCCGTGAAGTCAAGAAGCACCGTGAGGATTAAGAGGGCTACGCCAATAACCCAGTTGCCTTCCCGGGGAGGACGGTATGCTCCGTGCATAAAGACACGGAGCATATGGCCAAAAACCAATACAACCATCAGCTGTCCCGCCCATTTATGGATGCCCCTGATTAACCAGCCATAAGCAATTACCTGGTCGATGGTAATTATGGAACCATACTGGAGAGCTGCTTCGCCGGGCGTATAATAAAACAATAGTAAAGTTCCGCTGGCAACCAAGACCAGGAACATGAAAGCAGACAGTCCTCCCAGGCAAAAAGTCGGACTGAAGCCGATTGTCCCCGCTTTAATCTTGCGGGGATGGAGGTGGGCTAGAAAACTAAAGAATCCTCTTTTGCGGGTTTTATGCTTGTCTGTTTTCATTTTGCCTTCCTTTCCGAAAGTTTCAAACCGCCAAACGGCTGTCCTTGGGCACTTGCTGCTTTAAATCTACCACAATATTGCCTTTGCCATCGACTGTAACCTGTACCGGTTTCAGGGGGGCTGCAGCAGGTCCTTCCAGTACGCTGCCGTCAAGGCCGTATTTGCTGTTATGACACGGGCAAATGAAGATGCCCCTACCCTCGTCCCATTCCACAACTGAGCATCCCAGGTGACTGCACCTGCTATTTAGGGCAAAGAATCCCCTCGCATCGCGCACCAGCCAAGCGCCATTTCCCTTGTACACACCGGGTGCAGGGTAGTCTTCAGGCCTGCCGAAAGAGATCATGCCTTCCTGTTCATCGCCTGTCTTGCTGGTCAGAAAGGACAGTGCATCTTTAAAAAGGAAGAAACCTAATATTGAAAAACATAGCGAAATAAATTTTCTGCGCGAAAACTTGTTGTCCATTACTTTCACTCGCAATTTTAGGGTTTAAAAGGCAGATAGCGTTCGCCAATTTTATAAGCAAGGAGGATAAAACCCACAGCACCAACAATAACCGCAGTTTCGCCCAGGCTTGGTATATAGGCTGCGTAGCTTGCCATTCCTGTAGTTTTGTCTATATATAAGATCTGACCGGAACTTACCATATGCAGACGCATAAATACCATGCCCAAGATGACGGAAAGAGCTGCCGCCAGGTTGAATTTTTCCCCTTTCCCCCTGCTGATTAAAAGGAGCGCTAAAGGAAGCAGCAGTCCAATTCCCACCTCAAAGACCCAATATGTGGGGGCCAAGGGTCCTGTCAAAAGCGCCATTGCCGCCTGCTGTTGACCGGGCACCCCTCCGTACAGGGAGGTAACAACTTTCCAGAAAGTCAGCACTAAAACAGTCCCGACTTCTGCAGCCAAAAGAATGCTTAAGGTGCCCGATAGCTTCTTCAGCCTGTGCTTGAACATGCTCCCGTTTTGGCAAAAACCTTGCTGACGCTTACTTGCAATTCGACGTTGTAAAAACCATGCAAGGATAATAAGGACTGCAGTACCGGACATAATGGCCGTAACAATAATGTAGACCGGCCAGTAGGGACCGTACCAGAAAGGCTTGGCATTGACAAAGCCGAAAACTGAACCAAGGTTGGTAGTGGCAGCAATGGCTAAAATGAATGTGATAGTTCCCATAAGCCTGGCTGGATGTTCTTTATGCCTGAGCATAAAGTACAATTCCAGCATTAAGCCCACAAGGTAGATCCCGTAAATAGTGCCCATCCACCAAATTCCCGAGTGGAAATTAGGCGAAAGCAGCACATATATCAGCCTGAAGGGGTGGCCAAGCTCAACTGCCAGCACCGCAAAAGCAGAAATTAGCACCACTACCGCCAGATAAATGGCCCGCTGCCCGATAATTTCAAATCTCTCAATTCCAAAGACGTGTCCCAGCGAAGATACCAGGCAAAGGCCGCTGCAGGTTACAGCCAGGAGCACGTAGCCGGCGATTAAGATCCCCCAGGGGACCGCATCGGTTGTTCCAAAGGCCTCTTCCCCCCGGACAAGGAGGTCAACCGCCCCTGCAAGTCCAATAGCGGTGAGCAGTGCAGGGATTAACCAGCCTGCCAGTACCATTAATGCCCTGAATTTTTCTACAGCGCCTATATTATCTAACCTTTTGTCAGACACCAGATTAATGCTCATGGCGCAATGCCCCCTTTGTCTACAGGACTGTCATAAACATAGTAGACATTTGGCTGCGTATTGGCTTGGGGCAGCTGTACCACTGCCCGGTGCTTCCTAAGCAGCCTGGAAACTTGGCTGTCCGGGTCATTTAAGTCACCGAACACCCTTGCTCCGCCCACACAGGTGCTGACGCAGGCGGGCTGCAGTCCTTCTTTCAGCCGGTGCACACACATGGTACATTTATCCGCCGTCTTTTCTTCGGGGTGATAGTAACGGGCGTTGTAGGGACAAGCCACCATACAGTATTTGCAGCCAATGCATTTTTTCTTGTTGACCAGCACTATTCCCTCCTCAGTCTGATAAGAAGCCCCGGTAGGGCACACATTGACGCAGGGCGCGTTACCGCAGTGCATACAGTTGCCAGGCAGGAAGTCGGTTATCAGATCCGGGAATTTGCCCTTGGGCCCGTCCTTGGTTATCCAGTTTCTGCTTTTGCCGAGAGGAACTTCATTTTCCGCCCAGCAGCCCACTTGGCAGGCTTTGCAGTCAATACATCTGTAGACCAGCATTACAAAACCGTACCGCTTGCTCATGCGCTCTCACCCCCAAGGTAAGGCCTGACTGTAACGAAAGTTTCACTCAGCGCCTGACACCCGGTAACAGGGTCGGTGTGAGTTTCATGCAAACTTGAGTTGCTGGCCCCTTTGCCATAAGTGGTCTTCAAAGCCTTGCTGAGGTGCCCGAAACCTGCCGCCATAAATACGCAGTCCGGCCTGATACCTTCAGTCACATATGCCTTATTTATCACCTTGCCCACAGGGCTTTCAACGATCACAGGCTGCCCGTCTTTAATCCCCAGCTGCTTAGCTGCTTCCGCATTAATCCATACCGGGTTGTCGGGAGTTAATAGCGACAGCCAGAGATTGTTTTGGGTGCTGAACTGAGTATGCTGGGCTACCTTGCCGCTTAGCAAGTAGAATTTCCCCACAGGTGGCGCAGGGGGCTCCTGCCAAGCAGGGACCGGATTTTCTCCGGAGTTCGCCAAAGTCGAAGAACTGATCTCGATTTTGTTGCTGGCCGTCTGTAAGTAATAAGGATCGTGGTGCTCCTCCTGCAATTCAGCCCAGCCCTTTTCCAGCAGTTCTTCAAAACTAATCCCTACAGGCGCCAACTGTGCTTTGATGACATCCCGCTCGTCCTGATATGGGAAATAGTCCCCGAGGCCCAGCCGTTCGCCTAATTCTTTCAGGATCATCAGCCCGCTCTTGGTATCATATAAAGGCTCCACCGCTGGACGGCGCAAAAATACCCTGTTGCCCGCCACAGACAGCGGGTCCCACCGCTCCAGGTAAGTGGACTCAGGCAAAATAACATCAGCATAATAAGCGGTGTCGTTGGGAATCACATCGATGACAGCCAGGAAATCCAGGTTTTTCAAAGCTGTCAATGTCTTTCTCCTCTCCGGAATGGACATCAGGGGGTTTTGCCGGTAGACCAGCCAGCCTTTGCCTTGATATGGCTCACCCGTAAGCAGCGCGTCCCTGATATCCTGAATGACACCGTATTTCAATGGGACAAGGGGATGCTTCCAGGGCACTCCGTCCAGCCTCGGCGCGGTAACTGTGGGGTAAGGCGGCTGTGGAAGGGAACCCAAAGCGCTGCCTTCTTCCGGCACAGGCTGAAGCCCTCCCGGCGCAGCCCAGTTGCCCACCAGGGCATTGAGAATGGCAACGGTGCGTTCAGTCTGGAAAGAATTGACGAAGTTTGAAGTCCGCCAGTTTGGGTGTACTACTGCTGCCGGAGCTGCCGCCGCAAATTCCCTGGCTATCCTCCTGATGGTTTCTGCCGGGATGTCACACCTCTGGGCAGCCCATTCCGGTGAATAAGGTTCAACAGCTTTGGCAAATTCCTCAAACCCGACTGTATGTTGTTGAATAAACTCCTGATTATACAGTTTCTCCTTGATGATGACATGGCCCATGGCCAGAAAGAAAGCCAAATCGGTTCCGGGCCGGATGGGCAGCCATTCCGCTGCTTTGGAGGCGGTAATTGTAAACCTGGGGTCCAGCATCACAATCTTTCCTCCCCTGGCGGCAAAATCCATCATGCGCTGGGTTTCGGAGTTGGAAATAGCTTCAGCCAGGTTCCGCCCGGCGTAAATAATATATTTGCAGTTTTCATAGTCCACTACCGGTTGAGCTACGCCGTAAGTAAACAGAAAAGCTATAGTCATGGCATTGAAACAGAGGCTGCGTTGTGTACCGTAGTTAGGCGTCCCGTAAGCCTTCAGCAAATTTTCAAAATACGGCTGAGTTAAATTATGGGTGGAACTCATAATCATGGCCTCAGGCCCGTACTGCTCTTTAATGCGCTGCATCTGCTCGGCGGTAAAGTCCAATGCTTCCTTCCAGGATACCCGGCGAAACTTTCCGCTCCCCCGCTCCCCAACCCGGATCATGGGAAATTTCAACCGGTCGGGGTCATATAACAGCTTAATTCCCGCGTTGCCGCGGGGACAAAGTTTGCCGCGGGAATTGATATTTTCCGGGTTTCCTTCCAGTTTTTTCACCATGCCGTCTTCCACGGTAGCAATTATCCCACAGCGCCACACGCACATTTCACACACGCTGGGGACCTTATTCACTCCTTTTTTAGCTGCTGTTGCTGTCGTTTCTTCCGCCTTTCCCCCGGCAAAACTCATTTTTTGCAGCATGGCCCAGGAGAAAACAGCGCCGCTGCCGATCAGAAACTGCCTGCGGCTGAACTCTTTTCTCCAGAAAAAAGACTCTCCTATGGAAGGTAAATCAGCAATATGCTTATCCTTGGCCACTGGTGCACCCCCTTATAAGTTGTTCTTTTCCAGGACATAGAAAAAAGTCAGGCACATCAGGACCCACAACGACACTAGAAGCCCGGAATTCACATTTAAGACATCGCCAAAAGTTACACTGCCCCAATTAGCCAGTTTATTAATAGGTATAAATACTTGTTCGTAGGTAAGTCCGAAAATCAAGGCCCCCGTCAGGAAACCCAGCAAACCGGGAACAAGGTAGTCAATCTGTCCGCTGCCGCCACCGGCGACACAGGTACCCGGTCAGAAGCCGGCAACAGCCATACCTACACCGAAGATAATACCGCCGATCAGGTTTCCTGCCAAATAAGTTTCATTTACTTTGGTCATTTCCAGCACACCCAGCCAGTTCAGGCCGTAAACTCCTACCATGCCTACGCATAAACCGGTCATCATGAATTTCAAAACAGTCAGATCTTTAAACCGGAACACATTGCTAATAGTTGCATACTGGGTTAAACCGCCTTTTTGCAGGGCCCAGCCAAACCCAAAACCTAAGATCAGCGCCCAAAGGATGCCTTCCATCAACGCCACCTCCCGCGGAACATGATTAAGCTAGTCAGAATTCCTGAAGCAAACAACCCGGCTATAAAGAGGAATCCGGCCGGCGCCAGCTGCAAGGAACCGGCAATGGCCAAACCGCTGGTACATCCGCCTGCAATCCCAGCCCCGTATTCCAGGATAATACCTCCCAGAAAAGCTAATACCCAACGTTTCCATACGCTGCTGCCATGATTTTCTTTCCAGTGGTCCGGTATGGATTTCCACTTAAGTTGCCCTGAAGAAGCGGCTGCCACCATGGCTCCCAAAAATACGCCTATCATCAGGATCACTTGCCAAGTAATTGCAGCCGGCATGATATATTTAAAATACATGCTTTCAGCAACTTTGCTGCTGAAAGCCCCCGCGATTAAACCTGCCAAATTCTCGAACGAGCCGGAGGCGCCAAGCAATTGGTCAGCAAATAAAAGCCCCAACACATAGACCAGTCCCAGCAAAACTCCGGCGCTGTAAGGCGACCACCTGGGTTTTTTCAGCTGCTCAATTAACCAGTTCACTGTTTTTCATCCCCCTTGTCAGGACTTGCAACCAACTTGGATAAAATCCGCTCTCCTCCTGGCCGGGCCAGGATGCTGTCGATGACATCAAGCTCATCATAAGAGAGACCTAACTTGGTAAAGCCAATTGTCCCCCCGGCTTCTTCTCTGGCAGCTGTCAACTCCCTGGAAGCAAAGACAATCCGCTGCAGGTCATATTTCCAGACGAGATACAGCAGCACAAGCAAAATACCAGCGTTTAAAATGATAAGGATGATATTGCCTTTATTCCTTTCCAGCCCCTGGAACTTTAGCAGTTCTCTTTCATAATCTATCAAGTCTTTTTCCGGCACTTTTTCAGCGGGAACCAGCTCCAGTTTGGCCGCCTGGCCGCTATTACCTCCACCTGAGGCACCTCCCCCACTGCTAGCGGCAGTCAAAGTGGCGCCATAGACCTTAGCTTTTTCCTCAAGGTCGGTTACATGACAGCTGCCACAGCTACCCTGGATATCAGCAAAAGGCTCTTTAAGTCCCTGGTGGGCCTTGGTCTTATCCATAGAGCTGACAACTCCGCCATGGCAAAATTCACAAAAGTCGCCAAAGGCGTGGTTGATATGCCAATCGCCCGAATTTGCTACGGAATTTGCACCCTTTACTTCATGACAGCTTTTACATGATGACAGTGAAGCGCCACAAGCGGCCCGGGCATCTTCAGGGTAAAAAAACAGAGACAATACCAATACACAAAACAGCGCTACTGCAAATTTCAACAACCCTTCTTTTTGCAAAACAAAATTGCACCTCCTAGCTAAATTTTTCACTTAGTTAAAACCAAATGACCTTTTTACCGCCAACATATCCCTCCTTTCCATGGACCTGCTTTTATAAGTCTTTCTACAACGAAATCCAGCCAGCTTTGCACTCGGCTGCACAAATTAGTATATACTAAATGTTTTTTTCGTTTAGCCTACTATTATAAAAATATTACACATGGGGCGATAAATTCCTGCTGTTCCATAAATTTATTTATTAAGATAATGCAATAATTTTAACGTTATATCCGGCTTTGTTAACATTGTTCTGAAAATGAAACGATGTGGGCTGCTGCGCGGTACATGTAAAAAAGGCAGGAAAAATTGGACGGGGATGAACTTGACGGGAATTAAACCATTCCAGTACAATAAAATAAGTAAAGTAAAATTAAAATTAAATATTTTCCTCCCCAGCCGGTTTAAACCAGGTATTTTTGGCAAGTATATAAATACTAATAATACCTGACATCCCGGAGCGAATGTTAAGTTTGGGGAGGTGAAGGCGTTGGCTTATATTTGCCCCGACTGCGGAAAAACTGCAAAACTGCCGGACTTTTGCTGCGGTCGCTCCATGGTCAGCAAAGGCAGCTTTGTCTGTAAATCCTGCGGTAGGAGCCAAGCTGCTTCCGGCAGTTGTTGCAATCAACCCATGGTTCAAATTTAAGCCCTTAGCCAGCTTCCCTGCGGGAAGCTGGTCTATTTTCTGGGTTTGAAATATATTTGATTTCCTAAAATTTATAAAGGAGGTTCATGGATGTTAGCAGGCAAGGATTTTGAACTAGAACCAAGCGGTTTGTTGAAATTTGCCGATCATGTAGTTCATCCAGAGCCCGAAATACGTTTGTTAGAAGATGCCCGCAATGTCTTTATGAAAAAAACAGCGGAACCCGGCGATAAGCCTTTGTACTATATGTACCGGGGCGTTCATTATGAAGGGGACGCTCAGCTTTTTGCTGATAACGGAATCCGTCACGATTTGACGGTCATCCTGCCGGGAAAAATCGACCGGGAGTACAACAAAACAATTGGCCATTTTCATCCCGCAAAACCAAACAGCTCGGAGACATACCCCGAATATTACGAAGTCCTGCACGGCGAGGCACTTTACGTTTTACAGAAAAATTCCCGCAGCGGCGAAGTGGAAGAGATTATGGCCGTTGAAGCCAAAAAAGGTGATAAGGTTTTTATCCCCTCCGGCTACGGTCACGTCACCATCAACCCCGGTGAAATGCCCTTAGTGATGGCAAACCTAATCGAAAGCACTTTTAAATCGCTCTATGAGCCCTTTGCTGCGAAAAAAGGGGCTGCTTATTATTACGTGGAAACAGATAATGGCCGGGGAGATTTTGTGAAAAACCAAAACTACCATAATTCCGTAGGATTGAAAATCATGGCAGCGCCAAACCTGCCCCAGCCGGTGAACTTGAATAAAGAGAAAACCCTTTACGAGAACTTCATTTTGGAACCACAACTTTTTGACATCTTAAAATAGCCCTCTCACATTGGAGGGCTATTTTTATTGACTTCCTCCCGCCTGTCCGCCTCCACCCTGGGCACCGCCGCCCGTTTCACCCTGGGCTGACTGCCCCCCTTGCTTCCCTTGAATTTCTACCTTTTGAACTTCTCCTTCCACCTCGATTTCCATTGTCTTACCTTCTTTGGTCTGGATCTTCACAACCGATTTTTTCTTTTCCTGGCCTTGTTGTTTCTCTCCCCCGCCGGAACCACCGGAGCCGCCCGATCCGGAAGAGGACTTATTTTGCCCTTCCTGCCCTTCACCGGCAGGACCTTTTTCTCCTTGTGACTGTTGTGGTTTATTTAAATCTTTATAACGCGTTTGTAAAATATAAATATTGTCTTTATTGATTACATTAGCCGGAGTGTATTTTACAGGTATGTCATAGGCGCCGCTGGTAACCCGCTTTTCAAACTGCCATTGGCCTTGCTGCGCCAGCTCCTTAGCCCCGGTATATGCAAATTTGCCTAGCAGTTCGGGATTTATATCAACTTCAGCTTCATGTGTTCCATTTTCAATAGCCCTGGCGTTGTTTTTTCCGGCGCCGAGACCCACCGTAACAATCTTCTTATCCAGTTCCATGTCCTGCAAGAGGGTAACAATTTCTTCGGTCCAGGCGGATTTATGAGTGATCAATCCTTTGATTTGGTTTAAAGCAGGTGATCTCGCCACTACAGCAGCAGCGCTTTCGCCCGGCAGCACTTCCTGGATAATGGGCTCAAACCCTGTGACAGCTTGCAAGCCGTCTACGTTTCCTTTGGTCACTTCTTCTTCAGCAGAATTTCCCATGCCTTTTAAAATCATAATTTTGGCAGGTTTTTGTCTATTTAAGGCTTTGACCAAAAAATCAGCTTGCCGGGTACCCGTACGATACGCATCAATTCCCACAAAACCATCTAAAGGTACATTTGCCGGCATGGTGCCTAAGGCCAGCAGGGGAACATCCTTTTCCTTAGCTAGACGGGCTACTGCTTCGGCCACCTTTTCATCGCCGAACTCAACCACCAGCGCTTTTATTTTTTGCTCGAGTATCTTTTTGATATCGTCTTCCTGCTTAGCCGGTTCGCTTTCTTTCCAAAGGATTCTAATGTTGTCCTTTTTGGCATCTTCCTCCATGGATTTTTTTAGCTCTTGCTTTAGCTCTTTATCCGCGGAGGTAACGCTGACGCCAATTAAAGTTGGCGGTGGAGCCGGCTTTTGTTCCGGCTTCCTACCGCAGCCCGCGAATAAACTCATGCAGATTAGCATAATAATTAATAAATGTTTGCGGCGCAAAATTTTCACCCCATTTAGCTTTGGTAGCTTTTAATAGTATTCCTTGATATGTCGGTATTATGAATATAGCTTTCAGACGGTAACTTATAGGGATCAACTTAAGCTATAAAGCAATCGCCTCTATAAAACAAGAGTTGTTGTCGAAACGTATAGTTTTGAAAAAAAAAAAAAACGGGAAAAGTTATAGGCAAAGGGGGAGAGTAGGTGGGTAAAAAGACTTATGATAACGATTATGATAAATTAGACCTCTATATTAAACAGGGAGAGGCATACCTGCAACTCCTGGCAAAAACAAACGCACTGAAAAACAGCCGTAAAATTGAAGAAGTTGCACAGAAAGTGAAGAAAGCTGCCAAGAAATTAAACAGACTAGCATAAACAACCCCACCGCATCCCGGTGGGTCAGCTTGTAGACAAAGCCCGCATGTATTATGGAGCGGGACTGGTTTCCTCAGCCGTCGGCGGCTTTGCCGCCGGTAACGGCGTAGGAGCTTGTCCAGAGCGAAATAATACATGCGGGCTGATAATAGTTTGTCGACGGTCTGACCCACCGTCTCTTCGGTGGGTTAGTTTTTTAACGCAGCGCTGATTTCCTCCAAAACCCATGGTTCGGTCTCCCGGCTCAGCGCAGCTTGTAAACTTTGTTTAGCTTTTCGAGTACCGATTTGTCCCAGAGCCCAGGCGCTATACCCGCGCAAAACTGTATTAGGCCCCTGCAAGACCTCGGTCAAAAGTGGCACAGAATCCGGGTTTTTTTCGTTACCCAAAGCAATAATGGCATTGCGCTGGAGAATGGTCTTCCCTCTCCAAGCAAAAGCAGAACTGCCGTACTTTTGCTGAAACTGACTTTTGGTCAAAGCCAAAAGGTCTTCCGCCCTGAGCACCGCCTCCCCTGGGTCTAGAGATGGCTCGTTAATCTTTAGCCGTTTATTTTTAGGGCAAACCTCCTGACAGGTGTCACAGCCGTAAAGCCGATTGCCCAAAAGCTTGCGGTATACTTCCGGAATTATGGCCTTGGTCTGGGTGAGCTGGGAAAGACAGATAGTAGGATTTACCCTGTAGGGAGCAAATAAGGCTCCGGACGGGCAAGCCTCCAGGCATCTGCGGCACTGACCGCATTCCAGAACGAGCGGTTCATCAACCGGCAAATCCATGTCCAGCAAAACTTCCCCCAATGCTATCCAGGAACCCCATTCAGGGGAAATAATTGAACAGTTTTTGCCGTACCAACCCACCCCCGCCCTGGCTGCTACCGCCCTGTCAATCAGCGGTCCCGTATCTACCATGGACACTGCTTTTGTGACGCCTAAGTCCTTAGTCAAAAACTGTACCAAAGCATTCATCCGCTTTCTGAAATCCACATGGTAGTCAATGCCCCTGCCGCAGCGTGCTATTATACCGTAACCGGGAGTGGCGTTCTGCTCACAAGGAGGATATGTTTTGCCCAGAGCTATAATAGACCTGGCCTCGGGTAATACTAATCTGGGATTGATTCGCTTTTCCAATTCCTTGTGTTCAAATTCAGATTGCCAACCCTGCTTCGCCCGCAGGCGCAAAAAGTCCTCCAGCTCATAAAAAGGCTCTGCCGTTGTAATCCCGCATAAGTCGAAGCCTATTTCCCTGGCAACTTCTTTAATCAGTTGTGCTTTTTCCATAAATGCAACCCCTTGGAAGTTCCCGTCCCCAGTCACCGGCATCATCTGCAGCAACAAAACTAACTTGCATAAACAGAGACTAAAATCAGGAGTAATCACATAACGTTACTTAGGAGCATAATAATATTGTAGCACAATATGGATTTCCGGCAGGAAGAAAGTTATACTTAGGATAACATGGTGCTAAAAAGGGGCAATCCATATGGGCGAAAAAATCTCCAAGGAGGCATACCAAAAAATATACCGGTTGCTGGATAACGCTACTCCTTTAAAAGGAGACTGCGGGGAACTATGCCGGAAACTCTGCTGCCAGAAGGATAATGAAGATCTAGGAATTTATCTCCTGCCTGGAGAAGAGGCTCTCTTTACACGGGATGAAGACTGGTTAGTTTGGGAAGAACAAAAGGCGGAAGATTATGATTTTCCCCCTTCCTGGCAGGGAAAAGTTTACTTTATCCGCTGCCTCAAAGACTGCCCCCGGGAAAAAAGGCCCCTCCAGTGCCGTACCTTTCCATTAGCCCCCCATCTGACTGCAAAGGGAACACTGGTGCTAATCAGGGAAACTCTTCCCCTGCCTTACCAATGCCCCCTGATAGCAGAGCAGATGCCCCTGGAGCCAGCATTTATCCAGGCTGTTTATGAGGCCTGGAGTGAGTTGATTAAGGATCCTCTGATTCACGACTTGGTGGCTTATGATTCTGCAAACAGAAAACTGCCGCTGGACGTGGTTTACCCTATTCCAAAGGTATTTTCCTGATCCCTACTCTTGTATCCCAGCCGCAGACAGGACAGTACACTAAATGCATACAACGGTCCAATTCACTTTCAGATGGGAAATCCTGCAGTTGGTATGCCACCTCCTCGTACGGGCTATAGGGACCAAAGAAATTCTCCAGTATACCTCCATCCTCCAGCCCATTCCCACAAACGGGGCATTGGCCGGTTACCCGCTCTGTTCCATTGCACAGCGGGCAGTCCAAATCCCGGTTGGCAACCACTTTAGTACTCTTCGTCCGATGTATCCACCACAGTGCAAATATGAGGGTTGCAGTGATACCCGCACACCGGACAGTTTCCTTCCTTACCCTTTACCGTAAACATGTGTCCGCATTTGCCGCACTTAAAACCTTGACTGGAGTTGTCAGGCATGTTGATTATATCCATTTTCTCTCACCTCTAGGAGTTGTATATTTTTTACTATTCCCTGTTTTTCCCGATTTATTGCATGAGTATAAAAAAAGCATTTAGCCTCAAATGGCGTAAATGCTATAACTAACCGGAAATTCTAATTTTGCGGTTTTTATGGTAAGGGTGAAAAATTTGCTCAGCAATCTCCTGCCGATGGTTAAAAAATATGGTTGCAGAATGTAAAAATTCCTGTTTTAAACAGTACCGCAGGTCCAGGAACTTCACCAGGTAGCCTTGCTGCCAGGGGTTGATAATGACGTGGAAATGGGGAGTAAATTCCCTGAACATTTTACCCAGTTTGCTTTCCAATGCTTTTTTCACCAGGGAGTTACCTTTTTGCTCCTTGGACAGTTCCTGTTTAACATTTAATACTGAGGTAAATGAATTAACTTCAATAAACATTACCTGTTGATCGTTTTCAATCAGGCAATCCCAACACCAAAATTTTAGCAATGAAGGCATCACGGTAATTTTGGCAGCCGGATTAAATTTTACCCGCAACAGCTTATTTAACCTCAGGGCAATTAGATATCGTACACATAAATAAAGCAGCATCAGCCCTAATCCGGCAGCAGACGAAAACCCCAGTTTTTGCGCAAAAACCATGGCAGTTAAAACTAGGAGAATAACCGGGTCCACAGCATTGACCAGATTTAAAGTCCAGCGCTTGTTGCTAAAGGGCCAGAATAGTTTGGAACCGTAAGAATTTAAAATGTCCATCACCCCGTGGGACAAAGTTCCCAAGAATGTCCACAAAAAAACCTGGCCCAGGCTGTAAACCGGATTAAATAAGAATAGTACAACCGCTATCCCCAAACCCAGGGCCAGCATTCCGGGGATCGAATGGGTAAAGCCCCGGTGGTGTTTTAAATATGTTACATCCCCTTTTAGCTGGCAGATTATATCTAAATCCGGCGCCATGGCTCCCAGGCAGGCGCCCAGATAAAGGGGGTTGGAGATAGTCAAGGTCTCCCCGGAAAAACCCGCTAAACCAAGACCTATTAATGCGTGTGTCACAGGATCCAAATGCGTTTCACCTCGCTCGCAATCAAGCAACATATGCTCTTTGATTATACCACAGACCTGCGGTTAAATACCCGGGGTAATACTGGAAAGATGCCTGAATTTGGGCCAATGCTAACATTCCTTGAAACATCAGTCATTATAACTTTAAAAGGAGTTTAGACGTACAGCATCTAAACTCCTCTTGGCAATTAAGAAAAGTTATATCGTATTGCAAAGGATTCTTCAAGCCTCAAAGCAGGATTCTGGCATCCAAAATAGCTATGCTGTCCTCAAAAACGACTACCGGGTTTAAGTCAATTTCTTTTATTTCGGGGTTTGCGGTAACTAATTGGCTGAGCTTAACTAAAGCATCAGCCAGGCCTTCAGTATACTTGGCTTTTTGTCCCCGTACCCCCTGCAGGATTGTATATCCCTTTACGTTTTTGATCATTTCGCGGGCTTCCTCAATGCTCAAGGGGGCAAGCTTAAAACTTACATCTTTAAATACTTCCACAAAAATACCGCCTAAACCAAACATCATTACCGGGCCAAATTGGGGATCCGTAGTCATACCTATGATGACCTCGGTGCCATCGGGGAGATATGGTGTAACCAGGATACCCTCCACTTGAGCTTTCGGATTAAATGCCTTGGCATTTTGGATAATTTCCTGGTAAGCTTTCTGCACTTCTTCTGCTGTTTTCAGGTTTAACTTAACCCCCCCGGCTTCGCTTTTGTGAATAATCTGGGACGATACTACTTTCATAACTACCGGATAACCCAACTCTTCCGCTGCGGCTACCGCTTCTTCGGGAGTGCTAGTCAAATAGCAGTCTATTACAGGAAGGCTGAATTCTTTTAGAAGGGAGTTAGCCTCGTTCTCCAGGAGGCTGCGCCCTGCTTCCTTAGCTTCTTTGATCAGTTTATGCATTGCTGACACCTTCCTTCCGCTCTGCCAATTTCTTCAGGTATTTTTTACGTTCAATCATTTTATCCAAAACCCGTACGGCATCACTGGGCGTTTTAAAAGTGGGGATACCGTTCTGCTCCAGCAGAGCCCGTGCTTCTTCGACCCATTTACCTGCCAGGAAACATACAAAGACAGGCTTTGCGGCATTTTTTAGAACAGGCAAAAGATTTTGGGCCAGTTCCACCGGAGGAAGGAAAGTGGGAGGTACAGTAATCAGGATTATACTGTCTACTTCCGGTTCCTCCAACGCTATCTTAAGAGCATCTAGATGATGTTCTGTCATGGCAGCCGCTGTAATATCAAGATAGCCGTCGGGATGGCAAATCATTGCCATAGGAGGTAGGCATTCTTTAAATTTCCGTTTTCCTTCCTCCGAGATATGGGCCAGCTTGGCATGTTTGGCAAAACCCAGCTCATCCACAGCCACAATGCCTGGGCCACCTGCTTCGGTAAGGACGCAGACATTTTCCCCCTGTGGCAAAGGAAGCATGGCAAATGCTTTAGCCGTAGTAGTCAGTTCTTCCAAGTAGCTGACCCTGGTCACACCGCATTTTTCAAAGGCGGCATCATAAACCAGATCTGATCCTGCCAGGGCGCCTGTATGGGAGGCAGTAGCTTTGGACCCGATATCGCTGCGCCCTACTTTTAAAATAATGACCGGTTTAACTGCAGTTATTTTTTGAGCTATTTCTATGAACTTGCGCCCGTCCCGTAAACCTTCCATATACATGGCCACAACTTTTGTGTCGGCATCTTGCCCGTAATATTCTAATATTTCTAGGACATCAACATCGGACATATTGCCAACATGGGCCCATTTGGCGTAGCCTAAAGGTGCCGGCTGTTCTTCCATGAAAAGCAGGAGTGACCCCCCCATGGCTCCGCTTTGGGTAATGATGCTAACTCCACCCTGGGTTTTGGCCACCGGTGGTTCAATAGTAGTATCCAGCATATTTCTGGTGTTCATCACACCCACACAGTTTGGGCCGAAGACTCTGATTCCGGCCGACCGGGCCACAGCCACAACTTCCTTTTCCAGAGCAACCAGCTCCGGCTCTTTTGTTTCGGCAAAACCGGCGGCAACTACCACCGCAGCTTTCACATCCCCCCTGGCAGCAGCCTGCTGCATTACTCCCAGAACATGGGAGGAAGGAACGGCAATAATAACCAACTCAATGGTTTCCGGAATGCTCTGTAAGGAAGGATAGCATGTTAACCCCAGGATCTGGTCCTCTTGGGGGTTGACGGGGTAAACCCGGCCTTGATAACCATAGTCCAACATATTCTTGACAATCTGGTACCCCGCTTTATAGGGATTATTGGAAGCGCCAACTACTGCCAGGCTGTCAGGGTAAAAAAAGTAATCCAAGTCTTTTTTTGCAGCCATTAGTTCACCTCCTAGCTATTTTCACAGCTGAGCAAATACTTAAACCTAGCGTCAACCGCTTGTTGAATCAGCTCTAATTCAGACTCATTCTCTTTTGCCAACAGGTGGCGGAAACGTTTTTGGGTAGCCAAGTATTCCCTCACCGGTTTGGGTTTTTGCGGTTTGATATTTACCTTGAAAGCAGCCCCCCCGGTGATTTCGTAGAGGGGAGCGAAATTAGTCTGCACTGCCAGCCTGGCCACCGTCACCGTATCTTTCGGCTCTATGCCCCAGCCCGGGGAGCAAGGAGAAAGCAAATGGATATAGGAAGGCCCATCCACCTGTAAAGCGGTTTGAACTTTGCGCATGTAATCCAGCGGATAAGCGATGGAGGCCGTGGCTGTATAAGGGATTCCGTGGGCTGCCATCACCCGGACCATATCCTTTTTCCGTCCCAGAGGACGGGGCTCCCCTTTAGCTTTAGCCCCCACAGGCGTGGTAGTAGTGCTGGCGCCGTATGGCGTAGCTCCGGACCTTTGCACACCGGTGTTCATGTAACCCTCATTGTCATAACAAATGTACAGAAAACGGTGACCACGGTCCACAGCCCCCGATAAAGCCTGAAAACCGATATCCACAGTGCCTCCGTCGCCCGCATAAACGATTAAATTGACATCTTCCCTGCGGCCCAAAGCTTTTAGTGCTGCATCTATGCCGCTGATAACGGAGCCGGCATTCTCGAAAAGACTGTGAACATATGGAAAGAGCGGAGCCCCGTTATAACCGTAGTTAACGCACATACAACCGGTAGAGTTAATCATGATGGTTTTTTTGCCGGATATTTTAGTGGCCATCCTGGCCCCGATTACCGCCGCACAACCGGGACATCCTCCACGGCCGTGAGCTACAAATTCCTCTTCAGGCAAATCAATTAATCTAACCGACATGGGCTGCACCTACCTTCCAAATGTCCAACAAATCTTGATTGGCATCCACCCAGATCACCCTGTCTTTGCCATATCCTGCTTCACTGGCCTCTTGTAAAAGCCGGGCTGACTTAACAACAGTATCAACAGTAATATCCCTTCCGCCCAGCCCGGCAATCAAGTCCAGCACCAGCGGCTCGTGCTCCAAATGTTTCAAACTTGCCAGCACTTCCTGATAAACTATGCCTGTGCTGCCAAAGGAAATATCCCTATCCAAAACACCTACCGCTTTGGCGTTCTGCAAAACTTCAGCCAGTTCAGCAAAAGGGAAGGGGCGAAAAGCTTTAATTTTAGCCATGCCCACTTTTAATCCCTCACTGCGTAAAATATCAATTGATGCTTTAACAGTCCCCATCATGGAACCAAGACCTACCAAAACAAGCTCGGCATCTTCCGTCCGGTAAGTCTCTATCATACCGTAATTCCTGCCAAAAATTTGCGCAAAATGGTCCATGGCTTCCTTAATTACTTTTGTAGCCTTTCGCATGCTTTCATGCTTATCCCGCTGGAACTCTTCAAAAGAGTCAGGAAATGCCATCACATTAAACATCTTAGGACTGGTGAGATCAAGGGTCGGGTAATTGGCCCGAAAAGCAGGCAGAAAGCTTTTTACCTGTTCCGAAGTTGGCACATCCACAGGTTCAGAAATATGGGAAACGTAAAAGCCGTCAAAGCAGACCATGACCGGTAAAAGTACCCTTTGATCTTCAGCCACCCGGAAAGCCAGGAGGATAGTATCCAGTACTTCCTGGCAGTTTTCCACGTAAAACTGCAGCCAGCCTGTATCCCTTTGGGCCAATGAATCCTGATGGTCGGCAAAGATGCTGACCGGCGATGCCAGAGAACGGTTGGCTACTGCCATCACTATGGGCAAGCGTAGGCCTGAGGCCATAAATAAAACTTCATGCATCAGACACAACCCTTGTGAACTGCTGGCGGTAAAAGTGCGGGCACCTGCCAGGGAGGCACCGTACGTTGCCGACATGGCGCTGTGTTCACTTTCCACCGGAATCATTTGCGCCTGTAACTCCCCATTGGCCACAAAGGATGCCAGATACTCCACAATGGAGGTTTGAGGCGTGATGGGATAAGCAGCTACTACATTTACCTCAGCTAATTTAGCTGCCTCAGCAGCCGCTTTTGTTCCTGACAAATACTGTCTCATGCCGTTCCCTCCCTGATCATAGTGATGGCCCCTTTCGGGCATTCTACAGCGCATACTCCGCAGCCTTTGCAGTATCTGTAATCAATTACCATTCCGTCTTCCCGGCTAATCACACCGTCCGGGCAATAGATCCAGCACAACTGGCAGCTGTTGCATTTTTCCTGATCCAATACAGGTTTTTCTGTGCGGCTCGGCTTATTTTTACGAGAAAAGCCTCCCGGCAACCAAGGGGAAACGGGCCGCTCAACTAACCAAGGATGTTTCATCCCCATCCATCCTTTCTACGCTTTGGTAGCCTTTTTCCAAGGCAGCAACATTTGCTTCAGCCAATTTTGAGGGGAATTCCTCAGCAATTACCTGACATAGAATGTCTTTATCAACCACTGCTTGGACTTTTAAAAGGGCGCCAAGCATAATGGTGTTAAAAATAGGCCGGTTAAAGCACTGATAGCCTAACTCAGTTGCTTTTATGGGGATAATCTTTGCCCCAAGTTTGCCTAGCTCACTTTCACCCAGAACCTCTGGACTTAATTCCGTATTGACCAGTACCAGGGTAGAAGTGCTTACCCCTACAGCAACATCGGGATCGCTCAGCAAAATATCATTAAATATCAACAGCGTATCAGGCTTATAAATGTAAGATTTAATCGCTATGGGCCGGTCATCGATCCTGGTGAAAGCCTTAACAGCTGCGCCACGAATATCGGTGCCAAAAAAAGGGAAAGAGTGGGACCATTTTCCCTGCTTCATGGCAGCTTTACCTAACAGCTCTGAGGCCACAACCACTCCTTCGCCGCCCAAACCATGTAACCTGATCTCGTACATGTCCTTCCTCCTTTTCAAAATTTTTACTGATAGAATTACTTCATTAGCAAGCTTGGCAGCCATGTAACCAGTGGCGGGAAAAGAATGAGCAGTAATATAGTTATTAAGTCACTGATAACAAACGGGAATGAGGACCGATAAAGGTCCGAAAAAGCAGTCCCTTCTGGTGCAACACCCTTCATCACAAATAAGAGCAACCCGAACGGCGGGGTAATCAGCCCTATTTCCAAAGCCAGAAGCATAATCATACCGAACCAGATCGGGTCAAAGCCCAGCTGAGCTGCAATTGGTACAAAGATTGGGACCGTAACCATGATAATGGGGACTGACTCCATGATGCAGCCCAAGATCAGAATGATTAGAATCATTAGGGCTAACACTCCCATAGGAGGCAGATTCAACCCCATGGCAAACTCAACGGCTGCCCTGGTTAATCCTGAGTAGCTAAGCAGCTGGCTGAAGATCTCTGAACCTCCGATAATAAGGAGCGTCATGGAAGTAATAGTGACAGTTCCTTTTAAGGACTTCAGCAACACTTCGCGATTTAAGCTACGATACAATGCAGCCATTATTATGGTGCCGACAGCACCAAGAGCCGCCGCTTCAGTAGGAGTAGCAATTCCCACCAGAAAAATTCCTGTAACCAGGAAAATAATGGCGCTTAAAGGAAGTAAATCGACAAAAAACAGCCGAAGTTTTTCCTGTATATTTACTTGTGCGACTTCGTAGTCAGGGGCCAGTGCCGGATTCAGCTTGACTCTAATTAATATATTAATCATGTAATTTAGAGCGATCAGAAAACCGGGTATGACCCCTGCAATGAGTAAGGGGCCGATAGGCACTTGGGCTACTGTGCCGTAAATTACAGTGATGTTGCTGGGGGGAATAATCATGGCCAGACTGCCTGAAGCTAAAATCGGGCCGAAACTCATTGCCTTGCTGTAGCCTCTTTTTTGCATCTCAGGCACAAGTACTGTCCCTAAGACAGCAGTGCTGGCCATGGTAGAGCCGCTCAACAGCCCAAAAAGCGCACCGCCTATATTAGATATAATGCTGAGCCTGGCGGGGAGTTTGCCGATTAATTTAGAAAGGGCATCCAGGCTCCGCACAGCTAATCCTGAATGCAGCAGGACTTCTCCCATTAACACAAAAAGAGGGATGGGAGACAAACTAAAAGTGCCAATGGAACCAAACAAGCTCATCACTGAAGCATAAGGACCGGTAGGCGAACCTATCAATACAATCGAACCTGCCAGCAAGATAAACAGGAAAACAAAAGCAACAGGTAAACCCAGGGCCATGAGGAGTACAAAAGAACCTCCAACAACTGTTAGCGTACTAGCATACTGTTCCAAGACATTCACCTCTCATCGGTTTTTTTGTGATTTTTGCAAGGTAGGTGGCATCTGCTATGATTTTACATTTTTTGTGCAATACTTCCCTGCTCTATTTTCTCTGTCTCCTCTTTTATTTCACAAATGTTATCCCAAACTTTAAATAGAAATTGGAATGAAACAAAAATAGACATAAGCGGGATAAACATCAAAGGCAAGTATTTGGGCACCGGTAAAATTTTAGTGAGTAAAACTTGATTGAGATAATTCTCGTATGTAGTCAACCAGCTGTAGTAAAAAAGCACAATACCAATCAAAACACCGATGGAATTAGTAAATACAGCAACTCTTCTTTTAGCCTTTGGAGACAAGTAATTAGTCATAACATCAACGGCCACATGTTTATCATGTTTCAGCACCCAAGGAGCAGCTAAAATTACAGCTAGATAAAGGATGTACTCTTCGATCTCTGTAGCCCATCCTACTGAAAAGTTGAAATAATAACGCAAAATAACTGCTAGACAAATCATCAATGCCATCAGTGAAAGCAGGACTCCGCTGATAACCGCCATAGCATCGGTGCTGTAATCTATAACTTTTCTAAATAAGCTTTTGTTTTTGAGCATAGCAATTGTCCCCTCCTCCTTTCAAAACTTGGCCCAACCAATCAGTGAACCTCATGATTTATTTCATTTTGATGAGCCGATTATAAAAGGAAGGTGTGCCGCACCAAATCTTCTACAAAACCACTTAGTAACGGCGGTACACACACCTTCCCTGAATTTTTTTACTTAGGAGTGGTCAGATCTTTAAGTTTCTGACCCAGTTCAGGTTCTTTCTGAATCATTTCTTTCCAGCCTTCTTCATACGCTGTTGATAAGAGTTTTTCAGCTTGATCAGGAGGCAACTGAATAACTTCCATTCCCTTTTCTTTAATCTTGGCTGTTTCGTCTGCTACTTTCTGCTCATAGAAATTGTAGGCTTCCTTTTCGGTCTCTTTCATAATCTCTTCTAACTGCGCACGTACGTCTTCCGGTATCTTGTTCCAAGCGTCTTTATTAATAAAAACTCCCATACCTACCGGATAAAAACCCGGGTCAATACGATACTTTGTTACTTCGGCCCAGCCGCCGTCAATTATACCTAAAGTTGGCCAGCCAAATCCGTCTACAACTTTCCGTTCCATGGCTGAATAGATTTCGCCCGGCGGCATGGAGACAGCGCCGGCGCCTAGAGCTTTAAGCAAAGGAACGTAAACCGGAGAGGTCCGAATAGTTTTACCTTTAAAATCTTCCAAAGTGTTGACTTTGAAATTAGTGTAAAGGGAATAGAGGTAACCGGGACCAGCAGTTTTACCAAGGTAGATGATATTCATCTTCTTCTCAAATTCCTGGCGCAAGATCTCGTACACGCCTTTTTCCCGCTCATCCATTGGGGATAACTGGCTTAAGTGGAGCGTCTCGGCAACGGGTAGTACATTTTTCGCATAGTTTCCGGGCAGATGACCTATTTCGAACATACCTTTTCCAAGCATTTCAAACTGATCAAAAGCTTTAATTACGTCGCCTGCTCCTAAGTACTTGATCTCAATTTGATCACCAAGCTTTTCCTTGACCTTTTCAGTAAACAACCAAAAACCATCATGCTCAGGTGAATTCTGGTTGAAAGGTGTAACTGCCCGTAGCACTATTTTTTCTTTTGGGGCTTCCTCACCTTTGCTTGCATCACCGCTTTGCGCTTTTTCACCGGATTGACCACAACCGGCTACTAAGCCAAGTGCGAAAAGCGTGATTGCAACTAACACAATTATCTTTTGCCAGCTTTTTTTCATAAAGAGACCTCCTCGTATTTTTTTACCCTTTTTAAGCCTGGTGCAACACCTTGGAATTACCGTCCACCACCTCCAACGTTGAATCTGGCTACTGAACAGTTTAGTAATGGTTGAAGAATTCAATCTTTTTAAAATAATTACCTTTGGGCAATTGTCCGAAATTTTTCGAAACTTACTTATGCCTTTTTACGAAAAAAAAGAACCCAATGGGTTCCTTCAACTTATAAATTTATCCAGGCGTATTGCCAGCTGCAAATCAAACAAATCATTATGATTCTTTAATTTCTTGTTGGTAATCTCTTCAATCTTTCCCAGGCGGTAATCCAACGTATTCCGGTGTACAAAAAGTGCCCTGGCTGTTTGCCGCAGATTACAGCCATTTTCAAAGTAGGCTTCCAAAGTTTTTAACAGCTGGGAATCATTTTCCCGATCATACCTTTTCAAAGGTCCTACAGTCTCTTCATAAAAAACTTTTACCTGAGGAAAATCTTTAACCTCATACAAGCAGCATAAGGCCCCCAATTCTGCAAAAAAGGTTACCCGGCTTTCTTTCATAATGCTACTTCCTACTCGGCTGGCTGCTTTCGCTTCTTTATAGGAAAGTGGTATAGATTTTAAGTCATGATATGACCTGCCAACTCCAATTGATAACTTGTGGGTTGCAAAAAAACTGTTTTCCACCAACTTAGTCAACAAAGCCCTTAATTGTTCTTTCGAA
Source organism: Zhaonella formicivorans (assembly GCF_004353525.1). Lineage (NCBI taxonomy): Bacteria > Bacillati > Bacillota > Clostridia > Neomoorellales > Zhaonellaceae > Zhaonella > Zhaonella formicivorans. The sequence continues at coordinate 1,739,192 of NZ_CP085524.1, forward strand.
TGGTCGCTCACGCCTGCTAAACAAACCAGTTCAGTACCTCGGATTAGGTATAAAAGTCCGCCGGGAAAATCTTTAAATAGTTCATCCATTTGGAAGATCATGTCCTCCCGGTTTAGGTGGCCTTCCATAGACCACTCGAGCAGGAAAACCGCTAAATCGGCTTCAAGCTCAAAATCCAAGGCATGAGCGCGTCGTCTAGCTGCCTCAACAGATTCAATACGGCCAGAGAGTAATTCTTCCAGTAATTCCCCTTTGCTTCTCCTTTCCGCTTCAAACACAGCATTTTGTTTATTAATTTCCAATGCCGCAACTAACGCAGCCTGCTCACAAGCCATATGGTCCTGCAACGTAAAATTTTGTTCCGAGCGTAAAACTACAATATAACCTAAGGGTATTTGGCTGCCCACAATGGGGAAAATTACCAGTTCCCAGTCTTTGTAATGAAAGATAGTCATCTTTAAGTATTCTTTATTCTGAACCTTAGCGTATTTGTTAGTAATTCTTCTTTTTACAGCTTCAAAAATATCTTGCCATGGAAATTCATTCTCAACGTCGCTCAAAGACTGAAACAATAACCTGAACCTTGTATCAAAGATGACAACCGGTTTGCCGATTAAATTTGCGAGATCTTTTCCAATCTGAACTATTCCCTCTCCCTTTAATATTACTTCCAAAAAAAGACGATGAATTTTTTCTGCCCGCTTTAGCTGTTCTACCTGCTGGTTAAGCAGAGTTTCGTAAATAGGCGCCATGACGCGGCTTAAAGGCAAATCGGCAGGCAATTCGATTAAAGGAAATTCAAGCCTGTCCGCCAGTTTAAGCATCGCCTCAGGAATTGGTGTTAAATATCGACCCGACTTAATTGCCAAGGCCGCTACCCCTATTTCAGCCAGCTGGTGTAATAATCTGACCTGAAGTTCCGGGTTATCCCGCAGCGCATATCCCGTAGTTAATAATAACTCTCCCCCATCAAGCCACTGAACAATATCTGGCACTTCTAAAAAATTCACCCGTGAAATAATTCTTTCTACTCCACTCCCGCCGGCTACTACACAATTTACACCAAGGGACAGCTTTGCAAGCGCTTCGCATACAGTCAGACCCAAAGTTTCACCCGCCTTTTACCTTTTAAGGATGTTTCACCTATACTTCTCGACGAGTTGTAAAATTCCTGCCGGTAATTGTTGTTGTCAACTATGGTGAAACAGAAAGAACATTTTTTTGTATCAACCCGCGACTCAGCTTAAGAACATATCGACCAGCTTATAAGTAAGATAAAATGTAGAAAGCATCACCAGCAATGGTGCAATTTGCACTTGGCCTGCTTTAAAAATATGTTTGCGATTTATAACTATGGCACTAAACAGCCCAGCTAAAAAAAGCGGCCCGCGAAAGCTCAACAATGGTTCCAACAGGCCCACTGCCCCTGCTGCCCCCAGTCCCCCCAGTGCCATTGCCAGCAAACAGCAGCTGTGGGGAATAATACCTCCCACAAGTCCCGGCAGCACATTCTGCATTTTAAGCCGTGGTCTGAACGCTAAGGGTATAACTATAATCCGCATTTTCGCTCCCCCTAAGTTTTTGATATAAGATACGCCAGGGGGGTAGGAAATATGTTGATCTAAATTTGAAAATTCGGTGAAATTTTACAAAGAAAAAAGGTTACAGGGAATGTGAAACACATTCTGTAACCTCTGTTCCTGCGCACTTAGTCTTGGAAATCCTGCGGCTCTGCCAGGAAGGAGGCGAGAACACCACCAACTAAAGCCCAGAAAGGCGCGCTGATTTTGAAAATTACTATTCCGGACATGCCAATGACCAGAGCAAAAAAGGCTCCTGTACGAAACTTCTGGGTAGCAAAAGCCTGTTCAAAGGCGCTTACCAAAACGCCAATCATTGCCAGGCCCGACAGCAGATTAACTAGTTCAGCAGGTAAAGCTTTTACAAAAGGCCAGGCCACACTGGCAAAGAGGCCAAAAGCTCCAAAAGTCACACCGTTGACTATGGTAGCTGCATAGCGCCCGTTCTTATTCTCGCCGGCTTCTACAGAGCAGCAGATAGCAGTCATCGGACCGGCGATGTTGGCATTGGTCCCGCCGAAAAACGAGGTGACTATGCCGCCAATGCCACTTAAGATGGTCATGGCATTGATGGGCGCTTTATAACCCTGGGCAGTAAGGACACCATAGGCCTGGGCGTTTTCTGCTCCAATCACCAGTACCGCCAGGGGAATGGCGATGGCAATTAAAGCGTTGCCGGAAAAAGCAGGGGTGAATACCTGGGGCCACATCCAGGCCACCTGGACGTTGGAAAATTTAAAACCGCCGGTAAAAAGAGCAACAATAATTCCCACTCCTAATGCAGTCAAAATAGGTGAAATTTTTTTGTTCAAACGCTGTACCACAAAATATGCTAGAAGAGTGAGACCGGCAATCAGGGGCGCCTTTTGGGCGGAGGTAACGATACCAGTGCCAAAGCGAATCATGGCTCCGGCAATCATACCTGTCACAATGGGCAAAGGTATCCAGCGCATTACCTTGCCTACCAGACCGGTGACTCCTAAGATAAAGACTATAACGCCCGCAATTAAATAAGCGCCTACGACCTCATTAAAAGGAAAGATGGGCAGAGTTGCAGACATCATTACTGTGCCCGGGATTGACCAGGCACCGCTGATAGGTTGTTTGTAATAAAGGGCTAAAAATATTCCCAGCAGACCACCGAAGAAATACACCGAAAACAACCAGGAAATGGTTTGGGCATCAGTAAGTTTGCCATTTTGAGCCGAGTTCATGATAATTAAGGCCGGCCCTGTAATTGCAAAGATAGTAGCGACTATTCCCGCCGTAATAGTCTTGCTGTTGAGATAACCCCAAAAGTCTCTTAACCCAGAACTGATACCCGAACCTTTTTCCAGTATGCACTCCTTAGTTTGCAGTTTAACTACAGATTGCACCGCCACTGTTAACCCCTCCTTTTTACTCTTGCTCTAATCTTTTTTCTAAAGCTGCTAATAATTTTTCCGGCTTCACGGGTAGACTGGTAACATATACTCCTACCGCATCACGGATGGCATTGATAATGGCAGGAGCAGTGGGAACCAGGGCCGGTTCCGCTACCGACTTGGCGCCGAAAGGTCCAATTGGATCCAAGGTCTCTACAAAGGCCACTTCTATGGGCGGCATATCGGTCGCCACCGGCAGCTTATAGTCCCTGAAGTTGGGGTTCAAAATCCTGCCCTCTTTAGTTATTATTTCTTCCATAAAAGTATAGCCAATTCCCATTGCCACCCCGCCTTCTAACTGTCCTTCAGCCAGAGTTGGATTTAAAACGCGGCCTAAATCCTGTACTGCGATAATTTTCAGCACTTTTACTTTTCCCGTCTCCTGATCAACTTCCACTTCAGCCAGCTGGCAGCCAAAAGAGTAAGAAGGTGCAATATTGCCATACTTGGTTTTCGGGTCGGCGATGGTAACATTGCTGGGGACGTAGCTGCCCCTACCTACTATAACAGTGCCGCCGCGACGATAGCAGGCCTCTGTGGCAATTTCAGCAAAATCTTTGAAAACTGCATTGTCCACAAGCGAAATAATCTTGCCATCCCTGATGTCCAGCTTATCGGGAGCAAGGCCGAGGATCTCACCGGCTGCCTCCAATAACTGGCGGCGGGCATCTCTGGCTGCAGCCAGGACAGCGTTTCCGCCAATTACCGTCACCCGGCTGGCGTAAGCTCCCAAGCCAAAAGGCGAGTAGTCAGAATCAACCTCAGCTACCCTTACCCGGTCTACGCCAATACCCAGCGCTTCAGCTGCAATCTGGGCCCAAACAGTGGTGGTCCCACATCCGATTTCCCCTTCCCCGGAAAAAACAGTGACCATGCCGTCGGCGGAAATCCGGACTTCGGCTGCGGAACCGTCAAAACTGGGATAAACGCCGCGGTTTCCGGACACGTGAATACAGCAGGCTAAGCCGATGCCCCGCCCCGGAACTTTATTTTTCCGTTTTTCATCCCAACCTGAGCGGCGTACTACTTCACGGATGCAGTCCGTCAGCCCGCTGCTGGTGATTTCCCAACCATGCACCGTTACGTCTCCCGTCCGGGTAGCGTTTTTAATGCGCAGTTCCGCCGGGTCCATGCCCAGTTTAACTGCCAACTGGTCCATCAAAACCTCGATGGCAAAAGTTGTTTGCGGGTTCCCAAAACCGCGAAACATCCCCGTGGGCAACTTATTGGTATAAACTAAGTAGCCGATATTATCCACGTTCTTTATCCGGTACAGGTTGTCTATCCGAGTAACAGCTGTGCTTAACACTCCGGGGGCAATATTGGAATAAGCGCCGTTGTCGGCTATAATGGTGGAGCGTTTAGCCAATAAAGTCCCATCTTGGCTTGCGGCCAGGGCCATCCTAATCTTCATAGGCACCCGGGGCCAAGTGGCTTCATACTCCTCCTCCCGAGTATTGGCCAGAAACACCGGCCGGCCGGCTTTACGGGCCAATGCCACACAGATGGGTTCAATGGTCAGCGGAAGTTTAGCACCAAAAGCGCCGCCGCCCTGTACCTGCACTACCCGCACCTCGCTCAGCTTTAGTCCAAAGAGGCTGGCGATCCGGGCCCGCAGCCAGGCAGGACCTTGGTTAGGAGACCAGATATTCAGCCTGCCGCCTGGTTCAAAACTAGCCAAGCAGGTGTTAGGCTCCAGATAAGACTGGTGCACAAAAGGAAGCTCAAAAGTATCCTCTACAACTACATCTGCTTTGGCAAAAGCGGCTTCCACATCACCCTGAACCACGTGGTTAAAAACAGCCACATTATTTTCTTTTCCTTCGTGAATCAGAGGCTGACCAGGCTGCATGGCTTCTTCCGGGTCAAAGACAGCCGGCAGTTCCTTGTATTCGACTTTGATGGCCGCCAAAGCCTTGAGCGCGGTCTCTTCATCCACCGCAGCTACCGCCGCCACCGGATCCCCAATGTAACGGACCTTTTCCACAGCCAGGATGTTCATGTCTGCTATCGCTTCACCTATTTTGGCAGCGGGCACATCCTCAGCCGTGATTACAGCCACGACGCCCTCTATGGCCTTTGCCGCGTTGGTATCAACCTTAATTATCCTGGCATGGGGAAAGGGGCTGCGCAGCACTTTCCCATATAACATGCCGGGAACTTTTAGATCGCTGGGAAACTTAAAGGTCCCCGTAACTTTTTCCCACCCGTCTATGCGGGGAACACTCTGACCAATATTCCTAAATACGGACATTATCAGCCATCACCTCGCCTGCTTTTTTTATGGCTTTAATAATTTTGCTGTAACCGGTGCAGCGGCAGAGATTGCCGGCAATCGCATGGGCTATTTCCTCTTCACTCGCTCTGGGGTTCTTATCCAGCAAAGCTTTAGCCGTGAGGATCATGCCGGGCGTGCAGTACCCGCACTGCAGCGCACTCTCGGAGATAAACGCTTCCTGTAAGGGATGCAGACGACCCTGCTGGGCCAGGCCTTCAATGGTCAAGATCTCTTTACCCTGGGCCTGAACGGCCAGATAAAGACAAGCGTTGACCGGCTGACCGTCAACCAAAACAGTACAAGCGCCGCATTCTCCCTTGCCGCAGCCTTCTTTAACGCCGGTATAACCCAGCTCACGCAAAAAAGATAACAGAGTCTGGCCGGGTTTTGCCGCGAGCTTCTTTTTCTGTCCATTGATGGTAAGTTCGATAGTCAAAAACATTATCTTTCCACTTCCCTTCCAGAAGATAAGGCTAACTCCCGGGCCTTTTGCAAAGCTCGCCTGGTTAAAACAGCCACCATTTTGCGCCGGTAACCAGCGGAAGCTCTGTGGTCATCGATGGGTCTGGCTGCGCTTGCGGCTATAGCAGCTGCCCGTTCGATGTCATCCTCTGTAAGTTTAGTGCCGACCAAGGCCACTTCAGCTTCCGTTACTTTCAGGGGTGTCGGGGCAACAGCACCCAATGCCAGGCCGGATGACCTGCATATGCCATCTTCTACTACTACCATAGCGGCAGCGCTGACCAGGGCGATGTCTACCGCAGCCCGCGGGCCTAGTTTAAGGTAACAGCTTCCGCAGCTTTTGGGTACAAGCGGAACGTTTATTTCTGCCAAGAGCTCCCCCGGTTCCATAACCGTTTGCATGGGGCCTTGAAAAAAACCACTAAGAGGAACGGTCCTCTCCCCTTGCCGGCTGATAAGTTTAACATCAGCGCCAAACGCCAGTAAAGGCGGCGCGATGTCGGCCGACGGAACTGCACTGCATAAATTTCCACCGACGGTAGCCAGGTTGCGTACCTGCCAGGAGCCAATTTGGCCTGCCGCCTCAGCTATTGCAGTATATTTTGCTTTAACAGCAGCATTTTCAGCTATGGACTGGTGCGTTGCAGTGGCGCCGATCCTCAGCCCATCAACTTTGAATTCAATCACTTGTTGGGAAGTTATTTTACTTAAGGAAACAAAAAAGCGGGGCTTTTCCTTTCCTTCCTTGATAGCTACAAGCAAATCAGTACCTCCGGCCAGCACCTTCGCCTCCGGCAGACTGGCCAAAAGCCCTACGGTCTCTTCTAGAGTTACAGGAAAAAAAACGTTCTCAACCACATTTACACCTCCCCGAAATACTTGGAGCGCAGAAGCTTAATATTTTTAGCCGGTTCTATTTTGTGGGGACATACTTGATTGCACTTTCCACAGTTAATACAATTTAAAATTCCGCTGCTTCTCGCTACTACTCCCCGGTTTAATTCATCCCGCGGGTCAAAAGCATGTCTGGCCATTTGCATGAGCCCTGCTGGACCTAAGAATTCGTGTTTTTTGACCCGCGTTACCGGGCAAATAGAAACACAGTTATAACATTCCACGCATCTGCTCACTACTTTAAAGTTCTCCTGGTCCTCGGTGTCAACCTTTTCCGGCTGTTTGGCCGGTACTTCTCCCCGCTCCAGGAATAACCGCAGACTGTCTTTCCTTTTATCGTATTCCTGACGGTCTACCATTAAGTCGCGAATTACTGTGAAGTTATCCAAGGGTTCCAGCACCATTTCCCGGGCAGCGCTTTCACGACACATGAGTCCTGGCTTGCCGTTGATTTTCGCGCCGCAGAGGCCGCAGTGGCTGTTACGGCAGCAGTAGCTGAAACTCAAAGTGCCGTCGATATTTTCGTAAATGTATAAGACCACATCTAAAACGCTCATACCCTGTACAAAGGGAAAATCATAGGTTTCATAATGAGGCTGGGAGTCTACTTCTGGATTGAAGCGCAAAATAGTGACTTTTCCATCCTGCATTTTACAAAGCTCCCCCCTCTGGCTTGATTTCGGCAAGATCTACGGGTATTTCCTGGACTGTTAAATCATCAGCCTTTTGGCGTATGGTAAGGTGTTTTAGCCATCTCTTATTATCTGCTGCCGGGTAATCCTCGCGGTAATGGGCCCCCCGGCTTTCGGTTCTAAGCAACGCAGCCTTCGTGACGCATTGGGCCACTGTTGCCAGGAAATAGTTTTCCAGGCCTTCAACCAGTTCCTGATTATAATGTCTGGACTTTAAACTCAACGCTTGGGACTCCAACTGGCTCTTAAGGACTTCCAGTTCAACCAGAGCACCCCTTAAGCTTGCTTCCGAGCGGATTACAGCCACCTTCTCCCACATGAGGCGACGCAGGCGGTTACGCAAGGTCACAGGCCGGATGCCATCTTCCCGGCTCAGCATTTGGCCAGCAAGTTCGGTAGCTGTTTTAGCTTCACGGGGATCTACAGGAGCCTGGCCTATCTCGGCTGCTAACTTGGCTGCCGCTTTACCGGCCCGGGCACCGCTGACCAACAGCTCGGCCAGGGCATTTTGGCTTAAGCGGTTGGCGCCATGAACCCCTGCTGCATTTTCACCTGTTACAAACAACCCCGGCACACTGCTCTGCCAATTTTCATCAACTCGCACACCACCCATGAAGAAATGGCAGGTAGGTGCAACCTCAAGTCTGTCTTTTTCCGGAGTAATCCCTATCTTCTGATAGGTTTCATAAAGGGCTGGCTGCATTTTGGCAATAAATCCCGGTTCATGATAAGTCATATCGGCAAAAACGCCTCCATGAGGGCCGCCCCGTCCCTCCTTGACCTCAGTATAAATAGCCCGAGCAACCCTATCCCGGGTTGAAAGTTCCAGCCGCTCCGGGTCATATTTTTCCATGAAACGTTCTCCCTTGTTATTAAAAAGATGCACATAGTAAAGCAGGGCTCCCAGGTTTCCCCGCAAAGAATTGGGAAAGAGAAATCCCAGGGGATAAAATTGGACAAACTCCATATCCATCAGCTCTGCACCTGCATCCAAGGCCAAAGCATAACCATCGCCGGTAGCTCCTGTTGGGTTACTGGTGTTAAGATAGAGGTTACCTGCCCCGCCGCAGGTCAGAATAACCGTTTTAGCCCTGAGCAGGACCGTTTCACCAGTTTCCAAGTTTAAACCTACAGCCCCCGTCACTCTACTTTCATCTTTAAGCAGTTTTAAAATCATTGTATTGGACAGGATGTTGATGTTGCGTTTTTTGACCTCCCCAAACAAAGCCCGCATCATTTCTCGGCCTGTACGGTCCTCCAGAAAGGTGCAGCGGGGGTAAGAATGGCCGCCGTCAATCCGTAAAGCATAGCTTTCCCCGTCTGCCTTCCGCTGCCATAAGGCTCCGATTCTCTCCAGCTCCAAAATCAGGTCCGGCGCTTCTTCCACCAGGATCCGCACCAGACGCTGTTCATTTAGGAAAGAACCGCCTCTAACAGTGTCCAAAAAGTGAAGATCACGGCTGTCACCGGGCTCGTGCCAGCTCCCTACTCCAGCGATGGCGCCAGGAGCCATGATAGTGATGCCGCAGCGCTCCGGAAAACCTTTTAACACCATGGTAACCTTAACCCCATGCTTGCTGGCTTCATAGGCTGCCATAGCCCCAGCGCCGCCCCCGCCAATAACTAGCACATCGGTTGCAAAATGATGCATCAGTTTAATTCTCCTCTCCTTGCCTGGTTACTGCTTAATCCTGCCAATGGGGCCCTCATACCGGCGCAGCCAGCCGATAAATTTCACTAAGTTTTTAACCATATATTCATGGTACTGCCGGCCCTTCTCCGGAGAAGCATGGCTTGAATCGGAAAAAGAACCGGTGGGAGCAAAAGCCTTCTGCTCCCTGCTGTTCCAGAAAATTTCTATGCTATCCCCGCCCTTGCCTAAAAGGTCCTTATGTGTAAATTCTGACATCAATGGTTCTAAGTTTACCTGCTCGCCAGTCAACTTTTCCTGCTTAATCAAATGTGGGTGTTTATACCAGACATGGGAAATTTCCAATTCACCAGCGTGATGTTCCACTGCATCTTTGATGTGGGCAATACCCCTGGCTAAATACATGGGATCAACTAAGGACAGAAACACATCAGGCAGCTCATACTGGTGCAAAGACCGGCACGCTGTTATAAGTCCTGCGTTGTTGGTTCCCTTGTGACCGTTAATTATTATGATCTTTTTAAAGCCATGCCTGGCGAGACTGCAGATAACGTCCTTGGCAACTTCCACCAACGTTTCGGTTCTTAATGAGATAGTTCCCGGAAAATCCAGGTGGTGGGGCGAATCGCCGAACCACAAGGGCGGCGTTACCAAGACTCCCGTTTCTTTAGCCGCATCCTCGGCTAAAGCTATGGCTGCATAGCTGTCTACTCCCAACGGTCCAGCCGGGCCATGCTGCTCGGTGCTGCCAACCGGAAACAGAATGATATCATCGCTTTTTAAGTATTCTGCCACATCCTCCCAGGTCAGTTCTTGAAGCCAAACAGACTTTAACTTGGCCATATGTAAACTACCTCCTCACACAAAAATTAATAGTATTCCTATCGGATTTATTGATATTATAAAACAAAAAATTAATGCAGACAAGTAAATTTGTTTTGGGCAGCAAAAAACCCCTTGCCTGTGGCAAGAGGTTGTTCTGCCTAAAAAAATTACTCCACTGTAGCTTTGACTTCTTTCAAAACTTGATCATTTTGGTCAACAAAGATAAAAGTAAGCCTTCCTGTGCTGTGGAAATCATCTTTTTCTATCTTTACAGTATCGGTGGGATGGGTGATAGCTTGTGTTACGATTTGACCTTTTTCCGGGCTGATGGTTTGCACCCTGGCCCATACTTTATCTTTTAACTGGTAGATACCGGTAATTTTAATGTCATAACCGCCGGTCGGGGCTTCGCCCAGGTAAGCCCAGAGCAAGAGGTCGTCGTCGTAATCAAAACCTGGAATAGGCAGGGGCTTGCGGTCAATAGCTTCCGCTTTATCCTTGTTGATAATAACCGCAAAATCCATATCGGAAAAATATTTATCCCTATGCCAGTCTCCTTCTACCTCCCGCTCTCTGCTGCTGAATTCCTCGCGTTCAAAATCATACCAGCTGAAATCCACAGGCTTTGCCTCTTCATCAATTATAACGTCCCCATCCCTGTAGTCAACTTTCAGCCCCAGGACCTCTGCCAAAAACCTCAGGGGTACAAAAGTACGGTTCCCAAGTACTTCGGGGGGTATGTCTAAATCTTCATATACTTTGCCGTCAACTTTTATAATAACTTGTTTGACCAGTATTATTTCCACCTTTTTTCCGTCTCTGCTGACGGTTACTGTGCTTGTCTTAGCATCATAACCAACTTGGGCTCCTAAACTCGCTGATACTGCCCTTAAAGGTATCAGGATACGCCCCCCTTTATTAAGCGGAGAAACGTCAAACTTAATCACATTTCCGTTAACTTTTATATTCCCTTTAAAGGCTTTTTCCTTCTTTGCTTTAAATTGTTGCATCGTGGTTTTTTGAGTAAACGGCAATTTCAATTTTCCTTTGCCAGTATCAGTTTTTGTTAAAAACGGCTGAGAAGCAAATGCCAACAAGGTCGAGCTAAAGGTGAAAAAGACAACCAAAGCAGCAACAAATAATCCTTTTTTCATTTTAAACCTGCCTGTTGTTAAAGGCAGCTGCACCTCCCAAAATTTTTCTTTTCCAACCCGGGTTGTTTCCTTATATACTAAAAATTACGCAACTGCCATAGTTTTTTTAAGGGTTAGCTAAAAAAAAGCTCTCGTTTTTTACGAGAGCTAAGGTATAGCAAATTAATTTGTTACATTAACAGTTGTCCCGGTTGAATCACCGGTAGTATTTTCCCCGGTATTAACAGAAGCTTCCTCAGAAGTATCCTGTTGTTCAGCTTGATCCCCTTCATTTTGTTCTACATTTTGTGCGTCGCCTTCCTCTACAGCTTCCACTTCCTGAGCATCGGAAGCGTTTTCCTCAGATTCCCCGATTTCGATCTCACCTGTTTCTTCATCATATTCTACTTTTTCTCCAAAAATTTCAGCCAGGAACCTGAGCGGAACGAAAGTGCGGTTGCTGATTGCCTGGGCAGGAACATCCAACACGGCAGGCTCCCCGTTAACAGTTATTTTAGCTGAATCCATGTTCATCACTACAGTGATATCCCCTTTGATAATGGTGATTTGCTTGGATTCCGCCTCATAGGTTACCGTTGCACCCAGACTTTCCGTTACTGCTCGAACAGGGATCAAGGTCCGACCTTCCTTGATTACCGGAGGTACATCAAATTTGATGTTTTTCCCTCTGACTTTAATCTTGTCTTCCAATTTCTTTGCTATTTTTTTTGCTTCTTTTTGCGCTTTCTGTTCAGCCTTTTCTACGGCTTTAGCATCTTCTTTAACAGCTTTTTCCGCCTTTTCCTTAGCTGCTTGGACTTGCTCTTTAACCTTGGCTTGTGTTTTTACTTCGGCTTGTGTTTTTACTTCCTCTTTTGCTTTTAGCGCCATTTCAACCTTTACTTTGCTACCGGAACCGAGGTTTGCGCCGGTTGGTCCTCCGGCTGCAAAAGCAAATAAAGTGCCGGAAAAAGTAAAAACGGTTACTAAAGAAACAATCATCAAACTCTTCTTCATCATCATTACGCTGCCCTAACTCAAAGGCAGCACGCACCCCCTTTGTAGATTTAGTTTCTAAAAAAATCTTACATGAAATTTACAGCAACTTACCTCTTAGCAGATCAACCTCCTTCGGCAGCCCGGCTGTCTTGGCATTTTCCAAGATCCGCGGCTTTGCGTCCCGTCCTCGCGAACGGTTTGCCCTTTCGGGATTTCTTTGCTAAATATTACGCTTATTGAAAAATTTTTCTGGGGGTACTTTTTAATTATTTTTTCTTTTTTCGGCTTTTTCATCCAATTTTTGCACATAAACTAAAACTGCTGCTACTGCCTCATATAATTCAAAAGGGATCTCTCCCCCGATTTCCAAGCCTACCAGTGTCCTGGCCAGTTCCGGCTCGCTATAAACAGGGATATTTAACTCCCGGGCCTTGGCCAAGATTCGCTCCGCTAAACTTCCACAGCCGCTGGCAATCACTTTTGGGGCGGCATCCTGCTCCGGGTCGTATCTGAGAGCAGCAGCCATTTTTTTCGGTTTCTCCATAACCCACCTCTAAGCCCTGTAATCAATACTGCTATATTTTAGAATATCTGTCTCCTGCAGCGTTAGCTGGATAAACGAGTTCACCTCTCCCAAACGGTAAGAGACCTTGTTTATTTCGTATCCCAGTTGTCGAAGAGTTCCATCTAAATCTGGCCAGTTGGTTTGAAATAATTTCAGTCCAAGCTCATTTTCTGCATCCACTGCCAGATACAGTCCGTCCCGCCCTCTTCCCAACCGGACCCACAACTGGCCTAAATTGCGTGTATAAAAATGGAGCGCCACTATGCCATTTGGCAGCAGAAATTTGTTCTTTTTGTCTCCCTCCGCCCACAAATAGATTTCCCCGTGCTGTTCACCGTTTTGCCACCATAGACAGCTTAAACCCGGTTGGCCTAATTGAGTGGACTCCGCCTGGTTAATCAGTTTCAAAGCACGAGCCATCTCTTCCGGCTCGGTTTGCCCCAGCAGAAAGTCGGCAACTATTTGCCTTCCCTGTTGGTCCTCGGGCAAATTGGTAGCCTTGCTCCAAGCCCTTACCTGCAGATAGGCTTCTGCCTTGTCAGGAGATACACCCCTTAATTCCTGGCGCAATTCCTCCACTGTTTTGGCTGTTACAGGCAGGTTATGCGCCATCAAGGCTTTGACAATCTTCAGGTTCTCCGGGGTAGGGGCAAAACCCAAGGAATCAGCTGCTGCTTTTATGTTTAATTTGGCGTCCAAGGAAGCAGGGTTTTTGTCGCTGCCGATCCTGGTTTGCAGATAGCCTTCCGCCTGTTCAGGAGAAAGCCCCCGAATTTGCTGGCGCAGTTCCGCTGCTATTTTGGCATTCACTGGGAGGTTCCCTGCCAGCAATGCCTCCAACAACTTGAAGTTACCCGGGGATAACTTAGTTCCTGCAGCCACAACTGCCTCCCGGGCCGTAAAATTTGATAAGTCTTTTCCTTCTAATGCCGGTGAAGTAAGAACTTTTAACGTTACCCCTTCTGGACTTACCTGTACGGCTTCCAGCCACAGCACCTGTCCCGGCTGCAGTTCAACAGCCGCCTGGGCCGAAATCTTTGCGCCATTTAAATTGAGCACAATATCTGCCCCTTCTACCCGCTGCACCACGCCCCGGTATACTTGTCCTTGCCGTAAGGCAAGCAAATCAGCAGTCAATTGCCAACCAGCGGAGGTAATTCTCAACAAGGGAATTTGCATGCTCTCTCACCTCACGAACGCTTGCCAATGTATTCTGTTTTTTTGCGCTTCTTCCTGCCAAGCGCACAATAAAAAATCGCCCCAGGCTTAAGTGAGGCGATTCAGCTTGTAGACAAAGCCCGTATGTATTATTTCGCTCTGGACAAGCTCCTACGCCTTTGACCTTTGGCAAAGCCGCCAGCCTAGAGGAAACCAGTCCCGCTCCATAATACATGCGGGCTGATAATAGTTTGTCGACGGTCTGAATCACCCCGGGCTTAAGCGAGACGATTTCTTTGTTGAATTACGTAGTAGAGGTATGCAGCCAAACCCAGGTGAATAAGCAAAGATACTAAAAAGGTGCTGAATAAATACCAGTTGCTGTATTCCAACAGTCCCAATTGTAGATAAACATAATGGGACAATGTTGCCAAAACAGGCAATGCCAGAATAACCGTTAAATACGTCAAGGAAGTGCGGGAGCGCAAAAAGTAATAGGCAAAGCCAATTTCAAGAGGCAACCAGGTTAGGGCCTGAAATACCGGTATTCCTGCAATATACAATATGTCAATATTGCTGAAGGTCCATACCCCTAACACGGAGATCATAACATAAAGCAAAATCAGGCCAAGAACAGGCCCGGCTACTAAGCCGAACCCGAAATATTCGGCGATTTTCTCCCTGGGCACAAGTAGATACAGAGCCACAAAAGCTGTAATAAATAACAGCAGGCTGAGGTAAACCATAAGATCGCTCCTTTCAGTTGCTATACCTATAGTATAGGAGAAAGAGCGGGATATATACCTGCCGTCTTCCCGGTTACCTTCTTTTTGCGATAAAATTTAAGATTTTTCGATACACTTTGGTATTGACCATGCTTTCTGCCCGGGCTGCTATTTCCTGCAATAGGACTATTAAATCACCGCTGCCGCTCCAGTTTTCCAGCACAGCCACGCGGTTGGAATTTAAAATTAAATTAATAATATGGACCGCCAACAACACATCGTCAGCGAAACCAAGAGGACCCAGGAGGGCCTCGGGAAAAAAGTCCACCGGAGAAATGAAGTAGGTTATCCCAGCGAAGATTACGGCCTTATTTTGCGCTGGAATACGCTTATCCCGGGCTAGCCGCACCAACAGCATAAATAAGTCCGGGGCAAAGAGAATCACTTCCGCTGCCATCTTGCCTTTCCGCCCGCCCTTTTTTTCGGCCCAGTCGGAAATTTGCTTGCGAATTTTATCAAAAAAATCCTGGGCTTTTTTTAAATCTTTTAAAGTAACCCCTTCGTCCAGCAGCTCAACTTTCACCGGTTCAAAATCCCCGGTCTTTTTATGTTCGTCCTGCATCAACCCTCAGCTCCTTCCCGGGCAGCCTCCACTGCCTTTTCCCCATCTCTGTATTATTCATTATGCTTCTCTTCCAGGGACCAATACTCCTCCTGCAGCTAAACAACTTTCTCCGGCCGGCTGTACATGCTGCTACCTGCTATTATTTCAAAAGAAGATACATCATTAAACGGGAAGCGGCTTCAGGCGTACAAAAAGGCAGCCTCTCAAAGTCTGCCTTTTTGTTTAGCTTAGTTATGAGGGTAGTTCCTCAGGCTGAAGCTTTGCTCTCATACTTTACACCCTTTGAAGTGCGCTTAAACAGCTCCCGAAACTCCCGCTTCGCTGAAAGTGGCCATTTCCCTTAACAGTTTCAGGCTGGCATCAACCAGGTTCATGGCCAGTGCTGCTCCCGTTCCTTCCCCTAACCGCATGTGCATCATCAGCACCGGCTTAATGCCCAGTATTTCCAGCATTACTTTGTGCCCCGGTTCCTCGGAGAGATGAGAACCGAGCATGTACTGTTTAGAAAGGGGAGATAATGCTCCTGCTATCAATGCGGCAGCACCGGAAATAAAGCCGTCGATAATTACGGGAACCCGGTGAGCTGCGCAGTTCAGGATAACCCCCACCAGCCCGGCTATCTCCAATCCGCCTACTTTGGCTAATACCTCCAGCGGTTTGTCCGGTTCCGGCTTGTTAATTTCCAAAGCCCTTTCAATAGCTGCTATTTTTATTTTCATCCGCTCATCGTCAGCTCCTGTGCCCCTGCCGACCACTTCCGGCACCGGCAGCTGACTGTAAGCAGCTACAATGGCTGTGCTGGGAGAAGTATTGCCGATGCCCATTTCCCCTATGCCGATTAAACCTGCTCCTTTCTCGATAGCTTCCTCGGCTATCTCAATTCCCACTTCAACGGCTTGTACAGCTTCCTCCATAGTCATGGCAGGACCTTGGGCCATATTTTTTGTGCCGTAAGCCACTTTTCTTTTAATGATCCCCTGCACATCAGGCAAATCAGCAGCCACCCCGATATCTACCACATATAGCTCAGCTCCAACGTGGCGGGTTAAAACACTCATGGCAGCGCCGCCTCTGACGAAGTTCAACACCATCTGGGGTGTAACTTCCTGAGGGAAAGGTGCCACTCCTTCTTTGACAATCCCATGGTCTCCGGCCATCAGGATAGCAGCCTTTCGTGGCAGCTCCGGTATCACCTGGCCGGTGATGCCTGCAATTTGTCTGGCCATATCCTCCAGCACACCAAGACTCCCCGGCGGCTTGGTCAAATCATCCAGGCGAGCCTGGGTTTTTTTCATTACCTCCTCATCCAGGGGCTTAATTTTTTTCATCGTTCTTTCCAGTTTCAGCATGTGTAAACCTCCTTTGTAATATAGGGAAATATAAAAAGCAAAAGCCCCCAGCCTGAAATAAATTCAAACCGAGGACTTTACCATCATCCCGACAGATCAGCTTTTAGGCAGGTCTCCTGGCTTACAGATCATAATTTCCCCGCACCTTCCCAAAAGGCTGGTGCCTTTCAGTGGTATCCGCGGGTAACTCCCTGCTTACAGTGGCGGGACCGCTGCAGGACTTGCACCTGATTCCCTATTCTCCCATACGGGCACCTAAAAGCTTATATTAGTTTGTCATCTGGGGCAGATATATTCCACAAGAAAATATAATTTCCTGCCTGAATTTAAAAAAGTATAAAATATATTCTATAATTATTCTAAGAATGGGTAAAAATAAAATATTCAATTGCCTCAAAGGAGGGCTAATCTTGGCAGCTAAAAAAAATTATATGGAGCTAGGCAAAACACTGGTGCGCCTGCCCAACTATACTAAGCTGCTATATAACTTACTTAAAGAACCGGAGGTTCCGAAATTAAGTAAAGCATACCTGGGTGCAAGTGTTGCTTACCTGACCGCCCCTGTGGACCTCATTCCAGGCATTATCCCGGTTATAGGCCAGCTGGACGACCTTTTGATCGTACTGTCCGCCATAGAAAAGGCATTGCTCTCCTGCACCAGGGAAACTGCCGCCAGGCATTTGAATGAAGCATCCCTTACTATTGAAGAATTGGAGCAGGATTTGTTATTAATCAAATCGGCTTTAAGAGCTTCGGGAAAAACTTTTGTCAGAGCTACAAGCCGCATGGCAGCCGGAGGTTTAAAATTGGCTGGAAAAGCAGCCTTAAAAACGGTAAAGCATCTTCTTAAAACCAAATGACTTCTATAAATCAACTTTTCTGACTTCTTCCCCGGTCAGGCTCTCTACTATTTCCTTAATATTTCTTTTATTTATTTCAAGTTCCGGGGCTATTTCGTACAAAGGAACCATCACAAAAGCCCTTTCCATCATCCTGGGATGGGGTATGGTTAATAATTCATCTTCAGATCGAAAATCCCCATATAACAAAATATCTACATCTATAATCCTGGGCCCCCACTTGATTACTCTTTCTCTTTTTAATACTTTTTCAATAAAATTGCAGTATTTTAATAAGGAGTAGGGAGCTAAAGAAGTCTCGAGCTCAACTGCTATATTTAAAAACCAGTCCTGTTCTGTGTAACCGACCGGCTCCGTTTCGTAATAAGAGGAAACCTTAGTAACATTAATGTGCTCGTGATTTCTCAGCAGTTCTACAGCTTGATCGATATTTGCTTTTTTATCGCCCAGGTTGCTGCCCAGACTTAAATATGCTTTGACTTTCCTTGTCCGCTTAATGGTTAAGCCAAAATAATCAAAAATGCCGTTAACAGGCGCCTCTGGTTTCCTGATCTGCACAATCACTTCCTGCACTCTACTGAATTTGTTTAATATTAAATTGGCTATAGCTTCTGCCAAAGCTTCGATTAATTTAAACCTTTTATTTTCTACTACATTTTTCACCATCTGATATACATCGGCATAATTGACAGTCTCGTGCACATCATCGGAAATACCCGCCTTGCATAAATCCAAAAACAATTCAATATCCACGAAAAATTTTTGTCCTAAAACATTTTCCTCAGGTAAAACACCGTGATAACCGTAGAAGGCTAAATTTTTGAGCAATATTTTGTCCATTTTTATTCGCCCCTGACAATAGCATCGGCTACCTTTGCCGCACGCATATTTTCTTTCACATCGTGGACCCTAACTATATCTACGCCTTGGATAATGCCCATCACAGTGGTGGCCAAAGTGCCTTCTACCCTCTCCCCTGAAGGCAAATCCAAAATCTTCCCGATCATGGACTTCCTTGAAGTCCCTAAAAGTATGGGATGGCCTAAATCGTTTAATTCCCCTAATCTGGACATGACCAGTATGTTTTGTTCAGGGGTTTTGCCAAACCCAATTCCTGGATCCAGAATAATTTTTTCCCGCTTTATTCCTGCAGCAGTTCCCAGCTGTATGGATTTTCGGAAAAACTTACAGATTTCTTCTATAATGTCTCCCTGATACTCTGTCCCCTTTTGGTTATGCATAACAATGACTGGGACGCCGTATTTAGCTACCACCGAAGCCATTTCAGGGTCTTTTTGCATTCCCCACACGTCATTAATCATATGGGCTCCAGCGCGAAGTGCTTCTTCTGCCACTTCGGATTTATAAGTATCTACTGAAATGGGGACATCTATTTCTTTGACCAATCTCTGCACTACCGGCAAAACTCTTTTTAATTCTTCTTCAGCACTAACTTCATGGGCCCCCGGTCTGGTGGATTCTCCTCCTACATCTATTATGTCAGCTCCTTCTGCAACCATTTTTTTCGCCTGTTTCACTGCTTTTTCTAAATCTATAAACTTTCCTCCATCGGAAAAAGAATCGGGAGTGACATTTAAAATCCCCATAATGTAAGTGCGTTTACCCAGACTCAATTCATACCGTCCACACATTAAATCTATCCTGCGGTGCAAATTTAACTTAATATTTCTCATACTCATCACTGTCTCCCAAAATTAATTAAGGACATAGCTTCAGCCCTTGCTTTGGCATCTTTTTTAAATACTCCCCTAACCGCTGAGGTCACAGTTTTGGAGCCTGGTTTTTTTACTCCTCTCATAGTCATGCACATATGCTCTGCTTCCACTACTACGATTACTCCGTAGGGCTCCAATTTCTCCACCAAAGTATCGGCAATAGTTGAAGTAAGCCTTTCCTGGAGCTGGGGCCTTCGGGCAATAGTTTCCACCACTCTTGCTAACTTGCTGAGCCCGGTTAACTTTCCCCCTTTAGGCAAATATCCCACATGGGCCAGACCAAAAAAAGGTACCAGGTGGTGCTCGCACATTGAATAGAATGGAATATCTTTCACTAAAACCAGTTCTTCATGCTGCTCTTCTTGAAAGTAAATTTCCAAATGCTTTCCCGGGTCTTCTTTCAACCCTGAAAAAATTTCTTCATACATCCTTGCTATACGCTTTGGAGTATCAACCAAACCTTCCCTGTCAGGATCTTCACCAATAGCTTCCAAAATTTCTCGCACAGCCTGCTCAATTCTTTCCTTGTCCACTGCTACGCCTCTTTTCCCTGTTTAATTTAATGGAAATTCTCCTCTCTCCCAATGCTCTAAAATGCCACCAAAGGGTTTTAAAACATAAGTTAAAATATCCTCCAAAATTGCAATTTTCCGGTCCAAAGCTTGCTCCGCAAGAAAACTTGTGCATAATTGAAAAAGCTCTTGGTCAGTTTTACTGATTGAGTCCAGCACTTTTTTATCTTTGGGCACCCAGATGTTATTCAATTTAAAATAGGAAACTAACACTTCTTTGAAAAGGTTATTAGCCAGAAAAGCAGAATTAATTGGGTCACATCTTCTGTTCATGAGATCTACCCAGGACTGGTATAAACTAAACCTGAGACAGCGGATTTCAGTTTTTTCCAAAGCTCTTGGTCCCAGGCTGTATATCCTGGCAGCATTTTTTAAAATATCGTCCAGCTCATCTCCTCTTTTAAAAATAATTTTGTAGTGAGCAAGAGCACTGAGCAACCAGGGCCATTTTTCCTTCAAGCCGGCCTTTAATAAATCCAGCGAAATATACGATAGATCGAACTTAACGTTTTCTATTTCGTATACTTCCCTCTCATAGCTATGACTTTTTGCAGTAATTACTAAAAAGTCCAAATCATTTAAATGCTGAAGTTCATCCTCGCCTGCTCTTGCCCCGGCACCAATCAAGAGTATGCCCTGTACCTCCTCTTGCCCCATAAGTTTTTTAACCTCTTTTCCAAATACTTCGTCAACTGTCATTGGCCGCACCCGAAAAAGCAAGGTAATATCGATTGAAATAAAAAAATAAACACCTTTTTAGTACATACGTAGAGTACCTCTACAAATGTAACAAAAAGATGTCTTTTACATAAGTAGCGGACGCAGTATCATATCGCGGGTTAACCCTTCGTTTAAAGGCAACATCCCATCCTTTAACACTTAACGTATGATACCTACTCTACTTTATTATTTTTCCTTGATTATACAACTGCCAATAATAACTTGTCAAATTTAACTCAATTTTGTCAGCTGCCATTTTGTAAAATCACGTCTTCTTCAGTTACTGCAACATGCGGTGTGTCTTTTATCAAAACTGTGAGCTCAGTTTTGGCGGTGGAGGTGTTAAGATTCATTGAAGAAGAGCTATCCCCCGATTGCCTGGTGAATTTGATGGACCAGTACTCCCCGGCCCATGACGTCTACGAATACGAAGAAATAGCGAAAAGACTGAGCGCCGCTGAATTTAAGGAAGCGCTGCATTTCGCCAAGAAGTTGGATTTAAGGTCAACAGATTAAAATTATAAGTTGATCTATCTTTTATTTATAGCCTGGTTCGGGGCTAACAAGCGCGGACTTCGGCTAATATACCGCTTATACAGATACGATACCACAGCGGCTACCGGCTGCTGAAAGATCATGGCCAGTGTTATGGGCACTGCTACCGCAGGCGGAAAATATGCTAAAGCCAGGAGTGAACCAAAGCTGATATTCCTCATGCCCACATTGTAAATCATAGCTGAAATAATGTCAGAACGGCGTTCCTTTACCGCAAATGAACCTAAGTAGCCTAAAAAATAGCCACTCACTACAAGTAGTAAAACAACCAGCAACAATTTAATCAAGGAAATGTTCCAATTTATTTCTGAAGCAACCATGGCGGCATTAAGCAAAATAACTAAAAAAAGTGCCGCTTTGGAGGTGAATCCGCCAACCGACTTACTAAAATCAGCGAACCTTCCCTTTGTAAAATCATTTACCAGCATGCCTGCCACGCTTGGGATCGTTACCATAAACAGCAACCGCCAAACCAGATCCCCATAATCGATATGGATCACTTGTCCAACCGCCAGAAGAAAAAAAGTTGGAAGTATAACCGGAACAACTAATGTGTCCAAGGTTACCACCACCAGGGCCAGGGGAACACTCCCCTCAGTCAGCGATGTCCAAATGATGGAAGTCACTGCAACAGGAATGCTGGAACTAATTAGGAAACCTAAGCGCATCAACGGGTCATGGGGATAAAAAATTAACCCTACTATCCAAGCTACTATGGGAGCACCACCGTGGATTAAAAATAACATCCATAAGGGGGTCCATGGCTTGTTTAAAACTTTAATAAATTCTTTAAAACTTGTTCCGAGAGCGGTAACAAATGTCATATACGCAAATAGCCCTATTGCAACTTTTGTTATTACAGGCGATTTGGGAAGAGATAGATTAAACCCTAGCAGCAACGCCGATAGCACGACATAAAACATGCGTTTGCCAAGCCAATTGTTCCAAGTGGTGAAAGTTTGCAGCATAACGTGCCTCCGCTTGTCTCCATATTATCCGCTTAAGGCGCAAAGTAGTTGTATTAATTGTTGCTGTATGAAACACTTCGCATCACCATAGCTTTAATCATATCCAAATTGAAACATTAATTCAATACCTTGCGTTCCCAGTGACTTACAAATATACCTGCACCATTACGTTCAAAACTCCCGGTAAGAGCAGTAAAGAAAAAACACACCGCGACATCCTGTTTTAGAGTGCAGGATATTTCGGTGTGCCGGTATCCACTACCTTATTGATCCCAACCCAAGCTTCTTGTGCAGATTTTCCAATGCAATTTTTTTAAGAGTTTCTTTGTCCGGTCCAAAAATTATCACCGTCATATTCAGATTAAATCTTGTAATAATGGACTCTTGCCAACCGGGTGAAGAATTAATATTAACTTCTTTTCCCGTTGAGGCCAGCCACAAATTCAATGTTGATTCACTTGAAGTAAAAGTTTTTATGTGGCCTATGAAGTAATGATTTTCTGCCGCCCATTGAATTAAGTCTTTAACCCAGGCTGCTAAGCAGTTGGTCAGCTCGCTGCCTGAAATTCCTTTCTCAAGTTGAAGCGCAAGAGAATGAGAAAAAACTCCTGGCTCTTCGTTCGAATTCTCATGTGAATGTCGGCATGTATGGCCGCTATTTTCAGCACTATTCATTGATCCCCACCACCTTCTCCCAAACACTGTCTTCTACATTTTGATTGGCAGATACTTTATGGATTTGAGCCTTGGGATTAAGTTCCGTTACACGGTTTTTTACATATGTTAATTGTTCTTCTGTTACCAGATCTGTTTTATTAATAATTATAATATCCCCATCAGTTACCTGCGTCTTTGCAAGTACGGGAGTCGCAGCATAATACTCCTCCCAACGTTGGGAATCTACAACAGTAATTGTTACAGCATTATCTATACTCTTGCTATGTCTACCAATAGTGTTTAAAATTTTACCGGGATAAGCCAATCCGGTGGACTCCACAATGACCCATTTGGGATTAATTTTTTCTGCTATATCATTTAAGGCAAGTGTTAAACTAGCGGTCAGTTGACAGCAGATGCACCCTGCAAACATTTCTTTTACAGTAAAGCCGCTGGTTTCTATCACTTTATTATCAATCCCTATCTCCCCAACTTCGTTTTCAATTATAACCAGCTCAGTTTTTTTGGCTCCTTCCTTTTTCACCAGGAAATGGGCCAGGGAAAGTATTAAACTTGTTTTTCCCGAACCGAAAAAACCCCCAAAGAGTATTAAATTCACCTGGAACACCAACCTTTCGTGCAAAGGGATTAACCTGATTCTAAGTAAATTTCCTTTCTTTTATCTTAAGTCCTGTGTAAGATCTCCCATTCGGTTGTACTTTCTAGCAAATAACAAATCCCTAATAATCTTGCACACAAGAAAACCGCTCTTTTCCGGTCAGGAAAAATGAGCGGCAATCGTTTTTTACTGTGCAAAAAGGGCTTCGGAAATTACCGAAACCCTTGCTTTCTTTTTGGTGGAGATAAGGGGAGTCGAACCCCTGACCTCTTGAATGCCATTCAAGCGCTCTCCCAACTGAGCTATATCCCCTTATTTACTTTGTTCGTGTCACCGACAAAATGTATTGTAGCATATACTGCATGGCAATGCAAGTGCAAAATTGACGTAAATTTTTACCGCATAAGAGCAAGACCGTTAGCGGTTTGAAACCCGCTAGCGGCCTACGCTTTTTAGCTACAAACTTCCAGGGCTGTTAACGCATAAATTTGGGCTGCTTTAAAGAGCTGCTCTGTTTCGACAAACTCCACGGCAGCATGGGCCTGAGCGATGTCCCCGGGACCAAAAACCACAGTTGGTATTCCTGCCCTGGATAAGTGGGCACCGTCAGTCCAGTAGACTACTCCTTTCACCACAGGCTCTTTGCCAAGTTGTTGGCGCACCGCATGGCCCAGAGCCAGTACCAACGGGTGATCCGACTCTATCTCCATGGGCCCCCTGCCCAAGGTCTCCGGCTGCTGGATGATTTTCGCCTCCAGCTCCGGATCCTCTGCGTGCAGCCCATCGATGACAGCCTGCAATTCGCTAAGCACCTCTTCCAAGGTTTCTCCCGGAATCCAACGGCGGTCCAGGGAAAACCAGCAGGAGTCAGGTACAATATTGTTCAGCACTCCCCCCTCAATACGACCGATATTAATAGTCGGAGAACCCACCAAGGGGTGAATACGCTGCTTCAGCCGGGGTACCACCCCTGTCTCGATGGCCTGGATGATTTTGGCAGCCTTGGAAATAGCATTGATCCCGTTTTGCGGCACACTGCCATGGGCTGCTTTGCCTCTGACCTCAATTTTTAACCACTCCATGCCCTTATGGGCAGCAGCTATCTCCAGGTTAGTAGCTTCACCAATAATGGCCATATCAGTCTTGATGCCTTTTTCTACCAGAGCCCTGGCACCTTCACTGGTATTGGGCGACTCCTCGCCAACAACCCCGGCAAAGCGCACATCCCCGGAAAGCTGCACGCCGGCCCGTTTTAAGGCAGCCATAGCAACCAACATGGCTGCTACTCCACCCTTCATGTCTGCAGCGCCCCGCCCGTAAATTTTGCCTTCGGCGAGATAGGCCTCGAAAGGTTCAATTTCCATGTTGTGGGGAGGCACCGTATCTATATGGCCACAAAAAAGCAGGCTCCTTCCTCCTGCTTTTCCAGGCAGGGCAGCGTAGACATTGCTCCGTTCTTCGAAGATTTCCTCCGTCGCGGCAGTGATGCCTTCCCTCTGCAAAAAATCTGCAATAAACCGGGCTACCTTAGTTTCCACTCCAGGAACGCCATAGTAGCTGGGAATCCGGACTAATTCCTGGGTTAGCGCTACGACCTCCTCCCTTTTAATCTCCTGCAAAACCCGCTGCTGTAAATCCACTTTCTCCACTCCTATACATGTCATGTAATCTAAATGTTAGTCGCAGCTACCAGCTATCGCTGACGGCTGCAGGCTGATGGCTGATAGCCTGCGGCCAGCCTTACCCAAACAATTTCCTGCCTAGCCAAGTATGCTGTATTTGCACTGCTTGTGCCGGACATAATTCTTGGCAGCAATAACACCGGATGCACCGTGCCAGGTCAACCTCCGGCCTGTGGTCTACGAGCTTCACTGCTTGAGGGGGACAGTTTTGTACACAATCACCGCAACCGACGCACAGTTCATGAATGAATACCGGCTTAGGCCGTAAAGCTTTTTCTAAAGGCGCAGCGAGAAAATCCGGGAGGTTGGCTCCCAGTAATCCCTTATCTGCCTTAAAGGTAGCCAGCGGGAGTTTAAAATCCTTTACTATGGGCCATTCTTTTTTAGCCAGTCCCAAAAGCTGAAACTTGTCGCTGCTTCCGGCAGTTAAACCCCTATCCATGGCACAGGCAATTACGGGAACTTGCTGCGGAACCACACCTACTAACTCGCTGCCGACTACATCCAGGGCAAAAGGATCGGCGCTGGCTAAAATAACGCCAACGGGACGGGGCCTACCGCCTGTAGGCCCTTCACCTTCCATGCAAACTACCGCATCCAAAATGCTCAGCCTGGGTTTAACACACAGCGCTATATCAACCAGAATTTCCGCAAAATCCTTAATTCGCGGCATTTTAACGTGGTACTCCGCTTTGACTAAGCCGGGGACCGCACCAAACATATTTTTTACAGCTCCCGTCAACAGTGTCAACCCGTGAGTTTTCAGCTTAGGCAGGGAAATCACAACATCTGCTTTTAACACAGCCTCCATTACCCTTAAACTTTTGATGATTTTGCCTTCGGGGCAGGGAACGGTGGCTTCGGAGGTGTTAAAGTTGAGCTCTGCCCCCGTCCGTTCGGCCACCGCTGTTATGCCACATTTGTCGTAAGCCCTCTGCAGCATTTTAGAGTTAAAAGGACCTCCGGGGCTGTCGGCGAGAATGACTTTGGCCCCTGCCGCCTGGAGTATCCGTACAACCCATTCCAGGATTACCGGGTTGGTAGTTGCGGCGTGCTCCGGACTTTTGGGCATAACCAAGTTCAATTTTACCAGGACTTGTTGCCCAGGCTTAACTATGCTCTCTATTCCGCCCAGCAAACCCAGCGCTTCTTCCAGGCTCTGGCGAACCTGCACAGGCCGGTAATCAGGGCAATTGACCACTGCTACGCTTGGCTGCAATGTATCCTCTACTCCTCGGCCCCAAAATATAGTACTCCTTGATGAGATTCAGCTTAACCTTCTTCACAACAATTGTCAAATGTTTGCTGTCCTGAAAACTCTTGCATTTATGTTGTAACACTCCCACAGCTTGAATTCATACTGTCTTTTTATTTGTTGCCATTTTCAAGATACTCTTGCTAAAAATGTAATTTTAACTCTCGATTTTTTCAGTTGACCTGTTTCATAAGTTTAAACTATCAACCTTATAGCCAAATTGAATTATACAAAACCGCTTGCCGTTGTTATAATTAAGTCAGCGTAAACCTTGCATTTGTTTTGAAATGATTGAAATGAGTCGTTTTTGCCAAAACGCTCCGGATTAACAAGCAGCCCGCTCCATCGGCTGCAAATTTTTTACCATTTTAGCCTATTTCGCTTTTCAGCAGCACGCTTTTAAACTAATCCAGCCGGTTAACGGTTATTCTATCCTCGCTGTTAACATACAGTTTATATTTACCTTCTCCCCATTTTACACTTGCTTGCACCGCCTGTTGCCGGTCGGGCCGGTCATTGGTATCCGGCATCTCTGTGTCCCGCCTTGGCTGTCCGCTGATTTGCCAGTCTACATTGCCAAAGAGCATTTCCCCGGACCGGGTTTTGGCCCGTACTTCCAGGTTGGCTTGGCTGGAAGCGGCAATCTCCACAGGGCTTCGGGTATTTACCATCCAGTCGGACCGAATCCCCTCCGCAGCAATCTCCAGGCTGCCAAAGCCATCATGCGCGATTTCCACCGGGATATCTGCCGGCAAAATCAGCCTATACTCTGCGCCGGTGGCACCGGGGTTGAAATCCCTCTTCCTCGGCAGATCCCTTAACTCCACATACAGCGTATCTCCAACGGTCCTAAGCAGGATAAAATCTTCACCTGATAGTTTTTTAGCTTCCACTTCATTTTTGGCAAAAATATTGGCATCCCCATAAGCTACCAGTTCCCGGGAACTGCTAACCGCTAACTTTAGCTGCGCGCTAGGGGTATCCACACGGATCTTTTTTACTTCAGCCGGGACCACCAGCCGCGCTTCCGGAAACAAAACCGTGTATTCCCTGGACATGACCATTTGGCTTACCCTGGGCAAAAATCCGGTAGCAGTTAAAGCATAAAAGCCCAGCCCGAACATTGTAAGAAAAAGAACCAGCAGTATGCTTGCAAAATCATATTTAATCTTCGGATGCTCTTCCTTGGAAAAATGAATGTAGGCCAGGATTTCACAACCCAAGAGAATGAAAATTACCGGCCACCAGGTTGTTACAGCCTCAACAACAGCATATTGTTTTATTTGCGCCACTAAAAGGGCTATGCCAACGGCAATCAGAAGTATGCCCATCGAAAAGGTACCCACACGCCACTGCCGCATTGTTTTTTCCTCCTATACCTCGGGATTTTTGCTGCCCGCCAGCAGTTTTACACCCCCTGCGATAAACAGGAAGGCAATGATGCCGGTTTTAAGCAGCTCTAGAATTTGCCAGTCTAGAAAAGGGCTAATTAGTTTTTCAAAAATAATCAGGCAGCCAACAAAAATCAGCAGGTAGCCAAGATATTTCGGGTTTCCCAGCGGCCAAAGCTGTTGTCCCGTTGCCACCTCTTCTTGTCCCTCTTTCTCTGCTTTAAACTGCAGCGCATCAAAAAAGCTGTAGAACCAAATGACCGGCAGTGAAAAAAAGAATATGCTTAAATGCAGCCAATCCAGCAGGAAAAGGGACAGGAAAAAAGCGCCCATGAGCTGCAGCCCTTCCCTTTTCAGCCCCCAGTACATGTGCCCCGCCCCGGGAATGGCGGAAAAAAGCAGCGCCCAGCCTTTGCTCTTTTTGCCCTCCTGGAGGCTGTCGTTAAATTCGCTAAAAATGGAACGGTCCTCTGCTGTTTCCTGCCGGTTTATTGCTTCACACTGTTTCCAAGCGTCAAACAAGCTGTAAAACCAGACAATAGGCAGTACAATCAGCAGTGCTAAAAATTCTTCTTTACGAGTCAAAACTCCAAAGAATACCACAAAGGTTAGCCAGCCAAAGAAGGCCAAAATAAATGTCAGGCCCCGGTTCATCAGCCCCAAGTAAAAATGTCCAAGCCCGGGAATAAAAGAAAAAATGGCTGTAGCGAATTTGCTTTTTCTAATCACTGTTTTCCCTCCTTGTTTTGCCCGATTAACATATCCAGAAAACCGGTGGTCTTAGTAATCAAACCCGCGGACCAGTTGGCAGGGATGCGCTTCTCCAGCCGGTTCTCCCAAATTGTATACTTTGCCACTTTAGGTGAAACTTGGCCGGCAAGCAGATCAAATATTCCGCTAAACATTAACATGAAAGTAATGCATGCTGCCGCCACATAGTAGGTAAACAACCGCAAACGGTATGAGGGCATTATCCTGAAATTGTTTTTTTGCTGAAGTTTGGTGGACAACTGTCCCAAGCGGGTCAACACTCGCGATGTGAACCCAGGGGTCAGGGTGGCAGCCGCTTTGGCCACTTCCGCTTCCGTAAAAGTCTCCAGGTAAACCTCCAGGCAACTGTCACAGAGGTACAAATGCTCTTCCATAGCCAGGAGCCGGTCGGCATCCGGTCCGCCTGCTTTATATTCCTGCCATTCTTCCCTGCTGTAATGTTTCATAACTTTCCCTCCTGCCACTGCTTTTTCAGCAGCTGTTTTGCCCGGTAAAGTCGTGATTCCACTGTTTTAACCGTAGTCCCTTGGACCCTGGCTATTTCAGCGTAGCTTTTGTCTTGAAAATAATACGCAACAAGGGTCTCCCGGTAGATAGGAGGAAGCGCCCTGCATATCTTTTCCACCAGCCGCTGCTTTTCTTTCCGCAGCAGGCTTTCCTCCGGCCCTTCAAAGATTGGCTCCCCTCTCTCAGGTATCTCCCCAACATAGTCAATCAGTTCCTCAGCCCGTCTTCTCGCCTTTTTCCGCTTCCAGTCTATGGCCTTATTGACAGCGATTCTGGCAACCCAGGTTTTAAAGCCCTCGTGCCGGTACTGGGCCAGGGAACGGTAGACCTGCAGCAGCGTTTCCTGCGCAACATCTTCTGCCTCTCCTTGGTCCTGGATTATGGGCAGAATCACAGCCAGGATGTAGGGGCCGTAGCGTTGGACTATGCCGCTGAAAGCCGCCTGGTCCCCTGCCAAAACAGAAGCAATTAATTGCTCGTCGGTAATCTCGTTCCCCTCCCTTCCCGTTATTATAGACGCATTCAAGTGCAAAAACCCTGCAGATTGCTGAAATTATGTTGCTGCTAAATATATGAACAGGCTGTTGCCAAAGTTTTACTTTGGCAACAGCCTGTTGCGACACTCTCATTACAACCTGGTTGACCCTGCATTAGAGCCGCTTTTGAATCAGTCAAACAGGTCTTCAAACAAATCTAAAAACCCATGTTTCTTTTTCTTGCGGTGACGACCATAATGACTTTCATCGTGGTAATGTTTGTTTGGTTCATAATACTCATGTCCGTTACTTACTTCATTAGCGCCGCCGAATTCCCTGGCCAAGGAAATAACTTTCTCCAGTTCGCCCCTGTCAAGCCAAACACCTTTGCAGTTAAGGCAGGCATCAATCAAAACACCGTATTTAGGGGTTTCCTTTAAAGGAGAATGGCATACCGGACATTCTTTGCTCATTTTCCACAAAACCTCCTCAGTGGTTTAGGTTGGTAGACACACCAAACAGCTATGTTCATTTTAACAATTTTCCATAAATTACGCAAAGTTTCTTGCCTATTTAGCATGTCAAAAAAAATTCCAGAACAGCTTGTTCTGGAATTTTTAGGTAATATCGTTTGTTTTATTTTCTGGCCACGGCTTTTTTAGCCGCCTCAGCTATGTCTTTGGCCGTCAGTCCGTATTTAACAGCCAGCTCTTCCGGAGGTCCCGATTCCCCAAAAGTATCTTTTATTCCCACCATCTCCATAGGTGTAGGCCGGTTTTGGGCTAACAGTTCAGCCACGGCGCCTCCTAAGCCGCCGAAGATCTGGTGTTCCTCAGCGGTGACAACAGCCCCGGTTTCAGCCGCAGCCTTTAAAACTGCCTCCCGGTCCAGAGGCTTTACGGTATGCATGTTGATCACCCGGGCGGAGATGCCTATTTCCTTTAAACGGTCATGGGCCAGCAGCGCTTCGTAAACGATAGGACCGCAGGCGATAATCGTCACATCGGAACCTTCTTTTAAAATATTGGCTTTGCCGATCTCGAAGTAATCCTCTTCTTGTGTAAAGACGGGAGTAGCCTCCCTGGCGAAGCGAAGATAACAAGGGCCTTGGACAACGGCCACCGCCATTGTTGCTTTTTTCGCCTCGATGGCATCACAGGGAACTATAACCCTCATATTTGGTAAAACCCGCATCAGGGCAATATCTTCCAGGGCCTGGTGGGTTGCCCCGTCCGGACCCACGGAAATACCGCCGTGAGCGCCGGCAATCTTCACATTCAGATCTGCATAGCAAACTGTTGTCCTGATCTGGTCCCAGGCCCTGCCGGCCACAAATACTCCATAGGTAGTAACAAAGGGTATTTTTCCGCCTAAAGCAAGACCAGCCGCTGTGCCCAGCATATCCTGCTCAGCAATACCTATGTCAAAAAACCTGTCGGGAAACTCAGCGGCAAACCAATCAGAACGTGTAGACTTGGCCAGGTCCGCATCCAAGACTACCACATCAGGATTTGTTTTCCCAAGCTCGAGCAACCCATGTCCATATCCATCCCTATTGGGCAGCATCTTTACGCTCATTAGTTCTCCCTCCCGTAAATTTCTGCTAAAGCTTTTTCCAACTCTTCCCTGTTCGGAGCTTTGCCATGCCAACCTGCCACATTTTCCATAAAGGATACTCCTTTGCCTTTCACTGTGTTGGCAATGATTACGGAAGGTTTGCCTTTGCACTGCTTTGCTTCTTCATAAGCGGCCAGCACTTGGTTAAGGTCGTGACCGTCAATCTCAATCACATGCCAGTTGAAATCCTCCCACTTTTTAGCCAGAGGGGCAATACCCATAACTTCTTCAACCTTGCCGTCAATCTGCAGGTTGTTGTAGTCAACTATAGCACAGACATTATCCAGCTTATAGTGGGGGGCAGTCATCATCGCTTCCCAGATTTGGCCTTCTTGCAGCTCACCGTCGCCCATCAGACAGTAAACCCGGTAGTCCTTGCCGTTTAGTTTCGCGGCCAGGGCCAACCCGTTGGCAATGGATAACCCCTGCCCCAAAGAACCGCTGGAACTCTCCAGGCCGGGAAGCGCCTTGTAACTGGGATGGCCTTGCAGCCTGCTGCCAAGCTTGCGCAAGGTCAAGAGCTCTTCCACAGGGAAATACCCGGTGCGGGCCATCACCGAATAAAGCACGGGG
The DNA here is from genome assembly GCF_004353525.1 of Zhaonella formicivorans. Taxonomy (NCBI): domain Bacteria; kingdom Bacillati; phylum Bacillota; class Clostridia; order Neomoorellales; family Zhaonellaceae; genus Zhaonella; species Zhaonella formicivorans. The sequence goes on from NZ_CP085524.1 coordinate 1,770,511, forward strand.
CAAACATGGCCCTTGGAGAGAATAAAGCGGTCCCTGTCAGGCCAGCTTGGGTCCTCAGGACGGTGTTTTAGAACATTAAAGTACAGGGCGGTCATCAGCTCTACAGAAGAAAGGCTTCCACCAGGATGCCCCGAACCTGCTTCTGCAGTCATGCGCACGATATCAGCCCGGACATCTTTGCATATTTCCTTGAGCTTTTCTACACTTTGCGGACTCAATCCATTCCACTCCTTTTTACAACAATGCAAATTCAACGGAATTAATTATAGCATAAAATACCAAAAATGTTACGCCATATAGGAAAAATAATTCAAAGGCACAGCATAAATATGGCAATCATCGGATTAGAATGTTATTTACTGTCCGAGCTTCACCGGCTTTACAATCAAAATCAAGCCCTGAAGCCATTTGCCACCGGGCATACAAATGATATATATCCTGACGTTTTCAGGCAAGAACTGATAAGAAATCTAAATCGGTGATTTTATCACCCTAGGCGTTATTCCGGTTTACCCAGGAGTTTAAACATGTTCTTTTTATATGCCTCTACCCCCGGTTGGTCAAATGGATTGACTCCCAGGAGATAGCCGCTTAGTGCACAAGCTTTTTCAAAAAAATAGACCAGCTGCCCGTAATAATAGGGCGTAACCCGGGGTATGGTTATTTTCAAGTTGGGAACACCACCCTCGGTGTGAGCCAAGATAGTTCCTTCAGCAGCTTTACTATTAATAAAATGAAGCGATTTTCCTTCCAGGTAGCCAAGACCGTCGGCATCGTCACCCAGCGCGGGAACAACCAGTTCTTCTTGGGGCTCCTCTACCCATAAAGTAGTAACAAACAGATCCCTGCGGCCCTCCTGAATGTATTGTCCCAGCGAATGCAGGTCGGTAGTAAAGTTTGCGCTGGCGGGAAAAAGGCCCTTCCGGTCTTTCCCTTCGCTCTCTCCAAAAAGCTGTTTCCACCATTCTGCAAAATAGGTAAGCGCAGGCTCGTAAGCAGCCAGGAGTTCAATGGTCTTACCTTTATGGTAAAAAATATTCCGCAAAGCGGCATACTGGTAACTGGGGTTTTTGTCCAATTCCCGCTGGCCGTACAGCTCAAGCCCCTGGCAAGCCCCTTTCATCAACTCGTCAATATTAATGCCGCTTGCAGCTATAGGCAGTAAACCTACCGGAGTCAAGACCGAATACCTGCCGCCGATGTGGCCGGGCACTGTAAATGTTTGGTACCCCTCCTCTTCCGCCAGCTTCTTCAAAGCTCCAGTAGCCCGATCAGTAGTGGCAATGATACGCTCCCTGGCGCCTGCTTTGCCATACTTCTCTTCGAGCAATTGGCGAAAAATCCGGAATGCAACCGCCGGTTCCAGAGTGGTTCCTGACTTGGAAACCACATTGACAAAAATACTCCGATCTTTTACCAGCTCCAGCAAATGCGCCAGATAGGAGGAGCTGAGGTTGTGCCCCGCAAAGTAAATTTCGGGTCCTTGGCGCCTGTCCCGCTCCATCCGGTTATAAAAAGTATGCTGCAAGAATTCTATGGCCGAGCGGGCCCCAAGGTAGGAGCCGCCAACACCAATTACCAGCAGCACATCGGCTTTCTCCCTGATTTTTTCCGCTGTAAACTTGATACGTTTAAATTCTGCCTGATCAAAGGCAAGGGGCCAATCCAGCCAACCGCTGTACTCGTTGCCAGGTCCTTTACGCTGATGTAATAAATCGTGGGCCAGTTCCACTTGAGGAGCCATATAATCAAGTTCTTTAGCTGCTAAGAATTTGTTTGCAAAGCTGTAATCAAAAGAGATTTCTGTACTCATCATGTCCTCCTGTGTTCAAAACTTTGCAATTTTTTCACGTTGGACTACATAGCTTTATTCTCTCACTTTTTTCAATTTATACCCTTATTTTTGCTGATAACAATATAGCCCTTGAAAAAAGAGCTATGGAAGGTTAAATTGAAGTGTTCCCCTGGTCCATCAGACTCTGGCAACTCTAACCAAGGTTTACCTCACTTTAATATTATCATAATCATTTTAAAAAATAATTGGAGTGATTACACTCCAATTCCTCATAAGGTGGCAACCATTACCGCCTTGATGGTGTGCATTCTGTTTTCCGCCTCATCAAATACAACTGAATGCCTGCTTCTAAAAACTTCATCGGTCACTTCGCGGATGTCCAATCCTTTTTCCTTGGCATCTTTTGCCATGGTGGTTTCAAAATCGTGGAATGAGGGCAGGCAATGCATAAAGACTACATCGGGATTGCCCGTCCGCTTAAGCATTTCCATATCTACCCGATAAGGAGTCAAAAGTTTAACCCGTTCAGAAAGCTCTGCTTCTTCTCCCATCGAAGCCCATACATCTGTATAAATAACATCAGCCCCCTGGACAGCTTCCAATTCATGGGCCACTTCAATTACAGCACCTGTTTCTTTGGCTACTTCCCTGACTTTTTCCACAATTTCCTGATTGGGGCCCAGTTCTCTGGGGCCCAAAGCCACAAAATGCATGCCCATTTTAGCGCAGCCGTACATCCACGCATAGGCCATATTGTTTCTGGTGTCACCAACGAAAACAACCTTTACTTTGTTTAGAGGTTTAGCTACATGCTCCTCAATAGTCATTAAGTCAGCAAGGATCTGGGTAGGATGATCAACATCGGTTAGCCCGTTCCAGACAGGAACCCCCGAAAATTTAGCCAGGTCTTCCACAACTGACTGCTTAAATCCCCTGTATTCTATCCCGTCGTAAAATCTTCCCAAAACTTTGGCGGTATCCTCCAAAGATTCCTTTTTACCCATCTGGGAGCTGTTTTGGTCCAGGAAAGTCACGTGAGCGCCCTCTTCCAGTGCGGCAACTTCAAAAGCGCACCTTGTCCTGGTGGACGTCTTTTCAAAGAGCAGCACAATATTTTTGCCCTTAAGTAAGTAGTTATACACTCCCATCCGCTTTTTGGCTTTCAAATCATGAGCCAAGTCCAGCAAGTACCTGATTTCCTGGGGTGAAAAATCCATCAGTGTAAGCAGACTTCTTCCTTTAAGATTAACTGCCATAAAACAACTCTCCCCTCGTGTATTTTATGCTGTTGATTAAGACCAATTCATTAACTCAGTTGTCACGCCAACCGTTGTTGAATATTTATTCGTGATGTTGTATATTTATTCATTAATATGTTACCACAATATAAAGGGCTATTGCAAGTAGGATTGTGCTTAAAACAATACTTCGCTTGTCTATATAAAATTTGATTCCGTCCCACAAGGAATTAGCATAAACTTGAAGAAGTATAAAGGGTTTGAAAGTATAAAGTATTCGTTTTTGTTAAAGGACTTGTTGCCATGGAAAAAATACTGGTTCCAACTGCACCGGACAAAGAAATCAAGGCCTTGTATAAAGCCTACCTGCAAATGCTCTTTACTGCTTTCAGCTGGGCTTTGAGCACTATTCTCATCAAGCTTTACATCGGCTCTGTTCCGCCCTTTCACCTGCTGATGGGCAGGGCACTAATCGGTGCTGCCGTAATCTCGGCTGCCTTCCCCCAAAAGGTGAAAGCTATCACCAAAGGGGATATAAAAGCGGGTCTGGTGCTGGGGCTTTTCATTTTTCTCGCCTATGCAGCAGCCATTATCGGCCTTAAGTATACCACCGCTTCCAAAGCAGGCTTTTTAATTGCGCTGCCGGTCTTATTTATTCCCTTAATCCAAATAGCCCTTAAGAAGAAACTACCTTCCAAGTGGATTGTGCTGAGTGTTGTCAGCTCCATTGCCGGCCTTAAGCTGATTTCAGGAATGAACGGGACCGGTTTCAATGCCGGTGACGCGCTGTCCATCGCCTGCGCCCTCTTCTACTCTGTTTATATCCTGCAGTTGGACCGGTTAGGCAAAAACAAGGATGAAATAGTGCTTACCGTGCTCCAACTTGCGGTAATTGCCATTACCGCCTTGCTGGCAGCTCTTTTCTTTGAAGGTTTTAACCCGGGCTATTTCCGGGCAGGTTTGCTGCCCATCATCATTATCGGAATTATCGGTACGGGCCTGCCCACCCTTTTTCAGACCCAGGCCCAAAAGGTGGCCAGCCCTGAAAGCATAGGAATTTTGCAGCTGGCTGAACCGTTATTTACCCTGCTTCTGGCCTACCTCATCCTCCATGAAACCATCCTGCCGGTCGGGTTGGTGGGGAGCGCTCTAATCCTCTGCTCCCTTGTTCTGGCAGTGGTAAAGAAAGTTTAACAAAGCCGCAGGGACAGTCCCCTTGGTTTGATCACAGGGACAGTCCCCTTGGTTTGATCACCATATTAATTAGCCTCTTATTCTGAAACCTTATATCCGGTTTCTGCAAAAAATTGCTCTAATTTCTGCCTGGTTTCGTCATTTATAGGTTCCTCAACAACTATTTTGATTTCCCGCCTGTCTTTAAATAAACTGGGATTTTTCTTTACTGGCAAAATGCTTCTAACTTTTTGAAATAGTGCGGATGCGTTAGGTTCCAGATAAATACTGATGGCATATCCTGTTTCCTCTTCCAGCTTGCTCAGTACCTGTTTATATGGCTCAGCTGCCTGAGGTGTGATAAATTGAACCCTTATGGAGCCCTCAACTAATGATGTTTTATATATTTCTGCCCCTTCAGCCTTAAGCCTTGTCTTGATATAGTTAAATGCTGCATTAATCTCCATTTTGCCGCCGGTTGTTTTTGGAACTTCCATGATAGCAGGTTGGCTTTCTGTTTCCACTTCGAGTTTCCATCCTGTCGCCTTATTAAAATCCAGCATTATTCTTTGCCACCGGTGCTGTTCTGGATTACTTGGTGACATTACCTTTATTTTTACTTTATTTTCTTCCCGGTAAACTGATGGTTCTTTAAGAAGCGAAACTCCCTCCGGCATTAATTCAACCAACTTTAATTTCAGCGCCTCCAGATTAGTCTCCTGATTAATCCGCCAGGTCCAACCGGTTTCCTTCAGCAATTCAAGGAGCAGGCCGTTTATTGCTTCCGGTAAAGCTCGCGGAAAGTAAAAATAAATTATCACTTCACCGGTCTCAGGATTCATCCCTACTTTATTCAAACCATAATTTTTCAGGGCAGCAATAAATATTTCCCGTGCTTGATTTTGCTCCAAACACAAAAACTTTGGCTTTGCCAAGCCTGTCAGCACTCTCCATGTATCAAACACCTTAATCCGCAAGTCTTGCAGAGAGGATTCTTCCTGGTTAAATAATAATTCTAACCAGTTATTATTAACATTTTCCAGCTGACTTTGTGACAAGGTCCCGCAAATACCAATAATATCTTCCGCTTTTATATATACCTGTTCAGCCTGGCCGGGTATTTCAACATTGATCCCATAGGCATCCTGAGAGATGCAATAGGACAAACACGAGTTATTTTCACAGGTAACTGCAATTAACTTGTTTGTCAAATTACCTAAGTTATCCATCAGTTCTTTTCTTTTGCTCTGTAAAGCTATTTCCTCTTCAGACAAGGGGACCCAAACATTCTGATAAATTTCCTTAAACAAGCCGCTCTGTTTAAGTCTTGTCTGCAGCGAACCGGTATCACAACCAATTTTGGCTGCCATTTCATCTAAGTGATACTCTTTGATACCGTTAGAAAGTAAGGTGTTTTTCCAAAAGGCTACCACATCCCCTTCAGCAGCTGCTTTAGCAATATTCTGCCTTCTCGTATATTGGCCAAATGTAAACTCCAACACTTCTCCATTATTTGGCAGGTAAACTGCCAAACGGTTTCTTAGGGCTGCTGCCAAAGTTTCCCTGGCCTCTGCCTGGCCATGGGTTAATATGACTCTTTTCGGTTTGAGGGCTGTTAAAAAACCAAATATTTCTTGCTGATCGGCATGGGCAGAAAGATTATACTTTTCTACTCTACATTTAACAGTTATCTCCTGCCCGTTTAGCAAAATTCTTTTCTCTTCAGCCGGCTTGTCCAGTAATTCAATCAACCTTCTCCCAGGGCTTTCTTCATCCTGATAGCCAGTTAATAAAATGGCATTTTTTTCACCGCTTAAGAGTTTTTCAGCGTAATAGGCGCTGGCTCCGCCAGTTAACATCCCTGAACTGCTGATAAAACATGCAGGTTTTCCTGCCAGGGCTGCTTCTCGCTCATTTTTAACAGGGTTACCGATAGCCCTGACAGAATCACTGTAAAATGGATGCTGCCCATTATAAACCCTTTTTTGCAAGAATTTTGATAATTGGTTAATATGATTTAAATATACTGTATTTATGCTTCTAACTAACCCGTCAACCCATATTGGAAATTTTTCATTGTCCTTTTGTCTCAAACGGGCTAAACGAAGCAAATATAATATTTCTTGTGCCCTACCTTGTGCAAAAGCAGGAACCAGAACATGTCCGCCGTCTCGGATCACTTGAGAAATTTTATTTACTAAATTGTTTTCTTCACGTTTACGGTCCGCATGATGGCGGTCACCATAGGTAGCCTCGGTAATGACAAGATGGGGGGAAAATTTAGGTAATGCCGCCGGCATTATTGTTCTAGTCCCAGATACAGAAAAATCTCCTGTGAAAAGAACTCTCCCCTCAGTGGTTTCCAACCCGATCATGGCAGCTCCCAGGATATGTCCTGCCCGGAAAAAATGCGCCTTTGTACCGTCAGGCAACAATACAAAACTTCCCAGGGGTACGGGCCGTAAACAATTCAATGCCTCTTTAACTAATTCCTCATCATAAAGGGGAACTTCTCCCTCTCGCATATCCATCACTTTGAGGCTGTCAAACAAGAGCACACGGGTCAAATCGCATGTGGCAGTTGTAGCGTAAACAGGTGTTCCCGGATAAGCCTGACAGATCAATGGCAGGGCGCCAATATGATCAAAGTGGGAATGGGTCAAAAAAATGGCTGTCAGTTTTTGGCCTTTAAGCAGGTCTTGCAGTAATGCAAAATCTGGCAAGGGACGATCAGGACAAGCCTGTCTCTGACCACAATCCACCAGGTAAGCACTGGCGCCTACTAAGAGCAAGTGAGCTGAAGCCCCTATCTCATCTGCCCCACCTAATGGTATATATTGCATCATATTATTCCACCTCATTGTAAAATAAGCATACCAATATTATACAATATTTTTTTAGAGTTTTATGATATTTCCCCAGATCTTGCTACCCACTAAAAAAAGCCCCACCCCGGTTTAAGCCGCAGGGACAGTCCCCTTGGTTTAACCCTTGGTTTACATATCGGCGCAGCACCTATCGGACCAAGCGAACTGGGTCATAATTCCAGATACGTTTTTGCGCTTCGGTGGGACTTCAGGTTGATTTAACATTCCAATAAAGAGAGAAACATAAATAATTCTATGCCGAACTCAACGTCCAGTACAAGAGGGGCATCAAATACCACCACGCCGCCGCAATGCTCAAGGATAAACCGTCAGAAACCACAACAGAGTTTACCTTGACAGTTACAGGCGTATCCTTATCCCAGTACCTCTTTGCCGCATCAGTAATGGTGTACCTTCTTCGGTCAAGGCTGCCGGTGTAGCTTCCTCAGAAAATGAAACAGGAGCGTCTGCCGTTTGCACGAACACCGCTCCCTTTTGCCTGATAGTGCCATTTTTATACCCCCTTTAGGCATGAAAAAAGCCCAATGGGAATTTCCCCACAAGGCATGCAAAAGTTTAAATTAACCATGAAGGCTGTCAGAAAAGGCGGCCCACTAACATAAATTGTAACGAGCCTTTCAACCCTTGCATAAATATTGCTCAACTATAACAATGGTAATTCTTACGGGTTCTTGAGAGTCTTGTCATGCTCTCCGATATTCCGCAGCAAAATACTGTCCTCGGTGTATTGCCATGTTAAACGAATATCCATGGTGACACTTGCCTCAAAGATGTTGTCCTGTCCCTGAATCTTCTTAGTGCGGAGGGAAGGATGCCTGGGGTTTTCCATCATTAGCTCTAGCTTCTTTTTCAAGGCGCGCTTCACTTCTATTGGAAGCTGCTTGACTTTGTCAGCAAAAAGGTCGGAATAGTAAATGTTCATATTTCATCCAGTCCCAGGCCTTTGAACAATTCCTCTTTGCTTTTTGCCGTTTTCACCCGGCCTTCCCGTATTTGTTGCTCCACCTTCTGCTCATCCGCCTGCCATTCCTTAGAATAAAACCACATTTGAGCCCGCGGAATAACCTCAACGGGGGTAATAATCAGGCAACCGTCCTTTTCTTCGACTTCCAATTTATCGCCGGGCTTAAGTTTAAGTTTTTTCACCAGTTCACTAGGAATAGTCACTTGGGATTTTTGTTTTAATTCCACCAACATGTTCTCATCCCCATATAATAAAGTTCAACTTTCTAACTTTATTATATTCTAACCCGAGGAAGATATCCACTATATTAACGAAAAATATCAACTTCCTTTAAACCTGCTCTGAATAATAAAACTGAAAGTCCATATTAATGTAGAACGTGCCTGTGTCAGACTCATAACCATCTGACTCACCCTCCAGCAACACTCCGCCAACGAAAGGACAAAGCCGCAGGGGACAAAGCCGCAGGGACAGTCCCCTTGGTTTGTTGGTTTGCATCCCCTTGGTTTAGGTACCTCATAAGGAAGTTTTAAGGCACAATTCTAGTACCTGTTTTTCCTTCAAGGGCAGCAACTAATTCCGTTGGCGACGTAATGATGCCTTCCTTGCCGCCATTCTTAAGGTACCTTAGCAAGGCCATAATCTTTGGACCCATGTTTCCTGGTGGAAAATGTCCTGCAGCCATGTATGCTTCTGCTTCGGCTATTGTTAGCCTATCCAGTTCTTTCTGGTCAGGTTTGCCAAAATTTATGGCAACTTTATTTACACCTGTAGATATTACAAGAACGTCAGCTTCAATCTCCTTAGCTAACAACGAGGAAGCATAATCTTTGTCTACAACAGCAGCAACCCCTTCCAGGTTGCCCTCCTGTTCTACTACAGGTATACCGCCCCCTCCTACACAAATGACAATATATCCGTCATCAATCAAATCTTTAATAGCTTTGATCTCAACCATCGCTTTGGGTTCGGGGGAGGGTACTACCCGCCGCCAGCCTCTGCCAGCGTCCTCCACTACCTTCCAACCGTCTTCTTTAATATGCCGTTGAGCTTCTTCCCTGGTCATAAAACTGCCGATGGGTTTAGTGGGGTTCTGAAAAGCCTCATCGTTTTGATCAACTACTACTTGAGTCACAATCGTAATGGCCTGCCTTTTAATCCCTCTGCGGCGAAATTCATTCATTAATGACTGCTGGATCATATAACCTATTGCTCCCTGGGTATCAGCCACTGCAAACTCCAAAGGTATCAGCGGCAATTCACCACACGCCAGTTCCGCACGGCGAATTAAAAAGCCCACCTGTGGTCCGTTGCCATGAGTAATTACAACATTCCAGCCCTTTTCGACCACATCTGCAATATCACGGCAGGTTTCCCTCATTGTTGCTAGTTGGTCATACAAACCAATGAGTTTTTTGTCTTTAATCAAAGAATTACCGCCTATAGCTATTACTGCCAACTTTTCCATGTTTAACTCACTCTCCTGTTAAATTTTGTTTTTTATTTACTCGACTTTCGCAGATAAGAAACTGCCTTAAAGCCATGGAATTACTAGCTTTTTAAATAAAAACACCCCTTGTTTTGGTAAAATAGGTATAGCCAATAACTAAATAACCATCCATGTTTGTAAAACACAACCAGGAATGAAAATAAGTTAGATGACTTGCAAAGGCTTAATTTTTTGCTACATTGAAATTATCAGGGACAAAGGTTGATTTTATTTTGATGGTATAACCTCGTTAAATAACCTAACCTGATTGCTTTTGAGCACAGCCAATTGTCGCCCCTTGTTCTTAAGGACTTGGGAACAGCACGGGTGTTAAACTTCTTTCTTTCTCGGGCAATCATCCCTGAAATCCAATGAAGCAGGAGGAAACTCATGCAAGACATCCTGGAAATATGTTGTGGTCTTGATGTCCACAAGGAAACAGTTGTTGCTTGCCTCTTGAAAGGCAATCTTAGTGGGGAACCGGTTAAAACTATCCGCACCTTTTCCACCCTTCTTGCCGGGCTAGATGAACTGAAAGTTTGGCTAGAAAATGAGAACTGTCGGCATGTTGCAATGGAAAGCACCGGCATCTATTGGCAGCCTGTATATAACGTGTTGGAAGAAGCCTTTGACGGCAGTATGGTTTTGATTGTTGCCAATGCCCGACATATGAAAAATGTACCCGGTAAAAAGACCGACATGAAAGACGCCGAATGGATAGCCACCCTTTTGCGCGCCGGATTGTTGGAAGGAAGTTTTATTCCCTCCAAACCTATCCGGGAACTCCGTAATCTGACCCGGTACCGCAAAAGTATTATCGAAGAGATTGCGTCGCAAAAGAACCGCATCGAAAAACACTTACAAAGCTGCGGCTTTAAGCTCTCCACCTTCCTCACCGATATCTTCGGCGTATCGGGCCGGGCGATTATGGACCACCTTTGCCGTCACGGGAAAATATCCGCCCGGGAAGTAGAGAATTTTGTAAAGGGGCGTGCTAAGAATAAGCTCCATGAGATCAAACAGGCGGTCAATGGCAAAATGGATGTTCATCAAAGAGAGTTCCTAAAGCTATTGTTGGGTTGGCTAGATCAGCATTACGAGCATCTCCGTCAAGTAGAGCAAAACTTAGAAGAAAAACTGGCTCAGTATCAAAGACAACTAGAGCAACTAGACGGCATACCGGGCATTGATAAAACTGCAGCAGCAGCCATTTTGGCGGAAATCGGAATTGATATGAGTCGTTTTAAAACCGCTGAACACATCTGTTCTTGGGCAGGCTTAACCCCCGGTAACAATGAAAGTGCAGGAAAAAAAAGTCCACTCGTACCACCAACGGTAACACCTATTTAAAACGGATCCTATGTGAAGTTGCTTGGTGCATCACCCGAATACGTCAAAGCTACTTATCATCCTGGTATTGGAAAATCAAACAACGCCGTGGCGCCAAAAAAGCTCTTGTTGCATTAGCCAGAAAAGTTCTCGTAATAATATACAACCTGTTAAAAAATGATGCTGATTACGATGAAACATCCTTTGAAAAAGCCAAACAAAAACAGGAAAAGTTTCGAGTTAAAAGGATTATTGCTGAAGCTAAGAAACTAGGTCTGGAGGTAATAGAACCTCACGAGGTTGCCTAACAGCTACAATGGTTTTTCCAAAAGAATTAATTTCACTGATGCAAGATCTGCATTGGCTAGTTAATTATTACCTTTTTACGGGTTATCCTGGTTGGCATATGCAGTTGTTAAAGAACATTTCAAATTTATTTTCGTGTTAATACCAAAACAGAAAGGGAGTTCTTGTAACGTCAATTTTACCAATAAGTACGACCGATAGAAATAAGGAGGCCGGCTTTCCCGTTGGTTATCCGTTTGTACGCCTTAGTGCATTTTCCCATTATTGTTAGTATCGTAAAAGCAAAACTGGTGAGCCTGTAAACACTTAACATGGTATTCCCCATGTCACAGGTCTGGGCTTTGCCCCGATTAAAAACCGCAATAAAAGTTTACCAACATGAAACAACGGGGAAGCATTTATTTTTCTTTCTGTCTTTGAGGCAATACCTGATTAAGTATAATGGCTGTTATACCCCCTACCACAACACCGGATCCTAGGATGATCGTAAGGTAAGATGGCAGATGTTCTAATGCACCTTCTGAATGCAGCCCAAAACCCATCCCTAAAGCAACTGAGATAGCAAAAATGAACATCTCACGTTCCCCAAAGCCTTTCGCTTCGCGGAACTGTAAAATACCTGACCCTGCAATTGAGCCAAACATTACCAAGGCAGCACCACCTAGTACTGGCGCAGGCATACTAGCAATCAGAGCCGCAAATTTTGGTACAAGGCCCATAAGCAATAATATAATGCCACTGACAGCTACGGCAAAGCGACTGGCTACTTTTGTAATGCTTATCACACCAATGTTCTGACTAAAGGAAGTGATTGGTAACCCATTAAATAAAACTGCAATTGATGACATCAAACCGTCAACACTGATTGCTCCGGATAACTCGCGCCGACCTATTTCCTTATTAGCTACCACACCTGTTGCATAAGTATCACCTATAGTTTCCAGCATTGAGGCAAATTGCGCTACCAGAACCGCTAAGATCGCAGGAAATGAAAACATTGGCATCCCAAAGGAAAATACTTTTGGTACAGCAAACCATGTTGCCTCCTTGACCAGTCCGAGATTCAATACACCAACGATACCTGCAGACAGGTAACCTATAACAATAGCCAGAGCAACAGATATAGAAGGCCAAAATCCCTTTGTAAATTGGTTTACCAAAATCAAAGTCACTAAAACCAATCCACCAATAGCAAAACTTATTGGCTGACCAAACAGTGGGCTTTCCCCACCTGCTAACCAAGTAAAACCTAGGGGCATCAATCCCATACCAATCAAGACTACAACAGTTCCTGTAACAACCGGAGGTACATATTTCTGAATACGCCAAACGAAAAAACTAAAAACAAACTCCACAATACCGGCCACAATTGCTGCTCCAAAAATAGCCTGGATACCCAATTGAGAACCCACGCTTATAAATGGAGAAATAAAGACAAATGCTGTACCCATACATATAGGGAGGCGAGCACCAAGCCTACCAATACCAAGGGATTGAACTAATGTCCCGATCCCACTGGTTAAAAGCGAACCTTGAACGAGAATAGTAATCTGTTCGCCGGGTAATTTTAAAGCAGCGCCAACCATTAGTGGTACAGCTACGATGCCAGCAAACATAGCCAGGACATGCTGGATCCCATACATAATTAGGTATGGGAGGGCAGGTTTTTCGTCTACACCAATAAAATGACGACTCACTGTTTTTCCTCCTCTTCATATATCACCTTATTCAAGTAATTTATGGCAATAAGGGTGTCCATCTAGCTGCTGGAGTCTTGAATGACAGAGGGTCTACCTGTGAATTACTAGGTTTACACCAATTAATAAAAAGATTATGCCAATGAAACGCATTGAGTCTAAAGCTATTCGAGGAGCGCCTAATAGACCATAATGATCGATTACTGCTGCCATAATCAGTTGACCCGTAATCGCCGAAGAAAGTACCCCTCCCGCACCGAGTTTGGGAATAATCGTCGTCATTCCAAGTACGACAGCAGCACCGATTGCCCCTCCCATATAATAAATAGGGTTGACCTGGTTAAGGACGGCAAAATTGAAAGGTTCTTTAGCAAAACAACGATAAATCACGACTGATATTATCAGCAGCAATGAACCAATAAAAAAAGAAATTGTGGAAGCCATCAGGGGGCCAGTTGTTCGGGCCAACCCAGCATTTATCACCGGCTGAAGCGCCCATATAGCTCCGATGCTAAGGGCCAAAAAGAAAAATACGAGCATGACCTTCACCTTAATCTAGTTATGTTAAGCTACAAAATACCATTCAGGGGGCCATTGATAATGGGCCCCCCTTTCCTTCCTACACTCTGGCAATAACAGCTATTGGACCGCCGCCATCAGGTCCTTGGTGCTCTGCACCACCTGAAACGTAAACCATGGGATCTCCTACCACGCTGGCAATAACAGCATTTACTACCGCTCGTGCCGATCGAGTATGATTAATATCAGAATCATCAAGCATAGTGTTACGACGACCCCTAACTGTACCAGAAGATGAAGCCTCAGCCTTTGCCAATACATTTACGATCTTAGCAAGCTCTTCGGCTGGCGGGCAACAATCGAATTTTAACCCGGCATCTTTAAGGGCAGTGCGTACTGCATCAGCGTCAATGGCATCCTTCATAACAGAGTGCCCAATAACCAAATCGCTGGCACTATTGGTAGAGTTTCCTACTACGATAATTTCATCATTAAGGAGTTCAACCCCGGCTGACGTCGAAGCCACACTGGAGTAGAGATTCCAGTCATGACAAATGGCTTCATTGCTAATCTTATCCGCAGATATCTCGCCCAGTGCAAGAGCAACTCCGAGAGCTGAAGCTCCACGTGAGTAAGCCATTGATTTATAGGTGTCGTTTACCGCAACATCTTTTCCACGTCGCTTGGCATCCTCAATTCTTTCAGCAGTCAAAAGCGGGCACTTAATCTGAACAAAGTGAACATCGCGGGGATCATCTATTTGGGCATCTTTCATAGCCTCTTTTACAGCTCGAGCCACTTCGTTTACCTGTTCCATGCGGCCCAATTCTTCCGGCAAAAAATCCCGCGTAAAAGCTACGCCTACTGCCAAGCGTTTTCCCGGCTTAGCCGGTTCCTGGACATCTTTTCGGACAAATACAGTAAGGTGCGGCGTCATGACACCCTCAGTACCACCTGACATTATAAACGCAACTTTTTTCACAACTTCTTCGTAACTTATTCCCAATTTTTCTGCTACATACAACGCTAAAGACTGGGTGGCAAAACCGCGAGTAAAATCGTTAACACAGCCATTACCTTCTGTTTTGCCCAGAATAGCAACAATTTCAGCCGGATTAATCTCCCCTGAATCAATCAAAGTAGCCAACCCGCTTATATCATCAGGTGAGGCTGTTGGGATACGAAAAACTTCAACTTTTTGCATGTTAAAACCCCCTCATTTTTTAATAAACTCATTGTTAGCCAACTGTTAAAATAATTTCAGCAAGACGACGCAGTGCTGCTATAAAACACTCCATTGGTGCCCGGACAAGACCGGCCCCGACCTGTCCCACACCTGCCTCACGGTGGGCAATACCTGTATTGATGATCGGGTTAATGCCTGTTTCAACAACCTTTAAAACATCAATCCCTGTTGGGGTTGACCGAAAACCAAGGTTGGGAATAGTGTAGGCAGGGTTTGAGGTCAAAGTAATATTGTACATCTCTAGGGTATAGTTAAGGGCATCCTGAGGGGTACCCCCTACAAACTGCACAATAGCTGGTGCCGCTGCCATAGCAAAACCGCCAAGACCGCACGTTTCAGTAATAGCGCTATCTCCTAGATCAGGGTTAGCATCTTCATCATCGTACCCAGGAAAATAGAGCCCTTTAACATATGGTGCCGGGGATGTAAACCACTCATTACCAAGCCCGCTGACGCGAATACCAAACTCTACCCCATTTCGTGCCATAGCCGTAACAAGTGTACTCCCTTGGATTCCATGTGCAGCATCGAGGGTTGCCTTACAGGCGGCCATGGAAATATTGAGATAGAAGTGATCATTTTTCGCCAGGAAAGAAACAACCTCCTCCAGTTTATTAGGTGGATAGGTCTTAACTAACGCAGGCATCAAAGTACGTATCAATAAGGAAGTTGCCGCCAGGTTGCGATTGTGGCATTCATCTCCCATCTGGAGAGCTTTAGCAGTAAGAGTCTTTAGGTCTATACCACCACATGCCAAAATGGCATCGCGTAACGCCGGTGCTAGGACATCACGAATCCAACGCAAACGCTCTATTATTTCAGGAGAATTGGCCCCGAAACGCAGGACCTTGCCCAAGCCTTCATTAAAGTTTGAGTATGCCCGGTTTCCAGCGGCTTCATTTTCAACAACAAAAACTGGCATAGAAGCTGAAATAATCCCGGACATTGGACCGACAGCGCTATATTCATGACAGGGAGCAAACTTTATTTCGCCGCTAGCAGCCAATTTCTCAGCTTGCTCTGCATTATCTGCCAGGCCTTCATAGATAAGAGCGCCAATAACAGCACCACGCATAGGGCCGCACATTTTACTCCATGTAATCGGGGGGCCAGAGTGCAATATCATATTACGTTCGAAGCCAGGAATTACGTCGCCAGCAAGCTTGACATCAACCAGTTTCGGTTGTGCTTCTAGTAAACGATTGATAGCTTTTTGATTGGCAGTGTTAATTACATCAATATTTTGTTCAATTAAGGCCAACAGTCTGACAAGATGCGGGTCGCCATTGGCAGGCGGTCTCCATTCTACATGTATATTAGCGACGCCCAGCGAAGTCAAGTTATTGGCAAAAGAATCAAGCCCCACATTAACAACCTTGACAGGGCCATTAATTAAATTTCTACTTAAAGTCATGATTAAACCCTCCGGTTCTCGTGTAACTTGATAATCCTGCCCGCCGTCCGAGCTGCTTCCGCATTGGATGGTAAGACAAAAATTCCTTCTTCTTCGAGGACTTTAACCTGTTCACTAAGAGGTTGCGGGTCGGCTTCGGTACCACACACAAAGGCAATTACTGCCGGATTATTGCTCGGATAAGCATCCCGGGCACGGGCCACTGCGCGGGCCAGTTCCCCTGCCGGGTCAGCGTGACTCCCGTAACCAGTTACTACATCACAAAGGATAACTCCTACCTCCGGATCAGCATACTCCTGCATTAAACGTTCGTTGCGAGGAAAGGGATCAATCATTGGATGTGGACGCCCTCTTGTAAACTCGTCATCCCCTAAATCCACAATGGTATGCTTGTGGCTTTTCCTTGCTGAAGGTAATTTTAGTTCTGGTTTTAATGGGATATTGGAGAAGATATCCCCGATGATATCGCTGAGTATCACCATTGCCTCGTCGGCTAGGGTGCCCCCCGTAAACAGGCCCCGTATATAACGCTGGTTCGGGCACAGCTGGCGCTCCAACACTGCCATCTGTTCTGAATAATCCCCCCAGTAAGTTTCCGGTATGGAAACTGCTTCTTCTCCATTGGCCAAAGCGACTGCCTTATAAGCCGCATCTTCGATGGTTACTGCACCCACAAAACCAGCTGACCTAATGATATTCATATCGCCTTTTAGCAAATTTACTATTACGGGTTTCTTACACTGCTTAACCCTATCCAGTATTTTTTTAGTTGTCTGTGGTCCAGCAGGTTTTGAAATCAATAAAATAACCTCAGTCGAAGGGTCATTTTCAAGAAGATCAATACCGAGAAGCATCATTTGCCCACCAACTTCATCTAAGAGGTCTCTGCCTCCGGTTCCTATGGCATGGGAAATGCCTCCTCCCATACGCTCGATCAGAACAGTTGCTTCTTGAATACCGGTTCCTGAAGCACCAACTATCCCTATTTTGCCACGAGAAACAACGTTGGCAAAAGCAAGGGGCACGCCATCAATAATTGCCGTACCGCAATCCGGCCCCATTACCAGCAATCCTTTCTTAGTTCCGATTTGCTTAAGCCAGACCTCATCTTCCAGGGAAACGTTATCACTAAATATATGCACGTTAAGTCCCAGGTTTAGTGCTTTAAGCGCCTCTGTTGCTGCATATATTCCTGGCACAGAGATAAGGGCTAAATTAGCACCTGGTAAAGCCTCTACTGCGCTTCGTAAGGTCTTAGGAGATTGCTGTTTAGTCTCACCCTGTTGTACTTCGGCACGGTTGAGAAGTTTTTCCGCCAATTCCAAAGCTTTTTGTGCCTGCTTTTCTGTATCTGACGCCACGATTATCGCCAGATCATCGGCATTGGCAGCAGCAACTTCAGGTACCAACATCCCTATATTTTCTAAAGTGCTCTTGTTCAACTCCGTCGCCATAATTACAGAAGCATGCTTTATCCCCTCTTGCTTACTGAGTTCAGAAGATAACTTCATTAGTTTTACAGAATCCTGATACATCTTTGGTTTAATTAACCATCTAATAACCACTACTCAGCATCTCCTTTCCGTTTTCCAGGGCCAACAGCAATCCAATAGCTGTATCTGTACCTGAAGATGCACCCCTTGCTAGCAATTTTTTCATGCTAACGCCAACTGCTTCTGGCTCTCCCTCCGCAATTGCCTTTAGCAAGGCTGTGAGCGGTTCCATATAGTACCCTCTACAAGCCCACCTGATATGTGTTTGGCTAATTTCGTTTGTACGTGCAAGGGATGACAGCACTTTAGACTGCATCATTTTTTTAATCTCCCAGGCGCGGGAACTTATGGCAGATATTAAATCCAACCCGCTCATGTAACCCACAAGCAGATCATCCCCAGATGGAGTCAAACCTGGTCCCAAACCCAATAAATTTTTAACTGCTTCATCCGCAATAAACTGCCATTCATTTCGGTTCCAGTTTATCCGGAGGAGATCGATGCCCTGCTTACCTCTTTGCATTACAACCTTATCGAAAGGGTCACTGGTACAGGGAGCACCGCCGTTAAGGGCGCAAAGCATTGGACCCTTACCGTAAGTAAATAAATGTGACCACAAGGAATCCAGACACAAAGACTTAAGGCCAAAATCGCGTGGCGGGTCAATACGTGCTGCATAAATGCATCTCCTCATTAACAAAACCTTGTTGATGCCAGAAGTTGGAACTTTAGTAAAAACTAAGTGTTCCCCAGCAAAGATGCGATTGTATAAGGAGTTCCATTCATGTTCGCTCAGCAGCACATTAATGGGTCCATGCCCTATAGACTGGCTACCTACACAAATGAGTCCAGCCGGGGCTCGGCAATACAATGAACTTTTAAATATGGAAATTACTTCAGTAGAAGTCTGTTTTTCTATAGTCCTCCAGGCCCCTATACCTACAGAAAGAGCCTCCAAAACATCCACCCTTTCTTCACTTACAGGAAGAGACCTAATATAACCAACAACACAAGAACCCCTAGCACATATGGCGCATTATTGCGTACAACTCTTTCAATTTCCATTTGGAATGTCTGGGAGAGAGCAGCAACATTAATCTGAACAGGACTCATCTGCGTTCCCATACCGATCGCCAGGGCCACAAGTCCCATTTGTAAAGGAGTAAGGCCGACAGCAGCAAGAACGGGAACCACCAGGCTAATTACGCCAACGCTATACGCTCCAGCAGGTACAGCTACAATGAAGCCAGCTAAAATTGCTGTCGATACAAAAACAAAAGGTGGGGCACTAGCCGCAATCTGAGCTATATATTTAAAGGTACCAATTTCTGAAAGAATATTTATAAAACCAAGGAAAACACCGATTGTAAACAACCGCGTCAGGATGAAAGATGAACCTTGAACTAAATTCTCAGCCATATTATCTATTGAGTATTTTGTTAAAATTGTTGCCAGAACAATAGTGGTGATCATGTTAAAAGGTGGTGTAAATACATGGTAACCGCCAAATAACATATTGTTTAAATACTTACCGGCGACAACTACAACAATAAAGTAGAGAGGTGGAAGAGCAGTTCTTATTAACTGGCCCATGGGCATGGGTTCATTGTTTTCTTCATTCAAAATATGTCCCCGCCGCCAAACTCCATAAGATGCCAGGGCAATACCAATTATCCAAAATAAGATCGTAAATGGAAACATTGTGTTAACATAGGTGCCAACATCTATCCCTGCAATTTTAGCAATTGTGGCACTCTCGGCAGAAGCTGGGGATGTCTCAAAACTCGCTGCTGTTGCAATCGCCATACCTGCAATTAGCTCAGGAACTGCTCCTACAGCAGCAAATGCCAATGGACCTGTTACCATTGTATTTCCTGCACCAAGACCAGCAGCGTAAGTTGCTAGTGCCTGAATGAGCACAATAGCACCAGCGACTAGATATACTCTATTGCCGGTGATTTTCCGACTTAGCCGAAGCAGAGCATCAAACCCTCCTGTCTTGGCAACAGCAAGGGCCGTCGCGGAATACATAATTGGTGTTGTCATAGACATCATACCGGGAATAGCGTCCATGATTATTTTTGTTGCTGACGCCAGACCCATATGACCGATAATCATAGCAACGATTGCACCGCTGATACCCGCGACTATCATATGCTTTTTCATAACAAGGACGACAATGATAACAAGAAGCGGCAAAAGTACAATTGCACTCATTTTTTATCCTCCTAACAAAATCCGTTTTAAATACAACCGTCTATTCTTCCATTTTTTATTTTTAAAACTTAACCCTCCCAAAAGAACGACTCGTTATTATATCTCCTCCCCTTAACCTCTGCGTGCCTATGCAATCTAACTGTACGTCGACATCTACACGAAACACATAAGATTGGTATTCCATGGGCCACAGCCTGTTCTTCAGCGCGGCGAACCCGAGGCTATGATATTATTCACCTCCGCCGCAAAAACATTTCTGGTAATTAGATCCAATTACCTATATCCGGACATTTGTAGTTTAACACTGCTAAGTCAACCACTCTATGTCAAATACATACAAAAGACAACGCTTTAATTAGTCAAATATCAACAAGTTAAATCATAATATAAATAAAAAACACCACCGAATAAACGGTGGCCATATACTTAAAGTTAATTTCCTTTCATGTGCAGGATTTTAAGGGCAAGCTGCAGGTTCAAACGATCATCCGGAAACTTTAAATCAAGACCAGTAAGTTGTTGTATCCGGTTTATGCGGTATCTCAAAGTATTATAGTGAATAAATAAGGCATCAGCTGTTTTCTGTAGGTTCATATCATTAGCAAACAGCATCTCCAACGTTGCAATTAGACCGGCTTTATTTTTTTCATCGTATGAGACCAGTTGGCCTAAGATATCGTCAAAGAAACATCGCATCTCTACCGCATCAGAAGACAATAAAATGCGGTATACGCCCAAGTCGTCAAAGTGTAAAACTTGGGCACATTCGTAAGCACGCCTCCCGATTTCCAGGGCCTGTTGGGATTGGTTTATGCCTTCAGCAATCTTCATGGGGTCGGCAATAAAGCGGCTAATCCCAACTAGTATTCGTGTGTCTAACCGCTTTGTTAACTCTTTACAACAGGAACGGGCCAAAGTCTCAGCATTTCTCCGCAACTGTTTAGTATCTTTACCTGGCAGAGGGCGGTGCAGGACCATTAACCGTCTTCCCATCTCGACAACCGCTGATCCCGGAGATAATGAAGCAACAGTTGTATTTACTATCTCCATCATCTTAAGCCGTTTCTTACGGGCAAACAATGGCTCCTGATCGTAAAGCGATTGCAAATCATCACAATCAAATAACATGACTGTAAAACCATTATTAATTTCCCACCCAAATCTTTCGGCCAAAATGATCGCATCTTCCTTTGAGGTAATTTTACCATCCACGAGATATTCAATGAAGCTGCTTTTAAACCTGCACTCTACATCAAAGACAGCCCGTTGCTTGCTTATTTCCAAAGCAATTACAGTAACTGCCTGATCGATACCGGTTTTATCCCGTTCAGAAATAGGCTTTTGGGGTTCCCAGATAAACAAGTATGCATAAATTTCCTCGGCAACTGTAACAGGGCGACATCTGGCATATAACCCACCGGCATAATTGAATACCAATTGTTCCCTACCATCCTTACAGGCTTCTGCCAGCTGTTTTCTATCATTTACCAGTTCAGCCAGTGCCCGGTTCTTATCAGTACCAAAATCGCGGGGCTCTAACCACGAAGCTATCTTACGGAAAAAAGGATCATGAATGGAAACCGGCAGTCCCAGTAAGCCGGCTAAAGTCCTCGCGATCTCAGCCAGCCCTCCGCCATGTAGAACTATATCGGTTAAGGCTTTGCTAAGTTGTTCATTCCTTTGCAGGATGGCTGCCTGGCGGTTTAAAATTTCAGCCAAAATAGGATTTATAATTTCATTAAATGATGCGCTGTTGGGCAATTTAATCAAGGGAAACTTGTATTGGTTGGCCTGCTTAATCATAATCTCTGGAATCTCGCAGATATAGCGTTCCGGCTTTATAGCCAGCGCAGCCAATCCACATTTGTTTAGTTCGGGTATCAAATTTTCTAGAGCTTTGAAATCATCTTTAATAGGATAAGCGGTTGTCAGCAAAAGCTCTGCGGGTTTTATATAACTTCCTATGTCTGGTACTTCCATGATGTTCACAGAATTGATTATACGATCAAGTCCCTGTTCGCCGCCAACCAGTACTGCTCCCTCCATCTGAGGCAAGCTCAGCGCCTCTCTTACAGTAATTCCCATCATCAGCATATACACCTTCTACCAATAGAATCCGGGCCACCTGTTAATTTAAAAAATACACTAAATCGGCTCTTTGCTACTTTTATATGAGCCTTTTGCATAATTTTGGGGCTCAATTTTTACATCCAAAATTATTTTAACATAAAACACCTACACAGCCTATTAAACCCTATTTGAACTTAAGGATGGAAAAGCTTCCCAGAGATTTTTGCCTTTCACTAAGTTATACGAATTGAGTCCACCATTTTGCTTCTTTTAAGTTTCTGTTTAGCCTCCCCAAAACCTCTTTACTATCCTTTCACCACTGCCAGCGTCTTCAGCTTCTTGACCGGTTTCACCAGATCCAGCTCCTGGCTGATTACGAAGTCGATGTCCTTGTAGGCAAACCTGCTCTCCTCCGATATATCAGCTTTTTTCTGCTTGCCCAGGACCACTCCCAGTTCTTTTAAATCAGCCATGGTTTTCTCTGCAGGGATCTCACGCAACGCCTCTTTTCTGCCCATTTTTCTCCCGGCACCATGGGAACAGGAATAAAATGATTCGGGGTTGCCCAGCCCCTCAACTATATAGCTGAAGCTGCCCATGGCACCGGGCACGATCCCCATTTCTCCTTTCCTAACCCTGATGGCTCCTTTTCTGTGCACCCAGACATCCTCACCATAATGGTTTTCCAAGGCAGCGTAATTATGGTGGGCATTTATTTCATTGTGAAATTCTATGCGCGGAAAAGCTTGCGCTAAAATATCTTTAACCACCAGGAGCATCTTGTCCCTGTTTTCCCTGGCAAAGTCCAGGGCTAAATCCATCCAACGCACGTAACTCTGCCCTTCTTCCGTATCTACAGGTAAAAAGGCCAGGTCATATTCACGGGGAACAGGAGCAGACATTTTGCGGTTCAGCTCTTTGGCCACTTCATTAAAATGCCGTGCTATCTTGTAGCCGAAATTCCTGCTGCCGCTGTGGATCATTATACAGACCATGCCTTGCTCATCTTCCTGCAGTTCAATAAAATGATTTCCCCCTCCCAGAGTACCTACCTGATAATAGCCGCTTTCCACTTCCTCCCATAAAGCTCGGTCCAAAGGAGAGCTATGTTCGCCCAACACTTTTTTAAACCTCTCAATGGCACGGCATTCCTGCCGCTTTTTATGGTGGCTAAAGCCAGTGGGGATGTCTCTCATGATATTGCCGACTATAGTTTGCAACATATCCATTGTTAAATCTGATTTATGCAGATTTGTTTCCAGGTAGGCCATACCGCAGCCGATATCCACGCCCACAGCATTAGGGATGATAACTCCCTCGACAGCAATCACCCCTCCGATGGGCATGCCAAACCCTTCATGGGTATCAGGCATTAACGCTACCCACTTGTGCAGGAAGGGCAGATTAGACAAATTTATGGCCTGCTGTAGGCAACCAGACTCTATTTGTACCGGTGCTTCCAACCATACCTTAATTGGAAATTTCTGCAGGCCATGATTATAAAGTTGAAACATCTTTTTCCTTCCCCCAACTATTGCAGAGAAATTTAACAGTATGACTATAGAACAATTTACTGACAATAGCAAGAGCATCATAATGTAAAATATGGGTTGGCAATAATTGCTTATGCTTTATATAGAATGTCGTTACATAATTTTTATTTGTTTTTATTATTGATAATAGTTACTTCTAGTGATATAATCAATCTAGAAGTCGTAATTCTAGAAAACAAGAGATATGGAGGTATGTCAAAATGAAAAAGTTTGTGTGTGCAATTTGCGGTTACGTACATGAGGGGACCGAACCACCGGTAAAATGCCCGCAGTGCGGCGCTCCCGCTGAAAAATTCAGTGAAAAGACTGAGGGTAAATTGGAGTGGGCTGATGAACATAAAATCGGCATTGCCAAGGATATCGACCCTGAAGTTATCGAAGGGCTAAAGGCTAACTTTGTCGGTGAGTGCACCGAAGTTGGCATGTATTTGGCCATGAGCCGCCAGGCAGACAGGGAAGGTTTTCCCGAAATTGCAGAAGCATATAAGAGAATTGCCTGGGAAGAAGCTGAACATGCTGCCAAGTTTGCCGAACTTCTGGGCGAGGTAGTTTGTGCCGACACCAAAAAGAACCTTGAGATGCGGGTTGAAGCGGAGTTTGGGGCATGCAAGGGCAAAAAAGATTTAGCTACAAAAGCTAAGCAACTCAATTACGATGCTATTCATGACACCGTCCATGAAATGTGCAAAGATGAAGCAAGACACGGCGCCGCTTTCCAAGGCCTTCTCCAGAGATACTTTGGCAAATAACAATTTATGATAAAAAACCTGGGATTAACTAAATCTCCCAGGTTTTTTATTCATCCAGTTTATGTTCAAGGCCGTATTGTATCAACTTCCGGCACTTGGGACATTGGATTTCTAAACCTACAGGCTTGCATTTGGCTCGAAAAAGCAACTTCCCGCATTCGCAGTTATATTCTTCCCACTTCCTGCTAATGAACAGCCGGAATTTTGTTGCATCTTTTTGCATTGCTAACACAGACAACAAGTCTCACCTCACCGCTGCCCAATTGTTGTCCTTATTGTACCACCGTTCAGGTTGTACTGTAAACGATTTTATAGTGCTTTTTATGACAAATAGAACTTTATTTCGGGCGTGAGTTTTGTATTAGAATTCTACTTGCCTTTTGCACAGCCGCCACAATCCGCTGATACCCGGTACAGCGGCAGAGGTTGCCTGAAATTCCAGTGCGAATTTCTTCAATTGAGGGATTAGGATTACTATCCAGCAGCGCTTTTGCGGAAAGAATCATGCCGGGCGTACAGTAGCCGCATTGAATGGCTCCCTCCTCAACAAACGCCTGCTGTAAGGGATGTAGGTTTCCCGGGCTGCCTAACCCCTCAATAGTAGTAAGCTCCCTACCAACGGCTTGCACAGCCAGTACCAGGCATGAATTAACTGCCTTGCCATCCAGGAGAACGGTACAAGCCCCGCAGTCGCCCTCTCCGCAACCTTCTTTTGTGCCCTTTAAACCAAGGACCTCCCTGATGAAATAAAGCAAAGTTCGATGTTCCTCTACCTGAGCTCGAATTTGCTTGCCGTTGACAGTCATAGCCAACTCAACCAACGCCATAATTATTCCCCCCAAGTCCCGCTAAAGCATATAAGGCACGGCCTGCCAGCACTTTGGCCAACTGCCGCCGGTAGCTAGCTTCTGCCCTGATGTCGGAAATGGGACAAATGTCACTGTCCACCAGTTCCTGAGCCTGTGCAATTACAGTGTCATCTATTTTTTGCTGCAACAAATAGGATTCAACCCTTTTTGCCCTTACCGGTGTAGGCGCTACAGCACCCAAGGCAATTCCTGACCCGGTGCATCTCCCCTCAGGGTTCAGTTCCAGGTAGGCAGCCAGGTTAACGACAGAAATAGCCAGTGCGTTTCTTTTGCCGCATTTATAAAAAATGGACTTGCCGCCGGGATTGGCCCTGATGGTCACCTTGCTGATCAGTTCCGTGGGTTTTAACAGGGTTTTCCCCGGTCCAAGGAAAAATTCAGCAACCTTTACTTCCCTTGAACCTTCAGCGCTTACCAGCGTTAAGACTGCATTCAAGGCCAGTAGCGGGGAAACTGCATCAGCCGCCGGAGAGGCACTCTGCAAATTGCCGGCCAACGTGCCCCGGTTTCTGATTTGCGGCCCCCCCACTACCCTTGCGGCCATCCGCAAAGCAGCAAAGGGGCCCATTAAAAGCGGGCTTGCCGCCAAATCCGCATGGGTAACCAGGCCGCCAATTTCCAGCATATCGCCGGTGAATCTTATTTCCCGCCATTCCTCAAGCCGAGATAAATCAACCAAAACTTGAGGAGCTACTTTACCACGGCGCAGATCCACCAGCACATTGGTCCCTCCCGCTACCGGCAGCAATTCCCCCCGGTTTTCCCGCAGCAGTTCCAAAGCCTCGCAGGCGGTTCGTGGGGTTAAGGTTTGAAAGCGCATCTTCCCCCTCCTCGTCTCGCTACTTTTAAGTTCCAAAACATGGTAACTATTTCAGGGCCTCAAACTTATGTAAATAGCTGCCATCAGCTATATCCCGGAAAGCTTCAATATAGTATTGGCCCTTGGTATAGATAAGTTTAACCCGCATCTTTTCTCCAGGCAGGCGGGCAGCCACAGTAAGAAGTGCCTCCCCTGAACGCCGGTCGGAGCTTAACTTCACTTCATCCAGGTATAGATACAGCGGGGTAAGGTAAGGGTAAGACCTTTCCTTGGCGAAGTTGTGGCGGAACTCCTCCCGGCTAAGCATCGCCTTCAGTTCTGGAGTCAGAAAAAGATAAACATCTCCTGGCCGGTTAGCGTTAACCGCTTTGATAAAAGCATTCACCCGCCATTCCGCCTGCTTTTTTCCCGGCCAGGACCAGGGACCGACAGCTATGAAGAGCAGTAGTACACAGAAGCCTAACCAAAAGTATGACGCCGTTTTTTTCATCAGCGCTCAGCCCTGGAATAAGGAATTGTATAAGCAGCGGGGAACTCAGCTTTCTTGGAAACGCTAATCAACACCAGCACGGTTAAAACATAGGGCAGGGCCAGAAGGAACTGGTGGGGGATAGCCACTCCCATGGCCTGCAACCTCAACTGCAGCGCATTAGCCCCCCCGAATAAAAGCGCTGCACCCAAAGCACGGTAGGGATTCCAGCGGGCAAAGATTACCACAGCCACGGCTATAAATCCCCGTCCCGCTACCATCTGGTCAAGGAAAGTATTCATAAACCCGATGGAAAGAAAGGCGCCGCCCAAACCGGCATAAATCCCGCCAATGGCCACACAGATGTAACGAATTAACTGTACGTTAATGCCTTTGGAGTCAGCGGCTCGGGGGTGCTCCCCTACGGCCCGGACTTTTAAGCCAAAAGTGGTTTTTTCCAGAATGACCGAGGTAACGACCACTAAGATCAGTGTTAAATAGACTAAAGCGTTATGATTGAATAAAATCGGTCCTAAAACCGGCAGGTCGCTGAGCAGCGGAAAATTCAAAGCTTGAAATGTTTCCACCTGGGGAGGAAGCTTTTTGATACCCAGGAGGGCCCGGTACAAAAATGTGGAAAGACCTGTGCCCAAAATAGTTAAAGCAGTCCCGGCAATAACCTGGTTGGCTTTAACAGTGATGCTTAAAAAAGCCATAATCAGGGAAAACAGCAAACCAACAGCCATAGCCAGGAAAAGTCCCACCCACAGGTTATGGCTAAAATAGACTCCTATAAAACCGCCGAAGGCTCCCATCAACATCATGCCCTCCAGCCCCAAGTTGAGAATCCCCGAACGCTGGGTATAGATTTCTCCTAGAGCTGGCAGCAGGATGGGAACACTCATCCTAATAGCTCCCGCTAACAGACTTATCAGAAACCCCTCGGTTAAAATGTTTGACAGCAAGCCTATCCCTCCATTGAGTGTAAACCACCCGGCTGATTACAAAAATAATTACCAGTCCTTGAATGACATCTACTAGGGAAAAAGGAATTCCCACCAGGCGCTGCATGGTATTTCCGCCAACAATCAGCGCCGCAAAGAAAAAGGAGGATATTATGATTCCAAATGGTTTTAAATCGCCCAGCAAAGCCACCACTATGGCCAGGCTGCCATAGCCCGCTGCCAGGTCATCCAGCAATCGATAGTGGATTCCAAACACTTCACTCCAACCGGCCACCCCTGCCAGCCCAGCCGAGATAACCATGGTCAAGACAATAGTTTTCGGCACTATGATCCCGCTGTATTGGGCTACATGCTCGCTTTCACCCACCAGCTCAATGGTGAATCCCAGGGTTGACCGCCAAAAGATGTAGCCTGCAAAAATGATCAATAAAGCTATAATCAAACCAAAATGGAGTCTTGTGCCGGGAATTAATACGGGAAGACGCAAAGCCTCGCCGATTAACGGGGTCTGAGGAAAACCATGCCCCTTGGGATCAATCATAGGCCCCCGCACCAGCCAGGCCAATAAATATAAAGCTACATAGTTGAGCATTAGGGTAGTGATCACTTCGTTGGCGTTAAATTTGGCCCGCAGCACCCCAACAAGGCCGCCCCACAATGCCCCGCCCAGGAATGCCGCCAGAAATGTTAGCGGTAAAAGCAACACTGCCGGCAAAGGAAAATTTAAGGCTACAAAAACGGCAAATATAGCGCCTAAGATAAATTGTCCATCTCCGCCAATATTCCAGATTTGGGCTTTAAAAGCAACGGACGTGCCTAAAGCCATAATCATGAGCGGCGTGGCCTTGACCAACGTCTCCGCCATGCGGTGGGCAGAGCCAAAGGCTCCTCTAAACAATGTCTGATATGCCCGTAAGGGGTCATTTCCAGCAAGCAGCAGCAAAAGCGCCCCAACCAGGAAAGCCAGGCCGATAGTGAGCAAAGCGGGAAGCAGGCTGGCAAAAGCCCCTCTTAAATAAGTCTTGATTTTCAGCATGCTTCCTTACCCCCGCTTTCTACGCCAGCCATTAACAAACCTATCTCTTCAATGCTAGCGTTGTTGTCCAAAATACCCATAATTCGTCCCTCATAAATTACTGCAATCCGGTCTGACAGCTGCATGATCTCCTCCAGATCTGCAGAAATCAGCAGCACAGCCACGCCTTGGGCCCGTTGTTCAAGAAGCTTTTGCCTTACATATTCAGTAGCCCCTATATCCAGTCCCCTGGTCGGCTGGTTTGCTATGAGCACCTGGGGGGAAGAACTGATCTCCCGCGCCAAGATAACCTTCTGCTGGTTGCCACCCGAAAGGTTCTTGGCTTTTTCCTCGTGACCTGTAGCCTTAACCTTATATTCCGCTAAAAGCCTCTCTGCATTGGCTTTAATTGCTTTAAAGTTCAATAAACCTCTCCGGGAGAATTTAGGCCCGTTAAACTCTTTGATAATCAAATTTTTGCTTAAACTTAAATTCATAGCCAAACCGGTCTTATGCCGGTCTTCTGGGATATGGGCAATACCTTTGGTAATAAACTCCTTAGGTTTGAGACCTACCAGATCTGTCCCGTTCAGCAAGATCTTGCCAGCCAGCGCAGGTCTGAGGCCTGTGAGCACTTCGCACAGCTCCTTTTGCCCGTTACCATCCACACCTGCCAAACCCAAAATTTCACCGGACCGGATTGAAAAGCTCACATTGTTGAGAGCCAGCAGGCCTTTATCATTTTCAGCCCTTAAATTTTCCACCGCCAGCTTTACGTCCCCAGGCTCTGTTTCCTGGCAACTAAAATTAAAAAGCACATCCCGGCCAACCATCATCTTGCTTAAATCCCTCTTGGTCGTAGACGAGGTCACCTTAGCCCGGCCTACCAAGTGCCCGTCCCGCAGCACCGTCACCTCATCGGCAATAGTTAAAATCTCTTCCAGCTTGTGACTGATTAGGATGATGGATTTACCATCCCGCCGCATCATCCGCAAGACCTCGAAAAGCTCCTTTGTTTCCTGAGGAGTGAGCACAGCTGTTGGTTCATCCAGAATCAAAACCTCAGCGCCCCTGTACAGAGCAGACAAGATTTCCACGCGCTGCTGCTCACCCACTGACAGCTGCCAAACCTTGGCCTTTGGATCAACTTGCAGTTTATATTTACGTGACAATTCCAGCAATGTCTTTTCCACATTGCTAGTGTCCAAAAACGGAGCCCGTTTGGAGGGTAGCCCCAACATGATATTTTCCACCACGGTCATGGGCCGGACCAGCATAAAATGCTGGTGGACCATACCGATGCCCAGGCTCATGGCTTTGGAAGGACTGTCGATTTTCACCTCTGACCCCTTGACGATAATTTTTCCCTCTTCAGGCTGGTACAGACCGTAAAGTACATTCATCAGGGTAGTCTTACCGGCTCCATTTTCACCTAATAGCCCGTGAATAGATCCTATAGCCAAGTTGAAGTCCACCCTGTTATTTGCCACTACGCCTTTGAAAGCCTTGGTAATCCCCTGCATCTGAACAGCTAAGTTATCCATAGCCTCACCTCTGAGGAATGATGGAGGGCCTGGCCTCCCAGGCCCCGTATTAACATTACTTGTCAAATTTAGGCATCTCGATGGTGCCTTCAGCTAAACCTTTTTTGACCTCTTCCAGCTTGGCTTTAACGTCATCCGGGACTTGACTTTCCAGCCCGTGGAACGGAGCCACCACTACCCCGCCGTTTGCTGCAGAGAGCCAGTAGTACTTGTTATCCCGGTTGGTGAAATTGTCGTTAAGAATATCATCAATAATCTGTTTGACTACAGGAGTCCAGTTGTAAACAATACCCGATAAAACGTTATTAGGTGCAAGCACATTCTGATCGGCCACGTTGCCTAAGGCTAATTTATTCTTTTCTTTAGCTGCATCTACAACACCTAAGCCAATGCCGTCGCCGGAATGCCAAATAATGTCCACGCCAGAATCATACATGGAGATTGCGCCTTCCTTAGCTTTAGCAGCATCTCTCCAGTCACCGGTATAAAGTTCCTGAATTTCTACGTTGGGGTTAACTTTTTTAGCAGCAAATTTGAATGCTTCGTGTCCCCGGTAGATTTCCGAAACGTCAGCGCCACCAATAACCCCGATCTTGTTGGTCTTGGTTAATAACCCTGCCAGCGTTCCCATTAAATACCCGCCGTCTTCCAGCTTAACATCGTAAATAGCAGTGTTCGGCAATGTTTTAAACCCGGTGCCCAAAGCAAATTTTGTATTTGGAAACTCAGCCGCTACTTTAATTATCGGCTCCATGAACTGGAAGCCATGTCCGAAAATCAGATCATACCCTTCCGAAGCAAAATCCCTCAATGCCGGCTCAATGTCAGCAACTTCATACACTTCTTCCGTATATGTAACCTCAATTTTTCCTTTATATTCCTCTTCCAAAGCTTTCATACCCTCGTACATAGCCTGATTCCAGGATACATCGTCGATTTTGCCCGGCAGAATCAAAGCTACCTTTAACGGCTTTTCTTTTTGCTCTCCCCCGCCGGCACCCTCCTGTCCCGCAGTCTGTTCTTTTTGCCCGCAGCCTGCCACCAGCAAACTGACAACTAACATGGCAACCAACAACAAACTAACTTTTTTCTTCATTATGGAACCTCCTTTTCTTCTGAACCTTAAAATGAGATCCAAACACGAGATTCACTGGCTATGATTTTTCTATTCTACCACCTCACTTTCAACTGGTATTTTTATTGCTTATTTGAGCTCACAAACTCAGCAATTTTTTGTCTGGAAACAGGGAGTTCATTTAGTGGCACGGGGATAACATCGTTAATAGCTGCAGTAATGGCTGGTGCGATAGCGACTGCTGCTACTTCCGCAGCCCCTTTCAGGCCTTGGGGGCCGGATTCTTCGTAGCTGTCCACAGTCCTATTGGAGATGTTTGGCAGGTCTAAACTAGTAGGTATCAGATAGGTTGATAAATTGTTCTCTCTTGGTAAACCCCTGGTAAACTTAATTTCTTCTGTCAGGCAGTAACCCGCGCCCATTGCAATGCCACCGTGAATTTGCCCGTCCAATGACATAGGATTTACAACGCGCCCTGCTTCGGTAACGGCAAAAATATCGAGGAGCCTAACTTCCCCTGACAACGGGTCCACTTTAGCCTTCACG
The DNA here is from genome assembly GCF_004353525.1 of Zhaonella formicivorans. Classification (NCBI taxonomy): domain Bacteria; kingdom Bacillati; phylum Bacillota; class Clostridia; order Neomoorellales; family Zhaonellaceae; genus Zhaonella; species Zhaonella formicivorans. Next base: position 1,801,954 of record NZ_CP085524.1, read on the forward strand.
GCCTGGGCAATGAAAGTATACATGCTGTGGGGTAGACCAATTCCAAGGTCTGGTTTCTCCACCTCTGGAAAAACCGCTTCCCCTATTCCTTTTGGATTTTCCACCCCAGCCGCTTTCTGCTTTTTCAGGTCCTGGACGGCGGCTAAAAGCGCATTTCCGCAAATATAGCCTGTACGGGAAGCTGCAGTGGAGCCACAGTCGTGGGTTAGCCCTGTATCACCCATAATTACAGTAATCTGAGAAAGGGGCACACCCAAAGCCTCCGCTGCTAACTGGGCAAACAGGGTGTTGCTGCCCTGACCGATTTCTACGGTACCTATTTTGACCTGGTAGTTTGGCCCTGGCAGTTCTTCTATTTCCACCCTGGCCTGATCAGGAATACCTTTGCCCATGCCGCAGCTCAAGTAACCGGCAGCCATGCCATAGCCTATATGAGGGTCTTTATTGGTGCTCCTTTCCTGCCAAAGGGGTGAGTCTTTTAAAATCTGCAGTGCCTCTTTTAACCCCACCGCATGCCCCATGGGTTGCCCCAAAGAGCCTTCCGCCCCTTTAACCAGGGCATTTTTCAAACGCAAATCCACAGGGTCTATCTTGAGCATTTTTGCCGCCTTGTTTAACAGGGTTTCAGTGGCAAAAGCTGTCTGGGGAGCGCCAAAGCCCCGCATGGCGCTGGCCGGAGGCTTGTTGGTATAGCAGAGGTATCCATTCAGCTCCACGTTTGGAATAATATACGGACCGGCAGCGTGTTCCACACCTAGTCCAAGAACGGCCGGACCCAGGGCTGCGTAAGCTCCTGTATCGAAATAAATACCGGCCTGGTAGGCGGTAATTTCACCTGCCGGGGTAAATCCTATTTTAACCTTAATTTTTGCTGCATGTCTTTTATATGAAGCAACCAGTGACTCTTCCCGCGTGAAAACCAGCCTGGCCGGCCTCCCTGTTTTCCAGGTGACAAGAGCCAGAAAGAGCTGTACGGTATTCCCGTCTTTACCGCCAAAACCACCGCCGGTATTGGCAGTTTTAACCCTGACTTTTTCAGGAGGTATCCCCAGACAGCGGCATATTTCCTCCCGGTCGTAAAAAGGATTTTGCGTGCCTGCAATTATATTCAAAACACCATTCTCATCCAGAAAAGATACTCCCGCTTCTGTCTCTAAATATAAATGGTCCACTACGGGCAAAGTAAATGTATCCTCCAGGACCAGGTGGCTTTGCTCTAAAGCTTCTTGTACGTTACCTTTGGCAAAGGAAATGTGCTGGAGTACATTTCCACCGTCATGTATTTTCGGACTTTCTGCCAGCATTGCCTCCTCGGGACCGGCAACGATGCCTAAAGGCTTGTATTCCGCTTTGACCATCTTAGCGTATTCCTCAGCTTTTTCCGGGCTGTCCGCCGCAATCACTGCCACCGGTTCCCCGTAAAACCTTACTTTATCCCAGGCTAAAACCGGCTGGTCCTTTAAAATATTGCCATGGCTGTTTTTCACCAAATCTCTGGCCGTAAAACAGTAGACTCCAGGGACACCTTGCAAAGCGTCTGTATCAATTTTGTTGATCAGTGCGTGGGCCTCAGTTGATCTGACTAATTTCACATGCAGCATGCCTGGAAAACTATAATCACTAGCATACAACGCCTGTCCTGTGGCTTTACTTACCGCATCTATTCGAAGTACAGAATACCCAATTACTCCCTGCATTTCCTTCCCCCATTATGCAGTCTCTATGATCACGGGTATCACACAATGCCCCAACACATCAATGAGCCCCTGATCAGTTAAACCAAGTTCAGGTACAGTAGGCAAAGATACAAAAGAAAGAGTCATGAAAGGCGCCGGTAAATCGGTGCCTAAAACTTTAGCCACTTCGTTCAACTTATTGATTTGCTCCATGACCTGAACAGCCGGCAGAGGACTCATTAAACCTGCGATAGGCAGGGGCAAAGTGCCTAGGACTTTCCCGTTCCGCACTGCTACAAAAGCTCCCTGGTTTCTTTCAATTTCCCTGGCGGCCAAATACATATCCTGGTCGTTGGTACCCACAATCACGATGTTATGGTGGTCATGGGAAACCGAGGAGGCTAAAGCCCCAGAATTCAACTTAAAACCGCGGACAAAGCCCACACCTACCCAGCCGTTTTTCCCGTATCTTTCAACCACGGCCAGCTTTAAAATATCTTTTTCTACATCTATCTGCACTTGGCCGTTTTTGATTTCCAACCATTCTTCGGTGGTAAAATTGATAATCTGATCGGGATAGAGGTTGATCACCCTCACTTTTGCCTGTTTACCGGAAGCAGGAACAGCAAAGTCAGCAGGCTTAAAGTCAGGCGAAAGTTTAACGGTAGAATTCAAAAATTCCGGATACTTACCGGTCAATTCTTTCTTGAGCTGCCCCCGCTCGGCTACCAGCTGGCCCTGCTTAAAAACATAAACGGGTTTAATTTGTTCCAAACTTTCCAGCAACACCAAGTCGGCATAACGGCCAGGGGCAATTGCACCAATTTGATGGTCAAGCCGGAAATGCTTGGCGATGTTTATGGTAGCCATTTTTATGGCTGTAATTGGTTCTAGCCCTAAGTCAATAGCCTTTTGAATGTTATAGCTGATATGCCCTTCTGCAAAAATGTCGTTCACGTGTTTGTCGTCTGTGCAGAAAAGCAGGTTTTCGGTAGGCAAGTTATGAGCTATGACCCCTTTCATTAATTCTTCTAAATTACGCTCGGTGCTGCCCTCCCTGATTAAAGCTTTGATGCCTAAACGCAGCCGTTCGAACAGCTCTTCGTAGACTACAGATTCATGGCAGTCGGAGAGGCCAGCTGCAGCATAAACATTTAACTTGTCCCAGTCTAAGCCGATGGCATGCCCGTTACATACCTTGCCGTTAGCCCGGGCGCTTAAAATTTTAGCCAGGTATTCTTCCCTACTACTTAAAACCTTGGACGGGTCTAACTCTCCGAGACTTGCGGCCAGATCCGATCCTAACAGCTCTGTTACTTCTTCCACCCCCAGCACACCGCCGGTAGTTTCCAAACCTGGCGCAGTCGGGACCCGGGATGGAACTTCAAGATAAATGCGGAAAGGCAGGCTGGCATTATTGTGTACTAAAGCCTTTAGGCCCTCCAGTCCTGCAACATTGGCAATTTCCATGGCATCTACAAACATTGTGGTGGTCCCCCAGGGCACTATAGCACTGGCCAGGGCTTCAGGGGTTAGAAGAGTTGTTTCGATATGGACGTGGGCATCCATAAAACCAGGTACGGCATACATTCCCTGCCCGTCGAATGACTCCCGGGCTTGGACGTGCCAACCGGGATTGATGGCAACTATTTTTCCGTTTTTAATAACCAGTGAACCGGGATAAACTGTGTCTGTGAATACATCCAAGATGTGAACATTTGTGACGTGCAGGTCTGCGGGTTCTTGTCCGGAAGCGGTCCGTAGCTCTTGTACAAGTGCTTGCAGTTGCTCTTTCACACCATCACCTCGCTTATTTTCTTATTTCCAGTACCCCTCATGCACTGCAGCTGCTTCGTCTTCCAGCAGGGGACCGACCACTGTGATATTTTTTTGTCCCCTGGCAAAAACTTCACGACAAGGAAGCATGAAAGTAGGATTCTGAGGGTTATTTCCTGTTAATGCCAAGAGTCTTTCTTCACTAAGACCGTAGACCACCCTGCCCACATTCCCCCAGTAAATGGCGCCGGAACACATGGCGCAAGGTTCCGCGCTGGTGTAAAGAGTACATGTCCAAAGAAAACCTTTGTCATATGCCCGTGAAGCCCGGCGCATCAGGGCAGCCTCAGCGTGACCGGTACAATCGTGTTCCGTGACCTCAATATTTTCTTGTTCCATTAAAATAGTACCGGAGCTATCCACCAAAATGGCGCCAAAAGGTGTATTCCCGTGCTCCCTTGCTTTGCGGGAAACCTCGATGGCCTTTCTAAGATAAAACAGGTCTCGTTCCAACATCTTCTTCACCTCGGATTGCCTTCAAATTTTACGCCTCAAAACCGTTAAATGGAATATGCCATTACGATAATATTCTTTGGACCAAAGAACAGGTTTTTGTTCCAGGTTGTATCCCATTTCATCCAGGAATAGCAGAGGTAAACCTTTATCTATGCCAAAAATTTGGGATAGCGAATCATCGGCCAGGCAAGGCTGGATCTCTGTCAAGTCCATTTCCACCTTTGTCCTGCAGCGTTTCTCCAAAAATTCAAAGATCGGCGCATTCAGCTCTTCCAGACTGTATTCGCTAACGATGAGATTTTCGGGAATATGGTCAATGCAGTAGATTGCCGGAATACCATCGGCCAGCACAAGCCGGTCCACAACCAGCACCTTTTCTCCGGGCCGGATCCCAAATCGTTTAACAGCTTCCTCATCCGCCGGGACAGAATTCACGTTGACAAAGGCAATTTGGGGCTCATAACCAGCTTCACTCACCATCTCCAAAAATTCTGCTTCCAGGTCCAACCTGGATGTTACATTCAAAACATGCTGGTTAATTATTGTTCCTATACCCCGGCGCCTTGTAATAAAACCTTCGCTTTCAAGACTAGCCAGCACATCTCTCAGTACAGTACGGCTGATTCCCATGCTCTGGGCAAGAACCTCTTCGGGCGGCAGCTTGCCCGATTCGGCAAAGACTCCCTCCCGCAACATGGCTAAAAGAGTTTTCCGTACTTTTATTGACAGTTCTTCTGTATCAATTTTCGGTATAATCAGCATGTTCATGCACCCAACTTAGTAATACTTATTACTTATTACTTAAAATATAGCACAAGTTTTCCAATTATGCCGCCATATCCTGGCAGCATGCTGGCTTATTTAGCTCAGTTTCACCAGATTTTTATTGTTAAATCTTGCCTCTCGTCCTTATTTCGCCATTTTTGAATAGCTTTTATAAAATAAAGAAAACTTGGCTTGCGCCAAGTCTTAGTGTAAACAAATCATTAATTCTACATGCTGCAGGGCTTGGGGGTTTTTCAACGGATTTTCGGAAACGGCTATCAGCAATGGCTTCTTCCCCGGCCTGATAGCCCCCAGTTCATTTTCCAAACCTATTATTTTCGCTCCGTTTAAAATTGCCGCCTGGAGTATGGCTAAATTAGGAAGACCCGCAGCTTTAAAAAGCTTTAGTTCCTGAAAGTAGGATTCCCCGTGCATAACGCCTGCGGCGCCGGCATCGGTCCCTATACCTAACATAACACCTAGAGAAGCCGCTTTCGCAATCCGTTCCAGCTGGAGTTTATAGGTCCGCTCAATTATATTAAACTGCTCGGAAGAAAAAGCATGCTTCCACGGCTCTAAGGTCTGCATATAAACAGGTACTACCGTCGGTACCCAGGGGATTCCCCTCTCCGCCATCAGTTCCAGTGACGCTTCGCTGCTAAAATAGCCATGTTCGATGGAATCTACACCGGCTTCAATGGCAGTCCTTACAGCATGGTCAGAGCTGGCATGGGCCATTACTTTCAGCCCATAGTTATGGGATATCTCTACAATTGTTTTTAGCTCCTGCAGAGTGAACTGGATTGCCCCCACTTTGGCGTATTCTTTAAAGCTGACTATACCGGAAACCAGTACTTTGATTTGGTTTACCCCCAGCTGTATCAATTTTTTTATTCTGGTTTTTACCTCCGCTATTTCTTTTATCCCTTCCCCCAGAAATGAGCCGTAATACCCTTCCTTACGGATGGCAAATCCGCTGGCCCGCACTATAGGGGAGGGTTCATTGGGAAATTGGTCCCTTGCTTTAAGCCCTATACATTCTTTGTCCCCACCGTCTCTGACCGCTACTATGCCATGCTGCAAGTATGCACGTATAGATTGGGATATGTTTTCTGCCATCGCCTCGTCATTTTCCCAGCGGCACATTGCCTTTTGAAAACCTGTACCGTCTATTGCCAGGTGTACATGGCAGTCAACCAGTCCCGGCAAAAGGACTAGGCCTTGCAAATCTATGATTTTAAACTTCCCGCGTCGGGTTAGCTCGCCGATTTCACTTTTTTCAACCAACTCATTAATTCGGCCTTCCTTAATCACTACCGCCTTGCCGGTTATTAAGCAACCGGAAGAGATATCAAGTATCCCGCCGGGCAGCAGGATATAGTTCTCCGAGGAAGCCAGCGTTAAAACAGCCATATTTTTTTCTCCCAAATAGTTTTTCAGCGCTCTACTATTTAATTATGCAATGCCACGCTGCAATAGTCAAAAATTAAATCCTGTAGAAATGTCCAGTGGTAAAAACAAAGCCATAACCCCTTAAACATTGCCTAAGGTTATGGCCAAACGCGAATATATTGATATTAATTATCACAGACCAACCTACTTTCTGAAGTCTTTTACAATTTCCATTTTAATGTTTTTATGACCTTTATCATGCAGTATTTTATTTAATTCTCCGTATTCCTTTACCTCCCTTTCAATTAATTTTTGTGCAAATTTGTCGTTCATAAACATTTGATAGCCCTCCTTGTTGATAAATATTTTCATTTACATCTTTATAATAATTTACCCCTGTTAAATAGTCAAGGGTTTAAAAAAAATTTTAAAAAAAATTTTTTTCTCTAAAATTTGTTTCCAAAGATTTTTCCATAAACAGACGGACAAAAAAACCCTGGTAGCAGCAGTTTGCCACACCAGGGTTTAATAAGTACTGATTGTTTACTTTTTAAGCTTGATGTTTACTTGGATACAACATTGACCCAGACGGGATTAGTAACGGCACGGTTGCCGTTAACATCTTCCACGATAAACGAGTACCATGTTGTCCCTTCCGGAGAAAGTGCAAAAGTCATGTGTTCCTTGTCTGTTTTGCCTTCAAAATTGCGCAAGGCAACTACTTTTCCTTCGCTGATTACCATAACTTTTTTTACCCCGTCTACTGCCAGCGCTTGAATTCTTATTGTGAACTTGCCGCCTTTTTCAACCGTAAAAGTTTCCCCGAACATTTTGCTTGTTTCTACTAACGGGCCTTCTGTCACGTAGGAGTTGCCGGCTTTCAAAGCATTGATATAGCCTTCCGGAGTCGGTTCACCCTTGATATAAGCATAGGTCCTAATTCTGCCTGATACTGAATTCCAAACATCATGGGTGTCAGTGCCACCGGTTAAATAGTATTTTTTGTATTTGCTGTCCAAACTTTCATTCCAGAGACTCCAGACTTTTGCCAACGTTTTTTCATCGGGGCTGTTACCTTTGCTAGTAACTTTTGTGGATTGAAGCTCAATCAAATCAAAATTAGGATCATACCCCCCAGGAATCTTGTCGGCTTCTGCGCTGTAAAAATATCCGTAAGCAATGTAAGGATGGGCAAGCGAAATTACCGCACCGGCCTGATGAGCCTGATTTATAATTTCCGTTGCAGTACCTGTAGGGTCAATAGCCAGTGGCTTCGTAAAATCTAAGGGCAGCACAACAAAATGAGCCCATATTGGAGAGACCTCCACAGCTGAAATGCTGGGTACTTTTCTAGTCGAGGAAATATCGCTGATTTCCTTGTTATTTTTAATAGAATCATGATCGCTGACAAAAGTAAAATCCAACCTTGAAGCAAGCTGCGACTGCACCAAAGCAGTAGGGTCAGTTATACCATCAAGGATGTTGGAATGGTGGTGCAAATCACTGCTAAACCAGCCGTATACGCTGGGGTAGAAGCGCGTCTGAATTTCGGCCTTAACTTGAATGTCCTCTCCAGGCTTAATTACGACAGGGATAACTTGTTTCCTTGTCAAGAATTTTTCCCCGGATGTAACTTCTAATTGATAATCGCCCGGGACCAGCTTAAAATTGGCGATACCTGGATTCTTTAGATCAGTAAAAAACGTGCTGGCACCCAGAAAACCAACTACCGGAGGTGTGCCTCCTGTTACCTTAATCCTGGCATTCACGGGAATTTGGGAATCCTTCCCGGTTACTGTAACCGCAACATTACTGGCGGCCAAAAGATCCGAAAAATCTTTTTTGAGGTTCTGTCCTTTAACTACCGTAACAGGTACCTTAACAGAAGGTGAGTAATCTTTCGCAACCGCATATACAGTATAATCCCCTTCAGGCAAATCGATGGAATACAATCCATCCTTACCGACTACCCAGGCCAGGGGCTGGTTATTCTTTTCCACCACCAAGATAGGGTTGGCTACAATGGTCGCACCCTTTGGCTGAATTGTGCCGGAAATTGTACCAAAAGAATCGCCTTTTTGCTCAGCTGCAGTCTTTAAGAACGGAGAAGTGCTGGCGCCCGGTTCAAACTGTACTACAGATTCAAATACTTTCTCCTCGCCTGGACTGAAAGTAACTTTTTGGTAAAGGTCCTTCCATCCGGTTCCACCGTCATGAAAGTTGGCGTTAGCAAAGTGCATTCCAATGGCGTAACCCTCATCGTAACCGAGAACATATTTGCCATATGGTTCATTCACTTCATTGTATCCTAAATCGTTTTTTGCACTGCTTAAACCGTATGGCCCAAACATGTAGCCACCCGTGGTACAGAACGAGTAGCCTGGATATAAATCCTTGTAAACCTTGCCCTCCGGTGGATTTGTAGCTACTGTTTTTATTTTAACGTACTTACTTCCTTTTTCTAAAGTATAGGTGGTGACCAGCCGTATTTCATTATAATCACGTTCTACTTTGATTACGCCACGTTCCGGCGTGTTTTCTGCAATAGTTACCTTTTGGTAAGTATTTGGCCAAGCCGCCCATGCATTAGGAAGAAAATCAATCAACGTAATCTTATTCTGATTGCATCGCACCATTTTGAATAACGGCGGCATCCAATATACTTCCTTTCGGCACCCCCCAAGGTGGCGCCGTGTCCACTGCAATCGAAATGGCTAAGTTTTCGTTGAACATAGTCAGGTCGTTAGCCCCCAGGGCACTGCCGTTAATGATAGGGGTTGGTCCTACCACAATCTTAACCCCGGCATTTTCAGCCCAGGCCGCTGTTGGCACCAACAATGCTAATAAAAAAATGAACAATACAACAATTTTAATACTTTTGTTGAACTGTTTTTTCACCTTGCATCCTCCTAACCGTTCTTTATTTATTTCTTAATAAGGTAAATCAGTATAAATTGGTTAAGCACCAACCTCCCTTCATAACATAATTGCTGTTTTTGAAACTAACTCAGCTTACCAATCCCCTAAATCATAGTGTCACAATGCTATAATCCGCCTGGTATTTTTCTGCAATTCTGTTTTTTCCGACAATTCATAGGGTTGATATACTGAAAAAACTTTTACTGCAAAAGCCGTGTGCCATGATCATTTAATGCAAAAACCGTGCCATGTTTAACAGACCAGTACATATTAGGAGTTCAGCTCGCACCAGTAACAAAAATTAAGTTTAATAAATCATTTTTGACTTTTTTAAAGTCATTTTTGTTTTAATTTCATTGGTTGCTGTAAGCGTTTAATATGCTGAAAACTACAATAAATAAATAATCACTTTTCTAATCCGTAAAAACATTTGTCACCAGCAATATTTTCCTTATTAAACTGACCGGCAGGTGAAAAAATGGCTAAGCGTCCTTGCCCTGCCTGATTAAAATGTACTACTCCGAAATTTAATAAGGACGCAAAGCCCATTGCCTTAAACATATAAACATAGTGTTCAACAGGATTAACTTACAATAGACCTTTGCAAACAAATTTTTACCTGAATTTTTTCCTGAATTAATTAGGCAAATGCAGAGAACAGCCATCAATCCAATAAGTGAAGCTAGGATTCAAAACTTTGACACACTAAAAAAACTCTGGAAAAAATAAATTGCCCAGAGCAGTCCGGGGAAAAGGTGTTAATACTAGCTTTTGCAATTATTAAACCGGCAATATATAATAATTCTAGTTCCTGGCAATTTGCCCTTTTATTTTTATTACTTTGATATTTAGAGAGGAGTTAAAGTAAATGAAATCAAAGGTATATTTTTGCAACATGAGAGCTACAAAAGCCTCCCAGAGCATTTCCTCCAAAGTTTCAAAACTATTTGATATAGCCGGTTTTAAAAACATCATCTCAGAAAATGACCTTACAGCTATAAAAGTGCACTTTGGTGAAAAAGGAAATAATGCCTATATCAGCCCTATCTATGTTAGGCAAATTGTGGATAAAGTAAAGTCGAGCGGAGGCAAACCATTCTTAACTGATTCCAATACACTCTATAAAGGCAGTCGCTCCAATGGGGTTGATCACCTTATTACCGCAATAGAAAACGGCTTTGCGTATTCTGTTGTCAATGCCCCAATTGTAATTGCTGATGGCATATACAGTAAAGATTCCCTTGATGTTGCCATACACAAAAAGCATTTTGACTCGGTAAAAATTTCATCCAATGTTGTCCGTGCTGATTCGATGATCGTGCTGTCCCATTTTAAAGGACATGAAATTGCAGGATTCGGTGGAGCTATTAAAAATCTTGCAATGGGCGGCGCGCCGGCGGCAGGTAAACAGCAGCAGCATTCTACTGTTCAGCCTAAAGTTGAAGCAGACTGCAGAGCCTGCAAAATGTGCCTCAAAAATTGCCCGGAAGAAGCTATTACAATGGTCGATGGGGCTGCATACATAGATCCTGATAAATGTATCGGCTGCGGGGAATGTATTTCAGTTTGTACGTTTGATGTCATTAAGCCCCAGTGGGGAACGGAAATGGATAAGTTTATAGAAAGAATGACGGAATATGCTTATGGAGCTTATATTACCAAAAAAGAAAAAATTGCTTTTATGAATTTTGTAATTAATGTTACACCTCTTTGCGACTGCGTTCCTTGGAGTGATGCGCCAATTGTCCCCGACATAGGAGTACTGGCTTCCTTTGATCCTGTTGCCATCGATCAGGCCAGTTTCGATCTTGTAAACAGTCAGACAGGCCACTTGTCGAGTTTCCTTGGCGACAAAGGGCATGGAATCAACCCCGGCGAGGATAAATTCAAAGCAATTCACCCTAAAACCAGAGGGGAACTGCAGCTTGAGTATGGGGAAGAACTTGGCTTGGGTACAAGAGATTATGAGCTCATAGAAGTAAAATAAAACATACGAATAACACAGAGCGAAAGGCGCTTTTCCACTTGAAAAGCGCCTTAAAACAAGCTAAATACCGGCTTTTGCAGCTATTGATTTTATTCTTTTCTTGTTTTCATATAAAACTCTTTCCTCATCAATGGTCAACACTTCTCTGTTTTTCATCACCACTTTACCGTCAATGATCACATCCTGTACATCATTACCGGTTACGGCTTCCACTAAGGTGTTTATCAGATTGTGCGTCGGACTGATATGCGGCTGATCAATGTTAATCAGAATAAGATCCGCTTTTTTCCCTACCTCAATGGCCCCTATTTCATTTTCCAAAAGCAGCGCACGGGCTCCACCTAATGTAACCATTTTGACTAATTCCTTGGCAGGAAGAACTACCGGGTCAAAAATTGGTATTCCCCAAAAAGCATGAATGCCCGAGCGAAAAACCCTAATCTCATCAAATAAACTTAAACTTGCGCCGGCTGCCCCGTCACTTCCAATTCCTATGGACATCCCTAATTGTACCATGCGCGGGGTTTTGGGAAATCCATGATTTCCAAAGTTGCTGCGCGGGCAATGGACAATCTTTACATCTCGTTCTTTGAGCAATTCTACTTCGCTCTCAGATAAAGCCACATTATGGGCAGTGAGTAAGTTGGACCCTAAAACGCCCAAGGAATCCAGGTATTCAGCAGGCCTTTTTTGGTACTTCTGTAGGCAAAAACTGACTTCGTCCCGATGTTCAGCCAGATGAGCATGGATACCGGTTTGGTATTCCTTTGCTTTTTCGCCCACCATCCGAATGAGTTCCGGAGAACATGTCATCACTTGCCTGATAGCAAACCAAATGCTAATCCTGCCTTCACCGGCACCATGGTAACTATCATATAACTGCTCAATTTTCTTTATAGCTGTATCAGCAGTATCCTTCATGCTATCGGGAATGAAAGCTCCCATATCCATCGTAGACCGGGTAATTGCAGCCCTCATTCCTGACTCGACTGTTGCCTCTACAACTTTAGGCATGTGCAGGCCGCCTGAATCAGCAAAGGCAGTGGTTCCCGATTTAATCATTTCCAGACAGCTAAGCTGTGCGCTGTAATATACATCTTCTTCGTTTAAATTACTTTCAAAAGGAACCAGGATCCGGGCCCACACCATGGGATATTCATCCATTGTTCTGCCCCGAAGCAACTGCTGACAGGTATGGGTATGGGCATCTACCAAGCCGGGCATAAGAAGTTTGCCCTTGCCCGAAATAATGGTTTCCGCTCCATATTTTGCAGTTAACTCTGTGCTTGGTCCAATCTCCGCAATTTTAGTGTCTGTGATTGCTACAGCTTGACCCTCGACAATATTCAGCTCGGGTGTCATCAGCGCACAGTCTTTAATCAAAATGTCACATTTCATTTAAAATCCCCCATACTGTTTAAATTGCACCTGTTAAAGATAATACAACTTGCGCAACGATTGCCGACAAAACAAAGGTACCGGTAAAGACCAGAATCCCAACAATTAACATTCTCCAACTCTGCTCTTTAAAAGTTTGAAAATCTTTCCCCATAGAGATTCCTGCAAAGGCACCCACTACCGTAACAGGGGCCATAAATGAAATTTTGGAAGTATACTCAATCACCGCCTTAGATACCGGGGAAACAGGGCTTGCCAAAAGTAATCCTAACATGGAAACATATAAGATCATGGGTAATTTTAGAGGTATTACTTTACCTAAAATCACCCCGGCCAATGCAATGCCTGCCAATATTAAAACACCGGGTATAGACTCGCTAATTGGAGTTTTATAACCAATTAGATTAGAAAGAATGGTTATTAGCGAAGTAATTGTCAATAAAAATATCCAATCCCGATATTTCACTTTTCAACACCTACCTTTAAGCTTTTCTTTGGACTTATTTTAGGCTCCAACCAATCGTACAATTTATTGGCGATTGGCAAAGCAAGGAAAAGCCCTACGTAAATACCATCCAGGCCGGATAGCATGTCACTGGCTCCGGCAAGCATTAGAATGTCATTAGAAAATTGAGGATAAATATTAGCCAATACCCCTGAGGCAGCTGCCATCATACTACCGCTGCCCACACCTGAGGCCATGGCAAGAGCAAAGGGATGGAACAGTTGCGTAGACGCCACTAGACTGGCTAAAAAACCTATATAGATTGTCCCAATAATATAACCGATTACATAGATGGAAAGAGCTCCCCTCATTTCCTCGGAATCTGGACCATATACGTGAGTAATTAAGCCAAGGTTCGTTTCCCTGCAGATAGAATGAGTGGCTCCAACAGCTTCCCTTTTTAGGCCTAACATTATGGCCACGGGTAAAGCAAAAAAAATGGTGCCTAAATTACCTAATTCCTGTAACACTAAAGCCGGTCCTACCGCTACCAATTTCGAAAGGTTTGCTCCCCCCAATATACCCAACTTTGCCATAAAAGGCGTAATTGCCACCAATACAAGGGGAGAAGCCGCTTTTACCTCCTCCATTTTGAAAAAGCCAAGTAGCTTAGGGCCAAGAAGAGTTCCGAAAATAAGACCATAGAACATGGGGAAAATTACCATCATCCCCGGTCCTATTTTAAACTTGTGAGTACCTATGAGTTCCGCAATAATCACAATCAAAAATGCCACAATATAAACCCTGTACTCTTCTTTACACCTGTCTAGCAAAGTACGCTCATTTGAGCTTGCCATATATATCCCTCCTTGGAATATTAGCATTCTTTGATTTTCACCTGTCCCTTAATTTTAGAAACGACTTGACCTCCTTTCCGTTCTTATTTAAGGGACATTGTTCTTTCTCATAGGTAAAAAAAACTACATGCCCCCTAATTGTTGCGAAATGGCAGCAGCAGCAGATTGGCAATACAACAGAAACTGGTTTATTTTGTCCGCGACTCTAAACTCTGGTCCAACTACACTTATAGCTGCTATGACCTTACCTTCGTGATTTCTGATTGGAAATGCTATCCCCAGGGAGCCAAGGTCAAGTTCACCATTAGATATACAGTAACCTTTTTGGCGAATTTCTTCCAGCTGATTCCGCAGTATATCCGGTTCCGTAACAGTCGACTCGGTAAATTTTTGCAGTCCTTGCTCGATAATCTGTTCAATTTTTTCAGCGGGGAGATATGCCATTAATATTTTTGTAGGTGCACCGGCATGAAGGGGCACTCGTTTGCCAACTTGCGAAGTACATTTCATGCTTTGGGAGCTTTCCACCTTCTCTATGCACAAGCCATGAAACCCATCTACCACTTCCAAAATAACAGTTTCATCAGTTTGTTTGGCAAGTTCTTCCATAATAGGTTTGGCAACATTCCGTAAATTCATTTGACCGGCCACAACCATACCTAATTCAAATACCTTCAAACCTAACCCATATTTTTTTGTAACAGGATTTTGGGAAACAAAACCTCTATTTTCAAGAGTTACTAGCATGCGATGCACTACACTCTTATATAAGCCCAATTTTTCACTTAGTTCTGTAACACCCCATTCGGGTTTGCTTAAAGTAAAGCATTCCAAAAGCATCAGCAGCCTATCCCCTGTTTCCAGCTTTGCAGTCTTTTTCGAAACCATTGATACATTCCCTTCTTCGTCCTTAAAATAAGAACATAGTTCTGATTATAATGAATAATTCTATGTATTTTAAAAATTTCCTTCTTAGAAAAAAAAAAAATAACTACCATCTGTCAGTCCAACCCACACTACCGTCGCCCAAAGACTCAATTGGATTCAAGGGTAACGGGATTTGCCAACATTTAGTGACGTATACGTTCTCCAGTACGTTTACGGTGTACATGCGGTAGTAGCTTGAGATAATCTGCAACGCTAATAATAGTGGCACCCATGTTAGCCATATCTCTTATGTTTAACGCTTGAATTTCCGGTGCATTGGAAGAGAAACAATCTTCAATCACAATAACTTCGTAACCCAAAGAATAGGCATAGTTTGTTGTAGAATATACAAGTGACTTCACTCCTTTCGGGGATTTCTGGTTTAGTCACTTGAAATCTACTCAAATAAAAATTTAAGACATAAAAAAAAAAAAAACTGGCAGCAAGCATTTGCCAGTAACGAAATTAATGTTTTACAGTCTAAAGCTACTTACGCGTATAGGATCTACTTCCCGAGCGTTTTTTACCATCCGCCGGCTGGAAAGCCCTCTTATTTTTTACCTTCTTCCAAATAGGGGGTTCTTCAGTTAATTTCACCGGAGTAACGCCAGTTTCTTTTGTCAGCAGTTTTAAAGCGGCGGATAAAAGAGAAACAGAATCGACTTCCACTAACAATTCCTCAGCCAGCCCTACATATTGCAGATTATCTCCCGCTTCAATTGCCTTCAGCAACTTCTCTACAGTTAATCGCTGCTGACCTTCTATGGCCTCTGTTAGTGTAGGAACAGGTTTACGTCTTATTCTGCGTTTTATTACCTGTTCAATTAGTTTCAATTGCCCGATCTCCCTGGGAGTTACGAAAGTTATAGCCAAGCCTGTTTTACCCGCCCTCCCGGTGCGGCCAACTCGGTGCACATAGCTTTCCGGATCCTGTGGAATGTCAAAATTATAAACATGAGTAACCCCGCTGATATCCAACCCCCTGGCTGCCACATCAGTTGCGACCAGTATCTCGATCGTGCCTTCCCTAAAATGCCTTAATACGGTGTCTCGCTTAGCCTGAGTCAAATCACCATGAAGGCCTTCAGAGGAATACCCGCGCTTTGTCAAGGCTTCCGATAGTTCATCAACCCTCCGTTTGGTTCTGCCAAACACAATTGCCAAATCCGGGGATTGAATGTCCAGCAACCGGCATAGAACATCAAATTTCTCGTTTTCTTTAACTTCGATATAGTTTTGCTCCGTATTGGCCACAGTCACTTCTTTTGTTGTTATACTAATTAACTCAGGATTCTGCATAAACTGCTGAGCTAAATTCCGAATGGGTTCAGGCATTGTGGCAGAGAAAAGCAATATTTGCCGCAGATTAGGGATATGCCGCAGAATTGTCTGCACATCCTCAATGAACCCCATATTTAACATCTCATCGGCTTCATCTAAAATAGTTATTTGCACCTGCTCAAGTCGGATGGTTTTTCTTTTGAAGTGGTCAATTAAGCGCCCTGGAGTGCCCACGATGATGTGGGATCGGTTTTTAAGTGCTTTGATTTGCCGGTTAATATCCTGCCCGCCGTAAATAGGTAAAGCACGAACTCCCTTAAACTGCCCAATTTTATTTAATTCTTCAGCAACCTGGACAGCCAATTCCCGGGTAGGGGTTATAACTAACCCTTGGACAGCTTCTGTACCTGCATCCACTTTTTCTACTAAGGGAATGCCAAAAGCGACTGTTTTGCCGGTTCCGGTCTGGGCCTGTCCGATAATATCCCGTCCTTTCATTATTAAGGGGATTGTCTTTTCCTGAATAGGTGTAGTTTCTTCAAACCCCATGCTGGAGATAGCCCGAAGCACAGGGTGACTTAGGTTTAGTTCATAAAAAGTTGGCATAGCAAATTATTCTCCTTTTACATTTTTAACTATAATCTACATTTTTGCTAATTAACATTCTTAATAATAAAGCAAATATAAAAAACTGGGCTTGCACCTAGCCTCCACGTGGGTGTAAGCCCTGGTTAGCTTGCACTTGCTTTTTTCAAGTAAAAAGGGAGAGCATTTCCAGTACGGAAATACTCTCCCTAAAATACCCTTTACTACATAACGGTTACATTAGCTGCTTGAGGTCCCCGGTTTCCCTGGACTATATCAAATTTTACACTTTGACCATCTTCCAGTGTTTTAAAACCATTCCCCTGGATAGCGGAATAGTGGACGAAAACATCTCCACCCTCACGGCTTTCAATAAATCCATACCCTTTTTCGGAGTTAAACCATTTAACTTTTCCTTGCATTCTGAAGCCTCCTAAGCTTAAATTCATCAAAAAGCGGAATAACTTTTATACCTATCGTCCTTAGCTTAGCTAGAGGCCTCAAGATTATCAAGTTGTTCTCCACATTTCAATATTAATAATAACATAAACAACATACACTTACAATAAACTGTGAAAACAAATTTAGAAAATTTCCCTTCTACAACCCAATTCCAACCGGTTAGACATAAAAGCCAGGTGAGCAAAAAGCTACCTGGCTAATAGCGATTAAGATTAAAATTGTCAGATTAAAATCCTAACTATTCTTAGCTTATTTATTGGGCACAGCTGGTTTAAAACCAGCGAACTATTATATATGAACCAGATTTATTAGTTAAGCATATTCTTTAACCCTTTCTTCCCCTTTTAACACTCGCAGGGCACCTGCTGCTAGTGCACAAAGTTCTTCCTCTCCAGGCTTAATGACAACCGGAGCAATCCAATTAACCCGGCTAATAATTTTCGAGGTTATAAAGTCGGAATAAGCGATGCCACCTGTTAAAATAATCTTGTCCACTTTTCCCTGTAACACAGTAGCCATGGCACCTATCTCTTTGGCTGTTTGATAAGCCATTGCCTCTAAAACCAGCTCTGCCTTCTTATTTCCTTGCTCAGCAAATTTTTCCACTTCTCGGACATCTTTAGTGCCAAAGTAGGAATAGAGGCCACCCTCTTTATAAAGCTTGGAGAGCATTTGTTCCCGGGTATACTTACCCGAAAAACATAGTTCTGCCAATTCCGCAGAAGGTAGTCCACCGCAACGATCAGTAGCAAAAGGACCTCCGCTCATTGGGTTATTTACATCTACCATCCGGCCTGTTTGGTGGGGAGCAACAGATATGCCGCTTCCCAGGTGGACTACAATAAAATTCACTTCATTATAATTTTTCCCCATTTCAGCAGCTACTTTGCGAGCAACTGCCTTCATGTTCAGAGCATGCGACAGGCTCTTTCTTTCCAATTCAGCCAAACCGGAAATTCTAGCTACGGGTTCCAACTCATCCACCGAAACAGGATCTACTGTAAATGCCGGTATTTTTAATTCTTTTGCCAAGTCATAAGCAATGAGGCCCGATAGATTTGAAGCATGTTGACCCTGAATGCCTGCTTTCAGGTGTTCTGCCATTTTTTCATTAATTCTATAGGTCCCGCCCTCAAGGGGCAACAGCAGCCCTCCTCTGGCCACAATAGCATCAAAGGCATTCATTGGGATCCCAGCAAGTTGCAAGGTATCTAAAATAATGTTTTTGCGATAACAGTATTGCTCGTTGATATCGATATAGGACTGCAAGTCGCTTTGGGAATGCTCGATTTTACGAGTGAAAACCTCTTCGTGATCTTCAAAAACTGCAAATTTGGTGGAAGCTGCTCCCGCATTTATTACCAGTATCCGATACTTGTTAGTCTGCTCAAGCTGGTTTATAGTTGCCATATACTCTCCCTTTCAGGTTATTGACACACTTTAATGGAGCTCCAAGCTCCTTTTTCACATAGTCAATTTTTTGCCTTGCTCCAATGCTTTGAGGTTTAGCTGGAAAAGCTCCTCGCTTTTCCCCCTTAGCAATGTACTCAACCCCTTAATAATTGCATCCCAGTCTAACAGCGCTTTCTTCTGGAGATAAGCACCTAACATCACCAAATTGGTGACCTTGCCATTTCCGATGGATTCAGCGATAGTCTGGGCGTCGATCCAATAACTAAATAAATCATTCCGAGAATTCTTATTGCTTACAACAGAGCTATTTGCAAAAAGCAGGCCATTGGATTTAATTTTTGGTAAAAATTTTTCCAGCGAAGCTTGGTTTAAAATTAATGCACTATCAGGTTCGTCAACCACTGGCGAAGCTATAACGCTATCAGAAAGAACAACTGTACAGTAAGCAGTGCCGCCTCTCATTTCAGGGCCGTAAGCAGGGAACCATGCCACTTCTTTACCTGCTAACATGCCTGCGTAAGCCAAAAGTTTACCGGCAAAGAGAACTCCCTGGCCTCCGTGGCCGGCTAAAATCACCTTTTCTAGCATCTCAACTCCTCCCCGGTAACTTGAACTCACCTAAAGGGTAAATGGGGATCATTTTTTCCTCCAGCCATTTTAGAGCCTGAATTGGGGTAAGGCCCCAATTGACCGGACAGGTAGACAGAATTTCCACCATAGCAAAACCTTCATTATTTATTTGTGTCTCAAACGCCTTACGGATAACCTTTTTAGCACGAACTACCATGCTTGGCTTGTGCACCGAGGTACGGGCTAAAAAGGCCGGAGCACGCAAGGTAGCTAGCATCTCTATAATGTTTAGAGGATAACCATCTATGTTCTCCCGTCTTCCTAACGGAGAAGTAGTTGTTTTCTGTCCTAAAAGCGTTGTTGGAGCAAGCTGCCCCCCCGTCATCCCGTAACAAGAGTTGTTCACGAAGATAACTGTAATCTTTTCTCCCCTGGCAGCTGCGTGTACTATCTCTGCTGTACCAATAGAAGCCAAATCTCCGTCTCCCTGGTACGTGAAAACAACCTGCTCCGGAAGTACCCGCTTAACACCTGTAGCTACAGCGGGTGCTCTGCCATGAGCCGCTTGAACAACGTCCAGATTAAAGTAATTATAGGCCAATACTGAGCAGCCAACGGAAGCAATGCCAACAGTATTTTCGCGTATACCCAGTTCATCAATTACTTCAGCTACCAAACGATGAACAATGCCGTGGGTACATCCCGGACAATAATGAAAAGCCTTATCCGTCAGGGCTTCGGGCAGATTTAATGCTAAAGACATCTTGTGACCCCCTAACCACAGGCAAAAAGTGTTTTTTGAGCTATCAGACTTTCTATTTTGTTATACACATCTTTAGCCTTTGGCAAAATACCTCCGGTGCATCCTAGAAAATCAACCGGTATACGGTCTCTTAAACTTAACCTTACATCTTCCACCATTTGTCCAGTATTTAATTCCAGGGTAAGAACTCTCTTAGCCTGTCCAGTCGCCTCTATCAACCCTTTCTCCGGATAAGGCCACAGGGTAACTGGCCTGAATAGCCCAACTTTCATCCCCCTTAAGCGGCAATCATCCACTACCTGACGGGCTATCCTGGCGGCTGTGCCAAAAGCAACAACTACAAGTTCCGCATCTGTAGTCAGGTAATTGTCATATCTCTGTTCATTTGCTTTAATTCTGTTATATTTCTCTTGAAGGCGGTCATTGAGTTCGGCTAGTTCTTGTGGATCTAAATATAACGAGTTTACAATGTTTCTGTTTCTTCCCTTGCAACCGGTAGCAGCCCAAGGTTTGTCTACCTGAATGTTTACCGGTGGTGGGAGTATAACCGGCTCCATCATCTGCCCTAATATTCCGTCACCCAAGATCATAGCAGGATTACGGTAGTGATCAGCCAAATCAAAAGCCAATAGGGTCAAATTTACTAACTCTTGAACCGAATTAGGAGCTAATACAATTAAACGGTAATCACCATGTCCGCCGCCTTTGGTAGCTTGAAAATAGTCCCCTTGAGCAGCTTGAATTCCGCCTAATCCTGGGCCACCCCGCATCATATTTACGATCACACAAGGCAATTCGGTAGCGGCAAGAAACGAAATGCCTTCCTGCTTAAGACTTATGCCGGGACCTGAAGAAGAGGTCAAAACCCTTGCACCGGCAGCAGCTGCACCGTAGACCATATTAATGGCAGCAACTTCACTTTCCGCCTGTAAAAATACACCGCCATGCTCCGGGAGACGCCTTGCCAAATATTCCGGTATTTCATTTTGCGGTGTAATAGGGTAACCAAAAAAGTAACGGCACCCGGCTCTGATGGCTGCTTCTGCCAATGCTTCATTTCCCTTCATTAATACTTTGCTCATCGGCTACGCTCCCTTCTAAATACAGTGCAAGGTCGGGGCACATTAAAACACATGCCCCGCAACCGTTGCACCGTTCATGGGATAAGAGACTAACAGGCCGGTACCCCTGCTGGTTAAAAGTGTTTGAAACCGACAGCAGCTGCTTATTACAAAAACTCAGACAAATTTCACAGCCCTTGCAGCGTTCCGGACGAATTATTAGCCGTGTTTTACTAGCCAACTTTACTCACTTCTGTTTTGGCAGCTGCCAGTCTTTGCTCTGCTACACGGTCCGCAGCCAGATAAGTTGCAATATTTTCTTTCTCGGCTAATTTAAGTACATTGACACAGTTGTCATAAATTTTCAGCACTTTGTTCCTGACAATTTCCTGATCGTAGCCATAGAGCTGCTGTGCCACATTGATCAGACCGCCGGCATTAATAACGTAATCGGGCATATAAAGAATACCGGACTTATGGAGTAAGTCGCCGTGCCGCGGTTCAGCCAGTACATTATTTGCGCCTCCGGCGATGATTTTACATTTAAACTCAGGGAGCGTTGCATCATTTACAACCGCGCCAAGGGCACAAGGGGCAAAAATATCGCAGTCAACACCAAAGATTTCCTGGGGGCTGACAACCTCCACCTCGAATTTTTCTTGTGCTCTCTCAAGTGCACCTGTATTAATATCGCTAACTATCAACCTGGCACCTTCCGAGGCCAGATACTGGCAGAGGTAATAACCTACGTTGCCCACTCCTTGCACTGCTACAACCTTTCCTTTTAAATCCGTTGTGCCATAAACCTTTTCTACTGCTGCTTTAATGCCTTGATAAACTCCTAAGGCAGTAAACGGCGAGGGGTCACCGCTCCCACCCCGTTCCGGTGCTATACCTGTTACATATTTAGTCTCCTGAGAAATAATATTCATATCTTCCTGGCAAGTACCCACATCTTCGGCTGTAATATATCGTCCTTGCAAACTGTCTACAAATTTTCCAAAAGCTCTAAGGAGCTTTTCGTTTTTGTCCTTTTTTGAATCACCGATTATGACAGCTTTCCCGCCGCCAAGGTTAAGTCCTGCAACAGCAGCTTTATAGGTCATTCCTTTTGAAAGACGCAGTACATCTTCGATTGCATCTTCTTCCGAATCGTAAGCCCACATCCGCGCGCCACCCAAAGCAGGGCCAAGAACGGTACTATGGACTGAAATTATTGCTTTAAGACCGCTGTCGCTGTCCCGATAAAAAACCACCTGCTCATAGCCAGCTTTGTTAATCTGTTTGTACAGTTCCATACTTATCTACCTCCGTCTACATTCTTTGAGTAAGAAGTATCGTTTGCCACTCAGTTATAGCAAAAAGCGTGCCACAAGTGATAGTTGGGAAATATCCCAAATTGCTTTACCTTTTTAGTCATACAACTGCATTTTTTTGCACCGTGCAATTTTCTGCATGCATTTTTTGTATCTAATCCAAACCTCAGAGCTTCTGAAACATCTTTTTGTGCTGTATTAAATAAAAAAGGTGCCTAAAAGACACCTTAGTATAATCAATACTTACCATATTCTTCCCAGGCTTCCCACATCGCCATGTAGTTTTCAGGAGGAACGTCGGCCTGGACATTGTGTACCGGTGTAAATACAAATCCCCCGCCTGGCGCAAAATCTTCTATGCGTCGTTTTACTTCATCCTTAACCTGTTGGGGAGTACCATGGTTCAGGATGCGTTGGGTATCTACTCCACCTCCCCAGAAAGTCAGCACATCACCAAATTCTTTTTTGAGCTTTTTGGAATCCATGTTCGTTGCACTGACCTGTACAGGATTAAGTGCGTCAACCCCAACTTCTATTAGGTCGGGAATAATGTTATAGACGGAACCACAAGAGTGGAAACAAATAAAAGCCTTCGAATTTTTCTTGATGGTGTCAAATAATTCCTTTTGTCTGGGTTTAATAAATTTTCGATACGTATCCGGAGAAATAATCATTCCATACTGGGAGGCAAAATCATCAGCCTCCACAACAACATCAATAAGATCCCCCAATAGCTGCAGAGCCTTTTCCCAATACTTTATTTTAATCTCAACAGTCTTATCCAGGATAGCATGGGCCATTTTAGGGTTTGAAGCAAGATCAATAAAAAATTGTTCATATCCCCTTAACCAGTAGGCCATTTCCATAAAACCTGCGGAAACACCTGCCAAACACAGGGCAGCATTTGTTGAATCAGCCAGCTGCCGTGCTTCTTCCGCTACACCATCTAGCCGCGCCGGATCTGTTGGATCTGGCACCCGATAATTAGCTACTTCTTCCGGGCTTGTAAAATTTGCCCAGGGATGAGACTCCAGATCGTAGTACAGTCCTCCGTCTTTGGGCATACGCCAGCCGATACCCCACTGATCTATAAAATGGGTGTAGTAATCGTCCTCTTTAAATTCGGGGTACCATCCGGACGGCAGCTTTGAAAATACGGGACGAAAATCTACTTTTAACCTCTGCAGGACATCTTCGTGTACTGCCGCCAACTGCTGGTGAATCTCAGCTACTTTAACCTCTTCTTTAGAAATACCTAAGTAATTCAACAAATTTTTATACGCAATATGGTGAATCCCGGTAGTAACAGTACCAGCCAGATCAAAGGGGATACGGTCCGGTTCTTTGTGCTGTAAGGCCATTAAAGCTCTTTCTCTAGAATTCAATATTATCCTCTCCTTGCCTTATTCAGGATAAATTTATTTTAGTCCTTAGGCTGCCCGGTAGCCGTCAAAGCTACAGCAGCAAGGATTATTAACCCTTTTAAAATATCCTGGAAGAAATACTGAACCCCTAAGAGGTTTAATCCATTTACCAATACACCCATTATTAGAGCACCGAAAAAGGTACCCATGATATGGGGTTCACCCTCCTTAAACATGGTCATCCCCAGGAAAACCGCTGCCAGGCCGTCCATTAAAAAACCATCGCCGGCAAGCGGCTGGCCGGATCCCAACCTGGATGTTACTATTACTGCCGTTAGACCTGCTGCCGCACCGCCAATAATAAAAGTTAAAATTCTTATCCAGCGCACATTAATACCGGAAATTTTAGCAGCTACCTTGTTACCACCCACTGCATAGATCTGCCGCCCAGTTACCGTATGATTCATAAAAATATACAGGCAAATTAAAATTACAAACATAATGATGACCGGATAACCGATCAAGCCAATTTTTCCTTGTCCAATAATTTTAAACTCTTGAGGAATACCCATAAAAATTGGGTCGCCCTTAGTGTAGAAATAGTTAAGACCCCTGGCAATAGACATAGTAGCCAATGTTGCCACAAAGTCGGATATTCCTACCACGGTTACCAGAAGACCATTAATGCTACCCATGAATGCGCCTATAAGTATACCAATGAATATTGCTAAAACTATAGGCACCCCTTTCACTAACATGCCGGCTACAAGCACACCGACTAAACCGCAAACTGCACCAAAGGACATGTCAAAGCCGCCGGCAGCCATTACCGCCGTTGTACCTAAAGCAATAATCGTTAACATGCTGCCCTGCAGCAATACCATCGTCAGGTTAGAAACCGTTAAAAACACCGGAGAAAGGAGGGAAAAAATGATACATAGTATTACAAAGCCTAGTATAGTTCCATATTTCTTTAAAATCCGCATGCTATTCATTTTGCGCATTATTCTCCTTTCTCATCGCATATTCCAAGATCTTATTTGCTGTAGCTTCTTCTCTCCTTAAGCTTTTCACTATCTTTCCCCGGACCATAACCAAAATTCTATCACTTAAGTTAAGCAGTTCTTGCATATCGGACGAAATCAATATAATACCGGCTCCGTTTTTTGCCAAATCGTCAATTAGCTGATGGACTTCCGCCTTTGAGCCCACATCAATTCCCTGTGTAGGTTCATCAAATATAAAAACCTTCGGCTTCTTTCCAGCCAGCCACTTGGCTAATACTACTTTCTGCTGGTTGCCGCCACTGAGGTACTTGGTCAACCTGCCGGGCACTCCCGGCCTGATGGAGAGCGAATTGATCAAGTTCTTGACAACCTGTGCTTCCCTTTTATGTTGGATTAAACCACCGCGGGAAAAGTCTTTTAAGCTGACCATGGTAATGTTTTCTTTAACATTTAAACTGGTCACCAGACCTTCAGAACGCCTGTTCTCAGGCACTAACGCCAAGCCTGCCTTAATAGCTCTCCCGATGGAATTTTTTGTTAAATCCTGCCCGTCTACTTCGATGCTTCCTCTGGTCAACTGGTCTATGCCAAATAAAAGCCGGGCTACTTCTGTCCTTCCGGAGCCGACAACTCCGGCCAGGCCCAGGACCTCTCCCTCGTGGAGCTCAAAACTTACATCTTCCACGCCGGTATCAGAGGAAAGTCCACTTGCCTTTAACAGCACTTTTTCTGTTACACAGCTTGCTCTACCTCCATCGCTGACCATTTCCTTGCCCAGCATTTTGTTGATGATCTGCTGCACTGTAACCTCACGGATATTATATACTCCTGCCATTTTTCCATCCCTTAATACTGTTACACGGTCAGCCAGCTCAAAAATCTCCTCCATCCGGTGAGAAACGTAGATCACAGAAGTTCCTTTTTCTTTTAAGGAACGTATTACTTTAAAAAGATTTTCTACCTCAGTACGGCTTAAACAGGCAGTAGGTTCATCGAAAACAACCAGCTTTGCTCCCCTCGACAACCCACGGCCTATCTGCAGCAACTGCTGTTGGGCCACACTCAGTTGGCCCACAGGTTTATCCACCATATCCTGCAAACCAACAACAGCTAACATTTCCCGGCTTTGCTTGTTAAGTTCTTTCCAGTTAACCAGGCCGAAAGCGTTCTTGGGCGGTTTTCTTCCCATGAATAGGTTTTCAGCTACACTCATATAGTGCACAAGGTTTAAATCCTGGTGAATAATACTTATTCCAACGTCTGCTGCTTCTCTTGGACTTTTATACTCTACTTTTTTACCTTCGACTAAAATTTCTCCGCTATCATAAGAATAAACTCCACCCAGAATTTTAATTAAAGTCGATTTCCCAGCGCCATTTTCACCAACTAAAGCATGGATTTCCCCTTTTCGCAAAGAAAAATTAATACTATCCAGAGCTTTAACACCAGGAAACAACTTGGTTATTGCGTTCATTTCAAGAATGTTGTCCTGCAAAGCATTGCCCCCTTGCTAATAAAATTTGTGCCCAACAAGATCCAGTTACAGATTAGGCTTTGTTGGGCACAAAAGCTTAGTAACTTACTCGGCTGCTGGAACGTTTTCCTGGGTAATTACCGGGCCGTCAATAAAAATCATCTTTGTTGGCGGTTTTTCACCTTGAGCCAGCTTAAAGGCCCACTCTACCGCTTTTTCAGCCATTCCTTTTAGATCATGGGCTGCAGTGGCAGCAAATGCCCCTTTATTCCTCATATTCTCGTAAGCAGCAGGATCACCGTCGACACCTACTACGAAGATCTCGTTACGGCCTGCGGCTTCAATCGCTTGAACAGCTCCCATGCCCGCTCCGTCGAATGCTGCAAAAACAGCGCTAATGTCGCCGGGGTTAGGATATTTTTGCAATATAGTTTCCATATATTTTCTTGTATCATCCAAGAAATTGGGCCAAGCATAAGAGTGTCTTTCAACAATTTGAATTTCCGGATATTCCTTTAACACAGCGCGTAAACCCTCAGCTCTAGCCCTGGTAGGCATAATCAAGTCGCCATAAATTTCTACGATTTTCCCTTTTCCACCCAGTCTGGCAGCCAGGTAAGCACCTATCTTAGCGCCGTTAGCCCAATCATTAGAGTCAATTTGCAAGTCTACTAAAGGATGAAAACCACTGGCCACGCTTATCCATGGTATATTCTTTTCTTTAGCCTGTTTTAAAGCCGGTTCCAGGAAAGTAGGGTCGCCTAAAAGCACAATAATCGCGTCCACATTCTGTTGAATAAGGCTTTCCAGGTCACTTAACATTTTTTCACGCTGGCCAAGGCTGTCCAAAGCGACAGGAGTGCCGCCCATTTCTTTAACTAACCGGATGGTTTCTTGATAGATACCGGTATTAAAAAAGTTTCCTTGACCATTTACAACAATTCCAACTTTAATATCCTTATTCCCCTTGGGTGTTTCTCCTTGTGACTTGTCCGACTCCTGCTGGGTCTCTGTTCCGGTTGAAGTAGAGTCACCGGCGTTGTTTGCAGTTTGGGCTGAACAGCCAACGATTGACAAAACCAACACGAGAACCATAATAATTGAAAACCATTTACGCAACATTTTTTTAACCTCCTCAAATATTTTTATTTGGTTTTAAGACGCAACTCACTTCTTACGACAATTAAGGTTATCCCCTCCTTTTCAGAGTATTTGCGGGTAGAAATTAACCAGGACCTTCTAATTCCAACCCATAAGTTTTCAGTTTATAGTGCAAACTTCGTATTGAAATACCAAGGCTTTTAGCAGTTGCAGTCCGGTTACCGTTGTGAGCTGCTAAAACTTTTTTTAGCAAATCCCTCTCCCATGCTTCTTTTAACTTGCGAAAAGTTTCTCCGGTATATCCTTGAGGGTCAGAATCCACTTGTTGCCTGGCTGCCCCCAGAGGGGGCAAATGTTCTAACCCTATCGTTGTTTCCTGCATCTGCATATTGATAATTGCTCGTCCCAGCACATTTTCCAGTTCTCTCACATTTCCCGGCCACCAATACCTGTCAAGGTAATCAATAGCCTCCGGGGTAATCCCCTCTACCATACGGCCATATTCTCTGTTGAGCTTGTTTATTAAAACCCGGGAGAGTACCGGGAGATCCCCTTTCCTTTCTCTTAAAGGAGGTATATAAATAGGCATCACATTAAGTCGGTAAAAGAGGTCTTCCCTGAACTCGCCTTTTTTTATTTTTTCTTCCAAGTTAGCATTGGTGGCAGCTATAACACGTACATCAACCGCACGCGCCTTGTTGCTACCAATGCGAACAATCTCTTTTTCCTGCAGGGCTCGGAGCAGCTTGGCTTGAAGGTTAACAGGGATTTCCCCAATCTCATCCAGAAACAGTGTACCCCCGTCTGCTTCCTCAAAATAACCTTTTCGCCCTCCCTTTCTGGCTCCGGTAAAAGCACCCTCTTCGTAACCAAAAAGCTCACTCTCCAGCAAGTTATCCGGAACAGCTGCACAATTAACCCTAATAAACGGTTTGCTGCTTCTGTTGCTGGCCTGGTGAATGGCATGGGCAAACAGTTCTTTTCCCGTACCGCTTTCGCCCCTCAACAAAACTGTAGCAGGAGTTCCTGCCGCCCGCAGGGCTTCTTCTTTTGCTCTGATAATTGGTGGACTAATACCCGCAATATCTTCCATCGTGTACTTAGCCTCAAGCCGCCTGATAATGCTTTTTGCACGGTCCAATTCATCAGAAAGGCGCCGGATCTCAGATACATCATGGATCACTGCCACGCTGCCCTTTAACTTTCCGTTAACTATTAATGGAGCTACGTCCACCAGCACTTCCTTTTTAGCTGGTCCCACTTTCATCTGTGCACCTTTTATAGCCTCTCCCGTCTTAAGAACTTTGAGGTGCACACTCTCACCCTCAGCAATATCCACCGTAGCAGGCTTATGAAGAACTTCCTCCTCAGTAAGTCCAATGAGTTTGGTATACGCAGGATTGATTAAAAGACCCATTCCATTTTCATCTACCACGGAAATAGCATCCTGAGTAGATTGGATAATAGCCTGTAACAATTCATGAGTTTCGTTTAAGCTTACAGGTTCTTTCCGTTTTTGCGAGCTCTGAGTCATTGACTTACCTCCATGGCCTGTGTCACAGCTTCAATCACTGCTGACTCTCTGACTCTACTTTTCTCTCCCCAAATAGGCTCACTGAATTGCTCGAACAAGTGTTGCAGCCCTTTGTGTAATTTCCTGATAATTACCTTCAGTCAATAGGCGCCTGTCAGTTAAACTTCCACCTATGCAAACGGCAGCAGCACCTGCTTCAATATATTGTTTTAGATTGTGCTCACTAATGCCGCCGCTTGGGACTAACGGTAAATTGCTTAAAGGACCCCTCAAAGCCTTAAAATACTCCAGCCCCAAATTGGCCGGAAATACCTTCACAAGGTCAGCACCATTCTGATAGGAATTTATTATCTCCGTAGGGGTCAGGGCTCCTGCTATTGACACCTTACCATGTTTGTTTGCCAGCGCTACCGTCTCCTGATCATATACAGGACTTACAATAAACTCCGCACCAGCTAATATTCCCTTCAGGGCAGTACCCGCTTCCAGCACAGTACCTAAACCTACTACAACACTGTCCTTATATTCATTAACTACTTTTTCAACTGCAATTACAGCCCCTGGAGTATCAGCGGTTATCTCTACAATGCTTATTCCTCCCCGTAAAAGAGCTTGTACAACAGGAAGGATTTCATTAGGCCCAATGCCCCGGCATACTGCAATTATTTTCTGCCCGTAGATCTTTTGCAAAATTTTTATTTTTGACATAACTATCCCTCTCTATCGGTCCACTTGCTTCCTTGTACCCAGGAACGACTCTAACTGCTCCAGAGTGGGAAGGGCTTCAATATCGCCTTTGACCGTTGTGGCAAAAGCGCCAACTGCGTTGGCTATCCGGACTGCTTCTTTCAAAGTTGTACCTTTTAAGATCCCAGCTATAAAACCTGCGGCAAAGCCATCCCCCGCTCCTACATTATCAATTACTTGCGGCAAACGAAACCCGGGCTCCAAGCCCTCTTCATCAGGTGAGGCGTAATAAGCGCCCCCGGCCCCAATCTTCACCACCACTATCTGGGCTCCAAGACCCAGCAACTCTTTTGCTATGTCTTCCGGTGTGTTTTTCCCCAGAAGTATTTCACCTTCACTCAAACCAGGCAAAATGATATCTGCTTTAGAACAGAGTTCAAGTATAACTTTTCTTGCCTCTTCTTTGCTCCAAAGTTTTAGTCGGATGTTCGGGTCCAGGATTACCTTGACCCCTGCTTCTTTTGCCATATTTACAGCAGCTTTAACAGTTTCATAACAGGTAGGGCTAAGGGCCGGGGTAATGCCCGTAATATGCAGGTACCGGGCTCCGGCAATATATTCCCTGTCTAAATCTTCCGGCTTAAGGCGGCTGGCTGCTGAATCCCGGCGGTAGTAATATACTTTTGTTTCACCTAACCCAAGGCGTTCTTTAAAGAATATTCCCGTAGGTGCCGCAGGGTCAAACTTCACCTGCGAAACGTCAACTCCTTCGCCTCGCAGGAAATTATAAATATACCGGCCGAATTCATCATTGCCCAGTCTGCTGATCCACCCTACACTATGTCCCAATCTTGTTAAACCGATAGCGACGTTAGATTCCGCTCCGGCCACATGCTTAGAAAAATAGTGCACATAGCGCAAGGGGCTGTTTTCAACAGGGTTGAACAAAACCATGGTTTCTCCTAATGTTACGACTTCAGGCATTTATTCCCCCCCTTTTGGCCCTCGCCTCTTGTATTTGGGTGAAAAATTTTTTTGCCTTTAACGTTATGGCTTCATAATCACCTGCTGTCAAAGCTTTCTTGTCCACTAGTTCGCTGCCCACTCCTAAGGCGGCGCTGCCGGCTTCGATAAATTGGCCGGCATTGTTTAGCGTTACTCCGCCAACAGCCATTATTTCCACCGGAGCAAGCGGCGCTAATGCCGAAGCTATAGTTTCTGCGCCTAAAGTGGCCGCTGGAAAAACTTTTACCATCTCTGCTCCCGCCTTCCAAGCTTCCACAAACTCGGAAGGTGAGAAGACTCCCGGAATTACAGGTATGCCGGCACTATATCCAAGTTCAATTATTTGTGGGTCCAAATGGGGGCATAACATAAAACGTGCTCCGGCTTGAATCGCAATTTTTGCTGTTTCAACATCTAATACAGTCCCCGCGCCGACCATAATCTCAGTTTCAGGTAACTTACTTAAATACCGGATCATTTCTTCCGCCCCCGGAGTGTTAAAGGTTACCTCCAGTACCCTAACTCCTCCGGCAGCCAGGCTTTGCACAGTATGCTTTATGGAGTCAATATTAATACCCCTGATAATTGCTACTAAACCAGTATCCTTAATAATATCAAGAACCTTTTGCATATTCTTCTACTCCCGGGGAAGTTCCTCAGCGAAAAGCTTCCCATTATCCATTATTATTTTGCTGTCTATTTTTACTGTAGGGTTTAAGATAATGCCGTCTACATGAAAATCCACTTCGACATTGCCTCCAAAGGTATGGTTGGCCCCCAGGGCAACATGAACTGTACCCAGCACTTTTTCATCTTCCAGGATGTTGCCTGAGAGCTGCGCTTTGTCATTGGTCCCAATGCCAAACTCTCCAATGTTCCTGGCAGCAACAGGCTTTTGCTTCAACATTCTTTCCAACGATTCTTTGCCCTGGCCCCCGGAAACGACTTTCTGAACGTAACCATCTTTCACCTCTAAGACCAGTGGCTCTTTTAACAGACCCACGCCGGCCAAGGAACCGTCAAAAACCAGTATTCCTTGAGCCGTACCTTCAACAGGGGCTATAAATGCTTCTCCAGCCGGCAGGTTGCTGCTCATTCCGGGTTTGTCCAAGATACCCGTATCCAGCTCGGCTGTCCGGCCTGCAATGGAAAACGTCAAATCTGTTCCTGCCGGGCTGGTGATTTGTACAAAATTACCTTTGGATAAAAATTCCCCATATAATTTTGTTCGTTTTGCAATCCCATGGTAGTCGGCGGCCATGGCTCTCAGAAAAAGCTCCATTGTGATCGTGGGCATGCTGGCTACCCGGGCCCCTTTGGCACATGCATTTTTTCGAGCATTGGTATGACTTAGGGATTTGTCAGTAGGCATTACGATCACATCACTGGCCGCCATGGCTGCTGCTACAGGTGACGGCGGCTCTTCACCATGATTTTGCCTGGGCTTGAATTTTATAAATGCAGGCTCAGCCCCTAATTTCTCCGCTGCCTGGTATAAAGCCAGAGCCACCTGGCAGTCTGTCCGGTCTGATACTACCAGTGCCTTTTCGCCTTTTGAAATTTTTAAACACCCACTCAACGCCTTTTCTGCCGCTTCCAAGACCTGCATTGTACTCTCCCTTTAACCTCCAGCCAACAACGGCATGATGGTGATTGTTCCATCTTCCTGCAATGTTGTCTGGTAGCCGTCTAAATACCGTATATTTTTGCCGTTTAAAATCACCAGTTTAGCGTTAAAAAACTGTTCCATTTTCTCCCCTTGCAAGCCAGATAGAAACTCCAGCACCTTGCTAACTGGAGTATGCTCATCCAATTCCAGTTCTGCCGGCGCATTAACTAAGTGTTGTTCCACCCCTGCCAAGTATTTGAAAACAATTTTAATCACCTGCACCACCCCTTTGATGGAACTATTTCTTATTAAGTTCCTCCAACGGCTGGTATACTAATTCGGGAAAACCATAACGGGCAGGGCTGAAAGCTTCTTGCCCGATGTCTGAGGTTGCACTGGCGCGCAGCCGGGGATGGCAGGGCATGCCCACTAAATTCATAACCATTCCCTCTTTAATCTCAACACTCATGATACCCCTGCCATCTTCAGTCAGCATGCAGACCATATCCGGGAACAAGACTTTCAACTCTCCGTCCACCCAAAGGGCCATTGTTTCATTTTTGATTACTAATTTGGCTTGGTGTCCCTCAAACAGACCTTGTCCCTGCAGTTCCACCACTGTCAAATAGAAACCCCCACGGTCTTCCCCGGACACTTTTACTACTTGTCCTTTTAAGAAGTGGATTCCATTGGAATACTCAATAAATGCTTTAACCGGGTCCTGGCCTTTTTCTCGGGCCTTAATAACGATCTTGCCTATTTCCATTGCTTTGGTAATAGTTTTGGGCACCACCGCACGCTTGAGCTCGGCACCGCTCATGGGGTAATGGACATTACCTCCTAACCCTCCGCCATTTGTTACCATCCAACGACCAATCTGGTCAGGAAAAATGGAATTGGCACTTTCTGTAACAATAATTGTATTCCCCTTATGGTCTGCCAGCGGCATAGGGGTAAGGGATATGCCGTGACCGATGAAACTAGTCATCTGTGTCTCAGGGGCACACCGTCCCAGGGCATCACCGTTAATTACAGTAATGCCTGTCCTGGCTGCTACAGCAAACATCACAGGGGTGTTTAATCCTCCTACTTCAAAAGGCACGATATGGCTCACTTTTCTGTTATAAAGCCGCTCCAAACATTTCAAAGCTTCAACTATTTCGAAACGC
Organism: Zhaonella formicivorans; assembly: GCF_004353525.1. Lineage (NCBI taxonomy): Bacteria > Bacillati > Bacillota > Clostridia > Neomoorellales > Zhaonellaceae > Zhaonella > Zhaonella formicivorans. The sequence continues at coordinate 1,835,013 of NZ_CP085524.1, forward strand.
TCGTCCCAGCCTTTTAACAGCTCTTCCATACTCATGCTTTCCAGAGTTTTAACTGAACCCATTATGCCTCCCGAAGTTATGAGGGCGTCATCTGCCACATCCTCCGGGTCCACGATTTTGTACTCTTTACCCGCTTCCAAATCCTTTTTCATAATTGCCCTGCCCCATTCCGGGTTTCCCCCGCCTCCGGTGCCCAAAATGGCAAGGCCTTCCATCAAAGGGTCTACATCTTCCATTTTTATAATGTATTCAGCCACTTTTACTCCTCCGTTTAACAAGTTGTCAACTTAAACTGGATTTTGCTGCTCCTACGGCAAGCGGTTCATTTTTTTTAGTTCAACAGCCACATTTTCCAGCCCTAAGGCCTTTAATGTTTCTTCTTTAGGCCAGCTGGTTGCCTTATCCCAGTTATGCAGCTCATAATATTCGTCAAGCATCCTGTCCAGCTTATCCTTTGTTAAGATTGCGCCCTCGCCTTTTCTTTCAGGTAATTCTTCATGCATCAGTCGGTAAGGCGCAGTATCCAATTCTCTGGTAGCACCTTCCCGGACATTGAAACATTTTTCCAATGTCACGATGCGGCGGCCTGCTTCCATCAACTCTTCTTCGCTCATGTCTATCCCAAAAGCCGCTGAGTAAAGCTTTGCCATTCTTTCCGGGGTAACACCATATAAAGCTGTGGAACTGAAGGCACAAAAACCTAAACAGTCTGTTGCCGCGTAGCAGTCCTCGTGCCAACGGACAATTTCCGCTCTTTTTTCAATAAGGTAAGGATTTGCATATTTTTCATCGCCGGTAATTTCTTTAATTACCGCCCGTGCTTCAGGGCTTAAGCCGAATTCAGCATAACATTCAGTGTGGAGGTGGTCCGCACCCCTTGGGTTTACAGCAAAAGCCAGCGCATATGCGTTTGAGGAGCGCGTCTCAACCCGCGACTGTTCCAGGCCTTTTACTTCAATTGCCCATTTCCAGGAATCTTGGCCTATTTTTTCGGCAGCTTTTTTAACACCCTCCGCCAGTACAGCGCCTAATCCTTCCCGGTAGGCAATTTGTCGGGTCAGCTGGACTACGGCCTCCCCATTGCCCCAGGACAAATCCATCCCTGCTTCTTCTTTGCTGATTACACCTTTTTCAAAACATTCCATGGCCCACTGAATGACCGCACCAACGGAAATAGTATCCATACCCAGGATATTGCACAGCTCGTTTGCCTTGAGCACTGCTTCAACTTCGTCTACACCACATCCAGCACCTAAAGCACTGAGGGTTTCATATTCCGGACCACCGGCGTAGGAGCCCGTGTACTTGCCTGCAGTAACCTCGTTATAGCGATGACAGCTAATCACACAGCCATTGCAGCCTACTTTCCTTTTTAATAGCCCCGAGTCTTCCAAGTAATTGCCGCTAAGCTTCTCAGCACCTTCAAAATGGCCTCTTTGGAAATTTTTTGTCGGGTAGGCCTTTATTTCGTTCACCGGAAGTGTGCTGCCTGAAGTTCCGAAGCGGTGCAGCCCGGCGGCTCCCGAATCGTTATAAACTGCTTCCCTGGTTTCAACTGCCACTTTTCCGAACTCTTCCGGACGGGCGTATTTTATGGCGCCGGAACCTTTTACTGCTACCGCCTTTAAATTTTTGGAACCCATGACCGCACCGGCCCCGCCCCTGGCCGCGGCATTGTAGATGGAACACATAATGGCGGCCATTTTAACCAGATTTTCGCCGGCAGGTCCAATGCAAGCTACCTGCAAATCAGGGATATTCTCTTTGGACTTTAATGTCTCAGTTGTTTCCCGGACATCCTTGCCCCATAGATCCGAAGCATCTTTGATTTCTACACGACTGTCTTTGATCAGAATATATACCGGTTTTGGACTTTTCCCATAGACCACCAGGTGATCAAACCCGGCAAAACGCAGTTCAGCACCCCAGTGGCCTCCTACGTTTGTTTTTAAATACAACCCGGTTGCAGGGCTCTTACAGGTGACGGTGGTCCTGCCGCTGCATGGTGCAGGCGTACCGCTTAAAGCCCCTGCTCCAAAGATCAATACATTATCTTCGCCCAAAGGATCAATACCTGGCTTGACATTATCCCAAAGGAGCTTTGCATTAATTCCCCTGGAACCGAGAAAAGCCTTCGATATTTTTTCCTGAATAGTCTCTGTCAAGATTTCACCTGTTGTTAAATTGACATGCAATATTTTCAATTGGTAGGACACCGGTTTCCCTCCCTCATTATTGGCTATTTGACGCCAGTTCGAGACAGCCCGGAAGCTTGCAGGCTTGAATACAAGCCGGGTCCCCTCCGCAGAGGTCGCACTTGGCCGCCACATTTTTGCTTGCTAAGAAAAACATTGCGCCATATGGGCAGGCATCGACACAAGCCTGACACCCAATACATTCTTCTTCCAGAACTATTAGAACACCATTTTTTTCATTTTCTACAATAGCACCAACAGGACATGCTTTTTGGCAGTGGGCTTCCTCACACTGATGGCATACTACAGGGAAACATTCTTCAACAGGCTCATTTTTCTTAATCTTTAATCGGGCCAAACTGTACCCCGATTCTCCCTCATGGGCAAAAGAGCAAGCCAGCATACACGCTTTACACCCGGTACAGTTGGCTGCATTTACAGAAATAAACTTGCTCATTTTTTCCCTCCTTTGAATATCAAGCTTTATTGAGCACTAATGTTCAAAGATGATTTAAACCCTTAACTGACATGTCATTAAATTCTAAGTAAGTTTCGACAATTGAAACAAATTATTCAGAGACAGCAAGACGTTCTAACAAGGGAATATATACAGGGTCTTTTTTCAAGTATTCAGATTGTACACGGGCTCCTGCTTTAAGCAGTCCCGCCAATTCCACAGCCCTTTTGGCCAAAGCGCGGCTGGCTTTTACAGCCACTAACGCATCAAACTTATTTTCCGCAACCTGTTTTTTAATTGCGTTCCGGTCAATGTCGTTATAAGTCCAACCGCCGGCGCCAATATAGGCTTCCCACATATCTCCTGTTACCGGCACACATCCCATAATTAATGCATGGTTGATCAGATCGGTGATTGTATGTTCTTGCCCTGAGAAAACGTGGGCCCCTTGCGCTATTGCCCCAATGACTTTCAGACTTTTTGGCAGGGTAACCGCTTCAGGCGAAAAGTTTTTGGAGTATCTGCCAAACAGACTGTTTCCTAACCGGTCTAAAGCCGCTTTTAATTGGGCAGGAATACCCATGTGATAAACCGGTACGGAGTAAAGGACTACATCGGCTTCAATCCATTTTTCAACAAACTCGTTAAAGTCATCTTTGATAATGCAGACCCCGCCATTATCAGCGCATTTTTGGCACATGACACAGGGAGCCAGTTTTTTGCCCCTTACCGAGTAATAGTCGGTAAAAACTTCAAATTGCGGTATACTTTTGGCAGCTTCCAATGCTTCTTCAAGTAAATACTTGCTGTTTCCATCCCTGGGACTGCCGCAAATTCCTAAAACTTTTAACAATGAATTTGCCTCCTTTAATTCAAATTACAAAAAATAATCCTCAGCCCCCAGTCCCTAGTCCCCAGTTTTTAGCCGAAATTACTGGTGACTGGCAACTGGTGACTTGACTGGCGACTGATGACTGAGGATTAACAGAAGCGCGTACAACTGAAAGCCAGAGGCTAAGCAGAAGGTACTCTAGTACATCAGCTTAAACCATATTCTTGACGAACAAACTTGTCGATCCTCTCTACTGCTTTCTTAATGTTGTCCTCAGAATTAGCAAAGGAGAACCTTAAGTAACCCTCACCCGCCTGACCAAATCCAGAACCGGGTACGGTAACAACCCTAGCTTTAGTTAAAAGGTCCATAGCAACTTCTTCTGAACTTCTGCCAAGTTGTTTAATGTTAGCAAAAAGGTAGAAAGTACCTTTTGGCAGCTTACAGGAAAAGCCCGGGACCTGTTGTAGTCCTTCCACCAATAGCTTCCTGCGCCGGTCGTAGCTGTTTATCATTTCCTGCACCTGCTCTCGTGAACTTTGCAGGGCTGTTATTGCTGCCTTTTGGGAAATGGAAGGGGCGCAAGCTACAATGCTTTCCTGCAGTTTAACCATCGGCTTTTGAATTTCAGATGGAACTACCGCATAACCTACGCGCCAACCAGTCATAGCGTAAGTCTTGGAAAAGCTGTTAATAATGACAGTCCGCTCTTTCATTCCGGGAAGGCTTGCAATGCTTACATGTTTTGTCCCGTCATAAACAATGCGGTCATACACCTCATCAGAGATCACCAGCAAATCATACTTGCGTACCAGTTCTGCTATATCTTCCAAATTCTCCCGGCTCATCACTGCGCCCGTTGGGTTGCAGGGTGAATTTATTAAAATAGCTTTAGTCCTGGCTGTGATTTTTCTTTCAATTTCTTCTGCTTTGAGATTAAAATCATCATCTTCATAAACCGGAACCGTAACCGGCTGTCCCCCGGCAAGCAGACAATGAGAGACATAATTGGACCATAAAGGTTCCTGTACAATGATTTCGTCTCCTGGGTTTATTACAGCCAGCATACTTAAGGAAAGCGCTCCCATGGCGCCGATAGTAACTATCACTTCGTTCTCCGGATCAACGAACTGGTTGATTAGTTCCTCCGTCTCTTTTGCTATCAGCTTCCTCAACTCAATGTATCCGGCGTTGTGGGTGTAGTGGGTTGCCCCTGCTTTAGCACCGAGCATTGATTCTTCGATTATATGTCCGGGTGTTGTAAAATCCGGTTCGCCTATTCCCAGGTTCACAACATCTTCCATACCCTGGGCAATGTTGAACATTTTACGTATGCTGGAAGCCGGTATTCCTGCTGCCCTTTCTGAAACAAACTTGTGCAAAATTATCACCTCTTTAGGAAGTCTCTGAAAAGCATCCAATCGCTTTAACCTAATCTCCAAAAATTTTGCTCATAACTCTTTCTCAAATGAGAATTTTCCTGCTTTTAGGACATACTTTTCATGTGTAAAATAATAGCAAGTTATTCAACCTCTGCTAAGTATCCAATTGCTTTAACCTTTATTCTAACAGCTCTTTGGGGCATATATGGCAACGGTACTTCCTCCACGTCGACCACCTTGACTGAACCGGGATCAGCTCCGGCGGAAACTGCTTTTTTTAAAGCTTGCTTTTGGGTCTGCTCCAACGCTTCTTCCCTTTTTACATCGCCCAGCGCCCATATCCTATCAACCTCGGCGCTAACTTGAGCTATTGCAGCGCCTAAAGCATTAGCATACTGATAATATCTTGGGCGAATTACCTCTACATCTCCGATTTTGTTCGGGAGAAGCAAACTGCCTCCGCCTACCACTACTATGGGGATTGGCCCCGGGCGTATCTTAATTTTCTCAACTGCCATTTCCACATCGAGCAATATCTTGTGCAGAACTTTTTCTCCAAATTTTGTATCGACATTCCGCAGGTTAGATAAATCAGCCCCGGGGTAACCCACATTATCTTGCCTGCAAGCTAAAAAAGCATCTGTAACGGTAAAAGTTGCTCCTCCCCAGGCCAGTCCATCGGTAGTTAATTTGTAACCTAAACTCCTGGGCCCGATTTTTAACACACCATCAACTTCTTCAACCACAGAGCCGCCACCAATAGCTAAAGAAATCAAATCAGGCATGCGAAAATTGGTTTTGACTTCCCCGAGCTCGACCGGATCCGCCGATTCTCTGGGAAAGCCATTAATCATAACTCCTATATCCGTTGAAGTGCCGCCAACATCCACCACTATGCAGTTAGTAAGACCACTTAAAAAGGCAGCTCCTCTTAAACTATTGCTTGGCCCGGAACAAATAGTAAGTACAGGAAACTTCTTGGCATATTCCAAGCTCATCAGGGTGCCGTCGTTCTGACTGAAAAATGTTTTTGCCTCTATACCCCGCAATCTTAACGCTTCTTCTAAACCATTAGCTGCTTCCGCCGCAACTTTGCTTATCGCAGCGTTAAGGGCCGCAGAGTTTTCCCTCTCCAACAGGCCTATACTTCCGACCTCATGGGACAAAGTAATAGGGAAAGCAGGACCGAAAATTTTTTGGGCTAGCTGTTTCACCCTGATTTCCTGCTCGTAGGATACCGGGGAAAAAATAGAACTTACCGCCAGTGCCTCTATTCCTTTTCTTTTAAAGTCATATAATACTTCGCTAATCTCTTCGGGGTTCACAGGACTTATTAAGGTACCATCATACTCCACCCCGCCGTTAACAATAGCCCAGTTATTGCCCACAGCATTTTTTAGTTCTTCAGGCCATGTATATAAGGGCTCTACTGCCAAACCGGCAGGGGCGCCCAACCTTAAAATCCCTATTTTAGCTAAATGACGGCTTTCCAAAATTGCATTTCGACACTGAGTTGTTCCCATCATCAGGTACTTTATTTCTTGCGGGTTTACCCCCGAGGAACTCAGCACCCGGTCCAACGCTCTGTAGATGCTTTCTCCTACATTTTTAGTGGTAGGAACTTTTTCCGCTCCTAAAACTCTACATTTATGATCGACAATAACTGCGTCAGTGTTAGTCCCGCCTACATCAACACCAATTTTAAGGGCCAAAACTCTCACCTCCTAACTGGCAAATTCAGGGGCGGTGTTGTAATAAGCGCTGTGTAAGATTTCTAATGGGACATAATCCAGCTCGTACCCGAAACATTTAGGTCCCCAGATATTTAAAGCTGCTTCAGTCCGCATGATTTCGGGCGTTGGAATTCCAAGCACCACTACCCGGTAGCCATACCGCAATTTTGTAGTGGGGAGGGGTATACCTGTAACTTCATCAAAAAACATAATAATGTCCGGTACAGTGGCTACTACTTTGCCGTCTATATAAGCAATTAAATTTTCATTTTGAAAACAAACTTCTAACGTCTGGCCACTGAAAGATTGAAACCCTTGCACACGAGTTTTGCCCTGCATAAACCCATTTACTACATTTCTTTTGATATCAGTAATCTTTCCGCTGAATAATTTAATTGCCCTACCATAAACAGAATTACTGGTGGTCTCTATAATGGCCTCAATGACATCTTGCTTGTTTTCCCGAGCCTCCCTGATTGCCCTTCCTAAACGCAAAGAAAAAGAAAGCGTATTAGGAATTGAAGCTTCCTTCAGTTCTTTTCCCGTCAAAGAGTATCCGGCGAAATAAGCTACACCGCCATACTCTACAGAAATGCTCCGGCATAACTTTTCCAGGAAGTAATTATCTTTTGTTTCCAGGACACAGCAATCGCTTTTTTCGTTAGTCATCACCATGGGACTACCTTTCAAACCGTAAATATGAAAGGACGTCATTTGCTGCTCGGGAAAAGCCCGGCCCATAGCATCTGCATCTATTACAGGTAAACCGGCCTGGGCGGCAACTACAAAAGGTACCGTCGAGTTAAAGCCACCGCATTCCGTGGTCATGACGCCATATGCCTTTTTCCCCAGATACTCCTCTAGCTTTTTCACAGACGCATAAGCCTCGTTACCCCTCGGGATCTTTTCCAGCAAAATAGTATCGGCGCCAATAATTGCAGTAGAAATCACCAGGGCATCATCGGGAACCTCAAGAGGATGAATTAATGAAATAGGTCCATATTTCCCAATGGCTTTTTTAGCCATCAGCAGCCCTAGATAGGGGTCACCGCCTCCTCCAGCCCCTAGTACAGCTGCACCCCATAATAAATCTTCAATTTCTTGCTCGCCGATCCTAATCATTTTGTTCCTCCTCTGATTTTGCACTTTTCATATAGCAAAAACCGTGCCATAATGGATAAGAAAAACAAAAAAGGGCTGAAAAAGCCCGGATGACCTACAATTACTAATATTTGAAAAATCACCGGTTAGAATTTTTTTGCAAGCTAATGTAAACTTTTCTCATGAACTTTTCTCATGTTGTGAGAAATTTATTTTTTGTAGCTTGCGGTATAAAGTAGCCAAACTTATACCCAAGGCGTTTGCAGCTTTCTTCTTCCCCTCTGTACTCCAACCAAATTCATTTAAAGCAGCTATTATTTTGTCGCTTTCGCCGCAGCTCTCTTTCAGCCTATCAGCAGTTTTATTCTCTTTGCTTTGTCTGCTCTCCAACGAATAGCTAGAATAGTGGCAATTCTGCAAATAAAAGGGCAGACTACATTTTTTTATTAGTTCTCCCGGCTGCATATTTACCATATATTCTACAACATTCTCCAATTCCCTCACGTTCCCGGGCCAATGATAGTTAAATAAACTGTTCAACACCTCGGCGGAAAGCCTTTTGGCAGGCTTACCCCTGAGGATAGTGTATTTTTTCAAGAAATGTTCCAGCAGCAGGTAGATGTCTTCTTTTCGCTCTCGTAACGGCGGAATATAAATCGGAATTACATTTAAACGGTAGAATAAATCCTCCCTGAATTTACCTGCTTCCATTAATTTTTCTAAATCTTGGTGTGTAGCTGCAATAACTCGGACATTTACTTTTACAGTGTTTAGGCCACCCACCCTTTCAAATTCCCGGTCCTGCAATACTCTAAGCAGTTTCACTTGCAGATTTAACGGCATATCCCCTACTTCATCCAGAAAGAGAGTTCCCCCGTTTGCCAGCTCAAATTTTCCTTTTTTACCACCCTTTAATGCCCCGGTAAAGGCCCCTTGCTCATATCCAAACAACTCACTTTCCAACAAATTTTCTGGGATAGCTGCACAATTGACAGCTACAAAGGGCTCTTTTTTGCGGTTGCTGGCAAAATGAATAGCCCTGGCAAAAAGTTCTTTTCCAGTCCCGGTTTCACCTCGCAAAAATACCGTGGAATCGCTGCAGCAGACATTTTTGGCCAGCTGTTTTACTTTTTCTAAGCCTGTACTTGTGCCAATAATACTGGCAAAGGTAACCTTATTAGCTTCAAAAGCTTGCTGCCCATTGTATTTCTCACGCCCAGCATGTCTAATAAACAAAACATAACCAATAGTTTGACCGACAGCAATCAGCTGTTGAGCAAAAAATTCCAGCCCGAAATATTTGTCAATAGTTATTGGGTTACTTCTAATTCCTTCTGATAATTTACTTTCATTTGCCGCCTCTTGAATCACTTTTAAAGGTATAGATAATATTTCTTCAATATCTTCTTCAAGCATTTCTTGAACACATAACCCAAGCAATTGCTCAGTACTCCGGTTAACAAACAAAATTTTACCCTGAAGATTAATTATCAAAATTGCCTGCTCAGTGGAGAGCAATACATCAGTGAGTGGATTTTGAGTTAAAACCATTTTGGCCAAATCATTTGACAAAACTATCCCTCCCGGATGTTCAGTTGCAGGTAGGAAAATAAACGATTCTCATTTCTCGCAATTCTCATCAAATTATAATTCTTTTTAAATGAGAAATTTCCTGCTTATAAATCTTTCTGTGCAAATTTATGTTGAACTCCAACGTAAAATAATGGAATATTTTTTGCCTTTAATCTGAATTTGGCAAATTCTTTTGGCCTATATGAAAATCGTTCTCTCCCCCCCAAAAAAAAACTGTTGACCTCACTAGTGTCAACAGCCTGCAATGCTTCGCAGTTTCAATTTTTTAAGTTTCAACAAGCAATTCTTCCATACTTTAAAGTTCCTGGCGTAAATTTTGCACCAACCGCACAGCCGCCTCCAGGCCTTCTTCATGCAGAGTTCTCACGACAGCACTCCCTACAATAATGCCGTCGCATAAGGGAGCCAACAACCTGGCCTGATTGGAGGTGCTAATGCCAAAACCTACTGCTAGAGGCAACTCCGTGGCAGCCCTTACGCTTTCCAGGTATTCCTTAATTCCAGGTGGCAAACCCTCCCTGGCCCCGGTTACTCCGGTCAGAGAAACACAATAGATAAAACCACTGGCTGCAGATGCTATCTTCGTTAGCCTTTCCTTTGTAGTGTTTGGCGCTACAAGGGGGATAGCAGCCAAACCCTTTTTATCTAATTCAGCTCTAATAGGTGCACTTTCTTCCCAGGGTAAATCAGGAATAATCAGTCCATCCCCGCCTGCTGCATTAAGATCGTCAGTTAATCTTTCCGGGCCGTATTGTAAAAGCGGATTGTAGTAACTCATTAGCACCAGGGGGACCTGCACCTGGGCCCGCAAATCCTTTACCAGGTCCAGTATCTTCACCAAGTTTGTCCCGGAAACCAGGGCCCGCTGGCTGGCAGCCTGGATAACGGGGCCGTCTGCCACCGGGTCAGAAAAAGGCACCCCTAATTCTATAATATCTGCCCCTGCTGCCGCCAGTTCCTTGACAGCTGCTGCCGTAATGTCCAGTGAGGGATCCCCGGCGCAGAGGTAAACAATCAGACATCTACGCCCCTCTTCCTTTCTTTTGGCAAAAGCTGCTCTTAGCCTACGAACACCCATAATCCGCACCTCTCCCTTGAAGAATAGCCGCCACTTGCTGCACATCTTTGTCCCCGCGACCGGAAAGATTGACAACCATTACTTCATCACGTGGCAACTGAGGAGCCATTTTTACGGCTAAAGCAACCGCATGGGCACTTTCCAGGGCCGGTATGATGCCTTCTGTTTGACTTAGTAATTGAAAAGCCTCTAAAGCTTCTCGATCGGTAATACCGCTGTAGTTCACCCTACCGCTGTCTTTCAGGTAGCTGTGTTCAGGGCCAACTGCCGGGTGATCAAGCCCCGCGGAGACCGAATAAGCCACCTGGACTTGGCCATCTTCGTTTTGCAAAAGATAACTATAAGCACCTTGCAGTACCCCGGGCCGCCCGGCTGTTAACGAAGCGGCATGCTGCATAGTATTCAACCCCAGTCCGGCTGCTTCAGCCCCCCACATTTTTACCTCCTGATCATCTATGAAAGGATAAAAAAGCCCTATGGCATTGCTGCCGCCTCCCACACAAGCGATGAGGTGATCAGGCATTCGTCCGGCTGCCGCCAGTATTTGCTGCCGTACTTCCCGTCCGATAACGGACTGAAAATCTCTTACCATCATGGGGTAAGGATGGGGTCCAACTACTGAACCCAGGAGGTAATAGGTTGTGCTGACGTTGCTAACCCAATCCCGCAGGGCCTCATTTATAGCATCCTTTAAGGTGGCGCTGCCGCCAGCTACCGGGTTTACCCGGGCTCCCAACAATTCCATACGAAACACATTGAGGGCCTGGCGCCTGGTATCTTCTGCTCCCATATAAATTTCACATTCTATGCCCAGCAGCGCCGCTACAGTAGCTGTTGCAACTCCGTGTTGGCCGGCTCCCGTTTCGGCTATCAAACGTTGTTTACCCATGCGCCGGGCTAGTAAAGCCTGGCCAAGGACGTTATTCAGCTTATGGGATCCGGTGTGGTTTAAATCTTCACGTTTAAAATAGATCCGGGCGCCGCCAAGGTACTTGGTAAGATTGGCTGCGTAATACAAAGGTGTTGGCCGACCGGCGTAATGTTCCAGGTAATAATCTAAATCCCTTCGAAAGGTATCATCATGTCTGGCCTCTTGGTAAGCCTGCTCCAACTCTTCCAGGGCTGGCATGAGGGTTTCAGGTACAAAACGCCCGCCGTAGGCACCAAAATAACCCCGGTCATCTGGTAGACTCATATACATATTCTCCTCTCACCATCTTCATACTCTGAAAATAGCTCGCTTCCAGGTATTTCAATCCCATACTGGTAAAGTTAGGGTATCGATCAGGGTCCATTGTCAACTAATAAGGTCCCGTATTTATAATTGCGCCGCGTGTTTCATAAATTGGTTGACCTTTTCGGGGTCTTTCCTGCCCGGTGTTTCCTCCACACCGGTTAGTACATCTACGGCGTAAGGTTTGCATTCTGCGATGATTTGGCAAATGTTAGCCGGATTGAGCCCGCCCGCCAAAACTAATGGCAGAGAGACCGCTTCACTTATTTCCTTAAATACTCCCCGGTCCACCTGAATTCCCGTACCTCCCGGTCGGACGGCTGTATAGGAGTCAACCAGGATTGCCGCAATTTTGGTTTCGGAAAGCGCCTTAGCAGCAGCTACAGGATTAGCAATTTCAAAGTCACACTTTCCTTCATTGTTTACCCGCAAAGCCTTTATGGCCTTTATCCCCATCCGGTCCAACCGGCAGGCAATTTCTTTGACATCGGCCAATGTTTCCTTATAGTGGAGCTGTACAATGTCAGGGCGGATGGTATTTGCTAACTCAACGATTTTCTCAGGCGGGCCTCCGGTTACCACAACGGAGTTTACAAAAGGAGGCACTTTATTAATGAGGTCCCGGGCCTTGCTTGGGGTTAAATTCCACGGTACAGGGACGGGGTAATCTACCACAAAGCCTACCGCATGGACTCCAGCCCTTACGCATAAATCCACATCGGCAGGGTCCATTAGACCACAAATCTTTACCCTTGTCATTAGTGTTACCCCGGGAATTGGGTTAGCACCCGGTACATCCGTACGGGATCGGGGGCCTGAAGGATAGCCGTCCCCACCAGTACAGCATGAGCACCGGCAGCTATTGCCCGCTGCGCATCTTCAGGGGATTGGATTGAGCTTTCACTCACGATAAATACCCCTGGCCGGACAATTTTAACTAAGCTCTCTGTGATAGTTACGTCTCCGTTATCCCTTTCCAGATCCAGAATATTGCGGTTGTTAATACCTACAATTGTAACCCCCAGCTCATTGGCTAATTTTATTTCAGACTCGTTGTGGGCTTCTACCAACGGCTCAAGGCCTAAAGCCAGCGCTGCCTCAAAAAGCATTTGCAGTTTTGGTGGTTCCATGATGGAGGCGATTAGGAGGACAGCACTGGCTCCCATATCCTTGCTTTCTTTCAATTGTTCCTCTCTGGTAATAAAATCCTTACGCAAGATAGGCAATGAGGTTTTTAGGGCGAGCCGTTGCAGCAGTTCGAGAGAACCCCCGAAATGCAGGGGCTCTGTTACCACGGAAAGTACTGCTGCACCCGCATTGGTTAACTGTTCTGCTATGGCGATTGGATCACGTCCCTTAAGCAGGTCGCCTTCTTTAGGCGACCTGCACTTGATGTCAGGGATTACAGGAATTTTATTCTGCTCTTGCTGATTCTTTAGCGCAGCGGAAAATTTTTTGTCAACTGCACACATATTCTCACTCTTTCCAGGCACCTTTTAAGCTGCCGATTTAAACTTTTGAGAAGCAGTTACCAACTCCGCCAGTTTAGCTTCGGCCGCTCCGCTATCTATGATTTCAGCGGCCAATTGTACACCTTCCGCCAATGAGGAGGCTTTACCTCCTACCAACAAAGCACCGGCTGCGTTAAGAATTACTGCATCCCGCCGGGGGCCGCGGTCCTTGCCGGTAAAGATATCTAAGATAAAGCGGGCGTTTTGTTCCGGTGTTCCCGTAGCTATATCTGCAAGGGTGCAGCGTGAAAGGCCAAAATCCTCGGGTGATATTTCATAGGATTTAATGCTGCCATTATGAATTTCATTAATCCTGGTCTTACCCAAGAGGGATATTTCATCTAAACCATCCAGGCCGTGAACAATCAGTCCATGCTTATAACCTAACGCCAAGGCTACCTCAGAAACTACATCCAGTAGCTCAGGTGTATAAACACCTAAGATATGCCGGTTGGCCATGGCGGGGTTGATCAAAGGTCCAATTATGGTGTAGAAGATAGTCTTTATACCCAAGGCTTGTTCCGGGGGAAGTACTTTATGCATTACTGGGTGGAAGAGAGGTGCATAGATAAAACCGATGCCCACTTGTTCAATAAGCTTCTCCACTGCGCCGGGGGAAAGGTTAATTTCAACGCCCAGGGCCTCTAATACGTCGGCACTTCCGGAAAGGCTGGAGATAGAGCGGCTGCCATGTTTTGCCACCGGTATGCCGGCAGCAGCAGCAACAAAGGCTACAGCGGTGGAGATGTTAAATGTGCTTAGTCCTCCGCCGGTACCGCAAGTATCGATGAGTTCCCCTTTGACTTTGGGATTGATCCGTTCACAGTTATCACGCATTGCGCGGGCAATAGCGGTAATCTCCGTAATAGTAGGTCCCTTCATTAAGAGGGAAACCAGAAATCCTGCTATCTGTACATCGCTAAATTCCCCTCGTTTAATGGCCGGAATTATCTGAAAAGCTTCGTCTTCTGTAAGGTTTTCTCTTGCGGTTAACTTCTTTAAAATATCTTTTACCAATTTTCTCGCTCCTTTTTAAAATACACAAATACTTAATATAGATCTCAGTTTTCCTCTACTATGCTTAACTCATCTCAACTGCTCACCCCAGCTCACCCTATATTGTGTGTTTTAATTGAGTCAAGAAAAATAGGATAAAAATAAAACCAGAGCTCAAGTAAGCCCTGGTGTAATACCTTTAACCAAGCTCAACTTAAAGCTAACCTCTCACTCAACTCAACTCTTCTCAACTCAATTACTATTAAGTTTTAAACTATTATACTGCCATATTTATACCCTGTCAATAAGTTGTCAGAGGTTTTGCAGTCGGTAATTGGAATTTATTGGTCTAAGTTCCATCTCTTTAAGAAAGTGGTATAATTATTTTAGAAAAGGGGATGTTTCCGTCCCGCCTACATGATTTGTCGTAGGCTTCAAAATCCTTTTTATTCAACTTCTAAAGGAGTGAGTGTTTCCCATGGAAGAAATGCTTAACCAAATACTAACTGAACTTAAGTTAGTGAAAACAGACATTGAGTCAATGAAGTCAGACATTGTATCTATGAAATCAGACATTGGAGAGCTAAAGCAAGGGCAGGCAAAACTCGAACAAGGACAGGCAAAACTCGAGCAAAGACAGGCAAAACTCGAGCAAGGACAGGCAAAACTCGAGCAAGGACAGGCAAAACTCGAACAAGGACAGGCAAAACTCGAACAAGGACAGGCAAAACTCGAACAAGGACAGGCAAAACTCGAGCAAGGACAGGCAAAACTCGAGCAAGGACAGGCAAAACTCGAGCAAGGACAGGCAAAACTCGAGCAAGGACAGGCAAAACTCGAGCAAGGACAGGCAAAACTCGAGCAAGGACAGGCAAAACTCGAGCAAGGACAGGCAAAACTCGAGCAAGGACAGGCAAAACTCGAGCAAGGACAGCAAGACATTGTAAGCCGCTTAGATAAAATAGAAGCCAAGCTCGACGATATTGAAACTAAAAATGCCAACAACCATGTAGTTCTTCTTACAGAAATTAAAAATATTCAAAAAGACTTGAACGCCATAGAAATCATAACCGGCAAAAACATGCAGGATATCGCCCACCTGAAAGCAATCAAGTAAATATAGTACTAACGGTTTTTGGCTTTCAAAGCCTTTTTATTTCAACCCGCGACCGAACAATTGTCCGCATGTTTCCATTGAGGGTGGAGCCATAAATATATTAAGTAAGCTCTAAAAAATAGTAAACAAATGCGGTACCTCTGATCCTTTTCAGCAGGAAAGAAAAAACCGCTATCCCTTGAGAATAGTGGTTTTTCCTGGTGGGCACGGCAGGGATTGAACCTGCGACCTCTTGAATGTGAGTCAAGCGCTCTCCCACTGAGCTACGCGCCCGTATTGAAATTTAAATCTGGTGGACGTGAAGGGACTTGAACCCTCGACCTTCTGAATGCGAACCAGATGCTCTCCCAGCTGAGCTACACGCCCATCTTAGCATGTCGTCCAAAAATAGTCAGTGATTAGCCCTTAGTAGTTAGTAAAAGCATGCTCAAATAATAATCTTATTAGCATCCTGACTAATTAAATTATATTCATAATGATTTTGACAGTCAAGCCAGCAGGGTCAGGCAGCTTTATTTTTTCAAAGCTAACCTGACCCGCACTATAAATCGACCTTCAAATACTAACCGATTTTAGCCATAAACTTCTGCAGTTCCTTGTCTACATCGTCCGGCAGCGCAGGTGGTTCATAGTTTTGCAGAGTTTCCTTCCAGAGCTGGTTTGCTACTTGCATCGACTGCAGAGCACCGTTTTGATCCCAAATATCGTAGGAAACGCGATTACTCAGTGTAGCCGGGTAAAATTCGCTTCTAAAGTGAGCAAAGGTGTGGTCCTTGTCAAGGTAGTGTCCAGCCGGGCCAACCATTTTAATGACGTCTGATGCCAAGGTGTCCTGATTTACGTTAATGCCTTTTCTGATCCTTTTTACCATGCCGCAGATTTCATCGTCTACAATAAATTTCTCATAGGAGATGCAGTTGTAAGATTCAAGGATGCCGGCTGCATGCAGCACAAAATTTATGCCGCTCACATGGGCCATTAATAAATTCATCATCGACTCATACCCAGCCTGGGTGTCAGGCAGCTTAGAGTCGGTAATTGCTCCGCCTCCCCTGCAGGGGAGGTTGTAAAACCGGGCAAGCTGGGCAGAAGCATTGGCCAAAATTGCCATTTCCGGTGAACCAATGCTTAAAGCAGCATTGCGCATTTCCGTTATTGTTGAAGCAGAGCCATAAACTACAGGTGTCCCTTCCCGGATCAACTGGGCCAGGACAATCCCTGCCAACACCTCGGCATTTTGTACCACCAGGGTACCTGCCAGCGTGGCCGGGGAGGTGGAGCCGGCCATAGCCAGCGAAGTGATTACCGCAGCTTGTCCGGCTTTGGCATATTCCATTAATGCCCCGAGCATTCTGTCATCATAAATCAATGGAGTAACGGAATTGATCAAACTAATTAAGGCCGGCTTTTTGGACAGGTCTTGTCCTCCAAATAAAATAGACGCCATTTCAACGCTGTCTTTTGCATTTTTAGCACCGGAAGCACTGCCCATAAAACACTTATCGGTGTTTTTGATGCAGGCATAGAGCATTTTAGTAGGACGTAATTCCAACGGTACATCGTTAGGCTCAACCAAAATCCCACCTGTTATGTCCAGGTTTTTGCTCGCCCCGGCCAGCTTGGTAAAGTTTTCATAATCCTCCATGGTGCCTTTCCGTCTGCCCTTATCCAGATCAGTTACAAAAGGTGCACCGTAACCTGGGCTGAAGACCAAGTTATCGCCACCAATGGTCAAGTTGTTCTCAGGATTGCGGGCGTAAAGGGTAAATTGGCTGGGGGCTTTTTTAATTTGTTCCTCAACCAATTGCCTGGGGAAAAATACCCGCACCCCCTCTGCTTTGGCACCACCTCTGGTGAGCACGTCTATAGCTGCTTGGGCCCTAAACTCCACCCCCGTATGCTCCAGGATATCCAGCGTGGCCTCGTGAATTTGTTCCAGCTGCTGCTCTGTCAGGAAACCATATTTTTGCAAAACAACGCACCTCCTAAATTTTTACTTTAATTATTTTTTATGTACTTAGTGCATGTTTTAAAAGCACTGAATAAGTGTATCCTTTGATCCAACCGTATATAACTAGTCCAATGCATTCTGCTTTGCTTTGGAATTTTTGTAGTTTTTTAGTGATATTATTAGTATTCAAAATTTTATTTTAATTTCCTCTATTTGATCTTGCTTTTTAAGTAAGGATCTTGCTAAATTCAATCAAGTTTTACCGGTCGCATGTGATAATTTTGTCGCAATATTTTTATGCCCGTGAAGAAAATGCTTAATCCATAAATTTGCACAAGTTAATTATCTCCTAACAAAAGAGGACTGAGTTTATATAAATACCCAGCCCTCTTACCACTTTCCATTGACCACTGAATTTTATTAAATTCAGCGGTTACTTATACCAGCATTTTGATTAAGTTAACTGCATCATAAGCGCAACCTGCATAACCATCAGCTCCTATTTCCAAAGCATAATCATTAGTTACGGGACTACCGCCTACTATCACCTTTACCTTATCCCTCAGGCAGTGTGCATGCAAAGCTTGAATTGTTTCGGCCAAGGCGGGCATAGTCATTGTTAAAAGGGCTGACATGCCCAGTATATCGGGCTCATATTCCTTCACCGCCTGCACAAAAGTCTCAGGGGAAATGTCAATGCCTAAATCAATAACCTCCATTCCCGCCGCTTGTAAGCTCATTATTACCAACCGCTTTCCTATATCGTGCAGATCACCGGCCACAGTCCCTATTACCACCCGGGGCTTTAAAACTTGGGAGCTACTTTTAAAAAACGGCTCCAAAGCGTACAGCCCTGCTTGCATTGCCCTGGAAGCCATAAGTACATCGGGTATGTAGAGCCGGTTTTGCTTAAATTTTTCTCCAATAATTTCCATTGCGGGCAACATGACGGAATCCACTACTTCTGTTGGCGATAACCCCAGTTGCACTGCCACTTCCACCAGCGTTTTTACTTCTGAAGCTTTTCCCTCAAGTAAAGCGTTGGTTATTTCATGCTTGATCTGCATGCAAAAGGACCTCCTGTACGGCGGTATATTTTATTGTTTAACAACAGTCTGCCGATATTGTAGCGGTGTTAAGCCTTCCCTGCTCCTGAACAGTTTGCTGAAATAACTGGTATTATTAAAACCGGTACTTGAGGCTATTTCCTGTACCGTTTTTAGGGAATTTTCCAACAGCTTTTTAGCTTCTTCCATCCTTACCTTAGTTAAATATTCAACTATTGTATAGCCTGTTTCTTCTTTAAATAAATGGCTAAGGTAGTAAGGGCTTAGATGCACTGTCCTGGCAATATCATCCAACTTTAAATTAAGATGGTAGTTTGCATGTAAATAATCCACAACCTGCTTGACCACCTGGGACTGACTGTCTTGATACCCTCTGCCGGACTTGATGTACTGCTCGATGATGGCAGGAAACCATGGCAGGATTTGATCGGGAGAGCTCAAGGCAGCAAGCTCCCGGGTGTAAAAGTGGTTGAGCTCCAACAGCTCCTTCTCTTCGCCGCCTTTCTCCATCAATGTCCTGGAGATAATCACCAGCAACTCCATGAGGCGTGTTTTTAACAACTCGAAGTTTCCTTCATACTGTTTCAGGCAATCAGTAAGTATGCCTTGCAAGGCGGCCAACACTTGGGGAATATCTCCCATTTTAATTTTTGCCAGCAATTCCTTTTCTTTTTTAAGCGAGTAAAAAGAAAGAGGGCCGGCATTCTGCTTCTTCAAAGCATTTTCCAGTATTTTCCTGGCCTTTATTTCCGCCCGCAACAACATATCCTGCTGTTCCAGCTGCTTTTGCTGGTTCATGCCAATGATGCTGGTCTTGACAATGTGATTGGCCATAATAAACAGCAAGTCGGCAGCCGCTTGCACCTTTTTCCCTGAAATTACCGGGAGCTTTTGAGCTGCAGCAATCAATTGAGCCAGCTCGATATCATAATGCTTAATCATCATACTCAGTTCTATCCAGAAGAAATCCTCCGGTTCCCACATTAACACTTGGCCGCAAATAATAGTGCCCAAGTGGCAACCTTGAAACAAAATAGGTGCAGCCCATTCAATCAGCCCGGCAGGGCAGCGAAAAATGTAGGGCTCACTAATGGAAGCGGCTAATTTTCCAGCTCTGGCATAAGCCTCACTACACCTCATCTTCATTTTTGGGTCTTTGCGAATGATTTTACAAAAGCTGCATGACTCCAAGGGATGTTTTCCTGAAACCAATGGATTACCTTCCAAATCAACTATAAATGCGTTTAAATCAGTGGAGGAATTAAATATTTCCAGAACCTTCAGCAATACATCCCGGTCGGCCAACTCCAAAAGCCTTATTTTATCCATCAACCCACCTGCCTGGATCAAGCAATACTTCCTAACTATTTATTATTTTTCGAACTATTCGACGTGAAACAACAAATTCCTTTTACCATTCATCCCTGAATAAATCTGTTAGTTCTGGTGAAATTAAGTGAAGAACTGTTGCTAAAAATATGGAGGGCAATAATGACTGACTCATATGATGCCATTGTGGTCGGCGCAGGTCCGGCGGGTAGTTCCGCCGCATATATAATGGCCCAGGCTGGCCTGGAGGTTTCCCTGCTGGAACGGGGCGAATATCCGGGATGCAAGAACGTCTATGGAGGCACAATCTACCGTGAACCAACGGAGGAAATTATACCTGCTTTTTGGCATGAAGCTCCGTTGGAGCGCCCCGTTGTTTCCGATGAGTTGTGGCTTGCCGGGCAGGATTCTGCCGTGAAAGTGGGTTTTAGCGGGCTGCGTTTTGCCAAAGAACCATATAATAAATTTACCGCCCTACGCGCTAAATTTGACCGCTGGCTGGCAAACAAAGCGGCGGAGGCCGGCGCGGAGGTGCGTACCAAAGCCCTGGTGCGCCACCTGTTATATGAAAAATCTCTCGTGGGGAAAAATAAAAAAGTATTAGGCGTACAGCTGGACTCGGGGGAAGAACTGCGCGCCAATGTGGTAATCTTGGCTGAAGGTGTAAATGCTTTTCTCACCAAGGAAGCAGGTCTACGCTCCAAAACTCCTGCCCATACCATGACTTTGTATGTCCGGGAAATCTTGCATCTTCCTGCCGAAAAAATTGAGGAACGTTTTAACCTGGAAAAAGGAGAAGGGGCCATTATCGGCATCATCGGTTACCCCACTGCCGGGGCAGTAGGTAAAGCCGGCCTGTATACTAATAAAGACTCTATTTCACTAATTGCTGGAGCTTATCTGGATCAGATGGTGGAAAAAGGTCTGAGCCCCTACGAAATGCTGTGGCGGACTAAGACCCACCCCCTGGTAAAAAGGCTTCTGGAGGGGGCAGAAAGTATTGAGTACCAGTCCCACATGATCCCAAAGGGCGGCTATGCTTTTATTCCCAAACTCTATTTCAGCGGCCTGTTAGTCATCGGCGATGCCGCTATGATGATCAGCGGTCGGCGTGGCACCGACCTGGCCATGTTAACAGGAAAATATGCGGCTGAAACAGTGATCTTAGCCAAAGCCAAAGGGGATTTTACCGGGAAGATGCTGGCCACATACGCTCACAAGTTAAACAGCACATTCTTCATGAAAGATATCAAAACAGGGAAAAATTCCCTCGATTATTATAAAAAGCATCAGGACAGCGATTACCTTCTAGCCAGCACCGCCAACGAACTGGCCTACCAGTTTTTTACGGTGGATATGCTGTCCGATAAGGAGCGGCAGGAAAAAATGATTGGAACTGTGTTGGCCAAACAACTTCCGTTTAAAACTGCAGTGGACTTATACGAAGCCTACAAAAACTGGGAGGTATTTTAGTGCCAATGCAAAAGTTTCACGGCGATCCCCTTGCCTTGACCGATTTAGAAGCAGATGTCATCTCCCATATTGCGCTGAAAAACGAAAGAAAATGCCAGCAAGAATGTACAAATAAACCCTGCACCTACATCTGCCCGTCGGAAGTTTATAATTGGAATTTTAATGCCAATAAAGTGGCCATCGATTATAAAAGATGCATCGAATGCGGGGCCTGTGTTTTGGCTTGTCCGCAGGAAAACATTATTTGGGTTTACCCCCGGGCAGGTTATGGTGTCACTTACCACCATGGCTGAAGGAGGTGTAAGCAATTGCCCGACTGGAAAAACATTTTTGCAGCCCCTGCTGTAAAGCTTTTAAAAAATGAAGCTGTGCCCGGAACAAAATTCAATGAAGCAGCCTTGCACGTGGGGGGGCTGCTCTGCTTTCTTTGAAGTAACAGGGTAAAAAAGTCCCTGCTAGGCGTGACAGGGGTCAAAAGCGTAACATGTGAACAAAAAAGCGATATATTTTTGGTTGAATACGATCCGGAAAAAACGGGAGTAAAAGAGTTGGAGCAAACGATTTTAAAAGTTGCCTTGGCCAAGGGAGCGCGAAAAATGTTGAGTAAAGTTAAAAATTAAATGCGTCTGGTTGGTTGTATGGTCTGAAACAATGCCCCAGACCATTTTTCTCACTTATTAACATACTGCGACAAGATTTTTATATATATTGACTTCGTATAAATTCAAGATGGCAAGATCCTTGTAAAAATAGCAAGATTTACTTACAGGGAATTTTAAAATTTTTTTGAATAATAGCATTAAAATGTTTCTATAATTCCAATGAAATACGCATTGTATTTTTCTTTTAGCCGAAAGGAGGATGACTATCGTTCTGAAACTCGTAACTTAACGTTTTGAAACTGTAGCCAAACTTTACACTAAAGGTTTGAAAGGGGTAGCTTCATTGATGACGAAAGGTACTGGTTCCACAAATCCCACTGTACTTTATGTTTCAGCAGTCATTGTTTTGTTTTTCGTAATATCCGGCATGTTTCTTCCCGAGCAAATGGGCAAGGTGGTGAACACCGTTTTCGCTTTTCTGACAACTAATCTGGGATGGCTTTATTTGTTATCTGTCGGCATTTTCATCGCGGTCGCTTTCGGAATTGCGCTCAGCCGCTATGGACAGATTAAGCTGGGGAAGGATGACGACAAACCTGAGTTCACCAACTTCCAGTGGTTCGCCATGCTGTTCGGCGGCGGCATGGGTATCGGCCTTGTCTTTTGGTCGATCGCCGAACCCATGATGCATTACCTATCTCCCCCCGTTGGAACGGGCGGTACCCCAGAAGCTATGCGCACAGCTATGCGAATTGTGTTTTTCCACTGGGGCATTCATGCCTGGGTCATCTTTGCAATCGGGGGTCTGGCCCTGGCATATTTCCAATTCCGTAAAGGGCTGCCTTTTTTGATCAGTTCCGCTTTCTACCCGTTGATTGGCGACAGGATCTACGGTCCTATCGGCAAAGCCATTGACATCCTGTCAGTGTTTGCCACCGTATTTGGCGTTGCCACCAGTCTGGGGCTTGGTTCCAGTCAGATTGCCACGGGTTTGGAATATGTCTGGGGAATTAAAGCGACACCTGTTTCCATTTCTATAATCATCGCGGTAATTACTATTCTGTTCACCCTTGCCACCGTCTCCGGGCTCCACAGCGCCATGCAAGCCGCTGCCAATATCAAAGTCTGGCTTTCAGTTGTCTTCATGGCTTTCATCTTCCTTTTCGGCGGAACGGTCTTCATCCTGAATAACTTCACAGATGCCCTCGGTGCATACTTCCAGAACTTCATCGGTCAGACCTTGTGGATGGGCAATACGGACTGGTTAAAGGGTTGGACCATATTCTACTGGGCATGGTGGATTGCGTGGGCTCCCTTCGTTGGACAATTTGTAGCCCGTGTTTCCAAAGGGCGTACCATTCGGGAATTCGTATTGGCCGTAACTTTACTGCCGGTCGGGTTCTCCTTCATCTGGTTAGCCATATACGGCGGCGCGGCTTTTAACTTGGACAAATTGTCCAATGGTGCCATCCAGGCGGCCGTTAATGCGGACTACACCACAGCCCTATTCGTAACCCTGAAGCAAATGCCAATGTATTCAATTACCGCCCCCTTGGCAATTGTCTTAATTGTTGCCTCTTTTATCGGAGCTGCCAACTCCGCAACCTATGTTTTGGCCATGCTGACTTCAGGCGGTAACATGGATCCTAGTGAAAAACTGCGGGGCTTCTGGGGCATAACACAAGGCTTTTTAACTATCATGCTGATTCTGGTCGGCGGTACTGCAGCATTGAAGGCCTTGCAAACTGCTTCCATTGCCGCAGCCTTTCCATTCATGCTGATCATGTTGGTAATGTGTTACAGTATTTATAAAGCCCTACGGGAAGATTAGTAAGTTAAAAATGGTTAAAGAGGGTTGAATATAAGATTCAGCCCCCATCTTTCTTATGGCCCTAATTAGGTTGGCAGCGACTTTTTAGGAAATGTTCTCAATCTGGCTAGGGCCTTTTTTAGCTCCGGAGTCTGGTAAATTCCACATCGCCAGGAATAGTGCCTTGGAAACCCTGCATGTAAAACCCGATATCCACCCCGAATAATTGTATATAGCGTTTGACCGTTCCATTGGCCAACAGCTCCTTTCGTTTTGGTGTGGCTTGGAATCCGTGGCCGAGAACGAAAAGTTCCGGCTTTTTTTTATTTAATAATAAGCCACGCTTGATCATTTCAAAAACACCAAGGTCAATGGCATCCAGCGACAACCCGATAAAATAGAGGCGCTCGGCCTGGATAATCAGTTTTATGGCCGCAAGCCAACAATTTTCCAGAGGTGTGTCTTTATGCCGGGGTAAAACGGTAGGACCTACCAGCAGGGGACTGAGTTTTGTTTCCCCGCAGGTTTGGCAATTCATTTTTTCCCAGTCTTTAAAGTCGTAACCCGTAACGTTTAGTTGAGTACAAGCTTCGCACCATGCCCAATTTACCGAACCGTGGAGCTTGACCAGCGGAAAACCGTGCTGTATGGTTCCAGTAAAACCATAATTTAAAGCCCAACCTTTTTCACATTCCAATACATAATCAAGGGCCGTGTCCCAGTTTAAAGTCAGCACTGCATCTTGTCCCATATTCAGTTCCCGGGCAAAGCGCCGGTAGATGTCCACGGAGCCGGCATAATCGGCTTTTGCGGTATCTTTGGCAAACAACCTGCAAATACTCAAGTTCAATTCCCGGCGCAATGTCCTCAAATCTTCTTGAGTGAAACTCCCCAGCCTATGATCTTGAAACAGGGCATAATCAACCACAGAATAAATGTCATCCAGCCTTGGCAAAAACGCGCCGTGGGCAAGTTGACTATTAACTGCAAAGAGCTCCCTCATAAAACGGGCCACACCTGGTTTTTCGGCAATATAGCCGGAGAGTTCCTTAAGAGCCGGTATGCCCCCTGCCTTGGAAGCCCCTGCTCCCAAAATAAACAGTCGCTGCAAAATTTCACTCCTTCACCCGTAAAAGCTCACGGTTCCATTTTAAGCATTTGCCCACCAGAATATTCGTCGCTATTGAAGCAAATAGATTATTTGGAAGTGTGCATAATTAGCAAAATATAGATTATGTTAATAGAGTACCTCAATGCGAGGGTCGCCATAATCATAATTATTATAAAAATTTTACTGTCCAAAGGTTGGCAAATAGTATACAATTTGTCCACGTACAACATTTTTGAATTGGGGGTATTTAGATGGAAAAATGGAAATGTACAGTTTGCGGTTATGTTTACGACCCGGAAAAAGGGGACCCTGATAATGGCGTTAAGCCAGGCACCCCTTTTGAAGAGCTGCCGGAAGATTGGGTTTGCCCGGATTGCGGTGTAGAGAAAGATATGTTTGAGAAGATATAGTTTAAGGCCAGCTAACGCTGGCCTTTACACTGTTATTTTCCCCGGTTTAAAGTGCTCCATTACTTTGGCAGTAACCGCATTTTCTTTGGCGGCTGTCACCTGGAATACTTTTTCCACCGTTTCAGGCAAAATGCACTTCAATACTTTAATCCCTTCCTCAGTGCAGCCGCCAGGCGTAGCCACCTCGCCTACCAGTTCGTCAAAAGTTATGTTCCGCTCTTTGAGCAGTAACGCAGTTCCCAGCATAGTCTCTTTAGCCATCTCCACCGCCAGTTCTCTTTCAATGCCATGCTGCATAGCCTCATTAGCCAGAGAGCCAACCATGTATGCCATAAAAGCCGGACCGCAGCTGGTTATATCGCCGCACAGCCGGAAATGTTCTTCCGGCACCGTAAAGGTTTTGCCGATGTGATCAAGAAGCGCAATTAATTCATTCTTTTCCTCTTCCGCTACCTGCCGGCCAAAAGCTGCTAAAGTAACGCCGTGCCCCGTGCTTTGCGTAACACTGGGGTAAATGCGCACGATTCCGCCCTCCAGCAGCCTGTCCAATTCTTTTAAAGGGGGAGAAAGCAATGTTGAGATGAAAAGTTTGCCCTTTGGAACCTTGGTGCCGATTTCCTGCAAAAGGGCCGGCAGATCCAACGGTTTCACGCAGATAAAAAGCCAATCAGCCTGCTCTGCCACTTCCTTGCTGCTTTTAGCTAAATTAATCCCAGGAAACTCCGTCTTAAACTTCTGCGCTTTCTCCGCAGAGCGGTTAAAGATGTACACGCTGTCAGGGGAAACAGCCTTTTTATTTATGAAGCCCCTGATGAGCATTCCACCCAAGCGCCCGGTGCCAATGATGCCTATCCTTTTCGCCATAAAAACCCTCCCTCTATAATCTTCCCTCTATAATCTTTAATTTTCTTTGAAAATCTCGCTTAATCTTAGATTTTCATTTGTACAAAGTCAATCCTCTTGGACAATATGCCTATTTTTGTATATATCTGGATTAACAAGTGTATACCGACAGAATATGCGTCTTTTAAACGTATTTCGGCCATGTAATCCACTTGTTCTCCGGTGGCAAACCTCCCATGTCTCACAGGGTCTGTGCCCCTAAATTCCTTCGTACTGCCTGCCCATGAGGTGGATGTCAGCCTTGCTCCTTTGCTGGGTCAAATGCCCTTATGGATAAATTTCAACCTGACTATTCCGGCTCGCTTTGTCAATGAACGTAATCTTTAATTAAGCAAGGTTTTTTTACATTTCCAGCACCGCTTGATTGCTTGTTACATTGCAGGAGTTTGACTGTCAAGGGGCCGCGATAGCGGCGACGCAGTCTTTACCCTTGACTGGCAAACGGATGAAATGTAACATTGTCAGTTGCGGTGCGCTTTTTAGGCGGCTTCCTGTAATTCTTGCCTTCTTATATCACTCATCATTTTTTGTGGGTCATAAGCTACGCCTTTTCTCAGTAAGGTGTAAAATATCCTTATGAGCTTACAGCATAAGAGTACTAGCGACTGTTTCTTTTTGAGCGGGTTCTGTGGCCTTGTTGTGTAGTACTGGTGTAGTTCTTTAAATTCGTTGTTCTTAGCCACTATGGGCATAATCCCTTGAAATAACAACGATCTTAGCCTTTTTCGCCCTCGTTTGCTAATAGTTGTTTGGCCCTTATGCTTTCCTGAGCTATTTTCTTTCAGGCTTAGTCCCGCCAGCTTCTGTACCTGCTTTGGATGTTCAAACCTTGTAATATCCCCTACTTCAGCTATAAACCCTGCTGCTGCTATGAGGCCTACTCCCTTGATTTTTAGCATTTCTTCAATACCGGGAATCTGCATGGCTAATTCTTCTATTAGAGCCATTGTCCTTTCATATTGCCTCTGCAGCATTTCATATTCTTCTAGTAGTGTGGCAAGTTCATTTTGAGCTGCTCTTAATCCTTCTCGTACTCCTACTGATATCTTTGCTGCCTCAACTAGTTGGCTGGCTCGTCTAACTCCAACAGCTCTGCTGATTTCTTTTCTCCAGCTGGCAACTATGCCTTCGACGCCTTTTTCAAGTACTTTATCCGGTGTTGGAAACTCTTTTAGCGTTACTATTGCTGCTTTGCCTTCCCAATCCCCAAAGACTCTGTTGAACTCCGGGAAATATATGCTTATCCAGCGTTTAACTCTGTTTCGGATGCTGTTAAGCTGCTTC
This sequence comes from Zhaonella formicivorans, assembly GCF_004353525.1. NCBI lineage: Bacteria > Bacillati > Bacillota > Clostridia > Neomoorellales > Zhaonellaceae > Zhaonella > Zhaonella formicivorans. The sequence continues at coordinate 1,862,182 of NZ_CP085524.1, forward strand.
ACTAATCTTAAGCGGGTTTCCATTGCATTTCGTAAATCGCTGTAAATTCCTTCGGGAATGTACGGTTCCATGTATCGACCGTCTTTTACCAGCATGGCAATGGTTTTTGGGTCCTTTCGGTCATTTTTGGTCGGATTATTATCATCCAATTCTTTGCTTCGCTTTACGTGAAACGGATTCACTAGTACTATTTTCAGCTGGTGATCCTTAAGATGCTGGGCAAAGGTAAACCAATAGTGTCCCGTAGGCTCCATCCCAACCATTACCTGCTGCTTCTGCTGTTGTTTTGCCACACTTTTTACCCACTCAGAAAATGTCTTGAAGCCGTTGTTGTCATTATTGAATTTTAGTAGCTTAGCTAGTTCTACGCCTCTGTAATCGAAAGCTCTGGCGTAATTTGTCTCGCTAGCTACATCTACACCAATGATTAAAGTCTTTTCTGTTATTTGCAAAATTCTTGAGTTCTGGTTATACTTCATATTGAGTACCTCCTCTGTTATTTAAGGGTCGCTAGTTAATCGACACCTCGACACCTCGTATGTTAACAGGAGGTACTTCTTTTTTCAAAGCTCATTTTAATTCATTACAGGAATGCTCCTTCAGGTATTTAGTTCGCCCATTAAACGTGCACGAGCGTATAATCTTATTTATACCCGAACAGGTCTGTTTTTTCCTGCAGAAGTTCCACAAAAAATTTTGGGGTCATAAAAGGAAAAAGCCAGCAAAACGCTGGCCTCAGACCGTCGACAAACTATTATTAGCCCGCATGTATTATGGAGCGGGACTGGTTTCCTCTAGGCTGGCAGCGGTGCTGCCGGTAACGGCGTAGGAGCTTATAAATTGGGGACATTCCTCAGCAAAAGCAAACAACATGCATAAGAGGTGTGTCCCCTGCCCGCTGCTCGAAATAATACAGGCGGGCTTTGTCTATAAGCTGAGCCGGCAAAATGCCGGCCTATAATTATTAGCAAAATAATTATAGGAATTGAGCCTCTTTCAAAAGCTCAACAGCCTTCTCCTTGTCCTCGGGAGCAACCATGACGATTGGCCCGGTGCAGCCCATGCCGCTGGTGGCGTAGATGTTGTTCTTCCACAGCACCTGCACCGCATCTTCCAGCTGCAGGATCTCTATCCCCGGGATCTCGGCGGTAACCGGTTTCTCCGGCGGAGGAGTTACTGCGCCGCCGGCTTCTGCTTTCTTGGCGGCATTTGCCGGGCACTCAAAGGAGCTGATGATGCTCTCCCAGCCTGCTTTTTTTGCTGCGGCAAATTCCGCGTTTGCTTTCTCCAGGAGTTTTCCTTTGGCTGCATCACCCGCATAGCGGATTGCCCCGGCTACTACGGGTGCCCCCGAAGCCCGGGACAGGATGCAGATAATCCGGTCGTAGTTTTCCCCTACTCCGGGCCCGTAGCCGTAGCCCAGTGCTTCGTAGTTGCCTCCGCTGGTGTAGGCAGAGAACATCTTCATCAGCACGTTTCCGGTCAGGCTGTCGGTAACCATTACATCTGGCACTCCCAATAGCAGGTCGTTCCCTCGCATCACTACGCCGCCGTCGCTTCTGGCCGACTCGGTAAAGTTGATGGGGTAGCCGTTTTCCTGTAGTTTTTTTAGGGCCCTTTCCACCTGCCGGGCGCCCTCGATATTTAAAATGCCAACGGTTGGGTTGGCCTTGCCGCAGGCTTTGGCGGCAGCTATGCCGTAGAGGGTGTTCTTCAGCATGGCTGTTACCCGTTCGGTGGCAGAGGTGCCGGTGGTGGTGGCTAAAAACATTTCTTTGCCTTTCCCGGGTGTGATTACTCTGCCTACGGTGGATACTCCGATGGGGAAGCTGTAGTGCATTGTTACTGCGGCATCTAAACTGCCTTCGCTGAGCATTTTATCCATAATGGCGTGGGCTTCTTTTTCATCCTGGGCTTGTACCAGCTCTAAACGGGTCTTGACGCCGCTGCCGATGACCACCACTTCCAGGTCGGGGTTTTGTCCCTGGGCCAGCTCGGCGCCGTAGACAAGTTCTTTGGGACCGTGCTCGCTGCCCAGGATGGTTAAGCCTACCCTCACTTTTCTTCCGAAGGTCCCTGTCTCCAGGGCATTGGCAATTTCTTCGAATATCTCGCTGATGGTGTTGCGCATAATTTTACTGTCCACTTTTTTCACCTCCCGATTAGCTATCAGCCGTCAGCTGTCAGCTATCAGCACTCATTTCTTTCATGGCTGGAGAATTAGGTTAACCTTTATGCGAAAATCAGGTTATTCTGCTTTCAAGGTATTGGCAAAGCTCCGCATCGCTTCGGCAATCATCTTCCTGACTTCTTCTTTATCAAACCCACTTTCCACTTTGCCGGAGTTCTTCTCCATGATGAAGGATACTCCGTCAAAGAGGTTGGTGAGTCTTCCCAAGAAAAGGCTGCCTTTGCCGATGATCATGGCTCTTTTGATTTTGCCTTCCAGGATCAGGTCCCGGGCAAAGCCGATGTAGGGTACTCCTGAAGGAATATGGCCCTGGGTCGGTGCAAAGCCCGGCATGCCGAACTCATTAACCACTTTCTCCAGGTCGGCCCGGTCAAATTCCCCTCTTTTTACTCCCAACGCAGCTATCATTTTGTAGTTGGCTTTGGGCACGTCCCCGGCTCCGGCCGGTTCTGTAATTTCGGGGTTCTGCATTTCTACGGAGAACCGGTCGATTTCAGATAGTTTTATTCCTGCTTTGTCCAAGGGGTCGGTTACGATGGCCTGCATTACTGCCTGGGGTGAGGCGCCGGAACCGATCTTATGGCGCCCTACCATGTCGGTGCGGATTACGGGGCTTACGCCGTCGTTTTCACTGATGTGTACGGCAAAGGCGCCCAGCATGTCTTCTAATACCGGCATTTCTTTTTTTACATGGTCTTTGGAGTTCATGCCAAGCTTGGCAGAGGCTCCACCGGCCACTACTACTATGTTCTTGTACACTCCGGCCTGGGCTAATGCTGCTGCTTCCACCAGGGCGTGGGCAGGTCCTGCGCAGAAACCGCGGGTGTCGGAGCCGGTGGCGTTAACGCAGCCGCACACTTCGCCGATGGACTTGGCAAAGTTGCCGCCGCCCCTTTGGTTCATGTCGCCGCAGGCTTCTTCGGAGCATTCGATGATGTAGTCTATGTCTTCGGCTTTTAAATCCGTCTTTGCTAATAACAGTTTTAAGGCAAATACAGCCGATGCTTTGCTGACCAGGTTTTCAAACATTACATGCTCGGTTAAGGCCTGGTCGAACTCATGGGCTTTTTTCACGCAGCCCACCAGTTTCCCCCCCAAGTACATGGGTTCTGCCAGGTGGTCGGCTACCAGTTTCTCCAAATCTTTGGCTTGGGCTGGGTTCTTATCTAATTTGGCTAAGTCTTTTAAGTCTCCTAAGACAGGATGGGCGGAGAGTTTTGCTTTTACTCCCGCCTGGAAGCCTTCTTCCAAAAGCACCAGGTCAAAGGCGTCTACTGCTTTCATTAAGCCGTAGAATTCGTCTTCCGGCATGATTTCCCCGTATTTGCCGTCCCTGCCCCCATTATTTACCGGGTTTTGGTACCAGGGCCGGGGGATGTTATTCAGTTCTTCAGGCAGCATGTTGCCGATGTAGACTTGGTTTGGGGCATATTTCACTGCTTCGTCAAAGCTCCTTAAGGCCCCGGGCAGTTTCTGCAGATGCTCTGAGTCCGGGTTCTTGCGCCGTTCGCTGGTCTGGGTGGTCCCCTGGTGAATCACCATATCGGGTGCTTGAATAAGTGCATAGCTGGCCCCTCTCACAACGGGATAGTTCATCCTGTTCACCTCCATTAGTCACAATTAAGCACCGGCGTTTATCCGGCGCTTAGTTCTATTGCTTAAATATTTATCCACGATAGGTGCTTACTGCTTTTGATGATGGCATCAACATCCAGCACCATTTCCATCATGCTGACTTGATCTTCGTAGACTTGAGCGTCAACTTCATCTTTTAATTCAAAAATATGGTAAGCTTTGAGTCCCAACGAGACTCCTGCTAATGGACCCGCAAAAGTGGGATCGCCTTGGGATACGGTTTCGGCGGCGAGACCAGCAGCTTCAGCTTCTGCTCCCCCTAAAACAACGATTAAATCCTCTTTACCGTATTTCTCCGCAAGTTCTTTAATGCGAGCCTGATTTTCCAGGTCCATTGCGCCGGCGGCAGTTCAGACAAAGCATTCTGTAGTCGAGAACACTACTTCAGCGCCGGCAGACTTGACGCACTCTTCGATAGCCGGACCGGGCACGCCGTCACGGTCACCGAGAATGGCAACTTTTTTGCCTTTCAGCATTTCTTTTGCTCCTTTCTAGGTTTAGTGTTTATTAGTTAGTTTAGCTGTTACAGCTGAAACTTTTTATTCCAAGAGTTCCTTAAGCTTAGTCTCCACTTCTTCCATAGTAAAGTCTTTACTGAATTCGGCTACTTTTTCTCCACCTTTATAGAAAGCTATGGTTGGAAGACCTAAAACCTTTTGACTAATCGCTAGTCTCTTGTTTGCAGCGGAGTCGAGCTTACAGAACTTGGCTTTGCCTTCGTATTTGGCGGCCAAAGCCTCAACTTCCGGCATCAGGGCCTGGCAGGGCTCACATTTTGGGCTCCAGAAATCAACCATCACCAGCCCTTCGGCTTGCAATACTTCTGCTTCGAAGTTCTCCTTGTCAACAATGTTCAACTAGCTCACCTCCTTTACGAGGATAAGTAGCTATGCATCCCACTCGACCTATGGGAAAATTATTTGCCGGCTGCAATTTGTTTTTTTACTTCTTCGGCGCTAAAGTCACCGCAGAGTTTAGCAACCGCTTGGCCACCCTCGAAGAATACTACTGCAGGAATGGAGGTTACACCATAACGCTTGGCAACCCTTTGGTTTCTGTAGGTATCTATCTTAACCAGCTTAACGCTGTCTCCCAATTCGGCGGCAGTCTGTTCCAGCAACCCTACGGCTGCAATGCTGGCCTCGTTTTGGGGCGCCCAGAACGCTACCATCACCGGCTTGTCAGCGTTTAATACCTGTTCCTTGAAGCCTTCTTCTTCGGCCAGGTACTTCTCGGCTGCTACGGCGGCTACAGCGCCGTCGGCTGCAGCTGTGATGACCTGCCTCAAGTATTTGACTCTGGCATCTCCTACAGCATAGACGCCGGGTACTGACGTTTCCATCTGCTCATTAGTGATAATATACCCTTTTTCGTCAAGTTCTACTTTGCCCCGGAGGAATCCGGTTTTGGGAACGGTGCCTACGAAGAAGAAGACTCCGTTGGTTTCCATTTCCGTCAGTTCTCCGGTTTTGATGTTTTTGATTACTACAGACTCAACAATGCCGTCTCCTTTGATTTCCTCCAACACAGAGCTCCAGACCCATTCAATTTTCGGGTTGGCAAAAGCTTTCTCGGCGCTCACCTTATTGCAGTCCAGGATGCCTTCGTCATGGATTACGATGATGGTAACCTTGTTGGCAAACTTGGTGAGATACATTGCTTCTTCGATAGCGGCATCGCCGTTGCCGACCACTACCACATCCAGGTCTTCAAAGAAATCGGCGTCACAGGTGGCGCAGTAGGAAACGCCCTTACCTCTTAAAGCCCGCTCCCCTTTGATATTTAAGCTTCTCGGTTCGGCGCCGGGAGCCAGGATTACTGTTTTGGCCAGGTATTCTTTACCGCTCTTTGTTTTAACAACCTTAATTTCTCCTTCAAGCTCCAAATCAACGACTTCTTCTTTGAGGATTTCGGTACCGAAACTTTTTGCATGTTCGGCCATTGCTTTCATTAAGCCGGGGCCGGTTGTGCCCCTGGAAAAGCCGGGATAATTCTCCATCTCCTGTGTTGTTGCCGCCTGACCTCCCGGTCTGGCTTTTTCCAATATAACAGTTTTCAGCCGTGCCCTGGAACCGTAGATGCCTGCGGCAAGGCCGGCAGGACCACCGCCCACTACTACAATATCAAATACCTCCATTAACTCACTCCTCTCCCTAAAGATAGTTATTGAAAAACTATTTGTATTTAAGTAAAGTACTAGCTAAATACATTATGCCATAACTTAATAAGTAATAATTTGTTATTTTGAGGTTTTTAAAAAGTAATTATAATATTATCTTGTGATCATAGCTCTATGCCACTTTTGAGCCTTTTTCCTTACTTATTGTACTTTCTTCTTCCACAAGGGCTTTGTATAGTGACAGGCAAGCCAAAACCATGATGATAGCAAAAGGAAATGCAGCAGCAATTGACGCAGTTTGTAACGACTTTAGCCCCCCGCTTAAAAGCAACACTACTGCCAATAGGGATTGAGTAACCCCCCAGACCAGCTTCCTGCCACTACTGGGGTTTAGATCCCCTTTGGAGGACATCATTCCTAAAACAAAGGTTGCCGAATTAGCAGAAGTAATAAAAAATGTAAAGACTAAAAATATCGCAGTAACAGATAATACACTTCCTAAAGGGTAATGACTAAATACTTTAAAAAAGGCCGTGGATACATCACTAATAGCTTCTTGTCCTACTGCAATACCAGAGAACTCCAGGTTGATGCCTGCTGTACCAAATATAGCAAACCAAAGTACGCTGGCCAAAGTTGGGACCAATAGCACGCCAAATACAAATTCTCTTATAGTCCTTCCCTTGGAAATACGAGCAATAAATGTCCCCACAAAGGGTCCCCAAGCAATCCACCAGGCCCAGTAGAAGAGTGTCCATCCTCCCAGCCAGCTGGAATCACCGAAAGGTTCCATATGAACACTATCTCTGACAATGGAGCTCAGATAGTCACCGATACCGCTCACTATAACTTGAACAATTTTAGTTGTCGGGCCAACTATAGCAGCAAGGATCATTAATCCAACAGCTACCATGAGATTAAGATCAGATACCTTCTTGATGCCTTTGTCTATGCCTATAACAGCGGTACTGATAAAAATAACGCTAGTAATTAAAATAATGATGACTTGTGTAATAGCATTATATGGTAAACCAAATAAATAGCTAAGACCTCCGTTGATCTGCAACGTGCCAAGCCCCAAAGAAGTAGCAATGCCGGCAACAGTAGCAAAAATAGCTAAAATGTCAATAGCCTTTCCCACGGGGCCGTTCACCCTGACTTCGCCTAGAAGGGGGATAAAAACACTGCTGATTAAGCCTGGAGCTTTTTTTCTAAACTGAAAATAGGCCAGAGCCAACCCCAAAATGCTATAAGCAGCCCAGGGATGAATTCCCCAGTGAAAGAAGGATATTCTAATGGCCAGTGCCGCAGCTTCCGGGGTTTGGGGATTACCAACAGGCGGCTGCATGAAATGGGTTAGTGGCTCGGCTACCCCGTAAAACATTAGACCAATCCCCATTCCTGCGCTAAAAAGCATAGCAAACCATGAAGCATAACTATATTCCGGCTTGGAATCCGTTTCACCCAACTTAATTTTGCCGAATTTGCTGCAAGCCAATAATATGGCAAAAACAACAAAGAAAGCCATGGAAAGCAAATACATCCAGCCAAACTTATCAATTATAAAATTAAAAATTCCGCTTGCCACTGTCTTGAAGTTCCCCGGGGCAAATAAGCCCCAGAGAACAATGCAAATAGTAATTCCCCAAGCAGTAGGGTACACGGCATTAAAGCTCTTAGCTTTTACCATTCGATCATCTCCTGTCTGACATTTAGCTATATTTTAACAGGAAAAACTGTTTGATCTTCAATATCTGTAGCTAGTGCTTGGATAGCAACACCTACCCGATGGTAACGGAGCTTCCATTGCTCTGCTTTTAAAGTATTAGGATCGCCCAATGGATAAGGAATAGAGATAGTTGGAACTATTCTGTTGGCGCCAACAGTTTTGGCAATGGGTATCAGATTACACATCTGCACAATTGTAATACCTTTTTTCTCAATTTCTTTTGTAATCGTTGCACCGCAACGAGTACAAGTCCCTCAGGTAGAAGTTAGAATTACTGCTTGCACTCCTGATGCCAGAAGATCCTCAGCGATTTCTCTACCCATGCGTGCCGCTTCTCCCTGCGTGGTACCCGTCCCTACAGTTGCATAGAAATAGTCATGGATTTTTCCAATCATACCTTCTGCCTCATATTTACGCACTGCATCTAGAGGTAACACACGGTTAGGGTCTTCATTTGCTGCTGCAGGGTCATAGCCGGCGTGGATTGTCTTATAGTCACCAGCAGGTAAGCTTTCTAAATGAGCAATATTATATTTACCCCATTTAGTTGCTGAAGCTGATTGAATACGATCCGGGTTATCAGAAGGAACTATACCACCAGATGTTACCAGAGCTACAGTCACTTTACTCAAATCTTTAATGGCAGGGGCAATGGGAACTTTGTCAGTTTTAGGGATAGGCATCTCTGTTTGATAAGGCTCATTACGCAGTTTCTTGAGCAGCATGTCCATTGCTCTGTCAGCAGCTGTTACCGGAGTAGCTAACCAAACTTGATGCCTAATTCCCCTTGGAAAATATCCCTCTTCACTGGCCGAAAGAAGGGTTTCTCCCCGTGCTATTTTATCAGCCAATGCTGCCATTTTGGCTAAATCTTCCCGCATTTGGGCTGCACTTTTCCCGCCCGGAAAAATATAGGCATCTTTTTTGAACATGCTTACACCAGGGTTTTCTTCATTCATTGAGGTAATGACGGGTATACCAAATTTCTCCTGAACTGCCTTACACACCAGACCGCAGGCATTGCCATATCTGCCGGCTAAAAAAGCAGGTCCCGCAAAGAAAATGTCAAATTCCTTATCTTCTAAAAAGCCAAGAATCATTTTAAGTGCTTCCTCTTCATTGGAGCCCATGTAGTTATCACCACATATTATGGTATGTGTAATTTCTACTTCCTTCAAGGCTGCATTTAAACCTATAGCAGGTCCAACCAACCCTTCCCTGATTTCAGGTTCAAAATCAGCCTTTTCCTCACCGCCAATTTGACCGAAAAACTGGTTGATATAATGAATGGCCTTTTTCATCACTAACCTACCCTCCTCTAGTATTCGACAACTGTTTTTACACTAAACCCAACAATACCGTCCGAGCAAAACATAGCATTGTTTTCCATGATCAGCGAACCATCTTCTTTTAAGCAGCCTTCCCAGCCTCCGGAAAAGCCATCCCGTGCCAATGACTCCAATTCACCAATGATTTTAGGCATTGGGGGCAGTTCGATAAGCTCGGATACGTTACCGGTGGAGACAATGGCGTTGGCTTTCTCAGAAAGAGCAACTAAGGGCTGGGACTTGCCATCCCGTCCAGTACACTCGTTGGTAATTCCAACAACTTTAATGCCCGCATTCTCAAGTTCAACAATGCATTGGATAAAATCGGCGTCAGGGTTGCCATAACCTTCCTCAGCCACGATGGCCCCCTCAGCGCCAAGACTGCTGGCAAGCTGCCGGACAAAAATTGCGGAACGATTCTTTTCCACTAAGTTAACATTCAGATTTGATAAAATTACACCTAAGAAGTTAATTGTCTTACCGTGTTCAGAGTAAAGTTTTTTAATCGTAGGATTGTTGACATGTTCGTAGGTAGATATCTTGGAAGAACAGGGCATAAAACTTCCTGAAATAATTGCTCCATCTAATAACTCGTTGGGATGCATAAATGTAGGGACCATATGGTTGGTATCCCAGCCGTATACTAAAGCATTATAACCTTCTTCTTCCATTTGTGATTGCAGTTGCAATACATAAACAACTCCAGGCAAGCTTTGAACTTCAGGAGAACGTTTTGTAATTGGAGGGAGTTCATAGGTTTGTATTTCTTCAGGTTCTTGGTCGGCTACACATTTTCCAATATATTCAGCCAGCCGCATACCAGCCCATCTTAAGGCATGGTTTTTTTTCTGCTGCTCATACCTTTCAAATTCCTCATCAGTATCAGCAACGAGGCAGATGTTATTAAGTTTAGAATATATGGTATGTTTTGCCCCTGGGCCGCTCATATCAATCAGACCGTCCTGGAAACCTCCCCAATGCTTGCCAACAACCAGCACGCAGCTTCCTTTCAATGCATGCGTCCGTCCGCTGCCAGCTAAAGAAAGATCATTCGTCACTCCAGGGAACATTAAGCCCCCAGATACTTTGCATCGTGGTTCAATAGCTTCCTTTACCGGCACTATCCTAACCGGATCCCCGGGCTTAGCTAATACCAAGTCGGCTTCGGTAATATGTTCATCTTCCATGACAACATCTAAAGCTTCCTGTTTATTAATCGTCAATACCCCGTTGGCGTAAAAAGTCTTATCTCCAAAGCAAACCTCTTTGACAAAAAAATTGCCAATTTCCAGTTTCATAATTACGCTCCTTTCTTTATGCTTTTTTGCACGAGAATAAGCAGATTTTTTTGTGTAATAATCCTCCTCCTATAAAGAAATTTAATGTGTAGAGCCTTTGTGAAAAAATTCTCCTATGCATATTTTATAATAAACATGTTTATTTTGTAAACATGTTTATTATAAAATATGCATAGATTCTTGTATTGTTGTAGCCTTAGTAAGCCTATGGTAAGATAGATAAGTAGTCCTACTGTAATTCGAGTTGGTGATTAATTTTGGATAAAAAAGAGCTACAGCGCAGAAGAATGATGAAATACTTTATTGACGCAGCAGCTCAAATTATAGCAGAAGAGGGAATTGAAGGAGTTACTATTAGAAAAGTGGCTGATCTGGCAGGGTATAATGTGGCCACGGTATATAATTATTTTTCTAATCTCGAACACTTAATTTTTTTTGCAGCCATGAGGTTTACCAGAGAATATGTATGTAGTCTACCCGATTACATTAAAACAACTTCAAATGCCCTAGAAAAATATCTTCGTATCTGGGAGTGCTTTTGTCATTATTCATTTAGCAAACCACTGATTTATCATGCAATTTTTTTTACTAAACTCAATAATTCCTTGGCAGATTCAATGCAAGAGTATTATCAACTTTATCCCCAGGAACTGAAACAACAACCGGAAGAACTGCTCCCTATGCTGTTGCAGCAAAATATCTATGAACGCACAAAAACCATTCTTGCTGCCTGTGCTACTGAAGGTTTTATATCCTGGGAAGCCCTTCCTGAAATAAATGAAATGACACTGCTAATCTATCAAGGAATGCTTTCCAGGATAATCAATAAGCAAGTAAATTACACTTTAGATGAAGCCGTAAAGCGGACAATGCAATATATAAAAAGGATTATTTTAGCATATCAAGCAATATAAAAAAGAGCCGTACATTAGCTATAGTAATATACGGCTCTCTGCAACGGTTTTAATATTTTACAAATACCCTGCCTCTTTCAAAAGCTCAACAGCCTTCTCCTTGTCCTCGGGAGCAACCATGACGATTGGTCCGGTGCAGCCCATGCCGCTGGTGGCGTAGATGTTGTTCTTCCACAGCACCTGCACCGCATCTTCCAGCTGCAGGATCTCTATCCCCGGGATCTCGGCGGTAACCGGTTTCTCCGGCGGAGGAGTTACTGCGCCGCCGGCTTCTGCTTTCTTGGCGGCATTTGCCGGGCACTCAAAGGAGCTGATGATGCTCTCCCAGCCTGCTTTTTTTGCTGCGGCAAATTCCGCGTTTGCTTTCTCCAGGAGTTTTCCTTTGGCTGCATCACCCGCATAGCGGATTGCTCCGGCTACTACGGGTGCCCCCGAAGCCCGGGACAGGATGCAGATAATCCGGTCGTAGTTTTCCCCTACTCCGGGCCCGTAACCGTAGCCCAGTGCTTCGTAGTTGCCTCCGCTGGTGTAGGCGGAGAACATCTTCATCAGCACGTTTCCGGTCAGGCTGTCGGTAACCATTACATCTGGCACTCCCAATAGCAGGTCGTTCCCTCGCATCACTACGCCGCCGTCGCTTCTGGCCGACTCGGTAAAGTTGATGGGGTAGCCGTTTTCCTGTAGTTTTTTTAGGGCCCTTTCCACCTGCCGGGCGCCCTCGATATTTAAAATGCCAACGGTTGGGTTGGCCTTGCCGCAGGCTTTGGCGGCAGCTATGCCGTAGAGGGTGTTCTTCAGCATGGCTGTTACCCGTTCGGTGGCAGAGGTGCCGGTGGTGGTGGCTAAAAACATTTCTTTGCCTTTCCCGGGTGTGATTACTCTGCCTACGGTGGATACTCCGATGGGGAAGCTGTAGTGCATTGTTACTGCGGCATCTAAACTGCCTTCGCTGAGCATTTTATCCATAATGGCATGGGCTTCTTTTTCATCCTGGGCTTGTACCAGCTCTAAACGGGTCTTGACGCCGCTGCCGATGACCACCACTTCCAGGTCGGGGTTTTGTCCCTGGGCCAGCTCGGCGCCGTAGACAAGTTCTTTGGGACCGTGCTCGCTGCCCAGGATGGTTAAGCCTACCCTCACTTTTCTTCCGAAGGTCCCTGTCTCCAGGGCATTGGCCATTTCTTCGAATATCTCGCTGATGGTGTTGCGCATAATTTTACTGTCCACTTTTTTCACCTCCCGATTAGCTGTCAGCTATCAGCACTCATTTCTTTCATGGCTGGAGAATTAGGTTAACCTTTATGCGAAAATCAGGTTATTCTGCTTTCAAGGTATTGGCAAAGCTCCGCATCGCTTCGGCAATCATCTTCCTGACTTCTTCTTTATCAAACCCACTTTCCACTTTGCCGGAGTTCTTCTCCATGATGAAGGATACTCCGTCAAAGAGGTTGGTGAGTCTTCCCAAGAAAAGGCTGCCTTTGCCGATGATCATGGCTCTTTTGATTTTGCCTTCCAGGATCAGGTCCCGGGCAAAGCCGATGTAGGGTACTCCTGAAGGAATATGGCCCTGGGTCGGTGCAAAGCCCGGCATGCCGAACTCATTAACCACTTTCTCCAGGTCGGCCCGGTCAAATTCCCCTCTTTTTACTCCCAACGCAGCTATCATTTTGTAGTTGGCTTTGGGCACGTCCCCGGCTCCGGCCGGTTCTGTAATTTCGGGGTTCTGCATTTCTACGGAGAACCGGTCGATTTCAGATAGTTTTATTCCTGCTTTGTCCAAGGGGTCGGTTACGATGGCCTGCATTACTGCCTGGGGTGAGGCGCCGGAACCGATCTTATGGCGCCCTACCATGTCGGTGCGGATTACGGGGCTTACGCCGTCGTTTTCACTGATGTGTACGGCAAAGGCGCCCAGCATGTCTTCTAATACCGGCATTTCTTTTTTTACATGGTCTTTGGAGTTCATGCCAAGCTTGGCAGAGGCTCCACCGGCCACTACTACTATGTTCTTGTACACTCCGGCCTGGGCTAATGCTGCTGCTTCCACCAGGGCGTGGGCAGGTCCTGCGCAGAAACCGCGGGTGTCGGAGCCGGTGGCGTTAACGCAGCCGCACACTTCGCCGATGGACTTGGCAAAGTTGCCGCCGCCCCTTTGGTTCATGTCGCCGCAGGCTTCTTCGGAGCATTCGATGATGTAGTCTATGTCTTCGGCTTTTAAATCCGTCTTTGCTAATAACAGTTTTAAGGCAAATACAGCCGATGCTTTGCTGACCAGGTTTTCAAACATTACATGCTCGGTTAAGGCCTGGTCGAACTCATGGGCTTTTTTCACGCAGCCCACCAGTTTCCCCCCCAAGTACATGGGTTCTGCCAGGTGGTCGGCTACCAGTTTCTCCAAATCTTTGGCTTGGGCTGGGTTCTTATCTAATTTGGCTAAGTCTTTTAAGTCTCCTAAGACAGGATGGGCGGAGAGTTTTGCTTTTACTCCCGCCTGGAAGCCTTCTTCCAAAAGCACCAGGTCAAAGGCGTCTACTGCTTTCATTAAGCCGTAGAATTCGTCTTCCGGCATGATTTCCCCGTATTTGCCGTCCCTGCCCCCATTATTTACCGGGTTTTGGTACCAGGGCCGGGGGATGTTATTCAGTTCTTCAGGCAGCATGTTGCCGATGTAGACTTGGTTTGGGGCATATTTCACTGCTTCGTCAAAGCTCCTTAAGGCCCCGGGCAGTTTCTGCAGATGCTCTGAGTCCGGGTTCTTGCGCCGTTCGCTGGTCTGGGTGGTCCCCTGGTGAATCACCATATCGGGTGCTTGAATAAGTGCATAGCTGGCCCCTCTCACAACGGGATAGTTCATCCTGTTCACCTCCATTAGTCACAATTAAGCACCGGCGTTTATCCGGCGCTTAGTTCTATTGCTTAAATATTTATCCACGATAGGTGCTTACTTCTTTGATGATGGCATCAACATCCAGCACCATTTCCATCATGCTGACTTGATCTTCGTAGACTTGAGCGTCAACTTCATCTTTTAATTCAAAAATATGGTAAGCTTTGAGTCCCAACGAGACTCCTGCTAATGGACCCGCAAAAGTGGGATCGCCTTGGGATACGGTTTCGGCGGCGAGACCAGCAGCTTCAGCTTCTGCTCCCCCTAAAACAACGATTAAATCCTCTTTACCGTATTTCTCCGCAAGTTCTTTAATGCGAGCCTGATTTTCCAGGTCCATTGCGCCGGCGGCAGTTCAGACAAAGCATTCTGTAGTCGAGAACACTACTTCAGCGCCGGCAGACTTGACGCACTCTTCGATAGCCGGACCGGGCACGCCGTCACGGTCACCGAGAATGGCAACTTTTTTGCCTTTCAGCATTTCTTTTGCTCCTTTCTAGGTTTAGTGTTTATTAGTTAGTTTAGCTGTTACAGCTGAAACTTTTTATTCCAAGAGTTCCTTAAGCTTAGTCTCCACTTCTTCCATAGTAAAGTCTTTACTGAATTCGGCTACTTTTTCTCCACCTTTATAGAAAGCTATGGTTGGAAGACCTAAAACCTTTTGACTAATCGCTAGTCTCTTGTTTGCAGCGGAGTCGAGCTTACAGAACTTGGCTTTGCCTTCGTATTTGGCGGCCAAAGCCTCAACTTCCGGCATCAGGGCCTGGCAGGGCTCACATTTTGGGCTCCAGAAATCAACCATCACCAGCCCTTCGGCTTGCAATACTTCTGCTTCGAAGTTCTCCTTGTCAACAATGTTCAACTAGCTCACCTCCTTTACGAGGATAAGTAGCTATGCATCCCACTCGACCTATGGGAAAATTATTTGCCGGCTGCAATTTGTTTTTTTACTTCTTCGGCAGTAAAGTCGCCGGAAAGCTTAGCAACCGCTTGGCCGCCCTCGAAGAATACTACTGCAGGAATGGAGGTTACACCATAACGCTTGGCAACCCTTTGGTTTCTGTAGGTATCTATCTTAACCAGCTTAACGCTGTCTCCCAATTCGGCGGCAGTCTGTTCCAGCAACCCTACGGCTGCAATGCTGGCCTCGTTTTGGGGCGCCCAGAACGCTACCATCACCGGCTTATCAGCGTTTAATACCTGTTCCTTGAAGCCTTCTTCTTCGGCCAGGTACTTCTCGGCTGCTACGGCTGCTACAGCGCCGTCGGCTGCAGCTGTGATGACCTGCCTCAAGTATTTGACTCTGGCATCTCCTACAGCATAGACGCCGGGTACTGACGTTTCCATCTGCTCATTAGTGATAATATACCCTTTTTCGTCAAGTTCTACTTTGCCCCGGAGGAATCCGGTTTTGGGAACGGTGCCTACGAAGAAGAAGACTCCGTTGGTTTCCATTTCCGTCAGTTCTCCGGTTTTGATGTTTTTGATTACTACAGACTCAACAATGCCGTCTCCTTTGATTTCCTCCAACACAGAGCTCCAGACCCATTCAATTTTCGGGTTGGCAAAAGCTTTCTCGGCGCTCACCTTATTGCAGTCCAGGATGCCTTCGTCATGGATTACGATGATGGTAACCTTGTTGGCAAACTTGGTGAGATACATTGCTTCTTCGATAGCGGCATCGCCGTTGCCGACCACTACCACATCCAGGTCTTCAAAAAAATCGGCGTCACAGGTGGCGCAGTAGGAAACGCCCTTACCTCTTAAAGCCCGCTCCCCTTTGATATTTAAGCTTCTCGGTTCGGCGCCTGGTGCCAGGATTACTGTTTTGGCCAGGTATTCTTTTCCGCTCTTTGTTTTAACAACCTTAATTTCTCCTTCAAGCTCCAAATCAACGACTTCTTCTTTGAGGATTTCGGTACCGAAACTTTTTGCATGTTCGGCCATCGCTTTCATTAAGCCGGGGCCGGTTGTGCCCCGGGAAAAGCCGGGATAATTCTCCATCTCCTGTGTTGTTGCCGCCTGACCACCAGGTCTGGCTTTTTCCAATATGACAGTCTTCAGCCGTGCCCTGGAGCCGTAGATGCCTGCGGCAAGGCCCGCCGGTCCTCCGCCCACCACTACAATATCATATGACATTAAGTTCACTCCCATTGTAGTTTGCCATTAACAGTACGCCAACCCAGGTAACTGGGTTGGCGTAACTGATACTAATCAAACTGATTTGGCTTGCTCCACCGTAACATTTTCTTTGGTCAGCAGCGAAACTACGATAGTCAAAATTGCAGACACAGCTACGCCCCATAATATACTATAAGTTAAAGATACTATTGAGCCTGCAATCAGTCCTGCCCGAGCTCCCCAAGGAGTTATTTTGCTGTTCTTTTCACCCATGGTAAACTCCTTGCTGGTTGCTTTCCACAGCAGGCCAACAATCAGGACCGGGACAACACCACCGCCTGCCATGGTATAAGCTTTGGAGAACATCCCAATAATAGATTCAGCATAAATAGAAAGGAGACTTGCCAATACACCGAGTACAACCGTAGCAATTTTTGTCCAGCTAACTAATTTTGCATCAGATACCTCTTTAACAAAAGGACTAATTACATCGTTAACAACGATTACTGCAGCGGAATTAAGATATGAATCGGCTGAAGACATTGCGGCGGCTAAGATGAGGGTAAATACAAAGGCAACAACAACTTTTGGAACATAATGCATCATCAACCATGGCATTGCCATTGCAGGGTCAAGAGTAGGGTTTAATACCCGGGCTGTCATACCGACAAAAGCAGTCAAACTAACTGCGATTATTACAAAGATCCCACTAATTAACATTGCATTCCTTGCTGTTTTGGAATCTTTGGCTCCAAAGCACCGCTGCCAGTAGCACTGGGCTGCTAAAACCCCGAAACATCCGGTAATAAAATTTACTAAAATGGTATTAACAGGAACCTTGCTCAAATTCCATAATTCTGGTCCAGCTGTTGCCACAAGCTTAGTTCCCAACTCGCTCAAACTCCAATGGACAGGTGCCAAAGCGAAGAAATAGAAAATAGCGCCAAAGATTACTACAATAAGTCCTTGGATAAAATCAGTCCAGACTACTGAAACTATTCCACCCATAAAAGTGTATATAATAAACATTGCGTTAAACAATAAGATAATAGGTAAAGCATTAATCCCTGTAAATTGCTCAAAAATATAGCCTAATCCTTTGGCCTGGCCGCCCAGCCAAGCCATCATTATTCCCAGGGTCAAAATTCCTACAATTGCTTTTGAAAATTTGTCCCTGTGCAGTAAATCATACATCATATCTGAAAGAGTGTTGTAGGTGAATCTACCCGCTAAACCTGCAAATAGAAGTGCAAAAATTATTTTAGAACCTTGTTCACCAATAATAAAGGGAATATGGCTTATACCCCTGGTAAAACCGTGGGTGGCATGACCAATAAAATTACCGGCTCCCATGATGGTTGCGATATCACTAAATACGATAAGAAAAAGTGGTAAAGATCCACCAGCAATTGCGTACATTGAAAAACTGCTGGCTGCAGTATCTTTAACCCTGTAAGATATGTACATGAAAATGCAGCAAAATACAATCGTAATTGTCCATATTATAGCAGCAAGTGACATAGACTCGCCTCCTTACGCTAACTTAAATTTTTTGTAATCAGGAACAACTATGCTCGTCATTTTTCGGTAGACTACAGCTGCTATGGCAATATCCAAGCAACCCATCCCGATGAGGCTAGCTACTATACGCTCGTCTTTGTCTTTCCTTCCAATTACTTTCCCACAAATTACTTCTCCAATTTCACCCACTATGTCCTCTTTTTTCAACCTCCCTTCCAGGAAATATTTTAGAAATTCGCCGCGGTGCAAATTTTGTTCCAAATGGTCTACGTACAATTTATCGGCCTTGAAAATTAGGTTTTCATCCAGCTCTTGGTAAGAGCCTTTAGATGAAACAAACGCACCTGGCTTAACCCATTCTGCTTTAACTAAAGCCTCATCGGCAGTGGTTACTGTAACTATAACGTCAGCATCCTTAACCGCTTCTTCATTAGTTTTACATACTTTAACGGGAACAGAAGTTTTTTGCCCGATCTCTCTGGCAAATTTTTCACAAGCATCCGCACTTATATCGGCGACCCTTATCTCTTTTAATTCAAAAGTCTCCAACATGCATAAGGCAGTGGAAATACCCTGCACTCCAGCCCCTATAATAGCAAGTACTTCAGGGTTTACCGCCAGATATTTAGCGGCTACAGCTGTTTGGGCACCCGTTCTAATGTCTGTTATCCAGTTACCGTCAACCAAAGCCCTTAGTTGCCCTGTCAATGGATCGTTCAACAGAATTTCTGCCATGATATATGGCAGTCCCAATTTTTTATTGCCTATAAAACCACCCGCCCATTTAATTCCAAGTGTATCAAGCGGCCGTACGTAGGATGGCATTGAATTGATCCAGTTCGGTAAACCGAGTTCATGCATATTTAGGGTAATCTTTGAAGGCATGATAATCTCGTTTTGTGCATACCAAACATACGTCTGCTCAACTATATCGATAATATCTTTGATAGAGACGTATTTTTTTACATCTGCTTGGGTCATGATAATAGCTTCGTTCATCATAGCTCATCTCCTAATCTCAAGCTAAAATACAGTTTGTTGATTAATAGAAGTGCCTAAAGCCTGTAAAGCTTTTAACATCATTTTTTTACGTAATTCAAGTTCATCTTCAAAACTCAAAGCAGGGTTACCTGTTGGATGGGGAATAGCAACAGACGGTAAAATGCGGTTAGCCCCGACTGTTTGCGAAATGGGAACTATTGTGCAGACATGCACTGCCGGCAGTCCCACTTTTTCAATAGCTTTGACCATCGTTGCACCGCAACGGGTATCAGTCCCTCAGGTAGAGGTTAGTATCACCCCATGTACCCCATTAGCTAAAAGTTCTTTCCCAATTTCATCACCGAAACGGTTTGCAGATGAAACTGCTGTTGTATTGCCTACTGTTGCATAATAGAAGTCGTACAATTTACCTATTTTGCCTTCTTTTTCAAGAATTCGCATGGCATCCAACGGAAGGACTCTATCCGGGTCCTCTAGAGCGTAAACTGGATCATATCCACCATGAATTGTTTCAAATTCTCCTGCAACTAAATCATCAATACCTTCGATAGAGTATCTGCCAAATTTAGACGCGTTTGCGGATTCAATCCGGTCCGGATTACCTTTAGGTACAATTCCTCCGGACGTTACTAAAGCAATTACCGCCTCCTGCATATTTTCGATTGCAGGAGCGGGACTTACCCGATCAAATACAGGCATAGGCAACTCGGTTATAAATGGTTCGCCTTTTAATTTCTTTAAGAGCATATCAACTCCACGCACTGCTCCTGTCTTTTCTGCCCATACATTAACCCTAATTCCTTGGGGTATATAACCTTCTTCTTCAGGAAAACCTATCGGTTCACCTTTAACAATTCTTAAAGCAAAGGTGCTTAATTTAGGAAGTATGTCCCGCATGGCAACTGCCGAATTGCCAGTTTTTAGGATATATACTTGTTTATGGTACAGCTCCACCCCAGGATTTTCAGGGTACATAGCAGTTATAGCAGGAATTTTCAATCTTTCTTGCACTGCATGGCAAATTGCACCACAAGCTATACCATATCTTCCAGCGTTGAAGGCAGGTCCAGCTATTAAACCTTGGGGTTCATAATTTTTAATCATTTCAACTATATCTTCTATTGCCTTTTCCGTGTGTTCGGCGAAAAATGTATCACCGCAAATTACAGTTGCTACTATTTCTGCATCTTCACCCAAAAGTTTTTGCAAAGCCATTCCTGGTCCAACTACGCCCTCTTTTATTAATGGCGCTTGATCTGCTTTATCCTCCCCTCCAATTTGGCCAAAAAATTGATTAATATAATGTATAAATTTTATTTTTGCCATTTTCCCACACCTCGCCTATTTAAGTCTGGTAGTTAACCGTTCGTAGCCCAATTCGCAACATGAGCCCATGATACTAGCTATTTCCACTGTTATACTTCCATCTGGATGCAAGCTTCCACTAAACCCGCCGGTTATGATTTCAACACTTTCCAAGGATCCTATTATTTTTTCCATTGGAGGTAATGTAACAAGCTGATTACCGTTTCCATTAGTAATAACTGCATCGGCTTCCGGCGTAACATCTGCCAACCCTTGGGATCTACCGTCGCGGCCAGCATACTCATCGGTAATTAAAACTGTCTTAATGCCTGCTTGTTCAAGGTTTTTACAGTTTAACATTAAGTCGGTTTCAGGGTTCCCACCACCTTCTTCAGTGATAATTGCTCCTTGCGCTCCAATTATCTTAGCCAAATTTTGAGTATAAAAAGCTCCTCGTTTTTTATCTGCCAGCATAGTACTTTCGTTTGTTAAGATAACACCGATAAAACACAATTCTTTACCGTGCCTGCGCAGCAGATCCATAATTACAGGGTTATTCTGGTGGTGAATTGTAGCGTTTTTATGACATGGCGCCGCGCAATTTCCGCTGACTACCGCTCCATCAAGCACTTCGGTTGGGGAGATCAAAGTTGAAAGAATCCCTTTTACGTTTAAACCGTATACATAAGTGTCATGCATTAGCCCTTGACATTGAATCATATAGACATATGCTACCCGTGGTAAATCAGGATATAGCCGAGCAGCTTCAATAATGGGGTTGTAAGTAAATATTTCTTTTTCATCGGGTTCAAGATCCTTGGAAGCTTTGCCTAAATAAGCGGCTGCTTTTAGTCCTGCTAATCTGACTGTTGCTTCATGGGTGTGCTTGTCTAAGCCTGGTATCGGTGTAATTAACGGTACAACAATGTTCATTTTAGAAAAACTGTTATAATCCGCCCCCGGGCCACTCATATCGATGATTCCTTCTTGAAAATTTACAATCTTACCCGAGGTAGCTACAGCACAACCTTCTAAAACGTGCGTTAACCCTTCACCTACTGTTTCCAGTCCGCCAATAAAACCTGGAAAAACCTGTCCACTTCCCTTGACCTTATATCTTGGTTGCACTATGTCCTTAATCGGAATAATCCGTACCGATTCCCCTGGCCTAGCCAACTCAATATCAACATCTTGAATATTGGTATCCTCCTTGAGGTACTCTTGCAGCTCTTGTTTGTTTATATAGAGAGTACCTTTGTCTATAAATGTTTTGTCTGCAAATTGTACATCTTTAATTTTGATTTTTCCTAGCTCTAGTTGCATTTTTTAACTAACCCCCTCTGATATGTTGCCATTTTATAATGCAAGAACAATGCCAACTACAAAACTCTATTGTTATTAAGCTTTTTAATGTTATATAACGTATTTGTTTTCTAATTTTTAGAAATATAACTATCTAAGAAAAAACTAAAACCAATTAATTATTTACAAAAAAACACCTCTAAAATTTAGATTTATTTCTAAATTTTAGAGGTGTTTACATAGTTAATTAATTATTTTTACACTGATAACCTAATTTTTTGATTAGGCGGAAACAAAATTTTTTATAAAATCTAGATCGATTAACTGAAAATCTTCTAAAGATTTATCATCCCATTGAGGTTTTGGATGGTTGGACATCAAGTCAGCTGTGTATATAATTGTTTTCTCTATAATTTCTAAGCTTTCTTTATCTGTAGTTTGTCGCTTTGATGAAAGAATTACACTTTTATAGGGGTTTATATCCGGACCTATGCTACCCGTTAGGGGGTGAGTTAACAACTTGTAGCCTTTCAAAACTTCAATCCTGACTGCTTCAAACAGTTCCAAATTATTTCCGGTAAAAGGCTCAATAAAAGGTAAATTCATAGCAATTACCATCGGGTTATTTGTTATACACCTAACCAGCATTTACCAGGAAACCTCCTTAGATAATTTATACTTTTGAAGTTTATTATATAATGTAGCCAAAGATATCCCCAATGCATTAGCAATTTTCTTTTTACTTTCATAGCTTGACCCATACTGTGCAATTGCATTTTTAATTATTAACTTTTCTGCTTCTTCCAGTGGCATAATGATATTGAGCGATTGGTCGATTACGGAAATTCCTTCAATGCTAAGAAATTTTAAATCATTATCTTCAATTATAGATTTTCCTTTGGAATGCAGTACAGCTCTTTCGAGAACATTTTCCAATTCACGTACATTACCAGGCCAATCATATTTGTACATTATATCAAGTGCTTTTTTACTCAAAGCTATATTATCTTTTCTTCCTAATTTTCTAGATAATTTTCTTAATAGGAATTCCGCCAAAATTTCAAGATCCGCTTTACGCTCCCTAAGTGGAGGAATCATTATATTCCACACATTCAACCTGTAAAATAAATCCTGTCTGAATGAACCTTCCGCCACCATTGTTCTAAGATTTCTATTAGTAGCAGCGATAATTCGAACATCAAGCGGTATTTTAGTTTCACCGCCAACCCGTTGAATTTCCTTTTCTTGAATAGCTCGTAATATTTTAGCCTGCAAAACTAAGTCCATTTCACCGATCTCGTCCAGAAAAAGAGTTCCTCCGTTAGCTAATTCAAATTTGCCTAACTTTCTTTTATATGCGCCTGTAAACGATCCCTTTTCATGACCAAAAAACTCACTTTCCAGAAGATTTTGAGGAATTGCTGAGCAATTGACACTAATAAATGGTCTTTTGGCACGCGCACTTGAGTTATGAATAGCATGCGCAATGACTTCTTTCCCAGTACCTGTTTCCCCTTGAATCAGAACTGTTATATCGCTTTGAGCTGCAATTTTAGCCATGTCTATTACATTCTGCATAGCAACACTTGAGCCGATCAAATCCTCAAAAGTATACGTTGCCTTACTTAAATAACCGATTTTTTCTGAAAGGCTTTCTACCATTACCTTACTTTTTCTTAATTGCTCTGTTAAATTAATTATATCCTGGATATCTTGAGTAATAGCTATTGCTCCTATCATTTGTCCACAAATTTGGATTGGTGCAGCACTTGAAATTAGCTCCACCGAAGTACCTTTGGGCCGGTTTCGTAAATTGTTTACTGGTTGACCGGTTTTTAATACGGTGGCTAGGCTTCCATCCGGTGATACCTCAAAAACGCTTTTACCAATTCTTTCATGCTCTTTCAGACCTAGCATTTTTAAAAACGCATTATTTACATATCTTATGATCCCTTGATTATCAACTACTTGAACACCTTCTTGAATAGATTTTAAAATTTCTATTAGAATTTCCCTGCTTAATAAAGCATTTAATAACTGTTCAGTGTTTTTTTTCTTATAACTCTCTATAAGTTCCTCACATATTCTATGCAGACCGTCTGAGCTGGAAGAAAATTTGTTAAGTGCAACATTTTTGGGAGGGAAAAAAGTGTCAAAGGTGAAATATGCAGCTAATCCTTGCAATTTGTCTTGTTCGGTACATCCCATACTTTACTCCTCCCGTTACAATTTTAAATTATATTTTCCTGCAGTCGTGCATAACAAAAATTTATGTTTCAGGCGCATTTCATAAATTAATTTTATCTTCTACACTTTTTCAGCTTTTCCTTGTGGGTTGATATCTTTAGAATCTCTACCATGCTAATCTTTTGTACTTTTGTAACCTGACTAAGACTTCATAAGTGAGAAATAAAAAACCTAAGAATAAAGTACTATCTATACTTTACTCTTAGGTTCTGGTTAATTTCTTGTATTAAAAACTTCTACAAATACCCTGCCTCTTTCAAAAGCTCAACAGCCTTCTCCTTGTCCTCGGGAGCAACCATGACGATTGGCCCGGTGCAGCCCATGCCGCTGGTGGCGTAGATGTTGTTCTTCCACAGCACCTGCACCGCATCTTCCAGCTGCAGGATCTCTATCCCCGGGATCTCGGCGGTAACCGGTTTCTCCGGCGGAGGAGTTACTGCGCCGCCGGCTTCTGCTTTCTTGACGGCATTTGCCGGGCACTCAAAGGAGCTGATGATGCTCTCCCAGCCTGCTTTTTTTGCTGCGGCAAATTCCGCGTTTGCTTTCTCCAGGAGTTTTCCTTTGGCTGCATCACCCGCATAGCGGATTGCTCCGGCTACTACGGGTGCCCCCGAAGCCCGGGACAGGATGCAGATAATCCGGTCGTAGTTTTCCCCTACTCCCGGTCCGTAGCCGTAGCCCAGTGCTTCGTAGTTGCCTCCGCTGGTATAGGCGGAGAACATCTTCATCAGCACGTTTCCGGTCAGGCTGTCGGTAACCATTATATCGGGCACTCCCAATAGCAGGTCGTTCCCTCGCATCACTACGCCGCCGTCGCTTCTGGCCGACTCGGTAAAGTTGATGGGGTACCCGTTTTCCTGTAGTTTTTTTAGGGCCCTTTCCACCTGCCGGGCGCCCTCGATATTTAAAATGCCAACGGTTGGGTTGGCCTTGCCGCAGGCTTTGGCGGCAGCTATGCCGTAGAGGGTGTTCTTCAGCATGGCTGTTACCCGTTCTGTAGCTGAGGTGCCGGTGGTGGTGGCTAAAAACATTTCTTTGCCTTTGCCGGGTGTGATTACTCTGCCTACGGTGGATACTCCGATGGGGAAGCTGTAGTGCATTGTTACTGCGGCATCTAAACTGCCTTCGCTGAGCATTTTATCCATTATGGCGTGGGCTTCTTTTTCATCCTGGGCTTGTACCAGCTCTAAACGGGTCTTGACGCCGCTGCCGATGACCACCACTTCCAGGTCGGGGTTTTGTCCCTGGGCCAGTTCGGCGCCGTAGACAAGTTCTTTGGGACCGTGCTCGCTGCCCAGGATGGTTAAGCCTACCCTCACTTTTCTTCCGAAGGTCCCTGTCTCCAGGGCATTGGCCATTTCTTCGAATATCTCGCTGATGGTGTTACGCATAATTTTACTGTCCACTTTTTTCACCTCCCGATTAGCTAGCAGCCGTCAGCTGTCAGCTATCAGCACTCATTTCTTTCATGGCTGGAGAATTAGGTTAACCTTTATGCGAAAATCAGGTTATTCTGCTTTCAAGGTATTGGCAAAGCTCCGCATCGCTTCGGCAATCATCTTCCTGACTTCTTCTTTATCGAACCCGCTTTCCACTTTGCCGGAGTTCTTCTCCATGATGAAGGATACTCCGTCAAAGAGGTTGGTGAGTCTTCCCAAGAAAAGGCTGCCTTTGCCGATGATCATGGCTCTTTTGATTTTGCCTTCCAGGATCAGGTCCCGGGCAAAGCCGATGTAGGGTACTCCTGAAGGAATATGGCCCTGGGTCGGTGCAAAGCCTGGCATGCCGAACTCATTAACCACTTTTTCCAGGTCGGCCCGGTCAAATTCCCCTCTTTTTACTCCCAACGCAGCTATCATTTTGTAGTTGGCTTTGGGCACGTCCCCGGCTCCTGCCGGTTCTGTAATTTCGGGGTTCTGCATTTCTACGGAGAACCGGTCGATTTCAGATAGTTTTATTCCTGCTTTGTCCAAGGGGTCGGTTACGATGGCCTGCATTACTGCCTGGGGTGAGGCGCCGGAACCGATCTTATGGCGCCCTACCATGTCGGTGCGGATTACGGGGCTTACGCCGTCGTTTTCACTGATGTGTACGGCAAAGGCGCCCAGCATGTCTTCTAATACCGGCATTTCTTTTTTTACATGGTCTTTGGAGTTCATGCCAAGCTTGGCAGAGGCTCCACCGGCCACTACTACTATGTTCTTGTATACTCCGGCCTGGGCTAATGCTGCTGCTTCCACCAGGGCGTGGGCAGGTCCTGCGCAGAAACCGCGGGTGTCGGAGCCGGTGGCGTTAACGCAGCCGCACACTTCGCCGATGGACTTGGCAAAGTTGCCGCCGCCCCTTTGGTTCATGTCGCCGCAGGCTTCTTCGGAGCATTCGATGATGTAGTCTATGTCTTCGGCTTTTAAATCCGTCTTTGCTAATAACAGTTTTAAGGCAAATACAGCCGATGCTTTGCTGACCAGGTTTTCAAACATTACATGCTCGGTTAAGGCCTGGTCGAACTCATGGGCTTTTTTCACGCAGCCCACCAGTTTCCCCCCCAAGTACATGGGTTCTGCCAGGTGGTCGGCTACCAGTTTCTCCAAATCTTTAGCTTGGGCTGGGTTCTTATCTAATTTGGCTAAGTCTTTTAAGTCTCCTAAGACAGGATGGGCGGAGAGTTTTGCTTTTACTCCCGCCTGGAACCCTTCTTCCAATAGCACCAGGTCGAAAGCGTCTACTGCTTTCATTAAGCCGTAGAATTCGTCTTCCGGCATGATTTCCCCGTATTTGCCGTCCCTGCCCCCATTATTTACCGGGTTTTGGTACCAGGGCCGGGGGATGTTATTCAGTTCTTCAGGCAGCATGTTGCCGATGTAGACTTGGTTTGGGGCATATTTCACTGCTTCTTCAAAGCTCCTTAAGGCCCCGGGCAGTTTCTGCAGATGCTCTGAGTCCGGGTTCTTGCGCCGTTCGCTGGTCTGGGTGGTCCCCTGGTGGATCACCATATCGGGTGCTTGAATAAGTGCATAGCTGGCCCCTCTCACAACGGGATAGTTCATCCTGTTCACCTCCAAAAATGAGTAAAGTTTTGGGTAATGGGCGTTATACCCATTACCCAATTGAAATCGACACATTATTACTTGTCAAATACTGTTTGACCGTCTACTTCTGTTTGTAAAGCATCTAATGCTTTTCTGACCAGCTTTCTGCGCAGTTCCTTCTCATCTTCCCTGCTCAAAGCCGGGTTACCAAGCGGGTGAGGAATGGCCACTGTAGGCACAATCCTGTTGGCACCAACAGTGAGGGAGATGGGAACTACTGTGCACATGTGCACCACAGGTAGGCCTGTACTTTCAATTTCTTTTACCATCGTTGCACCGCAACGAGTACAGGTTCCTCAGGTGGAGGTCAGAATTACTGCATCAACGTTATGGGCATGCAGGTCTTTGGCAATTTCCGCAGCAAACTTTTTGGCGTTAGCAACAGAAGTACCGTTACCAACTGTTGCATACCAGTATTCATGGATGGAACCAATTTCACCTGCCTGCTCCATTTCCCGCAAAACGTCGATGGGCAGTACCCTGTCCAGGTCTTCGTTAGCATATACAGGGTCGTAACCACCGTGGGCAGTTTCGCCGTTTTCGGGAGTGAAATCATTGATGCCTACCAGGCTGTACTTGCCGTACTTGGAGGCACTGGAAGATTCAATGTGATCAGGGTTGCCTTTGGGTACCGGGCCACCTGAGGAAACAAGGGCAATCTTAGCCTTCTTAATATCCTTAATGGCCGCGGCAGGAGCTACCCTGTCGAATACAGGCATAGGATATTCGGTCTTGAATTCCTCGCCTTTTATCTTCTTAACGAGCATTTCAACTGCTCTTTTCGAACCTCTTTCCTTGGCAAAGAAATTTTTGCGAATACCGCGAGGAATATAACCTTCTGCGACTGGATCACCGATTTCTTCGCCTTTAACAACTTTCAAAGCCAAAGCAGCCATGGGGCCAATTGCCTTTTTCATGCCTACAGCCGAATTGGCAGTCTCAATGATGTAGGCATATTTCTTGTACATATCCACACCCGGGTTTTCCGGGTACATACCGGAGACTACAGGGATCCCTAAGTTTTCGCTGACAGCTTTGGCTACAGCACCGCAGGCCACGCCGTAACGCCCGGCATTAAATGCGGGACCGGCGATAACCAAATCTGGGCTGTATTTCTTAATCATTTCAATTACTTCGGCGCTTGCAGCTTCAATGTTTTCGTTGAAATAGGTGTCACCGCAGATTACAGTAGCCACAATCTCCGCTTCAGCGCCCAGAGCTTGCTGCAGGGCCATTCCAGGACCAACTACGCCTTCGCGGACTTCCGGCTTGACATCAGCCTTTTCTTCGCCACCTATTCCAGCGTAAAACTGGTTGATATAGTGTACAATTTTGTATTTACTCACCATTGTCCCCCCTTTTTTCGGGTGTAAAATTATCCACGATAGGTGCTTACTTCTTTGATGATGGCATCAACATCCAGCACCATTTCCATCATGCTGACTTGATCTTCGTAGACTTGGGCGTCAACCTCATCTTTTAATTCAAAAATATGGTAAGCTTTGAGTCCCAACGAGACTCCTGCTAATGGACCGGCAAAAGTGGGATCGCCTTGGGATACGGTTTCGGCGGCGAGACCAGCAGCTTCAGCTTCTGCTCCCCCTAAAACAACGATTAAATCCTCTTTACCGTATTTCTCCGCAAGTTCTTTAATGCGAGCCTGATTTTCCAGGTCCATTGCGCCGGCGGCAGTTCAGACAAAGCATTCTGTAGTCGAGAACACTACTTCAGCGCCGGCAGACTTGACGCACTCTTCGATAGCCGGACCGGGCACGCCGTCACGGTCACCGAGAATGGCAACTTTTTTGCCTGCAAGTATGCTCATGCTATTAACTCCTTTCTTTTATTCTTGGTATAGTGTTATCTAAACTTAGAATCCTTTTGCTGTGAGATAACCAAAACCGAGCTCGTTTGTAGCTCCGGTTATTACCTGAATTTCAGCGGTAATGCTGCCGTCGGGCTTTAAGCTTCCGGCAGTACCACCGGCAATGACGTCAGCAACTTCCGGATACCCGATTACAGTTTTCATCGGGGGAAGAGTAATCACTTCGTTAGCGTTTCCGGCAGTAACTACTGCGTCACCTAGCGGTGTGGAATCTGCCAGGGACTGGGAAGCACCGTCCTGACCGGCATACTCGTCAGTAATAAGTACAGTCTTAATGCCTTTTTTCTCGATTTTAGCGCAGTTCATTACCAAGTCGGCATCAGGGTTACCGAAACCTTCTTCGGAAATGATTACAGCATCGGCACCGATAAATTCCACCAGCTTGGCAGTCATGTTGGAGGAACGCTCTTTGTCCGCCAAGGTAACGTTTTCATTGGTAATTACCACGCCAATGAAGTTGAAGTCTTTGCCATGGCGCTCATAGAGGTCGTGGATAACAGGGCTGTTCTGGTGTACATAAGTGGGGTTTTTATCGCAGGCGGAAACACAGTTACCGCTGATGATTGCCCCGTCCATAACTTCTGTCGGGTAAATTAAAGTCGGGATAATTCTCTTGGCATCTACTCCGTATACGTAGGTGTCATGGAGTAAGCCCTGGGTTTGCAGCATGTATACGTAAGCAACCTTCGGTAAGTCAGGATACTCCTTGACTTGCTCCAGCAAGGGCTTGGTCTCGTATACCTTAATTTCATCAGGTTCCACGCTCTTGCCCGCTTCGCCAAGGTAAGCCCCTGCTCTCAGGCCCGCCAGTCTCACTACAGCTTCATGTTCGTGCTGGTGTAAGCCCTCAACAGGATCAACCTTGACAACTACGTTATAGGTTTTGGAGAATGGAGTGTATTCGGCGCCCGGGCCGGACATATCAATAATGCCTTCCTGGAAGCCAACAATTCTTCCGGTGGTAACTACCGCTGCACCTTTTAAAACATGGGTGCGCCCTTCACCGACGGTCTCCACCTTGCTGATAACGCCGGGAAACATGCCGCCGTTGCCTGCCACTTTCACCCTGGGTTCAATAACATCTTTTACAGGGATAATCCTTGTTTCTTCACCAGGTTTTGCTAAAAATACTTCCACCGAAGCGATGCGGTCGTCATCGCCGGTTACTTTGACCAGTTCTTCTTTGTTTACAAAAAGAACTCCATCTTTTACTTCAGTTTTGGGACCAAACTGTACGTCTTTAATAAAAATGTTGCCAATTTCGAGACGCAAAACCGTTCACCTCCTTAAATTAATGCTTCTTTTAAAGAAGCTCTTTCAACTTGTTTTCCACTTCTTCCATAGTGAAGTCTTTACTGAATTCGGCTACTTTTTCTCCACCTTTATAGAAAGCTATGGTTGGAAGACCTAAAACCTTTTGACTAATCGCTAGTCTCTTGTTTGCAGCGGAGTCGAGCTTACAGAACTTGGCTTTGCCTTCGTATTTGGCGGCCAAAGCCTCAACTTCCGGCATCAGGGCCTGGCAGGGCTCACATTTTGGGCTCCAGAAATCAACCATCACCAGCCCTTCGGCTTGCAATACTTCTGCTTCGAAGTTCTCCTTGTCAACAATGTTCAACTAGCTCACCTCCTTTACGAGGATAAGTAGCTATGCATCCCACTCGACCTATGGGAAAATTATTTGCCGGCTGCAATTTGTTTTTTTACTTCTTCGGCGCTAAAGTCACCGCAGAGTTTAGCAACCGCTTGGCCACCCTCGAAGAATACTACTGCAGGAATGGAGGTTACACCATAACGCTTGGCAACCCTTTGGTTTCTGTAGGTATCTATCTTAACCAGCTTAACGCTGTCTCCCAATTCGGCGGCAGTCTGTTCCAGCAACCCTACGGCTGCAATGCTGGCCTCGTTTTGGGGCGCCCAGAACGCTACCATCACCGGCTTGTCAGCGTTTAATACCTGTTCCTTGAAGCCTTCTTCTTCGGCCAGGTACTTCTCGGCTGCTACGGCGGCTACAGCGCCGTCGGCTGCAGCTGTGATGACCTGCCTCAAGTATTTGACTCTGGCATCTCCTACAGCATAGACGCCGGGTACTGACGTTTCCATCTGCTCATTAGTGATAATATACCCTTTTTCGTCAAGTTCTACTTTGCCCCGGAGGAATCCGGTTTTGGGAACGGTGCCTACGAAGAAGAAGACTCCGTTGGTTTCCATTTCCGTCAGTTCTCCGGTTTTGATGTTTTTGATTACTACAGACTCAACAATGCCGTCTCCTTTGATTTCCTCCAACACAGAGCTCCAGACCCATTCAATTTTCGGGTTGGCAAAAGCTTTCTCGGCGCTCACCTTATTGCAGTCCAGGATGCCTTCGTCATGGATTACGATGATGGTAACCTTGTTGGCAAACTTGGTGAGATACATTGCTTCTTCGATAGCGGCATCGCCGTTGCCGACCACTACCACATCCAGGTCTTCAAAGAAATCGGCGTCACAGGTGGCGCAGTAGGAAACGCCCTTACCTCTTAAAGCCCGCTCCCCTTTGATATTTAAGCTTCTCGGTTCGGCGCCGGGAGCCAGGATTACTGTTTTGGCCAGGTATTCTTTACCGCTCTTTGTTTTAACAACCTTAATTTCTCCTTCAAGCTCCAAATCAACGACTTCTTCTTTGAGGATTTCGGTACCGAAACTTTTTGCATGTTCGGCCATTGCTTTCATTAAGCCGGGGCCGGTTGTGCCCCTGGAAAAGCCGGGATAATTCTCCATCTCCTGTGTTGTTGCCGCCTGACCTCCAGGTCTGGCTTTTTCCAATATAACAGTCTTCAGCCGTGCCCTGGAACCGTAGATGCCTGCGGCAAGGCCGGCAGGACCACCGCCCACCACTACAATATCAAATACCTCTGACATCGCCATCTCCTCCTCATCTAATTTTGCAATCAAACTAATATCAACCCTTTTAAATACTCGTTAAATCCTAGCTCAATATTCTTTAAGTTACAGGTTGTTAGTTGTTAGTTATTAAAACTAAAAACCAACAGCTAAAAATTATCACTGTATTTTATAGGATGCAGGTTGGTAATTGTTACTTTAATTAAACATATTAAGCTGTACCGGGGTTTGTTTTTAACCAATAACCATCAACCAACAACCAACAACTGGTCTTACACATGCATGTCAAGGGGCAGTTGTTCAATAGCTGTTCTAAGCAGGGTCAAGTCAATAAACTGAAAATCTTGAACTACCTGTTCCCCCCATTTCCTCTTTAATTCTGGTAACTTGTCGGTAACTTCAATTGCCGACTCAATTAAACGTAGAGAATCATAGTCCAAAGGACCCTTATCACAACTTATTACCAATGACTTGTAAGGGGTTTCGTTTGGCTTAACGCTGCCCGCCAGTGGGTGATTAATCAGCCTGTGCCCCTGGTGGATAAAATTTCTTGCTTGTAGCAATACGTCCCGCAAAGTACCTTCAAGCTTATTAGTCCCCGGGAAATCCCGCCAAACCATTGGGTTGTTGCTCAAGATAAAAACTTTTTCCACCTAACCACCTCCCGCTTTTAAACATCAACCTGCTAAATAGCCTAGCCCCAAAAAAGTTAGACCAAACACTGGCGCTTGTGAAAAATGGCACGAGCGTTGTATAAATAAAAACAGAGGTACAACAGCTAAAACCAGCTGCCGTGCCTCTGTCTACTTACCTGAGAGATTAATAGGGCTTAAAGCCTTTTTGCTCCTTCGGTGTCCTGAGACTTTCCAGAGTTGAGTCTAAATACGGTCCTTTGAGCCTGAGAGTTTCACTCTTGGTCCGGCTTACCAAGGTTTGCTCCTTCGGCGTCCTAATGGGACTCTCCCGCATTTATCATTCTCCTGTATTGAATTGACTGCAACATTACGAACTGTACATTCTAATTTCGACACATTGTAATTTCACAGTGAAGAGACGCAAAACTCATATTGTATATGTATGCCAACTCATAAATCTTGTGAAAGAATTCTCTTTCTTTAAGCTAATTCTATCATTTAGTACTTTCCTTGTAAAGTGTCATTTAACATATTTCGTTGCCTTTAACAGAAGTTTTATTTTTCAGTATTTTTTTTATAGTTAGGAGCAATTAAATAAAATTTCTTTATCATTAGTGCTTTTTCCGTACACCTACCCTGTTCTCCGTACCCTTAAAGAGACGCTGAATATTGGAGCGATGCCGGTAAATTACAAAAGCCACCAGGCACCAGGAGGCAATTATCAAGATAATGTGCATCTGGAAAGCCCAGGTAAGCACAGCCACAGTAATGGCTCCGGCTATAGAAGCTAAGGAAACATACCTGAAAACTGCCAGCGTAATCCCAAACACTAAAGCGCTCAAGATTATAACTTTGGGTGCAAGCACCAAAAAGACGCCTGCTCCGGTAGCCACTCCTTTGCCCCCTCTAAATCCGGCAAAAAGCGGGTAACAATGCCCCAGGGCGGCTGCCAATCCGGCCAGCATACCCAAAACCTCATTACCACCCCAGAGACCGATATAGGTTGCCAAGGCTCCTTTCAAAATATCAGCCCCGATTACGGCCAGGCCCGCCTTCCAGCCTAGAACCCGAAACGCGTTTGTCCCACCCAAGTTGCCGCTGCCATAATTTCTGATATCTTTTCCGCTTACTGCCTTCCCCGCAATCAATGCAAAGGGAATAGAACCAAGCAAATAGGCCAAGAATAGTGTTCCAACAATTCGCACAACTTTCACCCTTTAGCATTATTTTGATTAAAAGCGACCTCTAATGTTTGCTTTTTCCCATTATTTCTTACCTCCATATATTATAGCATTTCTTAATAATTTTAAAGTCTAAATCGCATATTAATAAGGGAATGTTTGCACACAAGATAGATTTGGGAGGTGCTGATTTGTCCGGCTTTGTAACAGGGAAATTACCCGTAAGGAGTAAAGGCAGGGAACTTAAAGAACAGTTGCAGAATCTGGGGTATGAGTTCAAAGAAAATATGCATCACTATGAGTTCAGCAAAGAAGCAGATCTTGAGGAAATTATCGATGAAATTGCGCCCCTTTGTCAGTCCTTAGGTTGGAACATAGAAAATGAACTTACTTTAGTCGAAACCCACGGAGACTTAGCCATGCGCAGTATTTTTGACCACGGCAGGATTGTCAGGGAGTTTCAGCGAGGCAGCTAGTTTCAGCCAAGTCGCAACTTGGCTGAAACAGTCATTAGTTATTAGTTATTAGCCTTTATTCTTGGTCTTTAGGCCTTGTTAGTCCCCAACAGTGACCTACGGTTGAGTTCCCAGTCGCCAGTAACTAGCCCCTGATAGCTGACGGCTGATAGCTGATGGCTGAAAGCTGAAAACTATTAAACACTTTCCCGGAGCAATTTATTGACCAGTTCCACTGCCCGCCTGGCGTCAGGTGCATAACCGTCAGCATTGATAGCTTTGCAGTACTCAGAGGTGACAGGGGCACCACCTATTATTACTTTTACTTTTTCCCTCAAATTAGTCTCTTCCAGAAGTTTAATTGTACTGGCCATCATTGGCATAGTGGTAGTGAGCAATGCAGACATGCCTACTATTTTAGGCTGATGCTGCGATACCGCTTCCAAGAAATCCTGGGGATGCACGTCAATACCTAGATCAATGACCTCATAGCCGTTAGCTCTTAAAAAAATAGTCACCATATTTTTACCTATATCATGCAAGTCTCCGGCTACAGTTCCGATTACAACTTTACCGGCAGCCGGATAGACCTTATCCAAGAGCAGTGGCTTCACAACCCTCATCCCTGCGTGGACCGCCCTGGATGATGTCAACACGTCGGGAATATAAAATTCTTCGTTGCTAAAGCGCTCACTGACCTTAGTCATGCCCGCTACCAAACCCTGAAAAAGAATGTCCACAGGCGAAACGCCTTCACTTATGGCTTCTTCC
This sequence comes from Zhaonella formicivorans, assembly GCF_004353525.1. Classification (NCBI taxonomy): domain Bacteria; kingdom Bacillati; phylum Bacillota; class Clostridia; order Neomoorellales; family Zhaonellaceae; genus Zhaonella; species Zhaonella formicivorans. Next base: position 1,896,680 of record NZ_CP085524.1, read on the forward strand.
GTTAAGGATTTTACCTGTGCCGCTTTTCCCTCTATTACAGCTGCCGCAATCTGACTTAACTTCCCCAAATCTAACCCTCCAAGGTTAAAGAAACTTGGCTTGCGCCAAGCTGGCGGAAGCCAAGTTGCACTTATTCGTCCTGAAATTTATACCTACTTAATGATACCGCCTATATCCCTAACAAGTTAAAATGCTTTTTCCCTGTACTGACTGGGAGTTATCCCCTCACTGCGCTTAAATACTTTGGTGAAGTAACCGGGGTCCCTAAACCCTAGATCATCGGCTACTTGAATAACATTATATTTCGGGTCCCGCAAAAGCTTTTTAGCTTCTTCTATTCTGATTTTAGTTAAAAACTCCATAATAGTACAGCCTAATTCCTGCTTAAATATTTTGCTAAGATGGCAGGGGCTTAAATACACAGCCTGGGCGACATCTTCCAATGTAATTTTTTTGCGGTAATTATTGCGCATGTAATCGCCGGCTTTCTGGATGACCTGTAAATTTCGTGAACCTTTGCTTTCCTCAATGCAGATAATAAACTGCTGTGTAACATTTTCAATCCAATGACAAGCTTCTTCCACGGTAGTTAACCGGGTAAATTCTTCCACATACTGGGAATTAAGTGCCAGAAGTTGTTTGAGCGAGGCCCCGCCTTCTACTGCTGCCCTGGAGATCAAAACCACCAGTTCCAAAATCCTGGCTTTTACTTCCTTAACGTTGCCTAAATAACGCTGCAAGATCTCGGCCAGGATTTCATTGAGCAGGCGCAGCGCTCCTGCCCCATCCCCTTGTCGAACCCTGCTGACCAGTTCCCGTTCCTTTTCCAAAGAGTAACCGCGGACCGAGAGACTGTCCATTTTTTTCAAAGCCTCTTCCAGTTTTTTTCTGGCTTGTATTTCTTCCCCCAGGCGTGCCTGCTGTTCGCTGATAGCCCTGCGCTGCTGCAATGTAATCATTCCGGTCTTCATGATATGGTTAGCAACCACAAATAACAAATCAGCAGCAGCCTGGATTTTCTCTCCGGAGAGAACTTCCAATTTCTGGGCGCACTCTATGAGTTTACTCACATCTACCCCAAGTCCCCGTGTCATTTCCTTGATCTCTTCCCAGAAGAAATCCTCCGGTTCCCAGGCCAGCACCTGCCCGCAGACAATGGCCCCCAGATAGTTCTCTTCGATTAGAATAGGGGCGGCCCAGGCAATTAACCCTGCATGGCAGCGGAAAATATATGGTTTGCCATACTTGCTGGCTTCCAGGCCTGCCCGGGCATAAGAACGCTTGCACTTATATACGCCTGTTTCCGATGTTCTCACCATTTGACAAAATTCACAATATTTTTCTTCTTTTTCCGAGGTAACAATTGTTTCTCCCTGTGAATCCACTATACTTGCCTGTAACCCCGTTGCCTTGCTGAAAGAGGATAAAATTTGCCGTAAGACACTTTCCTCTCCGAGCTCCTGGATTTGGTGCCTGTTAACCCCGTTCAGAACTCCATCTAGCATCCAATCACCTCTGAAAGAGTTATACTTAAAACCAACTTACGGCTAGTGTATATTAATAGCGAAAGCGGCACTTGCTCCGTTCAATATCACGATCATTCCTGCTCAAAATGTATTAATTAGTTAAAATATTTGCTATTTTAACGTGAATTCCTGCAAAATTTCGAGATTTTCTGAAAGTAGTAGATAACGAAAGAAAAGGTACAGATAAGCTGAAGTCAGTTTTAACCTCAGGATACCCGCACCTTCCCAAAATAGAAATGCTTTTACCGGCTAACGCCCTGCCTGCTGCCTTCTTGTGCCCAACGGGGGAAATAAATAGCTTCCATAAACCTCTCCTGAAATTCTTGTCTTGCCGACAGTTCTATATACCTTACCTTATCTGCTATCTCATAAGCATTTTGCCTGGCTTCTTCCGAAACCAATACAAGCTGGGAACCAACACCGGCAGCATTGCCAACGGCTCTGATGCGTTCCAGTCCTAAATCGGGTACAAGACCTATTCTCCAAGCGCTTTCCTTTCTGATATAAGTACCGAAAGCGCCGGCCAGCAGCACTTCCACAATATCCTTTTCATCTATACCCAGCTCCTGTTGCAACACCTGGATACCGGCCAGGATGGCACCTTTAGCCAACTGCAGTTCCCGGATATCCTTTTGAGTCAGCACCAAGTCTTCTTCCAGCCCGTTCTCTGCGCGGTAAGCCAGAATAAAATCAAAACCGTTTGTTCCTTCCACGATGCGCCGGCGAACCTTGACCGGCAGGTGGGATGCACTTTCCGGATCCAGAATGCGACCCGTATAATCAATCACTCCCACCTTCAACATTTCGGCAACGGCATCAATAAGGCCGGAACCACAGATACCTATAGCAGGCAGAGAATTTATAGTTTGAATCTTGACATCATCAGCAATATCGACTCTTTCTATCGCGCCCGGCGCGGCCCGCATGCCAAACTTGATTTGGGCACCTTCAAAAGCGGGTCCTGCCGCAGTGGAGCATGCATACAGACCTTTTTCCGAACCTAAGACTATCTCGCCGTTGGTGCCGATATCGATGGCCAAGCGTATTTCTTTGCTTTTATCCAAATTGGTAGCCAATACCACTGCCACAGTATCTGCGCCCACAAACCCTGCTATATTAGGAACTACTATGCAGTAACCTGCTGGGTTAATTTTCAGACCCAGCTCTACCGCCCGCACATCTGCCACCGATTTAACAGCAGCCACGTAAGGTGCTTGAGCTAGGTAAACGGGGCTGATTCCCAAGAACAAATGCAGCATGGTAGTATTTCCTACTACAGTAACTTCGTAAACCATCTCCGGCTTAATCCCTGCTTCGGCAGCAAGCTTCTCAATGATGCCGTTTAGTGCGTCGATGACTTTAGTTTGCAGCGTCTCCAGGCCCTTTTCTTCGCTGCTCACATAAGAAATGCGGGAGATGACGTCGGCTCCGTAAGCCCGCTGGGGGTTTCCTTCGGAATGGGTTGCCACAATGTCACCTGTCAAAAGATTAATCAGAGAGCCCACTAAAGTAGTCGAACCAATATCAAACGCAACCCCGTACAGATCCTGACTGGTATCACCTGGCTCGATGGCAATCACTTCGCTCCAACGGGTAACTACCGTAACTTCATGGCTGTTTTGGCGGAGTACTTCGGGCAAATTGCGCAGTGCCCTCAAATGCCTGGGGTAAAAAACACCGGTATTTAATGCGTTCCAAAGCCTTTCCTGATCAGAAAGCGGGTGTTCCAGGGTAGGTTTAGATACTTTTAACGCCAGCTTTTGTACTCTGCTATGCCGCTTATGGCCGCTTAATTTTAGCTGCAGTGTGCTTTTCCGGCTTTCTTCCAGCTTAACGGCAGGCACGGAAATCACCAGGTCCTGTTTGACCTCCAGCCTGCAAGCAAGTTTAGTCTCTCCTTTAATGTCATGCTTTGCACCTTTTTTAAGCAAAGCTTTTGGATCAAGCACCTCAATTTTGCATTTGCCACACGTGCCACGACCGCCGCAAGGCCCTTCCAGGTATATCCCTGCTTCAAGCAATGCTTTCATCACCGAAGTGCCCTGGGGTACTGCAAGCTCAATGCCATGGGGCAGAATTTTCACCTTATAGTTTTTCATAGCATGGCACGTCTCCTTTTAATAGTATTGCTTCAGAACCCAGTTGTTCTTGGAAAACGTTTACGCAGTCTCGTACAAACCGTTGCGATGGGCGGTCAAATACTTCATACAGAACTCGTCCTTACCCAGCAGAGCTTGGGAAGCATAAACGAACCCCATCATTGTCTTGTCCAGCGGATCCAAAATATAGGCATCCATGCCCATGGTCATGGTTTGAATCATGAAAGCCTGGTTGAGAACCTTGCGGTTGGGCAAGCCGTAGGAGATGTTGCTTAAACCGCAAATCCCGTGAACTTTGGGGTAGAGAGCCTTGATACCGTAAATAGTCTCCAAGACTTCCATTCCTGCCCTGTCACCGGTGCTGATGGGCTTAACTAAGGGATCAAGGTAGATGTCGTCTTCCGGAATTCCAGCTGCTGTTAAGTCTTGGACCAGCCTTTTTGCAATCCGCAGGCGGTCTTCTGCGGTTTCCGGCATGCCGGAATCATCCATACACAAAGCTACTATTTTCGCTTTATATTTAGTCACTAAAGGCAGGATAGTTTCAAATCTTTCTTTCTCTGCAGTGATGGAATTGATCATGGGCTGGCCGTATTTAGCTAAAGATAATCCTACTTCCAATGCCTTTGGATTCGGGCTGTCGATACAAAGAGGAGCCTGAACTTTTTCCTGGATTGTCTCCACCAGCCAAGCCATTGTTTCGGGCTCATTGAAAACCATTGTTCCGCAGTTTACATCCACATAATCGGCGCCGGCGTCCACTTGTTTTTGAGCGATATCCTTAATAAATTCTGCATCCCTGCCCTCCACTGCCGGCTTGATAGCCTTTCTGCTAGTGTTAATCAATTCGCCAACGATAAGCATCTGCTGTTCCTCCTTTTAGTTCTGACTTCAATTTATTTTGAGGATAAGCTAAAATACGCTTAAGCAACCTCATCGTCCCATCTGGGACGACCTATAGCAGTTACCTCAATTCTTGTTTCCAGATAAACTTCATCTTGCCAACTGGTATTGGTACTGCTGTACACATCCTCGCTGTTTACCATCAGCTGGTAGTCAGCTGCGCCTGCCTTTTCGGCCATGGCCGCTGCCCTTTCCTTAGCCTGCTCCAAGGCGTATATTTTGGCATCCTCCAAATGCATATAAGCTTTGCGCTCCCAGGGAGCATGGATAATAAATCCGCCTTCCGAGCCGGGTTTAATCAAAATCCTAACGGTTTCCATAACTTTTCCGGTAGCCGCCCCGATGGCGTTGGCAACTTCTGCATGTTCGGGAATAATCAACTCCGCATTTATTTTTTCAGCCACCTGAGGCAAATAAGCCTGCACCGGTGCTCCTATGGCCACAACCGGAATTTTGATCCGGGCAGTGCAGTCCATGGTATCCTCTTCTTTAGGGGCAAGAATCTTATCAACAAAATACCTGGCACCGGCATTATCCTTAATCCAGAGTGAACTGCCTTCAAAACCGGCTATGCTTTGTATGATTGCCAGAGCTAATTCCCTGATGATACCCTCCATAGCCAGTTCCAAAAATTCTGTGAAAGTTCTACCAATTTTCCTGGCCAAGATTTGTACGCCTACGGTAGAAGCCGCTGCGTTCCACTGTTTGTAAGTACCGTTGGCATGCAAGATATCAGTCGGCGTAACTGAAACTTTTGCCAGAGTGCCCAGGTTAACCAGATTTTGCAAATTTATTAAATTAGGGTCTTTTTCCAGTCTCTGCGCCAAGAAAAACAGTGAATGGGGACCTGTTTGCAGAATATTCAAAGCCCCCTTCTCGGTTTCAGTCAATTGTCCGGGTACCGTCTCTTTTAAAAGCATGAAGCAGTCCGTTGGCTGGGCAAATAGCAATTCCTCTTCGTTTTCCGCAAGTCCCCGCAGCTCATCCACCAGGTAGGGATGTTCATGTGCTACTACAGCTAACGGCCAAACCCTCTGGGGTCCGAAGCAAAGCTGTCGGTCTTTGCCGATCTGCACGTAACTGTCACCGCCCAAACCGTAGGTATTGATTTCCGCGGCCTGTACCCGGGTCAACCAACCCCCTACTACAGCTCCCTCTTTGTTCACCTTTGGCATTCCGTCCCTGAGAATGGCTATATCCGTAGTTGTGCCACCCATGTCCAGAACCAAAGCCTCTTTAGTTTCCGTTATGAAAGTTGCACCCACTATGCTTGCCGCAGGGCCCGAGAGGATGGTATCTATTGGCTTTTCCCTAGCCAGCTTATCACTCATCAGGCTGCCGTCGCCTTTGACAATCATTATGGGAGCACTTAGTTGCAGCTCGGCCAGCACCTTTTTCACCGACTCCAGCAGTTCGGCAATGATGGGAATCAACTTAGCATTTAAAGCTGCAGTTACTGTACGCTCGTGAAAACCCAAGGATGTAGTTAATTGATGGGCGCATACCACAGGCACATCCAGTATTTCTCCTACCAGTTCCCGAAGCTGAATTTCATGTTCAGGATTCCTGATACTCAAGTAACCGGAGATTGCCACTGCCCCGACTTTTCCTTTAAACCCTGCAATGGCTTTTCTGGCTGCTTCAAGATCAAGCTCTGCCTGGGGTTTCCCTTTGATGTCGTGACCACCTTTTACTACCGCCCAGTGCTGCACGGGTAATTTTCCGATAGGTTCGTGGCCTATTAAAAGCAACCCCACTTCAGAGCCTCGGCCTTCTACAATGGCATTAGTAGCCAGGGTTGTAGATAAAGATACCAGTTTAATTGCTTTATAATCTTCAAAGTTTAAGGCTTTAATGCAATTGCGAATGCCTGTTGTTAAATTTTCCCTGGTAGTAAGCGCTTTAGCTTTGGTAATGATTTTTTGCTTTTCTAAGTCCATGATGACACCGTCGGTATATGTACCACCGGTATCTATGCCTAAAACTAACGACATGCCGCTCCCTCCAGGGGCAAAGGTATAAAAGCTTGCAAAGCGGCTACCTGAAAATACAGGCAGCCGCTATTTATCCCTTAAGCTATTAGCTGCTTGCAAAGTTCTGTAGCAGAAGCTGCGTCGGGAGCAAATCCGTCAGCACCGATTTCATCAGCAAAATCCTTGGAAATGGGGGCTCCGCCAACCACTACTTTTACTTTATCCCTCAAACCTTCTTCTTTAAGAACCTCAATAGTGTCCTTCATAGACAACATCGTTGTAGTGAGGAGTGCTGACATAGCTACTACATCAGGGTTGTGCTCCTTAACAGCCTGGACAAATTTTTCGGGAGAAATGTCAACGCCCAGATTAATTACAGTAAATCCTGCACTTTCCATCATCATAGCTACCAAGTTTTTACCAATGTCATGCAGGTCGCCTTTGACAGTGCCGATGACAACCTTACCAACGGAAGGCAAATCCGTGTCAGCAATTAAAGGTTTCACGATGTCCAGACCGGCGCTCATGGCTCTAGCCGACATCAAAACTTCCGGAACAAACATCTCGCCGTTTTTGAAACGAGGACCTACAATATTCATTCCGGCGATTAAGCCTTGGTTGATGATTTCCAGCGGATCGCTACCTGCATCCACCATGCTTTTTGTTAATTCCTTGACTTTAGCTTCATTGCCACTGACTACTGCTCTGCAAATTTCTTCGTAACTCATCAAAAAACCCCCTTGCTAAATTGTTAAATAGTTTTGAACTATATAGAAATTTCTTGAGAACGTGAAAGTTCCCTGTGTAAGATAGCATGATCTGTGGTAATTTATAATTAAGCTCTACATACCTGAAGAGACACAATTACACTTTAACATACCTGCACCTCTTTATTCAACTCCTTAATACAGACGGCGGCCAGCTCCACGGCACTCCTGGCATCAGAGGCATACCCGTCAGCCCTGATATTTTTGCAGTAATCCCGGGTTACCGGGCCACCTCCTACAATTATCTTTACTTTATCCCGCACATTGGCCCGTTCCAACAATTTCACAGTCTCAGCCATCATGGGCATAGTTGTCGTGAGCAGCGCAGACATGCCCAGCACTTGTGGTTTATAGCGCAGCACCGCTTCCAAAAACTGCTCGGGATGGACATCTATCCCTAAATCTACTACCTCATAGCCTTTGGCTTTTAAAAACATGATGACCAAATTTTTGCCGATGTCATGCAAGTCCCCGGCCACTGTTCCAATCACTATCTTGCCGTGAACAGGCAACACATTATCCACGAGCAAGGGCTTAATAACCCGCAGCCCGGCATGGATTGCTCTGGAAGCCATCAACACTTCCGGAACAAAAAATTCGTTTTTTTGAAAGCGCTGGCTGACTTTATTCATCCCCACAATTAAACCTTGAAATAGAACATCCGAAGGAGGAATGCCGTCGCTCATGGCCTCCTCCACCAATTTTTTAACAAGTGCTGCTTGACCCTCAATTACAGCGGCAGCTATTTGTTGTAATTCCCCCACAAACCAGCCCTCCAAGCTAGATATGCTTTTTACTGATTAAAGCGCTTTTTCCCGGTATTGGCTGGGAGTAATACCTTCGCTGCGTTTAAACACTTTGGTGAAGTACCCCGGGTCTTTAAAGCCCAGCTCATCTGCCACCTGCACCACATTAAACTTAGGATTGCGCAACAGCTTTTTGGCTTCTTCTATCCTCACTTTGGTCAAAAACTCAACAATAGTGCACCCTAGTTCCTGCTTAAAGACTTTGCTTAAATGGCAAGGGCTCAAGTAAACAGCTTTAGCTATGTCTTCCACTGTAATCTTGTTGCGGAAGTTCTTTCTGATATAATCGCCCGCTTTTTGCACAACTTGTAATTTTCGTACCTCTTTTCCTTCGTCAATACTGGAAATAAACTGTTCCGTAACCTTAATGATAAAATGACAGAGGTCCTCGCTGGTTTCCAAACGAGTAAATTCTTCCACATACTGGGAATTTAAAGACAGCAGGCTTTTAATCGCTGCCCCGCCTTCAACGGCTGCCCGAGACAAAATAACCAGAAGTTCCAGAATCCGCGCCTTTACTTCCTTGAGGTTCCCTGAATACCGCTGAAGGATTTCGGCCAGAAGCTCATTTAGCAGGCGGTACGCCTCGGTCTTTTCACCTTGACGCACCGTGCGCACCAATTCCTGCTCCTTTTCCAGGGAATAGCTGCGGGCCGACAAGTTATCGATTTTTTTCAACGCCTCTTCCAGGATTTTTCTGTTTTGTAGCTCTTCGCACAATTTAGCCTGCTGCTCAGCGATGGCCCGGCGCTGCTGCAAGGTCACCATCCCGGTTTTCATTACATAGTTGGCAACCACAAAAAGCAGGTCGGCAGCTGCTTGAATCCTCCGCCCCGAGAGAACTTCCAGTTTTTGGGCGCTTTTTATCAACTCAACTGCATCTAGCCCCAGATCACGGGTCATATCTTCAATTTCTTCCCAAAAAAAATCTTCCGGTTCCCACATTAAAACCTGCCCACAGACGATGGAGCCCACATACTGTTCCTCAACCAGGAGAGGGGCAGCCCAGACAATTAGGCCGGCGTGACAGCGAAAAATATAAGGTTTCCCGTATTTACTTGCCTCTATACAGGCGCGGGCATAGGAGCGCTTGCATTTAAACATCCCTTCCTGATTTGCCCTTACCAATTGGCAAAATTCGCAGTATTCTGCCTGCTCATCCGGTTGAACAAGCACTTCCCCTTCCGGATCAACAATATAGGCCCGAAGACCGGTGGCCTGGCAAAAAGACGACAATATTCGCTGTAGCACATTAATCTCTGCTACCTCTTGAAGCTTTAACGCGCTAACCTTGCTCAAAACCTCTTTGCGCACGCCATTCACCTCTGTATATGGCAGAATTATAGATACACTCCCCACCACAATTTCTTTAAAATTTGGAAATATATATGAATATTTCACCTGGTGGCAGAAAATCCTGCTCCTAGTTTTTACCGGCCCGGGGAGGACCGGAAACCTGCCTCTCCCCGGGAAACAATAACTAAATTTTGGTGTTACATTGCTACATCGGCAGATTGTGGTTTACCGCTGGCTTTTCCCTGGGAAGTCAACCCTATTTCTCCCTTGAAAGCTTTTACTAAGGAAATCATCATAAAGACCATCACTATCATAAAAGGAAAAGCCGATACAATCGAGGCAGTCTGCAGCGCGCTCAACCCCCCGGCGAGCAGCAAGACCGCAGCCACTGCTCCCTCGGTCACACCCCAGAAGATTTTCAAGCCCGCTTTAGGCTCCAGGTCGCCCCCGGAAGTGAGCATGCCCATCACAAAGGTAGCCGAGTCGGCGGAAGTAATAAAGAATGTGCCTATTAACACACAGGCAAGAGTAGATACCAGTGCTGTCAGAGGCAGGTTTTGAAACATGGCAAACAGGGCCGTAGATACATTCTCAGAAACCGCTTTGGCAATCCCGGCATCACCGGAAAGTTCCATGGATACTGCAGTACCTCCGAAAATTGACAGCCAGATAAAGCTCAGTAAAGTAGGAGCGATCAACACGCCCAGAATAAATTCCCGCACAGTCCGCCCCTTGGAGATCCTGGCGATAAACCCACCTACAAAGGGACCCCAGGCAATCCACCAGGCCCAGTAAAAGATGGTCCAGCCGCCTACCCATCCGGGGTTGGTTCCGTACGGATCCGTCCAAAAGCTCATCTGCACAATATTTTGGAGGTAAGTGCCGATGGTATCAGTAAACACATTGAGAATAAATTTGGTAGGTCCTAAAAACAGCACAAACAGCATGATTAAAAAGGCAAGGTACATGTTGACATTGCTCAGCCATTTAATCCCCCTGCTGATGCCGGTAACGGCAGAAGTAATAAAAAGCACAGTAATTACGGCAATAAGCACAACTGTCACACTTGTAGAATTGGGAAGCTTGTAGACATAGTTTAAACCGCTGTTGATCTGCATAGCCCCCAGGCCCAGGGAGGTGGCGACTCCGAAAAGGGTCGCAAAGACTGAGAGAATATCCACAGCTTTACCAATTGGGCCCTTAATTCCTTCTTCGCCTAACAGCGGGTACAAAGTAGAACTGATTAATGCGGGCAACCCTTTTCTAAACTGGAAGTAGGCAATAGCCAGTCCTGCCACGGCAAAAACCGCCCAGGGGTGGAGCCCCCAATGCAGAAAGACATAGCGCATGGCTGTTGCTGCTGAGGCCAAAGTGGAACCTTCCCCAAAGGGCGGACTGGCATAGTGGTACATTGGTTCCGCCACGCTCCAAAACACCAGGCCGATGCCCATGCCGGCACTGAACAGCATGGCAAACCATGTCCAGGTGCTGTACTCCGGCGCTTCGTCATCTTTTCCAAGTTTAATATCGCCAAATTTACTAAAAGCCAGCGCAACGCAAAATACCAGGAAAATAGTGACCACCAGCATGTAGGACCAGCCAAAATAATCCGTAAAGAACTTTAAGGCTGCTCCGAAAGATTTACCTGCTTGTTCCGGAGTAAGAGCCCCCCAGAGTACGAAGACGATGGAAATAACCGCGGAAATGCCGAAAATCTTCTTGTCAATTTTGCCGAAAAAGCTGTTCTCCATAAGTGCCCTCCCTTTGGTTTTTTGAATTTTTCATTATTTTAAAAATTTATAAAAGTTCCGCCAACAACCAACCGAAGGCATAAATCGAGTTTTATAAAGACAGTAACGCACACGTAAAAGCAGGAGCTGTAAACTGGAATGACATCCAGATCATATCACAGCTTGAACCGAAAGGCTAGATTGAAGGTGTTGGTTGATCACGGAACGTATTGTAAGCATACAATCAATTTTGTATTTGAGGCTGCCTGCCGGAGGCAGGCAGCCATAGAAGTAACTTATACCGCCTTGTTCAGTTTGTTTTCCGCCCGTTCCACAACTGCCCTAATCTTCTTCTGAACGTCTTTGGGCAGGGGCTCGGGCTCGTAGTTTAGAATAATATCTTTAACTTTTTCGTTGGCTACTTCAGTTAAAGTCTTACTGCCCGCAGCCTGCCACAGTTCATAGCGCTGGCGGTTGATTATGCTGGGGAACCAGGATTCGGTCTTGAAGTGCTTGAATGTATGATCTTCAGCCAGGAAGTGTCCGCCGGGCCCCACCTTATCGATCAAGTCCACAGCCAAGGTATCTTCATCCACTCTGATGCCGCGCACCAGCCTCCTGGCCATGCCGATAATATCGTTGGCGATAGTTAAGAGCTCCAGGCTTGCTGTGGAACCATATTCCACATAACCCACGTCATGGTTCAGGTTTGGCCCGGACATGGCTGTCATGGCAATGGATATAGCTGCTTCAATAGCGGCTTGCTCGTCAGGAATGCAGGAATCGGTGCAGCCTGCGGTGCCGAACATGGGCAGCTTCAGGTAGTGGGCCATATCGGCCAGAGCCGACATCAGCAGGTTGAATTCGGGAGAACCATAGGAGAAAATGGTAGTTCCCATATCCATAATGGTAAAGACGCCGCCCATGATAAAGGGAGCCCCTTCGCGGGTGTTCTGGTGCAACACCAGTCCGCTCAAACTTTCCGCCAGACCGTTAACTAATACTCCAGCCATAGTAGCAGGAACGGTGCCTCCGGCCATAACGCAAGGTGTATAGACTACCGGCAGGGCTTTCTTAGCAGCCAAAATCAATTTGGAAGCTGCTTCCCAGGCATGCTGCAGCGGTGAAATAGGTTCGGCATAAAGGGTCATAAATGGATTCTTGCGCAGTTCTTCCTCGCCGCCGGCAATGATTTCACACATTTCAATGATGTCTGCAAAGCCGTAGATGTCATGGGCAGTTGTGACAATAGGTTTGCCGGTGTTTAAGACCTGCACTTCAAATTGGTGCCTGTCGGAGATTAAGAGGGGCACATCCTGTACGATACCCAGTGACATTACAAAGTCCAGGTTGGGCAGCGCATCGATGACTTTGCAGGCCCAGCCCACCGATTCTTTAGTTGAGCGCTTTCTTTCACCGGTAAAGGGGTCATAGAAAAACGGAGTATCGGAGCCTGTGCCAAAGTAGGCATTATGTCCTTCTAACAGCACATCCCGGGAACCGGTGCGGCTGTTGCAGAGTGTCACCCGGTGCGGTACTGTTCTCAAGGCCCGGTCCACCAGGTAGGACGGAATTCTGACACGAATACCGTCTACGTAGCAGCCGGCTTTCTTTAAAATTTCCAACGCCTCGTCATCGTGGAAAGTAACACCGGTACGCTCCAGCACTTCTTCTGCAGCCAAAAATATTTCTTCGCACTGGCTGGGGGAAAGAATGCTTAACATGGTGCTGGCGTTTGCTTTATAATTACTTCTGGTTCTCACTAAAATCTCTCCTTTCTTGGCCTACAGGCCTAGCTTACCAGCTGCTTGCAGAGTTCAGTTGCAGAAGCCGCGTCGGGAGCAAATCCGTCAGCGCCGATTTCGTCGGCAAAATCTTTGGAAATGGGTGCCCCCCCTACGATTACTTTTACCTTATCCCTTAAACCTTCTTCTTTTAATACCTCGATGGTATCCTTCATGGAAAGCATTGTGGTAGTTAAAAGCGCTGACATGGCCACTATGTCCGGATTGTATTCCTTCACTGCCTGGACAAACTTGTCGGGAGCAATATCCACCCCCAAGTTGACTACTGTGAATCCGGCGCTCTCCATCATCATGGCCACCAGATTTTTGCCAATGTCATGCAGGTCCCCTTTTACTGTTCCAATTACCACCTTGCCTACGGAAGGCATATCTGTATCGGCAATTAAAGGTTTTACTATTTCCAAACCGGCGCTCATAGCCCTGGCCGACATCAGTACTTCCGGCACAAACATTTCCCCGTTTTTAAAGCGGGCACCCACTACGCTCATTCCGGCAATTAATCCCTGATTGATAATTTCCAGGGGGTCGCTGCCTCCATCTACAAAACTCTTGGTCAATTCCCGGACTTTTGCTTCATTACCGCTGATTACTCCTTTGGACAGTTCATCGTAGTTAGCCATTATAATCTCCCCCTCAAAATCTTATTCCTCTATTTCCTTTTTCGGGCTGCTTCCCTGGATTCGGCCCTTTCCACAATTGCTTTAATCTCCGCTAATGTTTTTTCCGGCAAAGGCTCAGGCCGGTGGTTATTGATAATATTCTGAGTCTTTTCCTTAACACGCTGCGCCATGGTCTTGCCGCCATTTGCTTTCCATTCATCGTAACGGAACCTGTTCATCAGAGTAGGCCACCAGAATTCACTTCTAAAATGCTTCATTGTGTGTTCATCGCCTAAATGATGTCCTCCAGGTCCAACCCGATCGATCACGTCAACAGCCATTGTTTCATCGTTGACAGGAATGCCTTTCAGAATTCTCTTCACCATTCCGATGATCTCGTCATCCATCACCATTAATTCCAAGGAACTGGTTGCGCCATATTCCATATAGCTGCAGTCGTGGATGATATTGGCACCGCTTAGTCCGGAAATCAAAATGGAGAAAGCTGCTTCCAAGCCCATTTGTGCGTCAATGACTTTGGAATCTGTGCAGCCGGCTGTGCTGAAACTGGGAATCCCCATCCAGCGGCAGACATTGGCCAGGCCTGCCGAGAGCAAGCTCAGTTCCGGAGCCCCGTAAGCCAGAATGCTGCTGGACATATCCATGGTGGAAATTAAACCGCCCATGATGAACGGAGAGCCTTCCCTGATCAGTTGACCGGCTACCAAGCCTACCAGGCAATCAGCCACCGAAATCAGGATGGATCCTGCCATGGTAGCGGGTGCTACGCCACCGGCAAAAGTACAAGGAGTATAAATGCATGGGATGTTATTCTTCGCGGCAAAAATTGCTTTATCAATTGCTTCATCTGAATGGCGGAGCGGAGGGCTGGATTCAGAGTAGAGAATAATGAAAGGATTCTTTTGTAATTCGCTTAAACCGCCTCTCACTGCTGCTGCCATATCCAGGATATCCTGGTACTGGTCTACACCAAACCCCCAGTGAATTATTGGCTTTGTGGTATTGGTCAACATTGCTTCAAAAGCATGAACGTCGGCCAAAGTCGGCGTTACATCCATAGGTGTTCCATGGTCCATGGCATAATCGATATTGGGCAATGCATCAGCTACCAAAGCGGCCCGTGCATTATCTGACTTTTTCGGCCTTCTTCTCTCGCCGGTGAAAGGATCCAGCACGAAGTTGTTAGTCGGACCTGGGCCGTAATAAATATTATCTCCTTCTAAAAACATGCAGCGCTTGCCGTTACGGTCACTGATTACGATGCGGGAAGGAGCGGTCCTGACGGCCCACTCCACTAACCGGGAGGGGAATCTGACCCTGTTTCCGTCTACCCAGCAGCCGCCTTTGGCAAATATCTCCAGAGCCTCTTTGCTGTACACATCGGCACCGGTTCTTTCCAAGGCCTCCAGTGCACCTAAATAAATCTCTTCACACTGGTCATCGCTCAATACTTTGAACTGCGGAGTCTGGTTAACTTCATAATTCGCCCGCACATACAAACTCTTATTGGTCACTGTCATCTCTCCTTTCTTCACTTACAAGCCTCAGCTTACAAGCTGCTTCACCATAGCCAGCCATCCAATCCCTCCTATAATGCTGTTTTGTTCCCTTTCTGCAGGTTATTCTTCCCCTCCCCTCAGCCGCAAGCCCATATTTAAAACATTTCTTAAATTAGAAAAATTTTGTTAATGCATTAATTATGCATTCGCTTTTTCTGTGGAATACATTCTGTTTTTTAATAAAGTCCCCTATGTAAAAATAAGCGATTAGTTGTAATTTTCTGTTTAATGCAAAGAAATTACCATTCAGCTAAATATCGTGCAAAAAAGCTCGGGCTAACCCCGAGCTTTTTTTACCATTAGCTGTAAGTTTTCTGTTTTTAGTCCCCGGTTATCAGTTATCAGTCCCCAGTCGCCAATAGCGGCTGCGACCCTGTCCTCAGTCCTTAGTTGGTATATATCATGACAGTGTAAGCGTCGGCAGAAGCCAAGCCGCCCTTATGCGGTCGTTGATAAAGCTTGCATAGAGCCTTTAGCGCTCTTGGGGAAGTCATTCCAAGCAGCGAACACAGGGATTACATTTTCGAGATAGCTAATAGCTGACAGCTGCCGGATGATGGCTAACAGCTTACCTGAATTTTCCTGCCAGCATATCCTCGTAAATCTGTTCATGGGCCGCAACCATTTTATCGGCGGAAAAATTTTCGACTACATGACGGCGGCACATCAGACGGTCAATTTTTCCCACTTGCCGCACCGCCTCCACCATTTCTTCTTCCGAGGTGACAATAAAGCCTGTTTTACCGTGATGGATCAACTCCATGGCCGAACCTTTATTAAAGGAAATAACCGGGGTGCCGCAGGCCATGGCTTCCACCATTACCAGCCCGAAGGGCTCCTCCCACAGGATAGGCATCAAGAAACATTTGGCCTTTTTGACAATCTCATTTTTGCGCTCATCCATTTCTCCCAAATATTCAATTTTACCGCCCAAATGGGGTTTAATTTCCTGTTCATAGTAAAAAACGTCACCAACCACTCCAATCAGCTTCAGAGGCATATCCAGCCTTTTTGCCACCCGGATGGCATGGTGCACTCCCTTTTCCGGGCAAAACCGTCCCACCCAAACTAAATAATCTTCGCAATCAGGGGAAAAGGGAAATTGCTCGATTTCCAGGCCGTGGTAAGCCACCCTCACTTTTTTAAGGTCCCGGAAAATAAAGCGCTGCCTGTTGCTGATGCAAATATATAAACCATCTTTATATTGCCTGTAGGAATCGCTCAAGCTGTGGATAGTAGTAACGGTAGGTACGGGACTGTCCTGGACTAAAGGTAACCCAAGGTAGGAGTGGTTATGGACTATTTCGAACTTTTTAGCTTTAGAAAAAGCATACCTGGCATGAGCCGCTTCTTTTTCCCAGGACCACTCCGGATGGGGATACAAATAGTCTAACTCAGCTGTTGTTTTTGAATCGCCGGTGGCAAAAAGCGTTACCTCGTGACCTCTTTTTACCAATCCTTCAGTAAGTATGCTGACTACCCGCTCTGTTCCCCCGGATTTGGCAGGCGGGGTGGTTAAGAAAGTGGTGGAAATCATAGCTATTTTCATTGGCCACTTGCTCCCTTCAAAATACTAAGCCGATATTATACTATATGACCGGGGCAAGCCCTTGGTGTTGACCTCAGTTTAATCAGCTATCAGCTATCAGCGCATTATGCTCCATATAGTCATACGCTGCCAAGAAAAATAAAAAAAGGAACGTTTATTTTCTACGTAAACGCTCCAAACCCTGAAAATGTAACCTTTGTGTCCGCTGCTCCAATGACTATCGCCAAGAGCGCTGCAGCTTAAGCGTTTGACTTCCAGCGGCTGATAGTGGATAATTGCTATTGGCTAACCGCTGATGGCTGACAGCTGAAGGCTGACTGCTGATGGCTGATGGCTGGCGCCACCGGCTACTGGATAGTGAGCGGAATAACTTTCATATTTGCTTCAGCACCATTGGTGCGGCTGACAGAAAGCACTTCCAAGCGCCCTTTGGTTGGTTGTTGGGGTTTTTCGTAGATCAAGACAGCCTTGAATGCACCTCCGCCCGAGTTTCCTTGCCCAGCCACAGTCTCTGTTTCCGCCAGAATATTGCCTTCACCGTCCCTCAGTCTCACTTTAACAGCCCCTGCTGATACCCTGGCTTTGCCGGTTACTTCCAGAGGGCTTTCTACCTTGGCCCCCGGTTCCGGCTGTTCCACCTCAATAAATTGCTGGACCTCTTTAGGTTGGGCTTGAGGCACTGCGGCTGCCTGCTTGTTTTTGGGCGGGGCTGTGCCTTGAGCCCCATTCTCCTTCTCCTCTGCTTTTTCCTCTTCTTCGGTATAAAATACCGCGCCGCTGGAAAGGGCGTTAGTATTGAGCTTGGCAATTAAGGGCTCCTGTTTACCGTTTTTGCCCTGGCTTTGCCCTTGACTTGCTTCTTGCTCCGCCAGTTTGATTTCTAAAACAGTGGTATGTTCGTTGATTACCCTCCGGATAACCTCTTTTACCTGCAGCTTCTCATCCTGGTCTTCAGAAGCAGCTACAACCCACACATTGCCATCAGCCAGCAGCGCCAACCGGGCATCCTTACCGGCAAACCTTTCGACTAAATCTTTTACTACCGGCGGCGCAGCGGCCTTGTCCACCTGTTCAAAAAAGACCTTGGATACTTCCGGAATAACCACTCTTTCCGGTTCAGCCGGTTTCCTGGCCGGACACCCGGCAAGAGCGAAACTAACCGCCAACAATGTTAACAACAACAAAAGAGCGGGCTTAAACTTTTTCCTACCCAATCTTAATGCCTCCCTTGGTTTTTGCTTCTATTATTTCCCAACCAAGGAAAGTTAATACACCAGGATACAGGAAGCTAGATATCCCTTGTACCAAACCGGCGGACTGCCAGATAAACGAAGAGGCCGATATACAAAAGGGTATATACCACCATCCAGACGCTGGGCTTTGTTATGCCGCCAAATGGGCCGCTGGTCAAAAAGTTGATGGCCCCTGTGCCGAAAAGGCTGCCTACCATCTTGCGGTAAACAGCATCAGTAGGCATGATCAGGCTGGAAATTATCCCGATTTTGACCAGCGTAGCATTATGCATCACAGTGCCCAGCTGCTCCATTATGCCTCCAATCATTCCCAAGCCGTAAAGCATTACCAGCAAAATGCCGTTGCCTATGGTAGGCAAAAAAGTGGTCCCCCACATGCCCACGCCTAAAAGAACAATAGGCTGCAGGCAAAACAGCAGCAGCGCCTTAACCAACCCCTGGGGCGTTAAAAAGCTTAAGCCCCAGCTGCTGGCCAGCTGATTGAGCAAGAGGATGGAGCTGAAAAAAGCGGCACTGTAAACGCCGAGCATGATTCCAAGCCCCACAAACTTGCCTAACACGATTTCGCCTCGTTTAAGGGGTTTTGGCACAATGGCATAGAGGGTACCGTTCTCGATTTCCCCCGAAATAGTGCCTGCCGAAGCCACCACGACCAAGAAAGCATTGATGAAGCTGGCAAAGTAGAGGCCCGCCGAATATAGTTGGGTCAGCATGATGTTCCTGTACATGGCATCAGGCGGGCCGTTTTTATTGGCAAAATATAACCCGGTTCCGTAGAGGGCCAAAAATGCCAGCGTTAACAATATCACCAGGACAAATACCTTTTTACGGAACATCTCACGAAAAGATTGGGCCGCAATCACCAGCATTTATTTTCCCTCCCCCTTCACCAGCTTTACAAATAGTTCTTCCAGTGAATTCCTGGCCGTCAGTTCATAAAGCAGCCCGTGATGTTTTACTACCAGTTCACTCAAGCCGGGAATATCCTCTTTGCTTGCCAAATGAACGGTTACCCGGCTGCCTTCCACCGTCAGCCCCTCCCCGTAATTCTCCAAAGCAGCAAGCAGCGCCGGATTTAAATTGCCCAGCTTAAGCACAACCTCCACAGCGCCTTTTAAGAGTTCATCAATAGTGCCGGAGGCGATGATCCGGCCTTTGTTGATAATGGCAACCTGGTGGCAAATAGCTTCAACTTCGCTTAAAAGGTGGCTGTTCAGGAATACTGTTTTTCCCTCCCGGGAAAGGTTCATGATGATTTCCCTGACCTCCCGCCTCCCCAGCGGGTCCAGAGCTGAAGTGGGCTCATCCAAAAACAAAAGCTGGGGATCGGGCAAAAGAGCACAGGCCATGCCGATGCGCTGCTGCATTCCCTTGCTGTAAGTACCCACCCTTTGTTTTTCAAATCCTTGCAAACGCACCAGCTCCAACACTTCCGGTATCCGCCTTTTTACGGTGCCGGGCGGCATTTTATACAAAGCCCCATGGAATGAGAGCAGGTCATAACCGGTCATCCATTCGTGATAGCGAAAATTTTCCGGTAAAAAACCTATTTTCTTTCTGGCTTCCAGGTCACCTAGAGGCCTGCCTAACAGCCATGCTTTGCCGGAGGTGGGAAAGAGCAGCCCTACCAAAGTTTTGACAAAAGTGCTTTTGCCGGCTCCGTTGGGCCCCAAAAAACCAAAGATTTGCCCCTCGGAAACCGAGAGGCAAACATCCTGGCAACCGCCCTTGCCGTTGTACTGTTTCGTCAACTTATAAGTCTCGATAATCATCCTCTTACCTCAACCGTCCCGCCAGATCCAAGGCTTTTTCCAGGCTAAAGTTGCCCTGGAGCATGTTAATTACCCCGTCTTTTTGCCAGATTAAAGTGCCATAGCTGCTGCCCTTATTAGAGATGAATACTCCCTGGGTTCCGTCCACAGCAACTTCTTGGGACGAACCGTTCAAATCCGGAATCAGGACTGTATGCTGCCAGTCTTCCACGGCTGCCAATTGTTTGCGCAGGTTATCGGGTAAAAAGGGCAGTTCTAAAAGTGCCTTGCGCAGGGCCAGCACATCCACTCCTTTTGGTACCGCCAGCTGAGGACTTTGCATTTGTCCATGGGTGAACCCCGTTTTTGTTTGCGCATCAAAGTAGTCTGTCATGTAGGCATCTTGAATAGTGATGGTAAATTCTTTACCCTCCAGGCCATCAGGCAGCAGTTCCTTGCCACCCAAGGATTTGATAACTGCGTTGACTTTGTCTACATGGAGTTTCAGGCTGACCTGGTTGCCGCCCTCTTTAAACACCCTTTCAACTTGTTGTTCGTAGCCTGCTATAACCCGAAAGGCAAATCCCGCTTCCTCTTTAGCCTGCTCCAAGGTCAATTCCCGGCTTTCCTGTTTGTTTGCAACTATAAATTCGCCGAAATTATCTAAATTGAATTGGCCTTCTGAACCGGACAGCCGCCAGCGAAGTTCGTTCAGGTCGTCTGCATTAATGCTGATGGTCTGAATTTTTTCCACCCGGAAAATGTTCAAGAAGTCTGCGGCAAAACTCCTTACGGAGCTGATACTCAAAGCGCCGCTCAGCACCGCCACTCCGGCAGCCACAGCGACCGCCTTTTTGTATTTGTTAAACATTGTCAGCACACCCTTTCTTACGCTATTCTCACGGTAATCGGTTGCAACAACCAACTTTTCCCAGGCTGCCTCCCTGTTTATCTGTGCTTTTTGCAGCTGGTTAGCATAACTGGCAAGCCGCAACTGGGCAAAATCCAGGTTTTCCCGCAACCGGGCAAGCTTCAACTGACAGTGGGAGCAGGAGTGTAGGTGTTGTTCAACTGCTTTAAGTTCCGTGTCAACTAATTCGCCATCCAAAAACGCTTGTAATGTTCCCTCTGCAAAACACATGCTTATTCATCCCCCTTCTCTCTGCAATACTCCTCTTTAAAGCGGCGCAATGCCCTGACCAGGATGGTCCCGACGGAACTCTTCTCCACCCCGATTACATCAGCTATTTCACTGTAGCTGTAGCCGGAAAATTTCAACAGCAGGCAAACCCGGTCCCTGACTGCCATTCGCTTTAAAACAGCCCGCACTTGCCTTACCTCCTGGCTGCGGATGAACATCTCATCGAAGGAAATGATGTTGCTGATTCGTTCATATTCTAAGTTTGTCTCCCTCTCTTTGCGGCTTTTCTCACTGCGCAGGTAATTATAGGCCAGGTTGGTAGCTACTCTGGCCAGCCACCCGCCAGGATTGTACAAATCCCGGGGAGGGCAAGAATAGAGTTTAAGAAAAGTCTCTTGTGCCAAATCTTCCGCAGCCGTTTGCTCGCCCACCAAAAAATACAGTTGCCGGTAAACGGCAATGTAATAGGTCTCAAAAAGCTCTTTAAAATTCATCCGGGTAGAATCCTTTTCACCCTTGAGCTGTTTTTGAGGAATAATTTCGTACACCTCCCCCAAGATTTTCGCAATCGCGATTACATTATTATAACAAACTGCAAGCAGTATTTGTGACAGTTCGCTGATAAATTTTAAATTAGATCCGACGACGGAAAAGCCCCGACCTCGCAAGTGAGGTCAGGGCTCTCCTTTTAAAAACTAATGCCTTCTACTACCAGGCGCCGGTAGATTCCATCGCCTTTTAAATCTATTGTTACCCCGTCGGGGTCATAAGAGGTAAACTTAGGGGTGTAGACCTGCAAATCTCCGAGATCATGCTGATCATAGTTTTCGGGATCGGTCGGCTTACCTGCAAACACGGCAGGTACAAAATAAATGCCCGCTCAGCCCCCGTGTCTCTCTAAATTTACAAAAATGCTGTCGGTTTTACCCGTGATATATTCTTTGGCGGTATCGCTGACGTTAACTTTAACCATAATTTTCACCTCTTCAGTCCGATTTGTTTATATTATACTCTTTGTATTTTTCGCTGTAAATATATTTAATGATACTTTTATTTTTCTTGAAAGCATATTTCCCTGTATTTAATTGCAAAATAGGAAAAGAAATCTGGAAAAGGTGAAAGCATGCGAATAAACCAACTGCTCAATTACCTAAACAGGGAAGTCTTGATTATTGGTGGCACTTTATTGGCAGCTTTGGCCGTAAACGGGTTTTTATTGCCTCATAAGCTGTTAAGCGGAGGCATCAGCGGCGTTAGCATAATCTTGCAGCAGCTTACTGGCTTCCCGGCAGGCCTGTCGGTCTTTCTTTTAAATGTGCCCATTTTTATCTTGGGTTATAAAAAGATTGACCGGGATTTCGTAATTTTCAGCCTGATGGGTATGGGGCTGTTTTCCGCTTTTCTGCTGCTCACCAAGAACATAAGCCGCTCAATAGTTTTGGATGATACCATGTTAGCGGCGATTTTCGGGGGAGTAATTAACGGTATTGGTCTGGGCCTGGTTTTCCGCAGCCGGGCATCAATGGGTGGTTCAGATATACTGGCCGTAGTCATCAGGAAAAAATCTTCCATAAATATGGGTACAATCCTCTTCGCCTTTAACTTTGTAATCGTCCTCTCCGGTTCCCTCCTTTTTGGGTTAAAACCCGCTCTCTTTACGCTGATTTCCATGTACCTGTCAGCCGTATTGCTGGATAGGGTTCAAGAAGGATTTGACCGGAAAAAATCGGCGCTAATCATCACCAGCGAACCGGAAAAAATCTCTCAAGCCATCATGCAGGAAGTCCACCGCGGTGTGACCATTTTTTTCGGGGAGGGAGCCTTTACCCATCATAACCGGCACATTCTTTACACCGTGGTTACCACCCGCCAGCTGGCAAAGCTCAAAGCAATTGTTGAAAGCCTGGATCCCGGCGCCTTTATGACTGTCAGCGATACGGCGGAAGTGCTGGGCAAGGGGTTTCACCGCACGGCATTATAGTCAACCAGTCCTCAGTCACCAGCAATCCTGCCGCAGCTGTAATAATTATATAAATTTTTAAATTAAATCACGTAAATCTGTCTCCCAGTTCCGTTTTTTTGGCTTGTAGTACGAATCGGGTTAAATGCTTACTGCGGGAAGAGTAAAACAGCCAAATATTTGCCAACCTAAAATACTGTATTCTAACAATTTTGGGCAAACTTGTTCATATTGCAAGTTTTTTGTAAGCTGCAAAAGTCGCAGTGGTCTTTCCCCTTGAAATCGGGCAGATTACGTCCTACCCCTAATACCATTGCAATGGACTTTCGGGGCATCATTAGGTTTGAGTCTGTCAAGCGCAGGCCGATGGATTCCGCTTTAAGTAAATGATAGATGGTTCGCAAATCTTCCAGCCCACTCCAGTATGAGTGACCGGGACCCATGGGAAATGTTGTTTTTATGCCAGCGCTATGAAACCCCTCCTCAATTTTCGCCAGTGCCGCTGCTGCGCTTTTGGCTACAAATGCTGATCCGGCTGCATCCAGGGTAAAAGCTTCCAATAATTTGCCAGCCTTCTTATATGCATCCACACGGTCGTCTAAGGCACTTCCTATTGTCAGAGCGTAAAGGATTAACTTCTCAGCCGGTCCTGCCACCTTCACCAAAAGCCTGCTGGTCAGCTTATGCCCTTCCTCCAGAAAAAGTTCCTTTTCCCCGGCTCCCGCTACGCTGACCTCACGCCAAACCACAATGGGGCGAACCAATGCAGAGGCTTCGAGCAAAATACGGCGGTGTAATTCAACCATACCCGGACGGGGAGAACGGTTAGTAAAGTCAGACCCTTCTGCTCTAAAAACATCTTCCATACTCACGTCCGGCAAGTCCATTTCCCATATTTTCGGTTCTGTCATAAGCCACCTCCTACTTGGTGTTATTGACTGCAATTTGAAAATATTACTTTCCATATTCTTTTCTAAATACCTCCCTAATTTGAGCAAAAAAATTGTTTCACAAAAGCGCTGGTCCTAAGTCACGGAGACACCTTTTGCCAGCCGGATTAAATGGGACATGGTCATACCGCAAAGCCCCCTAGCTTATTGCCCTTTATACCGTCATAATATAAAATCTGTAATAAAAGAATAATACAAGGGGTGAACAGCATGCACATCCTGGTCATAGATGATGATGAGAAGATTACCGCCCTACTGCGCCGGAGCCTAAAGTTTGAAGGATTTAAAGTTTCCACTGCCAGGGACGGTCTGGAGGGACTGGGAAAAGCTATGGAAGAACAACCGGACCTAGTCATTTTGGATTTAATGCTTCCCAGCCTGGACGGCTTTGAAGTTTGTCAAAAGATTCGGGATTTCAGTTCCGTACCCATCCTAATGTTGACTGCCAAAGATGAAGTCAGAGACCGGGTTAAAGGGCTGGATCTGGGGGCTGACGATTACCTGGTCAAACCTTTTGCCCTGGAAGAACTGCTGGCCCGGGTAAGAGCCCTGCTGCGCCGGACAGGGCAAGAAGCCGGAACCCGTCTAACTTATGCCGATCTGACCTTGGACACGGAAACCAGGGAAGTTTGGCGCGGCGGGCGGGAAATCCAGCTGACCTCCAAGGAATTTGACCTTTTGGCACTTTTTCTCCGGCATCCCCGTCAGGTTTTAACCCGGGACACTATCATGGAAGAAATATGGGGCTATGATTATAGCGGCGAGTCCAATGTGCTTGAAGTCTATATCGGCTACCTGCGTCAAAAACTGGAAGCGGCCGGTGAAAAGCGGCTGCTCCATACTGTCCGCGGCGTGGGCTATACCTTGAGGGAGTGAGTCTATGTCCCTGCGACTGCGCCTGACTATTCTTTACACCGCTATCCTAGCCTTAACTTTAACCTTGTTCGGCACTTTTCTCTATTTTTATTTGCAGCATAACCTGAGCTCGGAAATTGATAACTCCCTTGCCACCAAGGCAGTGGAGGTGTTTAATTCTATTAAAATCATAGATACCTACCCTTACCCCCTGCAAAGAGTGGTCCTGCCTGATGTGGACATCTTTGCCGCTGCCCCCGATATCTACCTACAGGTAACAGACAAAAACGGTCACATTGTGGCCAGATCAAGCAACTTAGGACAGCAAAGCCTGCCCGTAGGGAAGGAAACTATATTACTTGCTGCCCAAAAAGGCTATCTTTACGAAACTTATAGCTATAAAAACGGCCGTCTTCGGCTCTATAACCTCCCCCTCTTTTTAGACGACAGGCTGGTGGGCATTCTGCAGGTGGGACGTTCCCTGCATTCCGCATCCCAGGCACTAAGGAACTTACGCCTGCTGCTGTTTTTCGGGGCAGCCCTGGCACTTCTTGCTGCAGCCAGCTCAGGATGGTTACTGGCCCGTTCAGCTTTAAAACCCATTGAGAAAATCACCAGGGAAGCCAAATCCATTGGTGAACGTCAGGATTTAAGCCGGAGGGTGCCTTACGCCGGCCCTCCCGATGAAGTGGGACAGCTGGCCTCCACCTTTAACGATATGCTAGCCCGCCTGCAAAGCGCCTATGAAAAATTAGAGGCTTCCTATACCGCTCAAAGGCGCTTTGTGGCAGATGCGTCCCATGAACTGCGTACCCCTTTGACCACTATCAGAGGTAACGTGGAGTTACTGCAAAAAATGGGGGATGAAGACCCTGAGGTCAGGGCGGAAGCACTGCAGGACATTAAAAGCGAAGCCGAACGCATGTGCCGTCTGATCAATGACCTGTTGGCACTGGCCCGGGCCGATGCGGGTCAGCAGCCGGAAAAACACCCGGTAGCCTTGGCTCCCTTGCTGCAGGAAATCTTTCGCCAAGCCCAATTGTTGAAGGGACAAGTTAATTTTGAGCATGATGATCCCGAAATGCTGGGCGAAGCTAAACTCTTAGCAAACGCCGATTACCTCAAACAACTGTTTTTAATCCTGTTGGATAATGCTTTTAAATTCACACCACCCGGTGGCACTGTAAAATTTAGCTTCCATCAGGCAGGCAACAGTTTATCCTTTGCAATAGAGGACACAGGCCAAGGAATTTCGCCTGAAGACCTGCCCCACATTTTTGAGCGTTTCTACCAAGCCAACAAGACTCGGGGAGGTCAGGGCACGGGCTTGGGCTTAGCTATAGCCAAGTGGATTATGGAAATTCACGGTGGCGAAATCAAGGTCAAGAGCGAACCGGGCCGGGGCAGCACCTTTACAGTAACATTTTTTAACATTTTTTAATCTTTTTTTAATTTTATTTTCAGCTTTCTTGGTTATCTTGTACTTGTAAATGAGAAACTTATTAGCAAGAGGTGAGCAAAATGTTTGGTTTTGAATCAAGGCGGTCTTTATTTCTGTATACTGCTTTTATAGTCATCCTGGCTGTGGTTGTTTCCGTAGGTGTGGTTACTTTTTACGGAAACGGCGGTAACCTGCCTGTAGCTTTAGCTAATAACGAGCAGCCTGCAGTAACTGCGGAAAAAGCGTCGCTGACACCACCGGGTTTAAATCCTGATACTATTGCTGATATGGTTGAAGCCAGCGGACCGGCAGTAGTCCTAATCGAGACTACTTCAAAAATTAATCACCCTAACGTCAGCAGTCCTTTTTTCAATGATCCTTTCTTCCGCCAATTTTTTGGCTATGACTTTGAACCGCAACCAAGGGTGGCCACTGGATTGGGTTCAGGCTTTATTATCTCCAAAGACGGCTACATTCTGACCAACGAGCACGTCATAGCCGGAGCAACCGATATCCAGGTGCAGGTAACGGGTTATAAAGAAAGCTTTCCTGCCAAAGTCATAGGTAAAGATTTTGACCTGGACCTGGCAGTCTTGAAAATCGAAAGTAAAAAAGATCTGCCAACCTTAAAACTTGGTGACTCAGATAAGGTTAAAGTTGGGAACTGGGTTGTGGCCATCGGCAACCCCTTGGGACTGGACCATACTGTCACTGTAGGGGTGATCAGCGCCAAAGGCCGCCCAATTGCCGTAGAAGACCGCCAGTATAAAAACTTGCTGCAAACAGATGCTTCCATTAACCCCGGCAACAGCGGCGGTCCCCTGTTAAATCTGCAAGGCGAAGTAATCGGTATCAATACAGCGGTCAACGCCTCTGCCCAGGGCATCGGCTTTGCCATCCCCAGTTCCACGGTCCAGGAAGTCTTACAGGACCTGATGAACAAAGGTAAGGTGAGCAGGCCGTGGATCGGGGTTTACCTCCAACCGGTAACCAAAGAGCTTGCTGATTATTTCGGATTACCTAAAGAAGAGGGAGCCGTTGTCACTTCGGTAATCCCAGGCAGCCCTGCCGATAAAGCAGGCCTTAAGCGGGGCGATGTAATCCTGGAGTTTAACAAAAAGCAGATCAAAACAACCACCGATTTGCAGGAAGCAGTGCAGCAGGTAAAAATAGGACAAAAGGTAGTAGCGTTGATCTGGCGGGATAAAAAGACTTCCTATGTAACCCTGACTATCACTGAGAAGCAGGACATGCAGCCTTAGCTTAGTCGTTAGTCGATCCAATTTTTAGCGTAAGCAATGGGGAGCTTTTAGGTCAGAAAAAGTGAAATAAAGGAATAGGGAAAGGTTTATTACACCTGAAAAGCCCGGGGCAAAACCCCGGGCTTTCTAAAGAAGTTCTTTTTTTATTTGTTCCACAAACCTGTCTATGTGCTCCTTTGCCGCTTGGTCAGCTTTGGCAACATCCCTGGCTTTAAGGGCCTCTACCACATTAGCCAGCGTATCATAAAACAAGTTTTTGTCAGTTATATCCCTTTGGACATAAAACCACAGTCTTTGGGTATGCATATGCAGTTCATGAAGAAACTCAATCAGACAAGGGTTGCCGGAACTTTCATAGACAATTTTATGAAAAAGATCATCAGCAATAATAATCTCTTTATAATCATTTTCCAGATCGTACTCTTTAATTCGCTCTGTAATTGCTGCAAGCTCTGCAATGCCGTTTTCCGAGATTCTTTCAGCCGCCAGTCTGGTAGCATACCCCTCAAGCTCCCGCTGCACTTCAAACACAGACTTCATGTATCTGAAATCAATGGTAGCCACTTGGGCCCCAAATCTGGGAATGATATTCAGCAATTTATTGTTTTTTAGCTGTTCGAATACTTTTCTCACCGGCGTTCTGCTGATCTTAAACTCGTTGGCAATATCCACTTCATTTAATACCTGGCCTGGCGCATACTCCAAATTAATTATCCGCTTTTTTAGGATCTCGTAAATTTCATTTGTTTCCAGCTTATCCTGCACGTTTTTATCTCCTTGCTCCTTAAGAGGCATTTTTCCTCAAAATGTAACTTTATCACTCAAAATTTTATCACTAGCACCCGCTGATTACAATATTATCAGCATTATCAGCTATAGATTTTCTACTCAGCCCATCCGGTAAAAAACGACGCAAAAATTCGCCCGGATTAGTGCTTATTTCAACCTTGGGGGATACAGGACTAGCAGCCGACAGTGTCCACAAAAAATTTTTCTCTTTCTTTTTCCCTTTCCCATTCCGGGCGACCAACAGCAGTAACTTCGATCCTGGACTCCACGTAAATGTCTTTTTCCGCGCCGGCTGATCCTGTATAGATTTCATCATGATTTACAACCAGCTCGTAATCTAAGGCACCGGCTTTTTCCGCCGCCAGAGCGGCTTGCTTTTTTGCTTCTTCTAAAGCAAAGGCTGTAGCCTCTCCCAGTTGCAGGTATGATCTCCTCATCCAGGGGGTATGCACGATGTA
This sequence comes from Zhaonella formicivorans, assembly GCF_004353525.1. NCBI lineage: Bacteria > Bacillati > Bacillota > Clostridia > Neomoorellales > Zhaonellaceae > Zhaonella > Zhaonella formicivorans. Next base: position 1,925,173 of record NZ_CP085524.1, read on the forward strand.
GCCGCTGCCCCCTTCTCCCGGCTTAATCAATATTTTAATGCTTTCCATGATCTTTCCGGTAGCTGCCCCTACCGCATTGGCCACTTCAGCGTTTTCGGGTATCAACAGTTCTGTGCAGAGCTTCTTGGCCACCTGCGGCAGCCAAGCCCGTACCGGTGCCCCTATACCAATTATGGGCATGTTTACTTTTAAAACACAGTCCAAGGGCTGATGTTCTTTTGGCTTTAGGGCTTTGTCAATAAAATAGGAGGCTACGGCATCGTCTTGCAACCAAAAATTTTTGCCTTCGCTACTCACCAAGCTCTGCAAAACTGTCAAACACAAATTTTGCACTATGGTTTCGCTGGCAAATTCCAAAAACTCATCCAAGGACATGCGCAACCTGCGGGCTAAAAAACGAGCCCCCAAGGCGGCAGCATCCCTGTTCCACTCAGTGTAAGTCCCCTTGGCATGCAAAATATCGGTGGGAGTCACCGAGATCCTGGCTACAATCCCCAGGTTGATCAACCGCTGCATATTAAAATTAAATAAGTTGGGATCCTTGCCAAGAGCGGCAGACAAATAAAATATTGAATGGGGCCCCGATTCAAGGGTTGCCACAATTTCTTTCTCTACCTCGCTTAATCCTTCCGAAGTTGAGGGCTTTAAGAGCATGAAACAGTCGGTTTCCTGAGCAAACATCAACTCATAGTTTTTATCCAAATTGCTGCGCAGTTCCTCAACAAGGTATGGGGATTTGCAGGCTACCACCGCCAGCGGCCAAACCCTTTGCGGCCCTACGAGCAGCTTACCCTCTTTGGACACATGCAGGTAACTGTCGCCGCCTACACCATAGGTGCTAATTTCCGCCGCCTGAACGCGGGTCAGCCAGCCGCCTACCATGGCTCCTTCCTTGTTGATTCGAGGCACACCGTTATGCAGGATGGCAATATCCGTAGTTGTTCCACCCATATCCAGCACTAAAGCCTCGGATATATCCGTTAAAAAAGTAGCGCCAATAATGCTTGCCGCCGGCCCCGACAGAATCGTGTCAATTGGTTTTTCCCGGGCCAGGGTTTCACTCATTAAACACCCGTCGCCTTTGACAATCATGATTGGTGCATCGATGCGCTTCGACTTAAGTACTCTTTTTACCGATTCAATTAACTCGGCGATTATGGGTATCAACCTGGCGTTCAGGGCCGCAGTTACCGTTCGTTCGTGAAATCCCAGGGAAGTGGTGAGCTGGTGCGCGCAGACCACCGGCACATCCAGTATTTCCTGGACAAGATCCCGCACTATTAACTCATGCTCCGGGTTGCGCACACTGAGGTACCCGGAAATAGCCACCGCGCCAACCTTACCCTTAAACTCCTTGATGGCTTCCCGAGTTTTTTCCATATCCAGGGGAGCCAAAGGCTTTCCTTTGATATCGTGTCCGCCAGGCACGACCGCGAAATGCTCAACCGGGAGCTTCTGAACCGGCTGATGCCCGATTAAGATGAGGCCAACTTCACATCCCCGCCCCTCCACTATAGCGTTGGTAGCCAGGGTAGTAGAGAGGGACACCACGCTAATTTTTTTAAAATCCATAAAACTCAGATTATTAATGCAGTTGGCAATGCCTAAAGCCAAGTCTTCGCGGGTAGTAAGGGCTTTAGCCCTACTAATAATTTTTTTGCCGGCTAATTCCACCACAACCCCGTCAGTATAAGTTCCACCGGTATCGATGCCTAGGATTAAAGACATTTTCCTCCACCTCTAGCCTTAATGAAATTGCAGATTAGTATGGTTTTAATTTTTTTATATTTTCAATTCTATATGTAACTCAGTAATTCCTCTATTTTTCTCGAAAAAATATTTTACTGAAATTCTTATGATATACAATATGTTCATCAGTCGAACTTTGCTAATCTTATATGCAGACGCCCAAAAAATACCGCTTGGCAACCTGTTTCTTAGCCGGGACTGCTTCAACTCATGACTATCTTCTATATAATATGTCTGTTTTTGGGTTAAAGGGATGGTACCTTCCTGTTTTACCATTCATATCCTATATTAGGTTAAGAAAGGGGGGAATAGCAATGACAGACAAAAAGTGCCCTAAACCAGAAGAACATGAGGAAATGATGGAAATGATGCATAAAATGATGCATGAGCATATGGACGAAATGCGCCATGAGATGTACTATATGATGGTCAGAATGATGGGAGATGCATTTCATGAAGCCGGCGACTATATGTGCCGCCGTGCCATGATGGGAATGATGCCCGGCATGCCGAACGGCATGTATGGAAACATGTGCAACGGCAATATTTACGGTGGCTATATGCCCGGTATGGGCGGGGATATGTACGGCAAGATGTACGGAGGCATGTACAACGGAGGCTATATGCAACCCGGCATGTATGAAGACCTGTACGGAGGCATGCCCGGAATGGGTAATGACATGTACCCCGCTATGGGCGACAGTGGCCTGTACCCCGGTATGGATAGTTACGAAAACCGTAAGCGCAAGAAAGAATAAACTCCTGCGCCCTGGTCCAGCAGTATATACAGCAAGGGTGGCCCAGCCACCCTTTTTCTACAATTTGAACACCAGCCTGGAAGGGATCTGACCGCGAAGCAAAATCTGCCCCGGGGATACTTTTCCCGATTTCATTTCTGCAGTTATCACCACTTCGTAATAAAACTGAAGCGTTGTTTTGCCGATTTTCACAGGGTTAAACCAGGCAATATGACTCCCTTGTCCGTTCCCCAATACGTTAAAGGCGCCCAGGCTGGTCCAGACCTGTTCTCTGCTGTTTACCAACCAGGCTTCATAATAATGATAAGGCGGGAGCCGGACCGCGTTTAACTGGCGCAAATTATCCACTTGGATGACACAAACAGCCTCTGTGGCCTGGACATCAATATGGACTCTTCCCCAGCTGGGGTAAGGCGGCAGCACTCTGAACTGGTCGCTCTCCTCTGTAAGGAAAACTACCAAACGGTATGCAGGCAGCTTAATCTCCTTGTCCTTCATCCGTGCACCTCAAAAAAAGTTTTTCGCTACATCATATTTTCGGATTCAGTACAAAGTGCAAAGCCACATCATGGTTCATCTTCCATCACATACATGTACTGGTAAACATATACTGTCAGTGAAGAAATATTTTATACTAATCTCCTTAACCTTATTAACCTATTAAGAATTAAGCTGGAAAGGAGGTTCAATCAATGGATATGGAACAAAGTCACTCTTACAAGGACCATACCGAATGTAAACCTAAAGAATGTTACCATTTTCATCACTATTTTCATATGGGCGGTTCCCATGGCAATCCTGACGACCCCTTGTTTTTCGGGTTCCCTTTTTTCCATCCTTTCTTCTTCTTTGGATTTCCATTTTTCTTCCATCGTAGGTTCTTCTGAACCAAGCGTGTATTGCTGGTCATTCAGCAAAAAAGCGGGTGTTCAACCCGCTTTCGTACTTATAACGCCGCAAGCTTTCATAAAAGCTTTCACCGTAAGTATCGGTATTTGATTTTCAACCACCTGGCCCGCCATTTAAACAACGTATTCCAAGTTTTAATCAGCAGGTAGCTTTGAATTTTGCGCTTAAAAAGAAACCAGCCGGCCATCTTCATCACCCTGAGAGCGCCAAAACCAAGGCGCAGAATATACTTCATTGTATGATAAAACCTAAACAAAGGTGATTGCCAAACTAAGCTGAAAATTTATAATTTCTAAAACTATAAACGGACTCCGCTGCCTCAAGCAGAGTCCGTTTAAAATTATCTGCCTACAAAAAGCTGTGTCCAGTAGCTGCCGTAGCTTCCGCCGTTCACATAGCCCACACCGATGTGAGTATAGTTGGCGTTTAGGATGTTTGCCCTATGTCCGGAGCTGTTCATCCAGGCCTTCACCACATCCTCGGGAGTTTTCTGCCCGGCGGCAATGTTCTCACCTGCATATTTATAGCTGATTCCGAACTGCTTCATCATCTCAAAAGGTGAGCCATAGGAAGGTGACTGGTGGGAGAAATAATTCTTGTCCCGCATGTCAGCTGATTTTAAACGAGCCACCTTGGCCAGTTCTAAATCCACTTTTAATGGCTGTAAGCCATTCCGCTGTCTTTCTGCATTGACTAAATCCACTACCTTTTGCTCGTAAGCATTTAAACCCTGTCCTTCAGGTGCAGGTTCGGGCGCCGGTCCGGGAGTCGGTACCGGCTCCGGTTTTGGCTGCGGTTGTGGCGCCGGGGCCGGTTCAGGAGCTGGCTGCGGAGCCGGTTCCGGCTTCGGAACAGGTTGTTGCGGTGTAGTGGCAGGCCTGTAGGTGACAATTCTATAGGTAATCTTGTAAGGCGAAGTAGATGAATAATAGGTAGTACGGTAAATGCTGTAGCGATAAGTTAAGGCATTGGCTGCTTTAGGTGGTATGAAGGAAGTAAAAGCGGCCAGCGCTATAATCACGCTTAAAAGGCAAGCAAAAAACTTTTTGGATGCTTTCATGTGTCCAAACCCCTTTCATGCTTGTTGCTTAAGATCATAGAAGCCTGTGAAGCGACCAGCTACAAACCATACTAGATCTGTAACACTGCTTTTTGTGCATTAGCGAACAATAAACTTTAAGCGCCAGGGCTTGGACGGATTACATGCAACAAAATAACAACACCTCTCTTTCAACGCCGACGAGGTTAGCTGACGGGTTCGGGCCGAAAGAGCTGCCCTACCTTTAGGATTCACCCCAAAAGATTGGTTTCCCCGTTTCCCTGCAGGGAATTAGGCGTTTGGCTGAAATGACAAGTATTAACTTTTTTCGTCAAATTCATCATATCATATTCGTTTAATAATGGCTTGCGGTAAATCTTGCCATCGTTGAAACGTGCAACACAAGTTACAGCCCCTCCTTACCTAACACCTCTAAAAACGCTTTAACCACTTCAGGGTCGAATTGTAGTCCTACGCCCTTTTGCAATTCCCGGACCGCCACCTCCCGCGGAAGGGCTTTACGGTAAGCACGGTCTGAAGTCATGGCATCAAAGGCGTCGGCCACAGCTATAATCCTGGCCTGCAAAGGTATTTCAACTCCTTTCAGCCCATCGGGGTAACCGGAACCGTCATACCTTTCATGGTGGCTGCGCACTCCTGCCAGCACCGGAGCCAACAGCTTCAATGGTTTCAAGATCTGTTCTCCCACCTCCGGATGAGTGCGGATCTGCTCCCACTCCCTGTCGGTCAGCGGCCCTGGTTTAGTTAAAACCTGCTCCTGAATGCCAATTTTGCCTATATCATGCAACAGGGCTGAGTACCGGATCATTTCCAACTCCTGGGGCGAAAAGCCCAATACCGCGGCAATATGGCGGGCATAATGGGCAACTTGGCTGGAGTGTCCCCTTGTATAAAGGTCTTTGGCTTCTATTGCCTCAATTGCAGCTTCTACAATCTCCGTTGTAATCTCACCGCCATTTAGCGAGGTATAGACGCTGCCGGCAAAATCAGCAAATCCCTTCAGCAGAGTCATAATCAGAGCCAACTCTCTAGGAGTGCAGTCCTTGACGTTCAAAAGCAAAATAAATCCCAGATTGCGCACTGAGCCTACCACAGGGTAGAGCAACCCTACTTCTCCGGGCTCAAAATAACCGGGCAACAGCTCATGCATGGCTACAAACCGGGGCTTGGACCCCATCCTGTCTATTTCCTCCGTCAGTACCTGCTTTAAATTTTGGAGCCGCTCAAAACTGCTGCAGTTGTGCACTTCATAGGTGAAAGCCTCGTTAACCCGAATACTTATAAAATATCTAAAGCCAGTCTCCCCATTCACCATCTCACCCCCCAACCAATACAGGTATTTTTTATAAAAATACTATATTATTTATCTTATACTATTTAAAGCGTAAAAGAATAATTTTAAGAAAACTTTTATCAAGAAATTGAAAAAGCGGCCAATTGGCCGCTTGCTTTCTGTTTAGCATTAATTTGCAAAAATGAGCAGTATAAGAATCAAGAACACCGCAAAAGCTACACGATTACCAAAAAACCCAAAACCGTCTGGCATAAAACATACCTCCTTCAGACGCTAAGTTTTGTTTTCAAGATTATCATATGAACCACAGCGGAAATGGTGCATCGATCCGCGATGTTAAGATTTACCATAAAAAAGCCTGCTTTGCCTTTTTGCTCGTCGACCTTAGTTTTCCATGAAGAAGTATTATGCTTGCCAAATCTATATTCTGAACATCTTTGGTAAAAATAAAGTCAAGAGCTATTGGGAGAGAACAAATTGTCAAGTTCTGACTATTACCGGCACTTGCAGCGCCGGGTGCAATTTGAAATAGCTAAAATGACCTGGGACGGCACATTGGTGGACAAGATTGAAGACTTGCCTGAGAAACTAGCCGAACAAAAGTCCAGGTTAGAAGACGCTTTGCTCCGTGGCCACATTAGATTAGCTATGGGCCAGCCGCCAAGTAACAAAGGCACCCTGGCAGACTCGGCCCGGCAGGCATTACATGATTGGCAAAACTCCACTGACATCATTAAGGTGATGTCAAAGATCCCCTTAAAGTACCCCTCCCCTCCCCAAAGTGTCAACCATCATAAGTAATGAATAGTATATATTAAACCACCTGAAAGGAGGGATTATATAATGGGTACCGGATTTGGCGGTTTTGGTAACATGTGGGCCTTTGCTGTGTTCTTAATCCTGATTCTTTTGATTTTCTCCAATGGTGCACTCTGGTAAAAGGTAAAAGCCGTTACCCATTCCTTTCGGGGATCTTCCTTGCGGAAGCTCCCCTTACATAACAATCTTTTCCTTGCCAAAAGTTGGCTAAGGTAGAATAGCGTATTAATTTTGTTCGTGGCCTTCCCAATTGGGAGGGCCTTTGATTTTTGTGGGAGCCACTCATTTTCAAACGTCACTGTCAAAAACCTTCTTTTAGCATATGATGAAGTAGGTCCTTTTACTTTTCCAAAGCGCAATTAGCGAGGGATGCAGGATGAGGTTTTATCAAGTTAATCAAGAGATTGTACAAGTGATAAACAGCCTCAAGCCTTTTGTCGGAGAAAAAGGAGTAGTTGTTCTTGACGCAGTTGATGCCTTAAGCCAACTGGCGGTGCTTGCGCAAAAAGCAATAGAAGCCTTAAAGGGCGTTGCTCAACTGGTAAGCAATGAAAATTTTCAAACCCTATGTAGTCAAATCCTTTCCCAACCACAGTTTTCGCAGCAGGCCTTTCTCGGTACCAGGCTACCCGAAACTTATCCGCATTTCGGTTCAAAGGAGGAAACCGGCAGGAACAGTACTTTAGACATGGAGATGATTGGCAAAATCGCCTCTTCGCTGCTGGGAAGCGGTAGTTCCGGTTCTGCGCCTGAAATAGGCAATACCATAAATTCTATTCCTCAACTGTTGAGCAAGCTGCAAAAAGTGTTACATCGGGGGATATTGTTGACTCCTATGACAGAGCAGTCAACAGTGCTTTTATTTCTGGTATTAATAATCTTTTTAAAGCTCAAAATGTGGGGGAAGCCACAGCACCCCGCCTTTAATCCGGTTACGGATAATTAAGTAGAAAGGAGGATTATGATGGACGGCTGGCAAGTAAACCAAGATATGATGAACTTAATGATGAGTTTAAAACCTTTCCTAAATGATAAGGGTAAAAACTTGGTGGATGCAGGTGAAGCTTTTGCCCAGCTTTTTACTACTGAACATGCGGCCCGTGCTATGCAATTAATGAAAGAATTATCGGGATCAAACCCAGCTATTGTCAAGGCTGATACCACTGGAAACTTTTTGCAGGGATTATTTAAGGGCAATTGGGCGTTTGCAGTCTTTCTAATTCTTGTGCTGCTATTCTTCTCGGCTGGACCGCTGAAAACCTGACAGTCTAAAAAAACGCTAATAGTTTAGATGGATAAACGCATTTTGGGGATAAAACCGGTGAATTATAGCAGTCTAGCAGTAAGTCACCATTTCCCAGCCCCCAGTTGCGGCCTGCGACCGCGTCTTTAGTCGTTAGTCCTTAGCACCGGCCTTCGGCCGAGTCATCAGTCCCCAGTAACTAGCCACTGAAAACTGGGAGCTGATGGCTGACAGCTGAAAGCTGAAAACTAACGACTCAGCCCTACTGGCTGGGGGTATGTCCCCTGACTTCTGCCCCGAGCAGTTGGTGCTCTTGATTCAGACAGTGGGAGCGACAGGACATAGACGTGCATAGTTATTTTCATGGTAATCCGGCACGACAAATGTCGTGCTTTTATCATTCACGCATTTGACTCTTTAGGCAAAAAGAATGCCAGCAAAGCACCCAATAAAGGCAGCAAAGCAGTTGCCACCATAGCTACATGTTCGCTGGTTGCATCGGCTAACACCCCTAACAGGGTTACACCAATCCCGCCCGTTCCGATGGCAAATCCGATCATCAGCCCCGATGCGATACCTACGTTGTTCGGCAGGTATTCCTGCCCCAGGACGATAGTGGTGGAAAAAGTGGAAACCAGTACCGCCCCGGCCACGAACAAGGCTGCCATGGACAAGAGCGACTCAGCGTAGATAAAGGTTAAAACCAGCGGGGGCACAAGCAGCATGGACGCAAAAATTAGTTTTTTGCGGCCAAAGCGGTCGGAAAGCGGGCCCCCGATGATAGTACCCAGGGCCCCGGCTAACAAGAAAATAAACAGTATAGTGTTGGCATAAAGCTCATCAGTTTTCAGGTAGTTAATATAATAAAACGGGATATAAAATGTCAAACCGGATTGCACCCAAGAGCGGATAATAACTACCGTCATTAAGGTAACCAGCGGCCAAAACCTGCTCGGGGCCGGAGCTTCCCCGGCTTTTTTCTTCACCTCACCAGTGCCCTCCCCGTAAGTAATCTGGGCTATTTTAGAGTAGAGCAAAAGCGCAACCAGGGAGCCGGGGACCAGAAGGTACAAGCTGGCCGACAAGCCACCCAGGTATAAAAGTTCGGCCATAATAATGGAACCAAAAGCAAATCCGAAGTTTCCTCCTACGGAAAAAACTGACATAGCCGAAGCCCTTTGACCCCCGGCTGCAAAATGGGCAGCCTTGGCAGCTTCCGGGTGAAAAGCAGCCGTCCCTAATCCGCTGAGCAGGATCAGCAGCAAAATTAAGAGGTAATTGCCGGTTATACCCAAAAAACCTACCCCAAAAGCGGCGGCAAAACACCCTAGCGGCAAAAGCCAGCGGGTATTAAAGCGGTCGCTCAGCAGGCCAAAAACAGGTTGAATAATTGATGAGCTAAAAGTGGCTACTAAGGGAATAAGACCAACTACCGTATATGAGAGATTATAGGTTTCCTTTAAAACAGGCAGCAGTGCCGGTAAGGCTCCCTGGTTCAGGTCAGTGGCCAAGTGACCTAGGCTCAGGAGCAGCAGTATTTTAAAATTGGCTGTTGGCTGAATATTTTTTTCAGTGATGGTCGATGAAGTTACACTGCCCAATTCAATGCTCCTTTCAGTATGGTTTAAATACTTAACACATCTTAATTCTGCACCTGGGCCCATCTTCCTGCCAGGCGCAATGTAATTTTATTACTAAATTTAACCTGCTAAATCCCTGGGGCTAGGCTAATCAGATTAAAACCCGATTCGGGAAACTCGGAGGCTGTTCCAGACACCAATTGATTTTTGGATCATATTATTTAACTAGACAGTACTGTTAGAGGAGATAATATTATGCCCCCCATCATAGTTCCTGGTACGAGAAATATCGACAGTATACCTGTCTTATTTGAAGATGTAAATGCTCTGGTGTCCGTATTTAACAGCTTAACTGACAACTACCGTCTACTGGTCGGAGCGGCGGAGGAATTAACCAGAACCCCCGGTGCCAGTCAACAAGCGGTTAATCTGGCTCTGGAAAGAGTTTATAATACAGGCTCATTGATTGATATAACTTTATTGGCACTGGCAGTTAAGCTTGATTTTGTTGCTGAAGTTTTGGCAGTAACAGGCATACCTCTAAATTTACTTATAGCCGCTTTAGCACTATTCTTAGCTGATGATCCCTCGCAGACCACAAATCTTGCAAACCCTGGGGCAAGCCAGTTCACCCCCCAGACAGCCGGTGGGAATCCCCAAATATTAGCCAAGTGGGACAAAAGAAAAAAACAGTGGGAAGCACGGCAAAAAAAATGGGAGGCCCGTAAGATGTTCTGTAAACGCAAGTATTAATACCTCGTCGCAATTCGCGGCTCATTGCTTCCCGGTAGGTTGAACAAGGAGGATATTTGAAATGGCATTACAGCCTTTTAGAACCCGCCTGGTAGCTGAAATTTTTGAGGAACTGTACCTCTTTCCCGAATTGGTTACTGAAGTAACCACGTCTATTACTGTTCCAACCGGCAGAGTTGTTCCTGGCGAAATAATACTTCGGGGAAGGATGCCCCGGCGCTCGTTTAGCCCGACTACAGGTCAAGCCACCGTTACCCCAACTACCACTTCAACATAATAAAAAACAATTCATTAAAGACCGGCCTTTGCTCGGCATTGGTGCTTAAAAAAAGTCTCCTCACCTGTGGTGAGGAGCAGGAAGGAGTGTATATAAGGGGTATCTATTGGGGGCTATTATAACTATACCAATATTATAACCGATACCTCGACAGCTTTCAACAGATAATGACATCTTAACGAGAGAAAATGGCTTGCTGCAAGGCCTTGTCCAAGTCAGCTATCAAGTCATCCACATTCTCAATGCCAATGGATAACCGGATCATATCGGGTGACACGCCGCTGGCAGCCTGCTGCTCAGGTGTAAGCTGCTGGTGGGTGGTGCTGGCCGGGTGAATCACCAGGGACTTGGCATCCCCCACGTTAGCAAGCAGCGAGAACAGCTCTAAACTATCGATAAATCTAACAGCCGCATCGTAGCCCGCTTTAATGCCAAAGGTCAGCATAGCTCCAAATCCGTGCTGCAGGTATTTCTTAGCTTTGGCATATTGGGGGCTGTCAGGCAGTCCGGGGTAGTTGACCCAGGCGACCTCCGGGTGCTCTGACAGGTACTGGGCTATTTTTAAGGCGTTGGAGCTGTGCCTTTCCATTCTGAGCGGCAGTGTTTCCAGCCCCTGCAGCAAGAGGAAGGAGTTGAAGGGACTTAGGGCAGGCCCCAAATCCCGCAAAAGCTGCACCCGGGCTTTCACAATGTAAGCCGCAGGGCCAATGTGCTCCACATACTTCACACCGTGGTAGCTTTGGTCGGGTTCCGTTAATTCAGGAAATTTGCCGTTATCCCAGTTAAATTTGCCTGAATCCACAATCACGCCGGCAATGGAAGTACCATGGCCGCCGATGAATTTGGTGGCGGAGTGAATGACGATATCGGCGCCGAATTCAAAAGGCCGGCAGTGATAAGGGGTAGCAAAGGTGTTATCCACAATCAATGGCACCCCAAGCTCGTGGGCTATGGCAGAAATAGCGCTGAGATCTGCAACATCCAGAACTGGATTGCCAATAGTCTCCACGTAGAAGGCCCTGGTCTTATCAGTGGCTGCTTTGCGGAAATTTTCCGGGTCGGCGGCATCCACAAATTTTACATTGATGCCCAGCTTGGGAAAGGTAGTGTTGAACAGGTTATATGTACCCCCATATAAAGTTGAGGAAGACACCACTTCATAACCTGCAGTGACTATGTTTAAAATAGCCAGTGTGATAGCCGACTGACCGGAAGCTACCGCTAAAGCCCCAACTCCACCCTCAAGAAGGGCAATTCTTTGCTCAAAAACATCAGTAGTGGGGTTCATAATCCTGGTGTAGATATTGCCGGATTCTTTCAGGGCAAAAAGGTTGCCCGCATGCTCTGCGTTTTTAAACACATAGGATGTAGTTTGGTAGATAGGCACCGCCCTGGAGCCTGTGGTGGGATCCGGCTCCTGTCCCCCGTGGACGGCCAGTGTTTCGAAAGCATAATTTTTTTCTGCCATCTTAGTTCTCCTCCTACTTGTTAGTTTTCCTTGTCCTTATCGTTTCCTTATAACCCTAGCGCAATCCAATAAACCAAAAACCTCTTCGCTAAGAAGAGGTTTTATGCATTAGTACTCTTCTTATCTCCCAAGGAATCCTCCTTGCTGGAATTAGCACCTTGTTGAGCAATTGACTCAACCGGTTGCCGGGTTTCATAGGGCCAGTCCCTCCGCCTGCTCTCGATAAGAACAAAGGTTTTCAAGTTGTTGTGCTTATTATAGAATTCCGGTCTGTTTTTGTCAATTATTTTTTTTACCGCACCACCAGTCTAAGGAGACTTTTCTTTTGCCCATTGAGACACCCCCTCCGCGCGGGTAAGCTAGAAAATTTCCGCTAGTTAATAATATTTATTTTGCTGCCTGTTTGTGAAAGAATAGAGATGTCTAAGGTTATTGAATTTATGGATTATAACGCCGGGATTTCTGCAAAATAGAGGATAGATTGTCAGAATGGCAAATATAGATAATATTGGTCAAAATACAGGAGGTGAGATCTTGCAGCAAGCTGAATTTAAAGCGCTGGCACTGGCCAATGAAATCAACCTGAACAGCATTGCCGGACACTTCGGCATCGATAAAAAGTTCAAGTGGGAAGAACCATTGGTGCTGTTTGATAATCACTTAAAAGGGATTATCAATTCCCCGGAGGGTAAAGCTGTCTATATTTTCTCCTTCGGCAGCCTGGTCTGTATCAACTGCCAGTTTCATGAGATTACCGATATCTTGAAGTATCTGAAAAAAATTGAGCCAGGACTGAACATTCAATCGACTTTTAATTTCAGCGACGATTACAAGCTGGAAATCGGCTCGGAACAACCCCTTTCCCTCAACTATGAGTATATGACAGCCCCGGAGCTCAAAAACTATCACCGGGAAATCGTGGCCACTGTCCTGGCGAAGTCCGTGGCTTTGGAACGGATTGAGCACGGCATCAATTTACTTTTAGATGCTATCGAGGATAAAATCGATCATTTGGAAAAGGGGCGGCTTAATATCCCCGATAACCGTTTGGCCAAAACCTCGGCCCAGATCCTGCGCTTTAAATATAATACTATCTCCTATCTGATGCTTTTGGATAAACCGGACATCGCCTGGGTCAGCGAAGAAGCGGAGGAGTTTTTTCTAAACTTAAGCGAACTGTTTGAACTGGACGACCGCTATGAAGCCATCAGGCACAAATCGGAGATCCTCATGGATATTACCGAGGTGTTTACCAGCCTCACCCATGCCCAGCGAGGCACCAGACTGGAGTGGATGATCATCATTTTAATCAGCATCGAACTGCTTTTATCGCTGCTGGAAAAAATATTTTAAAAAAGGGCGATCAGTTAAATCGCCCTTTTGATCTTCTTCTCACCATATTCCTTTGACTGCATCAAGCTAAACAATTCCTCTTTTGTTCTGGGAGCCGGGCTGTTTAATGGAATCCACCCTTTTTGCTTCATCTCCTCATAAACTTCCAACACCCATGGTTTAGTCAAATCAGCGTGCTCAAGCAATGCGCCATCCTGGAAAATCTCCTGAGGTTCCCCCATTCCTGCCACTTGCCCGTTGATAATGATATAAATATAGTCGGACCAGGAATAAGCCAAATCCACATCGTGGGTAGACAGGATAATAGTCTTCCCTTCCCGGTTAAACCTATTAATTAAGTCAATAATCTCCTTGGAATGCCTTGGGTCCAGCCAGGCAGTAGGCTCATCAAAAATCAGCACCTCCGGTTCCATTGCCAGGATGTCGGCAATGGAAACCCTTTTCTTCTGGCCGTAACTCAACAGGTGGGTAGGCTTATGCTGCAAATGGCAGATTTCCGTAGCCTCCATTGCAGCTTCAACACGGCGCAGCACCTCAACCTTGTCCAGGCCCAGGTTTAAAGGACCAAAGGAAATCTCCTGCCGGACGCTGGCGGAAAAAAGCTGGCTATCCGGGTCCTGGAAAACGATGCCCACGTTTTGGCGCAGTTCCATCAAGGCGCTGTGCTGATAGGATATATCATTCCCAGCAAAACGGACCTTACCGCTGGCTGGTTTTAAAACGCCGTTAAAATGCAAAAACAGGGTCGACTTCCCCGCACCGTTAGGGCCTAAAACCGCAACCTTCTTCCCCCGCTCGATGGCTAAATTTATGCTATTTAACGCCTTGGTGCCATCGGGGTACGTAAAACTCAAGTTCACTGCCTCCAAAATCAGATCAGCCAAGCAAGCCCACCCCCTAAATATAACGCCAGCAAGACCATTGCCAGATCAATAAACCCGATTACCGCCAAATTTCTTTTCGATAAGACATACTCATTATCCAGTACATTGATGGCATCGGTATAGCATCTGGCCATCATTGTCACCGTCAATTCCCGGGATTTTTGCAAGGATTTGCCGAACAGGTTGACAACCAACCCTCCCAGCGAATGATAGGAGTTTCTCCAGGAGGCGTAACCCAGCCTGGTGGCCTGTGAAATATACATCCTGCCCGCAGTGTCCAATAAGACAAAAATAAAACGGTAGATGAGCCCCATCAGTTCCAGGAACAGCCCGGGAGTCTTCAATTTCTTCAATACCCAAATCAGATCGACCATAGGCGTGGTTAAAACAAGAAAATACAGGCAACTGACAGCCCCCAGGGATTTAAAAAAGAGATTTACTGCCAAAACCATGTCTCTATAGCGTACACCGATAATAACCGCTCCCAGATTAATTTCCTGCCAGTAACCGGCAGCCCGGTCCCCGAAGGAAAGCATGACGGTCAAAACTCCCGGCAGCAGAAAGGCCAAAGGCATGAGCAGCATTTTAGCATAATAACTTCCGGGAATCCTGGCCATACCCACTGTGGCTATGGCCGCTAAAGCAATCACAATTACAGAAATGACCAGTGAATCAGCCAGCAGGCAAATTAGCAATAAGCTTATGGCAAAGATGAATTTTTCCACAGGATGAACATCTTTAAGTGCGCTGGAATAGGCATACTGGTCGATGCTCAGCATTGTTAAATATTCCCCTTGTTTTTAGCCTTAGCCCGTGAAGCCCCTATGTAATAGCCAATAAAGCCGGCGCCTAAAGCCGCCTGCAGCGCAAAGAGCAAGCTCTCGATTTCCCCGCTGGGCGGCTCCCAGATGGGCGAGGCCCATGCTTGGTATTCAGGATTTAATTCACTAATAACCGCTTCTGCCTGGCCGTCGGCACCGCCAAACTCAGCCCCGCTCTTCAACAGTAAAGGAACAACAGCTAAGATAATAACCAATAAAATAAGCATCATGTTTTTGGCTGTAGTACTCATGCCTTTGCCTCCTTCTTTAGAACCGCCAGTTCCTGCAGTTCATTTTTGTTATAGGCGCTAAGCGTGTTAAAAACAAGTACTGTAAGCAAGCCTTCGCTGATAGCTAAGGGGAGCTGGGTTACGGCAAAAATAGCCATAAATTTGGCCATTGAAACCATAAACCCTCCTGTAGAAGCCGGGAAGGCCAATGCTAACTGTAACGAGGTAGTAACATAGGTTAACAGGTCTCCTATAGCGGAGGCCAAAAATACAGATAACCACACAGGCGCGCCTAATTTATCCCCAAGCTTATATATACCATATGCAGCAATAGGACCAACAATTGCCATCGAAAAAACATTGGCACCTAACGTGGTTAATCCGCCGTGGGCCAAAAGGAGCGCCTGAAAAAGAAGCACAATGCTTCCTAGAACTGACATAGCGGCAGGTCCAAAAATAATGGCTCCTAACCCCACTCCCGTCGGATGGGAAGAGCTTCCTGTTACGGAGGGCATTTTTAGGGCAGAAAGAACAAATGCAAAAGCCCCCACTACTCCCAACATCAACTTTAGATTTGGATTCTGCTTTGTTATTTTTTTGATGGACTTTAAGCCCAAAAGAACAAATGGCAAACTTAACAGCGTCCAAAAAACAGCCCAAGGAGCCGGCAAAAATCCTTCCATAATATGCATAGCGTAAGCTGCCTGCGGAACCGTCAAAAATGTCGCCATAAAATACAGAATATACATTGACCTTTTGGTTGCTTTCATTTTGAGTCACCTCATCTTTTTAAATTGGGCCACTGCCGCCAGCAAAGCCTCATAGTTTTGAACTTCGTTGCCCCAGCTTAAAGCAGGCCGTTTAATCACCACAACGGGGATTTTTAAACTTAAGGCTGCGGACATCTTTGTTTCCGTCCCTCCAGCCCGACCGCTTTCTTTAATAACCACTACGGAGGCGTTAAAAGTCTTGAACATCAGCCTGTTCATTTCTTTGGAAAAGGGGCCTTGCATGGCGATGATATCTTTTGGCCTTAAACCCAATTCCTGGCATTTTTTCACGACGTTATGATCCGGCAAAACCCTCACCACTATTCTTTTCCCCTTGGCGGCCGGGTGTCCAAGGAAAACTTCCAGGTTATTGCTGCCGGTAGTGAGAAACACCGTACTGCCCAGCTTAAAAGCCTTTTCCACCCCTTCTTCCCAGGAGTTGACAGGATGAATTAAAGGATGCCGTGGAATGTTTACTCTTTCCCTGACATAACGGACATAGGGGAGCATTTTATCCCGACAAAAACTGCCAATCAGCTGTGAGGCTGAGGTAGCAAAAGGGTTAGAAGCATCAACTACCAGGTCTATGCATTGCTTTTCATGTACCCGGCTCAAATTATCGTATGATAATTCACCGGGAAATATCTCCCCTGCAGTTTCAGTTGCCAGTTCCTTGCCGTAGTCGGTAAGAGCAGCCACCATCACCTGCAGCCCTTCCCGGCTTAAGAGGTTGACGATTTCCCTGCCTTCCTTCGTACCGGCCAAAACTAAAATCACCGCTACCCTTTCCCCCTCGTCCATGTTGTATAGAGTAAAAGCGCTGTTGTATGGTGTTCAAAAAAATACCCTAGTTTTACAAACTAGGGAGGATAAGCTTCAAAAAGGGCAGCCTTATCTAACCACCTCCCCGGTCAGGTGAAGATGCGATTAGAACAGGCCGGACCGCTATTCAAGGATCACCAGGAATCCCAAGTAGAATTTTGGCATTCCCTCCCCTTGCTGTACATACGGAAAATATGAATAGCTTCCATTTACTCTTTATCCCTCGGGACAAAGAACCTATTCAAAAGTATAAGTTATAACAGCAAAAAGCCCTCCAACCGACAGGCAGAGGGCTTACAAACCGAAAAAAAATGTTAAGACTCACTCCCCATCTACCGTGGGTTCAACTGCGAGCTCAGAACAAGCAGGTTTCCTGGCTCAAGGTCATTGCCTTACTATGCCTTCCCATTCGGCACTTAACCCAATACTGACATTTTGGTTAAACTGCATACTGCCATACGAAGCAATTTACTTTCATAACCCTTAAGTTAATACAAGGTTAATTGCCGAACAGTGGCTCAATATAGCAAGGCTACCTTTCACAGTGGCGGGACCGCGCCAGATTCCCACTGGCTTCCCTCTCGGCTTTGCATTTTCAGCAAAGCACTTGCTCCAAAGCTATTCTGTTTTCCCTAATTATACCAAAGACATAAGGTTTTAGCAATACCTTATAAAACTTTATTCAGTCACCAGTCGCCAGCAGCTAATGCCGTCAAAAGTACAGTCTTCGTAAAACAGTACGCCGGTACTGAATAAGTTTCGACCTCCTAACCTAAACTAACAGGGAATTAAAATATAAGGAGGTGTACTCTGGTTAATTTGGCCCAGAGGCTACATGAGAAACAATTCGGGTAAATCTAAGCCGCACAAAAAAAGCGGTGAATTACTGCAAGGAAAAGCCAAAGGCAAGGTAGGAAACACGAGACAATTGGATGCTTTGAAGCAAGAGGTGGCGGAAATCGGGTTGAACTCCAAAATAGAGATGGACCGGGAAAGAGGAGCTACCTCTCTTTTGAAAAACCTGAAAGCCAATAAAACAACAAAATAGTAAGCTGGGGAATCCTCCCCAGCTCAGGCTGTCGACAAACTATTATCAGCCAGCATGTATTATGGAGCGGGACTGGTTTCCACAGCCGTCGGCAGCTATGCTGCCGGTAACGGCGTAGGAGCTTGTCCAGAGCGAAATAATACATGCTGGCTTAGTCTACAAGCTGAATTGGGGAATATCCTCCCCAGCTTTCTTTATATGCCCAGGTGTTTCCTTCGCTCCATGATGAAGTTTTCAATGCCGTCTGCCACTTGGACCGGGTCGTCGCCCAGAGCCACCCTGCCGCCGGTTATCTCAACCAAATCTTCAGTCAAGAGCTTCACCAGTTCCGGGGCTCCGGTGACCGGTGGGGTCGGTGAAAGGTGGGTATACAACCCGAAGGCCAAAGCAAAAATTCCATCAATAGTCGCTTTTTGCTCCATGTATTGGGGAGCAGTCACCGCCACCGGCAAATCAGCCGTATCCACATCTAATGCTTTGGCAAGCTCACTTACCAGAACAGCTATGCGACCGGTGTCGGTACACGTACCAAAGCTCAATACCGGTGGAATGTTCAGGGCGCGGCAAACTTCTTGCAACCCCTTTCCAGCCCATTCTATTGCCTCCAAGCTGGTAAAGCCGGCAACTTCCAGCGCCTGATTGCCGCATCCTCCCGAAATCACGCAGATGTCTCTTTTGATCAGTTCCCTGGTTAACTCGGTAGTCATGTAATCATGGGGACCGTTGGCCAAAGTAGTGCAGTTAACAAGTCCCACCGCACCCTTCACTTTTCCTTCGGCAATTACCCTAACCAGAGGTTGGATAGTGCCTCCCAGAGCTTTCAAGATGGCTTCAACGCCAAAACCGGAATACCCCTTTTGAATTCTTTGGGGCACTCTGGGCTCTACCTTACCTTTGCGCTTTTTGAAATTTTCAATAGCTGCCAAAAGCATATCCCTGGCCTGACCCTCTACCTCTTGCGGCTTATAATCATAATGCTTCTCCACGCCTGGCACCCGTACCAGCCTGGTGGTTGACGCCAGGGTTACCTGATATTTCTCTTGGTAAGGAGCAAGGTAAGGGGGCGAGCAGTTTTCACTCATGCCAAAGAAATCAACAGCCCCTGTAGCCAGTAAAGGCTCAATGGCAAGCCAGTTTCCTGTCAAACCTCTAAATACCTCATCTACCTCGAAACGCTGCACTATTTCCTGGCCGCTCTCAATAGAACCAATAACTCTCAGTCCCTTAGCACCGGCTTGCCTTGCTTCTTCCTGGATTTCAGGATCATGGGCTTTCATCACCAGGGCTGCCCCGGTGAATGGTTCATGCCCGTTAAACACCACATTGACATAATCGGGATCTAAAATACCCAGGTCGTACTGCACTTCGTGGGGATATGGAGATCCTAAAATGATGTCAATGGCCCACTGCCCGGTCAGTTGGGCCCCGTAAATACATGCAATTCCGAGGCGCAGTGCTTTACGGGCCAAAGAAACATAATCGCCATCCACATTGGTAAGACAGCTTGCCGCTGTGTCTTTAATCTCATGCAAGGGACCTGATGGATACAGGGCAAGCTTTCTCCAGAGTTCAACCCTTTGCCGCGGGGCAAATACGTCAATCACTTTGGAGGGCTCATCATAGCCGCGGTGCAGTTCCCAATGCAGAAAATCCGCCAATCTTATTGCCACGTCATTCACCGAACCGGAAGTGTCCAGTTCCAACTGTTTGGCAAAGTGATACATTTTTTCTGTATCTTTGATTTTGTAGGGGGTCTGTCCTAAGGCGGTTGCCTTTAAAGTCCTGATTGCTTCGTAAGCCTGGTAGGAATAAGTAGATGTACCCATGACATTGCGCAAGAGCATATCCCTCATTGCCATGGCGTTACGGTCTATGCCGCAAACCCCCAGTACCGCCTCGGCCTTATCAGAAATCCGGCAAGGGCCGTTAGTGCACAGTTGACAGCTGACCCCGGCAACACAAAAGTTGCAGCGAATTTTTTCCTGGGGCGAGAACCTGTCAAAAGTGTTTGATATTTTGTCCTCTTTCAAGCGCTCATACATTTCCTGAACGGAAGGATGTACACTGACTTTTTCCGTGGTAAATTTCATCAGATCACCTCTCTAGTTTTTTCGAGGTTAGTATTTCCACTAGCCTGCAAAAAATGCTGGAATCGGTGACAAAAAAAGAGGGAAGCTGTATGCTTCCCTCAGACCGTCGACAAAGTATTATTAGCCCTCGCACAATTGTAACCCTTGTACCGCTGCTCCAAAGACTATCGCCAAGAGCGCTGGCCTGCTCAGGCTCTATGCAAGCCTTATGCACGACCGCATAAGGGCGACTAGACTTCTGCCGGCCCTAAAGGACTGGAATTTCTATGCATTATGAAACATAATGCTAGAAATTCTGGCGCGCTCACGCTTGGCACAAGCCAAGTCTTCTTTACGTTTGACTTCCAGCGGCACGCGGTGACGCGACTTCCTATCGCTCCACCGCTCTCGCGGCGTCCGTGCCGCTCGTCCGCTTCCAGTCAAACTCTTCGCAGAGCGCTCTAAGGCTTGTCATAATGTCGCAGCTACACACAATGGATTACAATTTTTGCATTTGTCTACAAGCTGAGGGAAGCCGTAAACTCCCCTCTCCTAATCATACTTCTAAACAAGTAATAACAAGCTACATCTGCTGAGCAACAAAATTTTTCAAGGGCTTATAAAGCACTCCCACTACCACAACAGAAATCACCAATTCGGGCAACAGGTAAGCGCCGTTATACAGGATTGAATAAACCCAAGGATTCATGCCGGGAGGAGCGTAGGATGCCCAGATAATTACCCCCGAAAGCACATGGGAAACGAAGCGGCCGAAAACAGCCAAAACTACTCCGGCAAAAGCCCCGGCATAGTTTTTTCTGGCCAAGCCGGCCAACCCCAGGAGCCCGAATGCTACCACATAATCGAGTAAAATTGAGAGTATATGGTAAGAATATTTTGGTCCCAGGATAAACTGGAGCGCCCCGTAAACCGCTCCGGCAAACAAACCAGGCCCGAGTCCCCACCTGAGGGCATAAATCATCACCGGCACCATGCTCCCTGCCGTTACAGACCCCCCGTAAGGGGCTTCGAAAATTTTTACATAGCTCAAAATTTGAGCTAAAGCAATTAATACTCCTGCCTCTACCATCGCTTTAGTCGACAGTTTCCCCATAAGATACCTCCTACAAATAAAAAAATGCTGCACTGGATAATGCAGCATTGTAAGTAGCTATAGTTTCCCTACGCTGGCATTACCCAGATCAGGTTCACGGGTCGTGAGTATCAGTAGGAACTCCCTCTCAGCCGGACTCATCCAGCACCCCTCACCTATGCAGTTCTAGACATATTTTACCATAAAGCTTTGTATTCTTCAATTATATTTTTATCTTTGTCGTGTTTATCTTTGTTATCAATAATCTTAATTCTTAATTCCCATATTCACAGGGAATCAGGCTAACGTACTCATCCAGCTTGGCATCGGAAAGGCAGGCTTCGATGATCTGCCGGCCAACGGGATGCAACTCAGATGTCAGGAAATGTTGCAATTCCCGCTTAAAGAAATCAGTCAGTATTTTGGCTCCGGCTTGGTAACCTTCCTCCCCTACCTCCGGCTGCAGGTCAACCTGGAGGAACACTTTGGGCAGGTAGGTCCCGTCAATCTTCAGCGAATCCAGAGCATATCCCAAGAGAGGGCATTTGGCGGGAGTCAATTGTTCTTTCCTGAATTTGGAACTGCCGCGCCGGGCAATATACTCCCTGGCCATCCATTCAGCCATAAAGCCCACTCTAAAGACACCTATATACTGGTTGGGAATCAAAATGTACCTGGTGCTTGGTGTATCCATAATTTGCTCCAGCAGGAGATTGGCCTGGTCCACCATTTTCCCGGTGGCAAAAGGCCAGTAAGAACCTACCCCTTCGCTGGTCATGCCCTCTGTATCAGTAATGCTGGGGTTGGAATGTCCCCTGGGGGCAACCAGCCTCCACAGCCAGGCGAGGCTAGGCGGCAGTACATGGAACAAGCCGATAATGCCGTAGTTCGGATTATCCCTGGTGCTGGGCGGGGTCCTTACCCCGAAACTGCGAATGTTGACTTCCACCGGTTCATTGACAGTGTTCGGGAAAAACCTCCTAGGAACAATGACCCTGGGGTTTGGGCAGGGTTTCCCCGGTTCATCCAGGGTGTGCTCCCAGATCAAGCAGGTCGAACCCGGTGCAGCGTCAATATTTAAAAAGATCAAAGGAGCAGGCGGGTGGATAGTTAATTCCTCAATTTGGGGATCAGTACCGTACTTTTTAATATGGTCAACCCTGATAAACCAGCCCGCTTCGGCATCGGTTACAACCAGCCGCTTTTTGCCGTCCTGCAGCCCTGGAGGACATAACGCCATGTCATCGGTCACAGGCTGCAGTTCAGAGCTGTCTGAAATTTCCAGGTAATGCCTTTCCCTGGTCACAATATTTTCTCCCAGCAGCACCTTACCGTCGGCTTCCCGGTGAAACTGCTGGAGCATCTCGCTCTTACCGCCGCCGCTGGCCCCTTCATGCATTATGGTAAAAATATTTTCGTAGGGAGTGATAACTTTAACGGTGGATCCATGCAGAGTAACCCAGCCTTCTGTTTCCCCGATGTTTAACAGCACGCCGTAAATGCCTTTTTTGGCGCTTGGCCCCGGATAGAGATTATAGGAGAAAAGCTCATGGATGTTTTCTCTCCTGTTATGCACCACCACCTGCTTATTGTCGAAATGGGTGTGGCGGAAAGGCGGCGCCACACAGACGATAGCTTTCGGGGTGAATTCAGGAGGGATACGGTCGGGAGACAAAAACTCCTGTAAATCAGCCAAAGCCGCTGCAAAAAAGCCGGCATTGGCGGGAGCAACCAAAAGGGCCGGGTACCCTAAGGTTGAGCCCCCTGCCATAAAAGGCAGCACAATCAGGGGTTGCTGCTCCAGCCACTCAAAAGTTGCCGTGCGCAGCGGTTTGAAATCCTGACCGAAACGGTCTTTGTACCTCTCTTTATCCGTCTCCCCTTTGTCAGCAACAACCATGCAATCAGGATCTCTTCTTCTCATGTAAATATCGGTATAATTTACGGCTATGCCGTTCTTGCAGCGGGTAACGGTAGCTTCTACAATTCGCCCGATACCTGGGATGTCGTAAGCAACCTCATAAAAGTCCTTTCCTTTATTGCCTAGGGCCAGCTCCAGCAATTCTTCCCTGCTCCCGGGGATAATTACCTCGGTATTTTGTAAAATGTGCAGCAAATCCGGAGGCAACTTAAATTTAGCAAACATCTCTGTCATCTGTTCCTCTCCTCTCAGTACAAACCTACGCTGTACTTTTTTATTGAAAAAGCCAATAATAATAAGTACAGGCACTCATTATCATTGGCCTAAAAACTCTGATTTACCTGACAAAAACCGGCTAGCTAAGTTTATAAATTTTTATTATCATAACAAATCAGAGCATATCTTGCAATCCATTCCCGTTAAGTATACTGCATTACAGGCTGGAAATGCTCCTATGGGTTATTTAAAAATTCAACTTTCGCAGAAACAAAAAGCTAATTTTTCCTTGAAACACTGGTTGAGCAGTCTGCCGACTTGATGTGCTTGCAAAAAATAGTTCGTTGTTTAATGTAGATACAAAAAAAGATAGGTTGAGAGTCCATAATCTCAACCTATCTTCAAAAAAAATTTACGTTTCAACGCAAGACCCTCTAAATCAGTCCTTGGCGGGTCCTGGGCCACCGGAAAATCAAGTTCAATATTGCAGTGCTACTTTATTGCAGCAATGGCGAAAGTCTTCTCTTCAATATCAGACGGATCCACTTTTATTCTTGCTACTCCAGAATCCATTGCAGCCTGGGCCACAGCGGCAGCCACTTTAGGAGCAATTCGCTTATCAAAGGGATCGGGCATAACAAATTCTTCGCACAGTTCCTTATCGCTTACCAGCCCTGCAATAGCATGGGCTGCAGCTAGCTTCATTTCTTCGTTGATATCTTTGGCACGAACGTCCAAAGCTCCCCTGAATATGCCGGGGAAAGCCAAGGAATTATTAACCTGGTTGGGAAAATCGGATCGCCCGGTACAAACCACCCTGGCTCCTGCAGCTTTTGCAATGTCAGGCAGAATTTCAGGTATAGGGTTAGCCATAGCCATGATTATAGGAGCCTTAGCCATTGATTTTACCATATCCTGATTAAGGACATTACCTGTAGAGAGTCCGATAAACACATCAGCCCCAACTAATACTTCAGCTAGACTTCCCTTAACCTTTTGCTTATTAGTAAATTGACTAATCTCTTCCTTCTCTTTATTCATTCCCTCTGGCCGCCCGGCGTAGATCGCACCAAGGCGGTCACAAAGTATAGCATCCTTGACACCACTCTTCAACAGCAACTTGAGCACAGCAATTCCGGCGGCACCTGCGCCATTAATTACTACCTTAACTTCATCAATTTTTTTGCCAACTAGTTTCACCGAGTTTAACATGGCTGCCAGGGTAACTACGGCTGTGCCATGCTGGTCATCATGAAAGATTGGTATATTACACTCCTCTTTTAATCTGCGTTCGATTTCAAAACAATTCGGCGCTGCTATATCTTCTAAATTTATGCCGCCAAAAGTAGGCTCTAACATTTTTACAGCCTGCACTACTTCTTCTACTTCCCTAGCCCGTATACAAATCGGAAATGCATCTATTCCTGCAAACGTTTTAAATAATACGGATTTTCCTTCCATAACCGGCATGGCAGCCTCAGGGCCAATGTCACCCAAACCTAAAACAGCAGTGCCATTGCTGACTACAGCAACCATATTTCCTTTGTTAGTATAATCGTAAACTTTATCTACATCTGCATGGATTTCTTTACAAGGTTCTGCCACACCAGGCGTATAAGCCAAGCTCAATTCATACCCATTAGTAATTTGAACTTTCGGTTGGACCGTAATTTTCCCAGTATTCCTTTGATGTAGTTCTAATGCTTCTTCCCGTAAACCCATTGTAAGCCCCCCAAAATAATTTGGTTAATGCAAAAATCAAACCATTGCCCTTGGCAACGTCGAACCTCCATAGGGCATGGCCAGTACAGTGGCAAATTCCCCCAGCTTGGCAAATGCAGCATCCAATGCTGCCTGTGCAGAGGGCTGGGGCGTCAAGAAGATGCTTTTTACCAAAGAATCAGGCAGCTCGGACACCAGATAGATATCCGCTTTTTCCAAGACCATTGCTATGGCTGCGGCTTTGTGTCCACCCAATTGGAAATCACGACCGATTCGCTCGATCATAGAATGAGCATCGGGGGATTGTGTCATCCACTGTTCAAAAGTATGCTCCCCAAGCCCCTCCTTACAAGAACCAATTAATATAATCACGCCCCCATCTTTCACCGCATGCTTTGCGTTATCCAATGCCTTTTGGGTCTGATATAGGTTCAAATCCTTGGGGGCCCCTCCCTGGGACACCAACACGATATCCGCTCGCTCAGGTATCTCTTTGAGATATAGTTTATCCAAAAAAGCGCAGCCCTCTCGATGCGCCTGCACTGGATGACCGGCTACGGCTTTGATGATTCTTTTATGTTCATCCAGCACGACGTTGAGTATGAAGTCTATTTTACAAATGGTCGCAGCCTCTTCGATATCCTCTCGCACTGGATTTCCCTCCAGCCTGCCGGCGCAAGCCATTGGGTGCACCATAAGGCTGTGGTTCGATTGGATGGCCGCACGGGTAGACACACCGGGCATGATGGCCTTGGCTCCACCGCTATATCCTGCAAAATAATGGTACTCAATGTTGCCCAGACAAATGCGCCTGTCGGCCTCCGCCACCACCCGCACAATATCCACAGGGGTGCCGCGGGACGTAACGCCCAGATGCACGCAGTCCGTTGGATCCCCGTCAATGCAAGCAATTTGGGAGAATACCGACTCCCCGGCAAGCTTCCTCCGCTCTTCCTCGGTATGCATCCTGTGGCTGCCCAGGGCAAACACCAGCGTCACGTCCTCCGGTTTCACCCCGGCCTGGTCCAGTTCGTCAAGCAAAGCCGGCATCACCGCAGAGGTGGGCATGGGCCGGGTAATATCGCTGGTGACAATCACAACCTTTTCCCCGGGCCTAACGATTTCCCGGAGACGCGGCAGGCCGATGGGATGCTCCAGCGCATACTTGATGGCTGCCTCGCCTGTATGGGTATATTGTACATGATTCGGTGTGAGCACGCCCAGCAGGTTCTGTTCTGGCACCTCTACCGTTTGCTTCCCTGTACCAAACCCAAATTCCAACTTCATAGGCATCTCTCCGCCGGAAATTTTTTGGCCCCATTGCGCAGCGCTTTGACCACAGGCAACTCCTCGCCCGTAAGAAAGCGGATGAGAGCACCGCCCCCTGTGCAAATATAGGACATTTTATCGGACAAACCGAACTTGGCCGTGGCCGTAATGCTATCACCGCCTCCCACCACGGTGTAGGCCTGTGTGCTGCCCAGGGCTTCCCAGACAATCTTTGTTCCCAGCTCTGTGGGTTCCTGCTCAAAAATGCCCATGGGGCCGTTGACGAACACAGTCTTGGCAGAGAGGATGGTGTTTGCGTACTCTGCAGCAGTCCCGCTGCCGATATCTGTTATGGCTGCATCCATAGGGATGTTCCCCATGGCCGCCTCATAACGCTTGCCCTGTTGCACGTAAGCCACATCCCTTGGCAGCATTATGTATTGACCGTATTCTTCATATAAGGCCTTCGCTTTTTCTATATACTCGCCGTAGTTGGACTTCAGAATAAAGTCCAGGCTGCCTGAACCTATTTCTTCTCCCCGGGCCGCCAGCAGGATGTTGGCCACAAGTCCGCCCGTCAGCACCTTGTCGGCCACACCCCCTTTTAGCACCGTTTCCATCATGAGAAAAGCGTCTGCAATTTTAGCCCCTCCCAAAACGAAGATGCAGGGGTGTGCCGGGCTTTCCATCAGCTCTGAAATAACGCAATACTCTTGTTCGAATAATCTGCCCATAGCTGAGGGCAACAACTGCTCAAAACCACACAGGGAAGGCTGGTCCCGGTGCGCTGCCGCAAAGGCGTCGCACACGTAGAGATCGGCCAGGGGTGCCAGTTTTTGCACCAGCAGCGTTTGGGACTGCTGTTCATGGGTCAGGCAGAGCTTCAACTCAAAAAGCGTTTGCTCCTCGGCCAGAAAACGTACGTTATCCAGGAGCAGAATCTCCCCCTCCGCAAGGCATTCTATTTTTGCCCGCGCAGCAGGGCCGCACACATCGTCGATGAACTGCACCTCACGGCCCAAAAGCTCTGTGAGCACCTGAGCATGGGGCCGGGTGGTATAAAAATTATTGTATTCGATATCGCTACCCTGGTGAGCCAGCAGTACCACCTTGGCCCCTTTATCCGCTAGTTCCTTGACGGTGGGTACACAAGCCTTGATTCTAGTAATATTTTTCAGCGTACCGGTTACCTTGTCCACCGGCTGATTGATGTCCACCCGACATAGCACGGTCTTGCCTTGCACATTAAAATCATCAATCGTATTGATACCAAAGCGCATGGCCTTCACCTCACCTTATTTCCACGACCGATGCCCAAATATTTGTTGGTTTCAGCAGTACCCGTCTCCCTAGTCAACTGCATCTTGCACGCCGCGCGAATTGCATCTATAGTTTCGGGAATGGTAACGCTCTCCTGAGGAATGTTAATGGCATACATAATATCATTGCCGCTTTCCACGATGCTTTCTTCCCACAAGGCGATTTCATACATATCACCTCTGGGATTGCCTAAATCTCTGGCATAGCGGAAGAGGGAGGCATTGCCCAGGAACCCGTCAGCTATACGGACCATGCGGATGCGGTCGTGCCTGCTGAATGCCTCTATAGCCATTTCCTTGGTTATCTTCTGCTTGCCGCTAGCCAGCACAGTGATAATGTGGCCATGGGTCACAGGGGTATGTACCAGTATGCCGGTAGCTTCAATATGGGGCATGATAGTCATCAAATCTACCGCCTGATGGCTGGGAGCTTTGTCAATCTGCAAGGCATTAGTAAGACCGCGATGGTAGTCGCCGGGATCCGCCACCCTGCGGATGATGGTGATAGCCACCTTCTCAATGCCGTAGGCGCGGTCCAGACAATCCACTGAACGAATCAAACCGGTGGTATTGCAAGAGGTCAGCTTAAGGTAGTCAGCGCCAACGCCCTTTTCGTAATTGGCATATCCATGGAAAAATACGTCCGCAACGGTGTTCTTCTCGCCACCTTGAAATACGGCCTTCACACCCTTTTTCTCGTACAGTTCCTTATTCTTGGCCCCTACGCCACCGGGTGAACTGTCCAACATGATGTCAACTTTTTCAACCAGCTCTTCAAATGTGCCGGATACGGGAATCTCCAAGGCATCAAAACGTCCTCTATCAGCTCCCTCCACCAAGTACAAATCATAGGGCATGCCCTTTTCCTTAAGCGCACGAATTGACAAGGTAGGAGCAAGGTCCGCAATGCCCACCAGTTCCATATCGCCTTGCAATGCTACGCCGTCAGCCAAGCGCTGTCCTATGACCCCGTATCCTGCTACACCTACTTTGATTTTTTTCATGTTATTGAACCTCCCTCTTCTCCCATATATTTTTAACCTTTGGCATACTATGACAACACAGACCTTCAACGTCGTGGGCCGCCTCCATAATCACTTCGCTCACAGTCGGATGGGGATGGATCGTGGCGGCCAATTCCTCAATGGTGCCCTCACATTTCATAGCCACGCAAAGCTCCGCAATCATATCCGTTGCCCGAGGGGCAAAGAGCTGTGCGCCTAATATCTCACCAGTTGCTTCATCAGTTACCAGCTTTACTATCCCGCTTTTTGCACCCATGATCATGGCCTTACCGTTTCCGGCCACGTTAAAGGTACCGCACTGCACAGCCTTGCCCGCTTCCTTGGCCTTTTCCTCCGTCATTCCTACAAAGGCAATCTCTGGAGAGGTATAAATGCAGGCGGGTACTATGGAGTAATCTATCTTTTCGTCCTTGCCCGCACAGTTGGCTGCGGCAACAAGACCCTGGGCAGTTGCCACATGGGCCAGCTGCATCTTGCCGGTGATGTCGCCAATTGCATAAATGTTGGGGATATTAGTGCGCAGCCGATCATCTACTTCCACGAAAGAACGGGCCATCCTCACACCAAGAGCCTCTAGACCGATTCCTGCAGTCATGGGTTTCCTGCCTACACTGATTACGCAGCATGCGCCTGTGGCTGATTTAACCTGTCCGCTTTGCTCGTAGTTAACTTTTATTGTTTTACCCCCCTGGAGAGAGGTAACTCTGGCAGAGGTGACAAGCTCTACCCCTTTCTTCTGCAAGATCTGTGACAGCATCCTGACGATATCCCTGTCCACACCGGGCAAGATGGAAGGCATCATCTCGATGACCGTTACCTTCTTGCCCAGTGCGGCAAACAGCGTTGCGAATTCCATGCCGATAACCCCACCACCAATGATAACAAAGGAGTCAGGACACTCTGTCATGGCCAGCACCTCGTCACTGGTAATGATATTCTCACCGTCGATTCCTGGAATAGGCGGTCGTGCGGGTGCGGAACCGGTTGCCAAGATGATCTTCTCAGCATTTACCAAGTTACCATTTACATTGATAGTATGCGGGTCCTGCAATACTCCGAAGCCTTTGATTACCGTAACCCCATGGGCTTTTTCCAAGCTCGCGATCCCCGCCCGCAACTTAGCAACGATGGTATCCTTGCGCCGCGCCAGTGCTGCGTAATTAAAGCTAATCCCTCCGGTAAAAACCCCATGCTCCATGGACTCCAGGGCGGATTCGTAGAGCTCGGCACAGTGCAACAGGGCTTTGGTAGGGATGCAGCCCCGGTTGAGGCAGGTGCCACCTAACTCATCTGCCTCGATTAACACGGTTTTCAGACCATACTGCGCACAACGTATAGCCGCAACATAGCCGCCTGGCCCACCGCCCAGCACTGCCACATCATATTTTTCCATAGTTCTATCCTCCTAGATCAAAAGACCGGGACTTTCCAGCAAGGTTTTAATCCGTTTTAGAAATTGGGCCGCCGGTGCGCCGTCCACTGCCCTATGGTCATAGGTCAGGGAAAGCTGCATCATGGGCTTGACTAAAATGCTGTCATCCTCCTGCACTACCGCCTGCTTGCTGATTTTGCCTACAGCCAGTATTCCCACCTCAGGCGGATTGATTATGGCGGTAAAGCTGTCCACATCGAACATGCCCAAATTGGTGACTGTAAAGGTACCCCCGGTATAGTCTTCCGGCTGGAGCGCGCCGCTCTTGGCTTTTTGGGCAAGCTGAGCGGTAACCGCTGCAATTTGCGGCAAGGTCATCAAGTCGGCATCGCGGATTACAGGCACGATTAGGCCGCTATCCACTGCCACTGCCATGCCAATATGCACATATTCCTTTTGAATGATAGCCTGCTCAGTAAAAGAAGCGTTCATCATAGGGAACTCGGTCAGAGCTTTTGCCACACAGCGGATCACTATATCGTTATAGCTGACCTTGATGCCTGCTGCCTTTAGTTGCTCCCGCAGCCCCGTGGCCTGGGTCATATCCACACTCATGCGGTGGTTGGCCTGAGCCATGATTTGCAGACTCTCGTGCATGCGGGTGGCAATGACCTTGCGCATGCTGGAGAGCGGAATGACTTTTTCACCGCGTTCCACAGCACTTCCGGACTGGCTGAGCTTAGCCCTTACGTCCTCCAGTCTAATCTTGCCACGGGAACCGCTACCGGAAACAGCAGCAAGCTCTATACCTTCCAAAGCTGCCACCTTTTTGGCCAAGGGCGTTGCCTTGGGCTCCACCGCTGCTGCAGGAGGTACATAACTCAATACGTCCCTTTCAATGATCAGCCCCTCGGGGCCGGTACCCGGCACAAGCCTGTAATCCAAGTTCCTCTCCTCTGCCCTGAGCCTGGCACGGGGAGTGGAGAAGATGCGCTTACCTTCTGTAGCTGCCACGGCTTCCTTTGCAACAGGCGGGATAACAACAGCCCCCTCTGCTGCCTCGCTGCCACCGGAAGCCGCACCTTCGTCCAAAAGAGAGCTGTAATCTTCACCCGGCTCGCCTATGATGGCGATGGTTTCGGTAATGGGCACCACATCCCCTTCACCGCGAATGATCTTCAGCAGCGTGCCGCTGTGGGTAGCGTCTATGGTGATGGTCAATTTGTCCGTTTCCATTTCAAAGAGAGGCTGACCCTCGGTAACGGTGCCGCCCTCCTCTACCAGCCACCGGGTGATAGTGCCTTCTGTCATCTGGAGGCCTTGCTTAGGCATAATTACTTTCACTGCCATGGAAATGTCCCTCCCCTTTTTTACTTGTAGAGAGTTGCTTTAGAGGCTTTGATGATATCTTCCACTTGGGGCGTTGCAGCATTCTCCAAGCCAAGATTGAAGGGCAAGGGGCATGCCTTGGCACCTAAGCGGATAGGTGCTGCGTCCAAATAGGGGAATACGCGCTCAGTAATTTCGGCGGCAATCTCTGCACCCCAGCCAGCGGTACGGTGAGCTTCATGTACCACTACCAGTCTGCCAGTCTTTTTCACGGAGTTCACGATGGTTTCTATATCCAAAGGAACCAGGGTACGGGGATCGATTACCTCGGCGCTGATTCCTTCCTTTTCCAGCTCAGCTGCTGCTTGCAGCGCCCGACTTACATAGAGCAGGTTGGCCACAATGGTAACATCCTTGCCCTCCCTTTTTACATCGGCCCGACCGAAGGGGATGATAAAATCAGGATCGTCGGGCACTTCAAACTTCAGCGGGTATAGTGCTTTATGTTCAAAGAAAATCACGGGATTATCGTCCCGTATGGCAGCACGCAGCAGTCCAGCTGCATCGGCTCCGGTAGAAGGGCAAGCCACTTTCAAGCCGGGGATATGCATAAAGATGGTCTCCACGCTCTGGGAATGAGTGGCTGCGTTGCCGCGCCCAATACCCTGCTGCCCCCTGATAACCAGAGGAATACGGGCCTTACCACCAAACACGTAACGGGTCTTTGCCGCCTGGTTGAGCAGCTGGTCCATGGCTACAAAGGTAAAATCCATATACATCAGCTCCACGATGGGCCGCATGCCGGCACAAGCCGCACCAACTCCGGCGCCTACAATGCCCGCCTCGGATATGGGGGTGTTGCGTACCCGTTCAGTCCCAAACTCCTTGTACAAATCGCGGGTGCAGCCGAATACGCCACCCAGCGTTTCGATATCCTCGCCCATGATAAATACCCGTTCATCCCTGCGCATTTCCTCGGCGATGACGTCCCTGATTGCTGTCGCGTAAGTTTTGATGCTCATGCTACTGCACCCCCTCATAAAATACATCTTCCATTAAAGTTGCGGGGTCCGGCTCAGGGCTGTTCAAAGCAAATTCTGCCGCATCGTCAGCTTCCTGTATGGCTGCCCGCTCGATTTCATCCAACTCCTCCGGAGTAAAGTCTCCCTCTTGCAGCATCCGCTCCCGCATCCGCCGGATAGGATCATTCTCCTGCTTCCACTTCTCTACTTCTTCTCTAGTGCGATAGGGTTGTGGATCCCCCGTCCAGTGTCCAAGATGGCGATAAGTTTTACACTCAATGAGAGTAGGACCTTCCCCTGCTTTCGCCCTTATAATAGCTTGCTCCGCCACCTCATAGATGGCATAGACATCGTTGCCGTCCACCGTAAACCCCGGTATGTTGTACCCCGTACCCCGCACGCTGATATCCCCTACCGAGGTTGACTGCCAGGTAGGAACCGAAATGCCAAAGCCATTATTTTCGCAGACATAGATCACAGGCAGTTTCCAGACCCCTGCCAGGTTCAAGGACTCATGGAAGGTTCCCTGGTTGGAAGCGCCATCCCCGAAGAAAGATACTGCCACCTGATCCGTGCCCCGGAGCTTTGCCGCCAGTGCCGCCCCTGTGGCAATAGGAATGCCTCCGCCCACGATGGCGTTTGCACCAAGGTTGCCCTTGGTGAAATCTGCAATGTGCATGGAGCCGGAGCGACCCTTGCAATAGCCTGTAGCTTTGCCCATGAGCTCCGCCATGGCCTTATCCATCCTTGCCCCCTTAGCTATACAGTGGCCGTGGCCGCGGTGTGTGCTTGTGATATAGTCCTCGTCCCGTAACAGGGAGCAGAGGGTGGCTGCCACCGCTTCCTCACCAACATACAGGTGTACAGAGCCCCTCAGTTTATCTTGCTCAAAAAGGCTTTGTACCTTGAGTTCAAAGTAGCGGATCCGGTTCATAGTTTCATAGATCCAACGTTTGCGTTCCTTGGAAATCATCTGGCTTCCTCCCCCAATAAGTATTGGAATAGTTTCAACAACTCATATTCCCTGATACGCTTGGCTTTCAGGGAACTTCTTTTTGCTTCACCCCCAAAAATGAAAGCACAATCCTAAAATTTTTCAGATGCCAGCATAATGGCATCTACAATGCGTTTATAGCCTGTGCAACGGCAAATGTGGCCCTCCATCTCCTTGCGAATCTGCGCCGGCGTGGGGTGAGGGTATTTGTCCAGCAGTGCCTTGGCGCCAAGCAACATGCCCGGCGTACAAAATCCGCACTGGACTGCGCCTGCCTGAAGAAAAGCTTCCTGCAACGGGTGCAGCGTACCTTCCTCAGACGCCAGGCCCTCCACCGTCAGCACCTGTGCTCCATGGGCTTCCACCGCCAGCATCAAACAGGAATTAATGGGTTTGCCATTGACAAGTACCGTGCAGGCCCCGCATTCACCCTCATTGCAGCCCTGTTTTGTACCGGTTAGGTGCAGTTCTTCCCGCAAAAATTCCAACAGCGTCATGTTTACTTCTACGTTTTTAAAATAGATTTGGCCGTTCACCGTCACTTGTATAGTTTCTTGTCTCATCTTCTATCCCCCCCTGCACGGGCCAGAGCGGTGCTAAAAGCACGCTGCATCAGCTCTTCTATCAATTTCAATCGAAATTCACGGTTGGCACGCCAACTGGAACGGGGACTTGCCTCCGCTGCCGCCTGCTTACCCATTTCCTCCATGGATATATCCTCTGTGCTTTTCCCTCGCAGCATTGCCTCCGTTTGATAGGCGCGGATAGGCGTAGGCGCAGCTGTGGATAGTGCTATACGCACATCCCGCAGCAGATTACCGTCCAGGGCAAGATAAACACATACACCCAGCAAGGCCAAATCCATGGCCTTGCGCCGCGTATATTTGATATAGGCGCTGCCGGAACATTGAGCAGGCGGGGGGACCACTATCCTGTAAAGCAGCTCATCTGCTGCCAGCACAGTTTTTTTGGGGCCGGCGAAGAACTGGCTCAGTGGCACAGTTCTCTGCCCTTCCTTCCCTACGACAACACATTTTGCATCGAAAACCAGCAGGGGACCAACGGAATCAGCCGACGGTGCAGCATTGCAAATATTGCCACCCAGAGTTCCCCTGTGCCTAATCTGTACGGAGCCTACTTGGGAGCAGCCCTCAAAGAGCGCATAATACCGTTCTTTGATAATGTCCCATTCCTCTATAGTCCGGTGGGTAGTTAAAGCACCTAAATTAAGACCCGACTGTTCATCAAAGGTTGCACCCTGCATTTCGCCTATTCCCTTTACATCCACCAGGGCCTTTGGCCTTAACCGTCCGCCATGCATGGCAACAAATACATCGGTGCCGCCTGCAAACACCATCGCCCCCTGTCCCTTCAGTTCACAGGCTTCTTGGAGGCATTTGGGCCGGTAAAGCTCAAATTGCGGCAACATAATCAGCCCTCCTTTCTGAATAGGATATGTTCCGGTTTAACTGGTATGGAATTGAAGTTTGCACCGCACGCTGCATTGATAGCATTGACAATGGCTGCAGCAGTGGCAGCAAGTCCCGGTTCACCGATACCCTTGGCACCGTAAGGCCCTTCAGGATGGTTCTTTTCCACCAGCGTAATCTGCAAATCTACATCAGAATCCATAAAGGTTGGCACCTTATAATCCACCATATTTCCGTTTTTAAGCTCTCCATCCTCATAAATCATTTCTTCCATTAGCGCATGCCCTAAACCCATGATGATGGAGCCCTCAACCTGCTGCATACAACCCACAGGATTAATAGCGCAACCTACATCGTGGGCCGCACCCATAGTTTTGAGCTGCACCTGACCCGTAGCGGGGTCCACCTCTACCACTGCCGCTTGTGCGCCAAACATCCACATCACGGTGGGACGCTGCGACTGATGGGTAATAGGATCGGGCTTATCAAATATATCTGAAGTACCATAGGCGCCAATACCGATGACAGGCGGCTGCTCCTTGAGGATGCCGGACTCTCCCACCTCGTTGATATGTATATATTTCGTTGCATCGTTTTTGCAGCGTATAGTCCCGTTTTCATATTCCATCTGGGATGTGGGCATGCCAAAGTGTTTTGCCGCAAGGATCAGCA
This sequence comes from Zhaonella formicivorans, assembly GCF_004353525.1. Lineage (NCBI taxonomy): Bacteria > Bacillati > Bacillota > Clostridia > Neomoorellales > Zhaonellaceae > Zhaonella > Zhaonella formicivorans. Next base: position 1,960,464 of record NZ_CP085524.1, read on the forward strand.
GCTGATCCTTGATCTGTTGCACAGCCATCAACACTGCATTGCCGCCGTGGAAGGTTGAACGGCTGGAGGTAGTGGTCTTATCATAGGGACTAAATGCCGTATCCACGGGTGATACCGAGACTTTGTCCACATCAATGCCCAAGGCTTCCGCCGCAATCTGCGGGAGCACCGTGGTAACGCCCTGTCCCATTTCCCTGCTGGAATCCAGGATGGTCAAAGAGCCGTTTTCATTGAGCTTGATCACTACCGAGGTGGTAGAGGGTGTACCCGTCAGCTTGCAAAAGCAGGCAATGCCCTTGCCGCAAAGCTTACCTGTAGACGAGGTCCAACGTAAGGGCTTATTTGACCAATCGATGTTCTTCGCTGCAGCCTCTAAACACTCTTTAACAGCTACACTGCGCATGGACTCGCCGGTTACGGACAAATCCCCATCTTCCAAAACATTCTTGAGCCTCAGTTCCAGGGGATCCATACCCAACCTCTTGGCAATTAAATCCATTTGATATTCATGAGCACAAGCTACCTCCGTTACACCAAATCCACGATACGCCGTGCCAAGGCTCTTGTTGGTCATGACGCAAAAACCATCTACCTGGGCATTGGGTATTTTGTAGGGACCACAGGCTGCAAAGCCGGCGTTGTAGTTAACCCGGGGGCCAGTAGTCACATAGGCGCCGGTATCCCAATAAATGGTGACCTGCTGCGCCAGCAAAGTCCCGTCCTTTTTCACGCCAGTTTTGATTTTAAACTTGACTGGAGCGCGGGCAACGCTTGCCTGAAACTCCTCATGCCGGCTAAACACCAGCTTGACCGGCCTGCCCTTTGCAAACAAAGCCAAAGCAACGGCAAGTGGTTCGGCCTTTGCTTCGTATTTTGAGCCAAAGGCACCACCGATTTCGGTGCAAATTATTCTCATTTTTTCCAAAGGTACGCCAAAAGCCCTGGCCAGAATTCCCCGAATAATGAATGGCGATTGAGCCGGGGTATAGACCGTAATCTCCCCTGTAGCCCTGTCGGCAAAAGCAAGCGCCGAATGGGTCTCGATGGTTGTATGCTGCAGCATGCTACAAAAAAATTCGTTTTCCAGCACCAAGTCCGATTCCGCGAAGCCCTGCTCAACATCTCCCTTGCGCAATGTGAAAGTGTCGCCAATATTGGTCTTTGGAACGGGATGGCACGCGCCGACTATATTATATGCGCTCCAGTCCTCATGGAGCAGCGTCTCGTTTTGCAATGCCTCCTCAATGGTATTCACCACAGGGAGAGGTTCATACTCCACCTCGATCAGGCGTACCGCTTCTTGGGCTGTGTGAAGATCCTCCGCTGCAACAAGGGCAACAGGTTCACCCTGATACCTTACCTTATCATAAGCAATGATGGGCTGATCCTCGATAAACTGTCCAAACAGCTTGTTAAAATCTGCACCGGTCAGCACCACGCGCACACCGGGCAACTTCCGCGCCAGTTCTGTATGTACAGCCTTAATTTTGGCATGGGGATACGGGCTGCGACAAACTGCACCGTACAACTGCCCCGGCAGGCTAATATCTGCACCAAAGAGTGCGCTGCCCGTTACCTTTTGCACGCCGTCCTTACGCGGAATGGACTTCCCAACTACTTGATGCTCCATACAATCCCTCCATTCCCTAAACTCACTACCTACCTATTTACCATCAAAAATTGGTAGCTGATTATTGCTCTGGCTGCTCTTCCTGCTTGGAGATATAGGCAATCAATTCATTGGTAAAATTCTTGATATGCAAAAACATGGCCGCACCTGCGCTATGATCCGCATGGTTGGAAATGTGCTGGTAAATAACTTTGTGGTCATCCATCAGCTCTTTCAGGGAGCGACTTGTAGCCTGCAGGGTTAACGCTGTCCACTCTCCCATGAGCAGGATTTCCCATACTCGTTTAAGGGCGTTGCTCTGGGCAGCGTCCATCACCAGCGCATGGAACCGTACATCGGCGGCCATAAATGCTTCCGTGTCATGGTTTTGCACCGCAGCCTCCATTTCTTCAAATATAGGGAGAAAGGCTTGCAGTTGCTCCTCGGTTATCCTTTTGGCTGCTCTTTTGACCGCATATTCCTCAATAAATGCCCTGGTATTGTAAATATCCTCAATGTCCTCTGCCGTAAGCTTCCGCACGATTGTGCCTGAATAGGGGCGCTCCTCCAGAAGACCCATGACGGAAAGTTCCAAAATAGCCTCCCGCACCGGTGCCTGAGATACATTCAGCTCTTTGGCCAGCTTGGTTTCTACGATGCGCTCGCCAGGCCGAAATGTACCATTGTTGATGTTGTCTAGGATGTACTTTCTGATTTGCGTGCGCAAGGTATCCTTGCTCACAATATCTTTGCTGCGATTCAATTCCCTTATCTTCATCTTTTGATCCACACCCTACTTTTTTCTTTCTTCTTAATCATCTTAAGCTAGAACATTTTAACCGATAATCGATTATATGTATTGTAGCCTTTAAAATTTTCTGTGTCAACCACGGAAGGAAATTTATTTTGCTAAGGCTGCCAGGCGAGCGTTACGTTCTGTTAGATAAGAATCGAAACTCTCAGCGGTATAGTTGACGATTTGTTCAAGAGGAAAATCCATCTCTTGCAGCAACTGCAACATCGGTGTCACATTTCCAACCATGGTGCAAAAATGAGCATCACTGGCAACACATACTCGTACGCTGTATTCTTTACATACGCGAATAAACTCCATTAGCGAGGGCTTGCTGTTGGGACGATGGGGCGTAAGAGAGTTATTGTTAAATTCCAACAGTTTGCCCTGTTTCACCGCTTCCTTGGCCAATGCTACAAAATCGCAAGGAACCCGGGGATCATCGGGATGTCCCAAGATATCGATGTATGGGTTTCGCAAAGCGCCCAGATATGCAGCGGTATTCTGCTCTTTTGAACCAGGCACCAGGGCAAAGTCATGGAAGCTTGCTATGGCAAACTCGCAGAGCGCCAAATATTTGTCAGGAATGTCCAACTTTCCGCTATAATCGATAATATTTGCCTCAACCCCGCGATAGACACGAATTCCATTTATTACATCGGGCAACATGCGCTGGCTGTGAGGTATAAACTCCGGCGTACCGTTAGGCGTATTGGGTCCATGCTCTGTCAGGCAAATACCGTACATGCCTTTTCCCCTTGCAGCTTGTACATTCTCTGCCAAAGTGCTGAAGGCATGCCCCGAAATTACGGTATGCGTGTGCGTATCAACTGCCGGTCGGTGTTCAAAAAGTCCCATGTTAAACCTCCTTATCTTATAACTAAAGATTATGTACTTTTAAAAAAGTGTGTTGACAAATAAATTTCAGACAATTATCATTTTATTATAATCGATTATTGATTAATAATCTTGATCGTATTGTAACAACCTCCGCAAATACCGTCAACCATCAGCTAAAGACGAAATTAAAGTTTCCGTATGATATTACGGAAAAAAATAGCATCATTAAATGTTAAAGAGGGGGTAACATTTATGAGTGAAAACAAGGTGTTAGCTACGTACTTTGGCGACGACAAGGTTAAAGTAGACTGGAAAGACGAATATGAAAAAAGTCTTTTCTGGTTCTACGATGATCTTCATTGTCCGCATCCCATTTCTCCGCTATACTTCGATGTTGGCGGATGGTGGGGCCCAGGCTGCCAGTACATGTACCGCCGCTTTGGCGCACCTATTGGCAGCGAATGGATTGCAAAAAAAATTGGGGGCTATGTTTACAGCGCCGTAGTTCCTCCTAAAACCGATCCCGATAAAATCGCCGGACTTTTCAACTACTACACACAAGTCATGCCCATCTACGCAGATACATTCCTTGACAGGTGGATCAATTCTTATGTTCCTGAATTGAAAGCGGCCGGTGATTACATTGTCAATTACGACTACGCCAATAAGAGCATTCCCGAAATCCTGATCCATCTGGAAGACTGTCTAGATCTGCAGGAGCGAGCATTCCGAATCCACTGGATTATCAACCTTGCACAATTCCAGGCAGCCACTGAGTTTACCAATACATACAAAGAAGTGCTGGGCAAAGAAGTGCTGGACGAGGCTGACAATGTACTTATCGGCAAGATCAACATTTCCCGCCAGGACAGGAACTGGGATTCTCTTAAAGCGCTGTGGGAGATGAAACAGTATATCTGCACAGTTCCCGAACTAAAAGCCCTGTTTGCAGAGACCGCCGATGAAATTATGGCCAAAGTTGCCACGACCAACGGCGGTACAAAACTGTTAGAAATGGTAGCTGCCTATCAGGAGGAATATGGCTACAAGGCTGTTTACACCCATGAATACATCTACAAAACCTGGAAAGAAGACCCAACCCCCATCTATGAAGCGTTACGCGGCTACGTAGCTTCTGACTACGATTATTATGCGGACTATAACAATTGCATGGAAGAGCAGCAAAAGGCCATTGACGAGCTCTATTCCAAGGTTTCGGATCCTGAAAAGCTGGCAAAGCTTAAGAAGGCACTGGAGTTATGCGTTAAGATGGCACCTCTTACCCCCGACCATCATTTCTACATTGACCAGGGCATCTATGCCCGCATGCGGATCATGTTCCTGAACGTGGGCAAAGCCTATGTAGCGGCCGGCATTCTGGATGATCCGGAAGATATCTTTATGCTTGAATATGAAGAAATCCGCTGCGCCGGTGTTTCCGATTACCCAGTAAAGGAACTGGTCAAGCAGCGCAGGGCAGAGATGGAAGCAGCAAAGGCAATTCGTCCTCGTGAATGGTATGGTACTGCAACTCACTGGGCGGTATACGAAGAGCCATATAAGACCCTTTGGGGTTATCCCCACAAATTCGAGGCTGAAATGGCTGAGCAGGCGGCTTTAAAGCCTGTCGACAAAACGATTCTAAAAGGTATTCCAGGGTCTCCCGGCGTTGTGGAGGGTATTGCCAGGTTTGTCACCTCCCCCGCTGAATTTGATGAAATCCAAAAAGGTGATATTCTGGTCTGCAAAATGACCAACCCTGCATGGGTCGTTAGTTTCTCCAAGATTTCTGGGCTGGTCACAGATACCGGAGGAGCTTTGTCTCACCCTGCGGTGGTGTCCCGCGAGTTTGGCATTCCCTGTGTAGTTGGTACACGTCGAGCCACTCAGCTGATTAAATCCGGGATGCGCATCCGCGTGGATGGCAATAAAGGAATTGTAGAAATACTGGACCACGAGGCAGGACAAACTTCCTCTTCTGCAATCGACCGCTAAAGTCAAGTGCAAATTAATTTGCAAAAGAGACAACAGAGAAAAGAGGCTAATCGTATGCGTTTCCTTGCTTGGTTTAATGAGATCCCAAATGATGAGCTTGCACTCTCGGCGGGTGGAAAGGGCGCAAGCCTGTGCCTGATGCATCGCAACCGGCTTCCCGTTCCGGAGGGTTTCATAGTTTGTGCCGATATGTTCAGCTACTTCATGAAAGAAAGTGGACTGCGGGAACGTGCCCTAACATTGATAAGTCAAATTGACTGGAGCAATAATTCCAATTTAATTAGCATTGCCAAACAAATTAGAAATATGATCATGGATACGCCTATACCGCCCTATCTTGCTGAGCCAATCAAGGGCTATTACAACGGTTTGGGCAGTGACGTTCCGGTTGCCGTTCGCTCCAGCGGAACCGCAGAAGATCTGGAGGATGCCAGCTTTGCCGGTCAGCAGGATACCTACTTATTCGTCATCGGTTCTGATGCTGTGGTCAAATTTGTAAAGGAATGCTGGGCATCCCTTTATAACGACAGGGCTATTTTCTACCGCCATGAAAAGGGCTTTGATGAACGGGAGATTTCCATTGCTGTGGTTGTCCAGCGCATGATCAACGCCGAAAAAGCCGGCGTGATGTTTTCAGCCAACCCCATCACCAAAGAAAAGGATGAAGTTGTAATCGAAGCAGCATGGGGGCTTGGTGAAGGCGTAGTGCAAGGCATCGTTACACCTGACAATTACTGGATCAAAAAGGGCAGTTACGAGCTGGTCAACGAATACATTGCTGAAAAGGAAACCATGGTGGTTCGCCTTTCGGAGCAGGGCGGCGTTAAAGAAGTGCCCGTTCCTGCAGAAATGGTTGAACTGCCGGTGCTCTCGGAGCAAGAGCGTAAGGAATTGGTGGATATCGCTGTGCGCGTCGAAGCGTTTTACGGTAAGCCCCAGGATATGGAATGGGCTTTTGAAAATGGTACGCTCTACCTGCTCCAGTCGAGACCCATTACTACATTAGACTAATTCATTACTGGAGGATTAAAATTATGGCAATTTATACAGAACAAATTAATTGCGACATCGTTAGCATCCGACTGGATGTACATAGTGCGGCTCCCGTTGATCAAGTGTTGGAGGATATGACTTTCCTCAACTACCGTTTAGGTGGTGCTACCAATCAGAGAGGCAGCATACTGCCTAAGGCTGATTTTATATGGTATAAGGACGAAGCTGAAAAGGCCATTTCCTATGAAGATGGAGTCATCACACTGCGCGGGCAATGGTTTGAAGGAGAGATTCAGCGTATTTTGGTTTCTTTTATAGCCTCCAAGTTGTTTGAAAAAGACCGTTTCTTGTTCCATTCCTCAGCCGTCAATTATAAAGGCAAGAACATCCTGTTCCTAGGAGGCGAGGGCAATCGCGGCAAAAGCATGAGCCAGATTGCCGCCTGTAAGCGCGGTGCAACCATTCTCTCCACCGAAACTACTGTTTTGGATTGGGACGGCAACTATATCATGGGTTCGCAAAAAGTCTACTTGCGCAAACGCGCCAAAGGTACCGAGCGCATCGATAAGCCCAGCCAGGATGAAGGTGTGGCCAAGTTCTTCGATAAGGATCCAGAATATGCCCTTTATCAAGGTGAAGCCAACATCGACCTGGTGATGATGCCGGACATGGACGGCAATTACGCCACCGTTTCCGGCCTGATGGCAGATTATGAAAAAGAATATCAGACTTTTCACTGCCTATGTGATTACTTTGGCATGCACATCTTGCTCTCTTCCGGTTTCCCCATGCCAATGTTTGACACACCGGAACTGCGCAAAAAACGTGCTGATTTTATTGCTCAATTCGCAAAGCAGCGTCCTTATGTATACGTCCGCTGCGCAAACCCTGAAATTCTCATCGATGAACTGGAAAAATACATGTAAGTAGGAGGGTAATCATGGAACAAATCACTAAAAATGTCTTTACTGAAACTAAAATCAGAGGATGTAATCCTAGTATTGTACTCACCCGTGAAGGTGCCGTCTTTATCGACACGGCACAATTGATTACCCCACTGCTGGAAATGCGTAATTTTGCTTTGCAGCATGGACCAATTAAAGCGCTGATCAACACGGAGTCCCATATCGATCATATTTTCGGCAACCATTGGTTTGCGGGTGAATGCCCCGTCATCGGCCATGAGAAGCTGATCGATACTTTCTGGAAGATTCCTGCTTCCTTTAACATGACCACCTATGAATACATGCTGGATGTAATCCAGCGGCAAGATCCTGAGGGCTTGCCCTTCATGCCGAAGGAGGAAGACTACATCATCAACCCCCCATCCATTACTTTCAGTGACAGGATGACATTCAAGTCTGGCGACCATACTTTTAAGCTGTACTACACGCCAGGACATTCCGACGCCAATATCAGCGTATATGTTCCCGAGGAACGCGTGGTCTTCGTAGGCGATACCGTGTTCTCCGATTGCCAGATCTGGCTGCATAGTTGCGATCCCGATGCGTTGTTGAACACTCTGCACTTCCTGTCCACCTTGGATGTAGACTACATCGTCCCCGGCCACGGCCCTGTGGTCAAGAAGGAATACCTTAAACAACAGGCTGCTTTCCTTTATGAATGGCTTTCTGCTGTTGCCTACGGTATGTCCAAGGGCTGGTCTAAGGAAGAATGCGTGGCGCGAATCAGCTTTGCCGACCGTTGCCCCGTGGATATTGGTCAAGAGGATGCTATGGACTATATCCAGACCGCCAACGTACGTGTAGTCTATGATTATCTGCTGGCAAAGGTATAAGGAGAGTTGCATATGAAACTTGATAGTGTTAACCATATAGCAATCATCGGCACTGGAATGATTGGTGCCAGCCTAGCGGTGCTGTTCACCGGCAACGGCTACAAAACTACCATGCTCGCCATTAATGAGGCAGAAGCGGCATCAGGCCAGGCCCGCTATGATACTTACTACCAGGACCTGATCAATCAGAAACTGGTGACACCCAAACAAGCCCAAGCCTGTGCCAAGCTATTGCACTTTACTCAAGACTACATGGATATTAAAGATGCTGATTTCATATTCGAGTGCGTATTTGAGCGCATTGACGTAAAGCACAGCGTATATAGGGAGATTGAAAAGCACTGCAAGCAATACCAAGCCATTGCCTCCTCCACCTCTGCCATTTCAGCAGAGGACTTAGCGGCAGGGTTAGACGATAAAGAGAAGCTTATGGTGGCACATCCTTATAACCCACCCCATCTGGTTCCCTGTGTAGAGGTGGTCAAGAGCCAATACACCAGCGAAGCTGCCGTTCAATTTGCAGTGGACGTGCTGCGTTCAGTAGGCCGTGAGCCTGTAGTTTTGAAAAAAGGTGCGCCGGGCTTTATAGGCAATCGTCTCCAGCATGCGCTGTACAGAGAAGCGGTTTACATGGTTGAGCAAGGCATCGCCACTCCTGAGGATATCGATAAAACCATCATGAGCAGCTTCGGCCCTAGATACGCCTCCATCGGATTGTTTGAGCATTTTGACTATGCAGGGTTGGATCTGATAGCCAATATTGAAGATTATCTCTTCCCCACACTATGCAACGCCACACAAACCCAAGATATAATTCGGGAGCATATTGCCGCTGGCAAGCTTGGTTTTAAAACCGGGAAGGGCATGTATGACTGGTCGAAAAAAGACCTAGATGAATTCCGCAAGCGTGCAGGTAAGCCATATCTGCCTTATTTCAATTGGAGCTTGCCCGAAGAAAGGGAATAAAAATGACGAAAGAAATTATTATTGGAGGTACCGCTAGCGGTACCTCCGCTGCCTTTAAACACGACCGACCGGTAAAGCTGGTTTTTACCCAGGCCGACCGGGACAGCGTAAAAGACTATTTTTACTGCACTGGCTTTAACTGCGCTGAAAGCACCATGTACTTGCTCATGTCAAAGGGCACGTTGGATGTGCCTCCTGACATAATAAAGGCGATGAGCGGCTTTGGCGGTGGAATGCAGCGCGGACTTGTATGCGGTGCGATTACGGCTTCCGTTGCAGCACTAGGCTTACTTACAGGGCGAAAAGCGCCCGGTGAATCCAGAGAGCCCTCGGCCAATGCGGTTCAAGCATTTCTGGAGGAATTTGAATACAACTTTGGCGCACTTTCCTGCAACGAGCTAACCGCCGGGCTCAAATCAAAATCGGATGAGATGTATGCGCACTGCACCCAATTCGTAATGGGCGCAGTAAAAATCGTTTCTAAGATCGTAGAAGATATTAAAAAATCGGTTTAGCTATTTAGCTAGGAGGAACAAGCATTAACAAAAAGGCAGACGGGACGTAAAATACCAGGCTATTCTCTGAACAAAAAGGGAGAAAAGATACCGGATGAACTTATCAAAGAATACCTTGGTTAGCTTATAACCGGCGATGGTTTTCCCTATGGATACAAAAGCTTGGCATTTGTTTGAAAAAAGATTATAAGTTGATAATCAACCATAAGAAAGTTTACCGACTTTGCAAAAAACTTGATATTTTACGTCCCTAACTTGCGATATTAAATTATGAACATTCATCCAGCCAGGTGGTCAAGAACCTAGCCACTTCTTCCTTTTGCGATTCGTTGAAAAGCTCGTGATAAAGCCCAGGCCAGAGTTTAAAAGTACAGTGGACCGGTACCTGGCTGGCGAACCGGTGGCTCGCTTCCGGTGAGGTGATGCGGTCCGCACCGCCATGCATCAATAAAAGAGGAAGGTCAAATTGAGCTGCATGGCCCAAGGCCCATAAACCGGCCTCATAAACGCCGGTAAAGAGGCGGGCGGAAATCCGGTCATGGACCAGTGGATCATGCTCGTAGGAATGAACACTCTCTGCATCATGGGATAGGTCCCTTGACCGTAACCCGTTAGACTGGGTAAAAGCAGGCATAACCATGTTCATGATTTTAGCGAGGCAAATCTTCCAGGGAGGAGGCTCAAATGCCAAGCGCAGCCAAGGGCCGGTAGCAATTACTCCGGACAGTTTCGGTTTCCTGCGCAGAGCATAATTCAACACCAGATTTCCCCCCATGCTGTGTCCGTATAAAAAGCGCGGCTTACCTGGAAACCGCAGCGCTGCTTGTTGCAAAAATTCGTCAATGTCGTCAAGCAAAAAATCATATCCAGGTGTATGCCCGCGCCTGCCTTCAGACCGACCAAACCCGCGCTGGTCAAAGGTGAGCACCGCATAGCCCTCCGGCACCAGAAATTGAGCCAATTTCAGATATCTACCGCCGTGTTCCCCCAAGCCATGGACGACACCAACCACAGCCTTTGGTCCCTCCGGTCGCCAGCCCTGGGCAAAAAGCCTCAACCCGTCGCCAGTCTGCCACTGAAATGTAAAATGTTCCATTGCCTCACCTCATCAGCCCATTTTATTTAGTTGGATTCAAAGTGAAACTCTTTACCTTATACTAAGAAACCGGTAATAATAGATTAGCCTGGTTAACTGTATTATAACAAACAACAGACTGGCCAGAACTATCCAAGGATATGCCGGCGAGGAAATTTTCCCATAAAACATTAAGAGGTTAAGAGCAAACGCAGAACCGAATAAAGTTAAAACTGCAAACCGGCTGAGATTTTCATTGTTTTTCCTGATAATCATCCTAAAGAGAAAGAGAATCAACCAAAGGAGTACGAGCAGGATTAAAAGCTTATAAAGCATTACCAGCTCAGGAGTGAATACTGTTTGCTGAAGAGCGCGGTTACGCACATATAAGTCCCTTTGTATTCCCATTCTCTTTTGTACCCCAATTTGTAAAAGAAGGCTCAAAAGCAGCAGCAGCCAGGAAACCGCCGGCAGTATTTTAGTAAAAATAAACGCGGGAAAACTAATGCACCTTGTGCTTTTTTTCATTTTAACCTCCCTATTGCAAAAAATTTCAAAATGAGCTTTTTACGTAACAAAGACGGTTACTCAGTTTATCAACAGACCATCACGCTGCTCTTCGCAGGACATTGTCATTCCAAAGCAGGACACAAGGGTTACATTTCAGGTTAGTTGTTTGTCGCTAAGCAAAAGAGGCAATGCAGAAATCGCCACTGCCTCTTTCATTTTCCAGCAATATTTTATTACATCGGGGGTTTTTGCTCACCAGTTTCAATAGGATTATTTTTATCAGAACTCCACTCATACCAACCACCATCATAAACGGAAATATTCGGCCAACCCATTACATAAGCATAAAACCAGACTTCTGCAGCCCTCCAACCCGTTCCGCAGTAAAAAGCTATTTTTTTATCAGGTGTAATACCCCACTCTTTCCAAAACGCCTGTATTTCAGCCGCATTGCGCATGGTCTGGTCAATATTTCTGTAATCTTTTATGTCATGGCCCCAAACATCACCAGGTATTCTCCCCTTTGGCTTAATGTAGCTATAACCACTGGTCTCCCCGATCTGTTCAGCCCAGCTGCGTATACTAACCAAGCACCCATTGGGATCTTTTAAAAGTTCTTTTGCTTCGGGCATATCGATTATATATTCCGGATGGGCAGGCGTAGGCTTGCCAAAGTCAGTAACAGGTTTTTTCGGATTAGAACCTGTTTCGATCTCGAATCCCGCATTTTTCCATGCTTCAAAGCCGCCATTTAAAATGCGAACATCCTCCACACCCATGTACATCATGATTAAGGCTACTCTGGCTGCAGGGGTGGTATCAGCAGAATATAGAACCACAGTGGTATCATGGGTTATTCCGTTGTTTAAAAGCATTTTCTCCAGCTCTTTGTCGGACAGCCTGTTCCATAAAGGTTCCGATTCAACTTCGTCAGTATTGATATGAACAGCTCCGGGGATATGCCCTTTCTTATAATCTTCTCCTTGACCCCAACTTACTTCAAAAAGTTTATACCCTTTGCCGGGGTAAGTTTCAGGGTTCTTTCCATTTATTAGATCGTTTACCCAGGCAGGATGAACTAATTTGGAGTAATTAGGCAAGCTTTCCATGGGCAAATCTTTGTTTTTAGCCCACTCAGACGCACCACCCTTGTAGATATAGATATTTTTGTATCCCAGTTCTTTTAAAGCGCCTGCCATGGCTTCACTATTGCCCTTATCCACATCATAGATGACAATATTTTTATCCGCAGTGATCCCTTTTGTCTTCAACGTATCTGTAAGAGTTTGCTTATTCATCTTCTTGAGCCAGGGATAGGGGAAATCTACCGCCCCCCTGATGTGACCTCCTCGTTCAAGCCCATCCAAAGCCCAGCCTATGTAAGCGGCTTCATCCCTAATGTCCACAATAACAAAATCTTTATCATCCAATTTTGTTTTTAATTCCTCAGCAGTAATTACCGAAAATTTTTCCGCTTGCTCTCCCGTTTGATCTGTTTTCACTGTGTCACCCGATTGAGAACAACCGAAAAGAAAAAGGCTGGCTACAAGGAGAAAAATATATAATTTTCTGCTAATTACGGAAGTCATTGGTATCATCCTTTCTACTCATTATAGTAACTTCCTAACCTGATTCGTCTTTCTGCAATCCGCCGGTTAATAAAAACTACTCATGTATCATGCTGTTTTCATTCTTTGCTTTTTCCTTATATAGTTCCGATATAGTTCCGGCATATTTGTGAATCATTTTTTCTGCAAAAAGGTAAGACTGCAGTCTGTTTGCAAACCTATACTTTTTAGCTGTACCAACATGGTAAAAGAATAGCAAATCTTCCCAGGTATCTACATCCCCTTTCTCTTCCAACAAGCTGACAGCTAACCCGGCGTTACGAGCCTTTTCCAGTGTCTGAAACAGTACATAGCCCGTCCCCCACCGGATATCCTGAAACAGAACTGTATGCACCTCCTTTAAACCAAGTAAATAATAACCCCCGTCAAGAGCAGGCCCCAAAACAATATCACAGCTGTCTAATTCCTTAAAAACCCTTAAAATAGTATCAGAAGTAATATCAGGGGTGTCCGTGCCGATCACTGCCAGGCGATCATGGTTCTGAAGAACTTGACGGCAGGCGTCATCAAGCCTTTGCCCCAGATCACCTTCTGCCTGGGGACGCACTTCAAACAAACCCAACTGCTCAGAGGTGAAACCCAAACCCGGGAAACCAAGTTCAGCCAAATGCTTTTCCCTAAAAAGCTCCGGACTGCCCCCGGTATAGTAAAGGTAACACTTGATACCTGTTTCCCTCAACATCTTCCCGATATCCAACAAACACGCCATCTGAAAAGCCGCACATTCCGCCCCCGATAGTTTTTCCATTAACCTGGTTTTGCTTATTCCCGGCAAAGGGACTTTGCTCATCACAATTACTGCCGGAAACATGATATTTGGTTCCTTTTCGAAGAATACATTTTAGCCAAACTGTCAGGTGATACTCCAAGGTAAAACAATAGCTTCAGTTTTTGCATCAAGAGCAACGTCCTCAAGGGACCTTGTTCTTTAAAACGCCGGGAGCTGGTAATAATCTTTGCCGATAGTACTTTTGCAGCAGAATAGCGGCGCAGCTTTTGAGATAAAGAGAGATCTTCCATCAAAGGAATATCCGGAAAACCACCATTGGATATGAAAAACTGTCGTTCACAAAAAATTCCTTGATCTCCGAAGCAGATGCTGAAGACTTTGGCTCTCAGCCTTGAAGCAGCTGCTGTTATCTGAAAAAAGGGAGTGTCTTCATCAAAAGATAAGGTGCAGCACCCCCACTTGTGACCTGATTGTACGGCTGCGCGCATCTCAGCAAAAGCCGTTTTTTCTACAATTGAATCGGCATGCAGGAAAAAGAAAATATCCCCTGTTGCCGTTTCAGCACCGACATTTAACTGCTTGCCGCGCCCCTTGGAGGTACAGATAAACTTGACAGGATACGAGGCGCAAATTTTTGAGGTATTATCACTACTGCCGCCGTCGCTGACCACTATTTCCAGACCCGGCATACCTGCCAACTGTTTCAAAGTGCGGCCAATATTTTTTTCCTCATTATATGTAGGTATAATGACGGAAATATTCACTGCCTGCCATCCTTTCAGACTGTCTGCCAATAGATGCAGTGTTGCCGTCGTAGCACCGGCAGCACACTGAAATTCATTGCAAACATAAGCAAAAAGTTTTCGGGCCTTAAAAGCCAACTATTTCTCCATCGGCATGCTGGGATCTCCGCCCCATTCATAGATTGAGCCCTCGTAGTTTCTAACTTTCTCAAAGCCAACGGCTCTGAGGATCATGGATGTATATCCTGATCTGATTCCCATAGTTCAGTAAACTGTAAAGTCATCTTCCGGCTTTACGCCATAAGACGCCATAATATTTTTAATTTCTTCCGGGCTTTTAGGAGTACCATTTTTGTTTAAAAGGTCCAACCAAAGCATATTAACAGCACCCTTAATATGGCCTCCTCTTGGCTCTCCTGCCTTTTGAGAACCTTTAAATTCTTCCTCTGTCCTGACATCAATTAAGACTTGTTTACCTAAATTGTTAAAGACATACTCCTTTGTTGCAGCATAGCTTTCATCATAATCTTTAAGCACTACGCCTGTTATTGGTTTCGGTTCCGCTACTTCATCGGTAACCTCATAGCCAAGCTCTTTCCAGTAGGAAAGACCGCCAACCAGCAGTTTGACATTATCCAATCCTGCCATTTTTAACTGCCACACTGCTCTGCCGTCTGCGCCGGGACCCCTAAATACATCAGAATAGAAGACAACAGTTTTCTTATTGTCAATACCAAGGGATTCCAGAGTTTTTTTCAAATCCTCTTTGTTTTTTATCGTTCCCCAGCCCGGATCCCCGGGCTTTCCGATTTTGTCCGAAAACGCATGGAGTCCGATACCGATAGCTCCGGGAATATGTTCCTTGGCATATATATCCGGTTTATTGCAATCCAACAAAACCAGATCTTCTCTCCCCAGCAATTTTTTTAACTGCTGCGGAGTAATTAAAAAATCATTGTTCTTATATACTGAGATATCAAACTCACCGGCAGGAACTTCACTTTCTTTAGCAGTATTATTAACGCATCCTGCCGACCCCAAAGCGATGCTGAGCAAAACAAATATAATAACTAATAAGTGTTTGACTTTAAAAGTCCTCTGCAAATTTTTCACCTTCTTTTCTCTTTTTGTCTTTCCAAATATTTTTAAATAAAATAATCAATGTACTCAGGGCAAACAGCAACAATAAACCTGTAACAAAAGTCTTGACCGTACCTACCAACATCCCTCCAATATAAGAGTAAATAATTGTTGCCGGAAGCTGACCAATGCCTGTGGCAATGAAAAACGGCCCAAAACCCATTGAAGTCAGTCCCGCAGCATAACTTACAATGTCAAAGGAAATAAACGGCAACAGCCTGGCAATTAATATAGCATACTTCCCGTAGTGGGCAAAAAAATCGTCCACTTTTTGCAGGGCGGTCCGGGAAGTGAGTTTTTCCACCGCATCCCTTCCCAAAAAACGGGCAATATAGAAGCAAAGTGCAGCGCCCGCCATTGCACTGGACCAAGACAATATAGTACCCTTTACCCAACCGAAAAGACCCGCATTAGCAAAAGTAATGATAAAGGCAGGTAACGGAGCCGCTACAGACTGAAAGACCATCAGCAGAAAAGATACGATAGGGGCCCAAATACCGAAGCCCAGTATATAGTCCCTGACTAACTCCACATCCACATTGCTGAGTATAAAAAATGCCTGGTTGACATTTATCTTTATAATTGGGACAAAATAATACAAACATCCTATGATCGACAATGCCAGCAACTTGCCTTTATAGCCTTTTAATATCTTATTTATATCAAAGCACCTCCAGTTTTTACTATGTTGGCTTAAGTTCCTAAAAGGCACTTTATTTTTTTGAAAATATTTTTGACGGACCTGATAATATTTTCCATTCGGCTTCTGCAAAAATTTGTTTACATTTTTCTACGGTGAAGCCCCGGCTCACAGAAGTTTCCTGTTCAGTATCCCTGGGGTTTGAACCCATCTCAGCCCAAATTAAATTTGCCCCGGCAGATGCCCCTAAAACATTAGGCTCATGTGTACA
Source organism: Zhaonella formicivorans (assembly GCF_004353525.1). Lineage (NCBI taxonomy): Bacteria > Bacillati > Bacillota > Clostridia > Neomoorellales > Zhaonellaceae > Zhaonella > Zhaonella formicivorans. Next base: position 1,976,710 of record NZ_CP085524.1, read on the forward strand.
ATTACCTGGAACACTGTAACCCATGGCTAATCGGACCACAGCCAGAATATGGGCCATTTTGGCTTCACTGACTATGCCGTACTTACTAAGCTGGGTATTTGGTATGGGAATCCTCCTGGCAGCCCCACTGTAACAAGGTTGAGCTTCCCTGGTAATCAAAGTCTTCTCAACCAGCTCTGCCACAGAGTGCTCCGGACCAACCGGTTCCACACAGGTTCCTAAAAGAAGTCCTGCATCCCTGGCTGCCCGGAAAGTCTTTAAACGCATTTCCTGCTTGATAGCTGTTACCATGCCTTCTCCCAACCTTAAAGCATGGTAAACGCCGGAAAACCCTGCTTCTTTCAGCAGCACCGCCTGCTCATAATCAAAATCGCCTATGTTGGCAACCATAATGGTTTCAGGCTGCAGATTTGAACGCACTGCTTTTCCAACCCTTATAAAATTTTCAAACGGGAAATTGGCTGTAGCCATTAAGTAAACGGCATTTGCACCTGCTTTTTCGAATGCCAGGCATTTTTCTACAATCTCTTCCAGCGGCGCCACCTTGTGTTCCTTAAAAATCCCGTTGGAAGCCGCAAATGAGCAAAATGCACAGTTTTTAGGACACGGTGCCAGATTTAAGCCCACCTGCCCGTGGATCTCCGCATAGCCTTCATTTGCTGATTCGCTCATCTTTCTGGACGCACACTGTACTAAAAAAGATTCCTCTGAAAAAAGAGGCAGGGAAAATAATTGGGCAATCTCTTCCCCTGAGATCAATTGTCCGTCCAGAGCTTTATTAATAATTCCATGAACATTTAAATTGCTCAAGATAATCTCCCTTCCATTACAAAAATAAAACAACTATGCAGGCATAGCCACCTTAAGCTCCTCAAACAAGTCATATAAGATGCCTGCAGCCTGAGCAGTTATTTTTTTGCAGCCTTGGTTGGTAGCCCTCTCTAAAACACCCTGTTTTTTGCGCAGGACTCGGCAGCATGATGAGCCAAAAGCCTTGACAAAATTGTCATGGAGTTGACAGGCCGGCTTTGCTTTTAAAGATACGCCTTTGCGCTGCTGAATAATGCCTAAGGCCATTTCACATCCGACCAGAGCGCCGCAGGTGCATCCGGCACCCATCCCTTCACGGAAAAAATGAGCCGAAGCTATTACATCGGGGCTTATCTCCAGAGCCCAAAGATCATTAGCAGCCAGTAAAACACTTTGGCAGCAATTATACCCTTTCGCAAAGTAGTTGGCAGCTTTCTCCTGCATTGTACTTTTCACCGTTAGCCCTCCCTTTCACATGCCCGTTTTTCAACCAAATCCAGCCTCCCCAGAGGCTTGCCATACTGACAACCAACGCAAATAAAACAGAAGCAGTCATAGCCCCGGCCTTGGTGACTCCCAGGTAGGAAAACAATGCAACATATGCTCCTTCTCTGGTCCCATAGCCGTTAATACCAATTGGAATCATGGCTGCCACAGAAGTGGCGGGAATTAAAACGCAGGCCTGCACTAAATTTACCTGGGTAATATTTAAAGCCATGAATAAGCTGTAGTTGACCATCACTACGCAAAACTGAAAAACCACCGACCAGGCCAAAGCTTTAAATAAGGGTATATGGCTCTTTCTCATTCTTTTACCATGGCTGCTGAAACATTCTAGAAATTTAACACACCGCGGAAATGCTTTGCATAACCTTGTTAAAACATCAAGCATTTTGGGATAGAGAATTATAAATAATAAAAGCAAACTCAATAAAACCATAGCCAGGAAAAACAATGCCAAATTAGGAACATTTATTCCGGCGAAAGGAATCGCCAGTAAGGCCAGCAGCGACAGACCCAAAGTTGCCAAAATCCTCTCTACTGCCACAGAAGCAGTGGCACCTGTCAAGTCATTGGCATATTTCCCGCTCCAGTAAATCCGCAAAGCATCTCCCCCGATACTTGAAGGTAAAAAATTATTAAAAAACAATCCTGCCCAATAAGCCTGCCATAAGACCTTAAAAGGCATGTCAAGTCCGGCAGCTTTACCAACAAGCTGCCACTTATAAGCGCTGACTAAGACGGAAACTATAACCCATAAAAATGCCACAATAATCCATCCTGTTTTAGCTCCGCTTAAGAGCACAGCTACTTGAGCCCATTCTATGCTCATAACAAGCCAAGCTATAAGCGCCAGAGAAATAGTAAATTTGAAAATTATAACTTTATGCTTTTTTGTAACGTTTTTCACTAAAAACCACCTTATCTTTATAGCACCCTATGTAAAGGATCCGTTAAGCATTCTTATTTTTAATCCCGAATTTATGATAATGGCGTTTTACTTATTAGTCCAATAAAATAATTTTATGTCTACGTGTACTATGATAAGTATTTTTTTGATTATTCCGTTGTGCAAATGATTAATGCATATTACACCGGCCAATAATAATAATGCATGAAAGTTAGGAGGTGATTTTATGGAAGCCGGAGTACGAAACAATTTACACGGCGAAATCGAATCTATTAAATCTGATGGATTAATGGCGCAGGTAACCATGTGAGTTGGCGGCTGAGGGGCTGATTCACCCCGACTCACGTCCGTGATGACGCGAGACAGCTTGGAAGATGCGGGCTTCAAACAAGGCGATAAAGTTGATGCTTTGGTAAAAGCTATTAATGTGGTTTTTGTAAAGCATTAATGAAAAAAGGAAGCAGCAGAGTCAAGTGTACTGCTGCTTCCTTTTAAGCTTACTATACTATATACTAATAATTTTTGTTGTTTCGTTTATCTTCTCCACTATAGCATACATATTGGAAATCGAACCGACGCATAACTTTTCTTTAAGGTGAAAAAAATCTAAGCAGGTCCCACAGGCCAGCAGTTCTGTCCCTTTTTTCTCCAGAGCCTTTAATTCAGCTAATACCGGCGAACCTTCGCAGACCAGCTTCACTCCGGAGTTCATAAAAATTAACACACCGGGTGCGTCTTCACTTTCAGCCAGACTGTACAACAAACTGCGAATAAGAACTGAGCCCAGCTCGTCGTCCCCTTTTCCCAATTTATCAGAAGTAATTAAATATGCCGAATTGCTGGCGGTCTTACAGCATTTGTCCTCTGCAGCCAGTATGCCTTTACTGATATGAATGTAATAATCACATCCCTGCTCTTCTACCCTAACTAGGCAATTTTGACTTTGAGCAAACCTCACTACATTGTCTCTGGCCGCTTCGTTATTCACAATAGTGACTAATTCTCCTGCCTCCATCTCCTCCAATGCCTTTTTTGTTGTGATTACCGGCCCGGGACACGATACGCCCCTCATGTCCAATTGTTTATCCATTCTATCTCACCCCCTCCATCCTTATTTAGTTACTAGGTTAGTTTTAATAAAAAACGGAACCATGACCCCCTCTGCCTCTTTATTCTAGATAACTAATCAGCAGGGAATGTCCGGTTCCGCTAGCCGGCAATAGGAGAAAGTCAAATGAAATAAGCTCTGCTCTACCAATTAAGCAACAGCCCGCCTTTACAATGGACATTGTATATAAAACTTTTTAATTTGTAAAATAAAAAATATTTATTACTACTCATGTATTGATAACCTTTATTTATTAATTGCTTCCCTTGAGCTGTCCAATAGAACTCATCCCATTACCTCCGGTTATTGAAAATTTGAACTACTGCGCCAAACGGCGAAGCAGTCCCGAACACAGATCAGCAAAAATAACTAACAGGAAATAGCAAATTAAAAGAAGTGTTATATCCGTATAATGGAACCAGCTCATGCTTAGCTTAAACTGGCGCCCCAGGCCTCCTGCACCCACAAAACCCACGATGATTGTGGTCCTGATGATTACCTCCCAGCGGTACAACAAAAAGGTGAGGAATTTAGGAGTGACGGCAGGAAAAACCCCATAGAAGAGCAACTGCCAGGTACCGGCGCCGCTGGCCCGCAAAGACCTGATGGGACGTAAGTCCAGGTCCTCCACTACTTCCGCGCACAGTTTGCCCAGAATACCAAAATTATGCAGTCCCAGGGCAAGAGCGCCCGGCAGTATACCCGGTTTAAAGATAAAAATAATTAACATGGCCCAGACCAGTTCCGGTACTGCTCTGGAAAAAATATATAATAGGCGGATAAAACCGAAAGCCAGCCACCCGTACCAAGTGCTTTTAAGGGTTAAGGAACCGTCAGCCGCAGTGCGGGCGGCAGGAATGACAGTAAAAAGCATGCCGATTGCGGAAAAGCCGATAGCCAAAACGCTCATCTGCAGTGTTTCATAAGTAAGTTTCAGGCCATTAAGCCAGTTCTCCGCCAGCAAAAATGCCGGAGCTTCAGAGCCTAAACCCAGCATATTGCTAAAGAATTTTTTGGCATAGTAAAGGTTTCTTGCAGAAAAATATGCAGTAAGGCTGGCCCCATCGGCTGTAAAAATAAAAGCCCAGGATGCCGTCACCAGTATTAAGACTGCCCACAGCGAAATTTTTACAGTGTCCAGGCGGCGTGCGAAAGATACGACCCGGTTACTGCAACGTTTTGGCCTAAGCATTCTGCTTATTTCCTGTTCCGCTTTCATGCCACCAGCCTCCTGCGCAGCTGGTTGCTCCAAAAGTCAACCAGCACAACCAACCCGATTAAAAAGAAAATATGTGTCCAGACCCGGTCGTAACGTAAATCCTGCAGTGCAATGTTAATTTGGTAGCCTAAGCCGCCCAACCCTATAAAACTCATGATTGTGGCGGAGCGAATGGCGCATTCAAACCTGTACATGGTATAGCTGACCATATCGGCCATGGCCATGGGAAAATAGCCATAAAAAAACTGCTGCACTTTACCTGCTCCACTGGCCTGAAGGGATTTGAGCGGTTCCCTGGGCACATCATTCAAGATATCGGCGAAAATCCGTCCCAGGGTTCCACCATACGGAATAGCCAAGGCAAAAATTGCAGCAAATGGAGAAAGTCCTGCAGCAGCAACAAAAAGCCAGGCCCATACCAGCTCATGAATGGCCCGCATAAAACCCAATAATCCACGGAAAAAGCCAATGGAAGCCATGCGCCCGATAGTTTTTTCCGCCAGGATCCCCGAAGCTAAAACGCCAAAAACCAGCGCTAATATTACAGCCACTGACATGCCGGCGGTGGCATATACAATCGTCCGCCAGGCAGAAATCAGCGCCACCTGCAGGGTTCCCGAGGACAAATCCGGCTGAAAAAAGGCTTTTACAAGCTGTAAAATAGTAGCCTTACCTCCGGGATGAAATAAATCATCTCCCCACTGAACGGAAAAAAGGCTCCAGATAAATGCGGCAATGAGGAAGATAGATAGAACGGTCCGGTTATGCAAGTCAAGAAACTGCCTTGGCATTGGCATCCTCCTTTAGCTCATAGAGCTGAGCCAGGTCGCTGTCCTTCACCTCAACCGCCGGTCGGTCAAAATAAATTTTTCCTTCACGGAGAGCAATGATCCGGGAAAAATACCTGGTAGCATATTCCACCGAATGCAGGCTGGCTATCAGCGTCTGCTGTTCCTCCCTGGCAAAGCCCACCAGCAGCTGCAGCAGGTCTTCGGCCCGGGCAGGGTCCAAAGCGGAAACAGGTTCATCAGCCAGAATGGCTTGTGGCCGCTGCACCAAGATCCTGGCCAGCGCCACCCGCTGCTGCTCCCCGCCAGACAAATGAGAGGTCCGTGAGTAAATTTTTTCTAGCAAACCGACCCGTTCCAGGGCATTTACCGCCAGTTCCTTATCCTGGGGAATAATCAATGATAAAAGGGAGCGGAACAAGCTCCACTGGCCCAAGCGCCCCGCCAGCACGTTATGGATTACCGGCAGTTGGTCTACTAAATCAAGCTGCTGATGGATAATCCCCACTTTGCCGGACATCTCCCTGCCGGGCCTGAGCTTTCCCGCCGGAATACCGTCAATTATAACCTCCCCGCTGTCGGGTTTAATCATATTGGCCAGGATGTTTAACAATGTAGTTTTTCCAGACCCGCTGGGGCCCACCAGCGCCACTGTTTCGCCTTTTCTGACGGTAAGGGAAAGGGGGGATAAAGCAATATTCCCCCCGTAAGACTTGCTTACATTCTTTATTTCAAACATTGGGTTCGAAATTGTTTTTACTTTCCTCATCACTTGATAATTCCCAACTCCTTGGCCACTTCGCGGATGGCATCGTAGTTCTCATTTTTAGTTTCGACAAAGCTGTCTGTCTGGAACAGCTCAAGGATCTCAGACTGCTCAGGTCCTATAGATAGGAGAGCTTCTTTGATTTTTTCCTTGGTTCCCTGGCCAAATTCCTCATCCACATTGGCGTTAACTGTCCAGTTATAGTCAAAGAAATCAGGTGTGGTATAAAATACTTGAACTTTAGAGGTATCCACTTTGCCCTCTTGCACAGCCTTTTCCCAGACTGCTTCATTCAGGGCACCTGCCTGGAATGCGCCTGTTTCGACTAATTTGTACGTCTTGTCATGGGAGCCGGAATAATTTGGTCCGCCATTAAAATCTTTTTCCGGGACAATACCTGCCTGCTTCAGGAAGAAGCGGGGCATCAAGTGGCCGGATGTAGAGCTTTCACTGCCGAAAGTAAAAGTCTTCCCTTTCAAATCTTCCAGTTTTTCAATTGGTAAAACGGACTGCTTAATAAACACCGAATGGAATTTAGCATCCCGTGGTCTTTGGGCAATGGCTTCCGCTCCGGGGACTGCCGCTTGAGCCTGCACACCGGTTAGCCCGCCAAACCAAGCCAAATGGATTTCGCCCCGTTCAAAAGCTGTTAAAAGAGCGGCGTAGTCCACTGAAGGGACATATTCTACTTTGATACCTAGCTCTTCACTGAGATATTTTGCTACCGCATTGAATTGCTTCTCCAGTTGAGCCACGTCCTGGTCGGGAATACCGCCAATTTTTAGGACTTTAGCGTCATCGACAGCAGAATTTCCTTGGTCCCTTTGACCGCAGCCGGCCAAGGCCGGCAGCAAAAAAACCGCCACAAGGGAAAGTACAAATAATTTGAGCACTTTAGTCTGTCTAACCTTTTGCATAAAGATACCTCCTTGTTTAAAAGCTACCTCTGTGAACTAATGTTGGTGGGCTATGAAGGACTCGAACCTTCAACCTGGCGATTAAGAGTCGTCTGCTCTGCCAATTGAGCTAATAGCCCTTCTTCACATTAGACATTATATATAAAACCAACTAATTAGTAAAATAAAAATCATTTATAATCATTGCCTGAAGTATAACAATTATTTATTGCTTTGTTGTTCTAATCCTATCCATAAAAGCAACAAAGGTATCCTCCCTAATAAACCTTATCAAAAAGCGGCGGCACAGGTTATTATATAACCCTGGGCCGCCGCCATTTATTAACAAAACTTATTCCATACTGCAGGCGTTGACCTGCGTTCCTTAAAAATGCCTTCTACCTGCACTCCACTTGTCTTAATAACTGATTTTGCCGCTTCAATGTATTCTTCCGTCACAAGTAGGGAAATGCCGCAGCAGCTGCTTGCCCTCCGCGGAGTGGGTGTGATAGTAGCCTTAACCCCCCTGGACTTCAGTTCCTTGTGAAGACGCAGCCCCTCAAAATGATTAGGAAATAAAATATAGTATTGAAATACTTCTGCTTCAAACATAGCTAGTTATTTCCCCAGCATTTCAACAAATGCTTCAATTCTGGTCCTGAGCTGCTCAGCATCCTGTTCGCTGTAATCGGTTTCCAAATGCATCACAGGTATGCCGGCTTCTTTCAGTGCGTTCTGCACGTTATAACTTTCCGTTGAATACAGCCCGCAGAACTTCAAGTTGGCATCGATAATTCCGTCTACCTTATACTCTTTTGCCAAACGCAAGATATCGTCTATCCTGCCCGGGTTGGGAGTAAAGCAGGCACAGTTGATCTTCATATACCGCTCAGCCAGCGCCCGAATTTGACCTTCTAAAGTTGCCTGGGATTCATCAACCAAGTTATCGAAGTAACGGGTACCGGTGCACATTTCTTCAACTACAACCGCTGCCCCGCTGGTTTCAATCAGGTGGTGCAGCTTCCAGTTGGGGATAGCCATTGGTGTACCGGTAATCATGATCCGCGGTGCATTTACCGGGAATACCCCTTCACCTTTTGCCACCCTGGCTTCCAGTTCGTCACAGAGGGCATTGGTCTGGGCAGTGAAGCGAGCGGGGTCATCATAGAAGGCAATTTGTGTAGCGAGCAACACATCCTTGCCGCTGATAGGCACAGGGGAATTTTTCCTGGAGTTATACAGGCGAGCCAAGGCTTTACGTTTCTCGTTAATCAACCTGATGCTCTCTGCCAATCCTTCAGAGGTTACCTTATTGCCGGTCACTTCCTCTACCTTTTGCATAAACAGCTTGATTTCATCTTCCCAAGCAGCAATATCCTTAACTCTCTTCATCTGGGGCAGGTCCATGACATATACAGGCACATCCTGGGATAATATCTCCCAGGCTTTTTTCTTGCCGTCGCAAGTAGTCTCCCCGATGTATATATCTGCAATCCTAAAGAAAGGACATGTCCTTCCCAGGCGGGCTCCCACTGAAGCCTTGATCAACGGACAAGTATTTGCCGGCAGCACTTTTTCACCTTCAGGGACCCAAAACTGGGAACCGCCACATAAGCCGGTTGCAATCCCGCCGGCAGCAAAAACTACTTCGTCGGGTACAAAAATACAAAATGTGCCGAAGACTTTACCGCCTTTCTTTTGATGTTCGATCAATTCTGCCGGCCTGACGCCGTGGATTTCAGAAACAACAAAATTAAAATACTCCATACCTTCCGGGCGGTTTTCCTGCTCCAGGTAAATATTGGTATATACCTCTGGCAAGACTTCACAAAGTAGGTCGTGTTTTTCCAAATCCATCCCCAAATCAGTCCACATTTGTCTGTAATCAGCCATTGTAATTCCTCCGTTTCTCCATAAAATACCTGCATGATCAATTACTGATTAATTCATTGCATAAAATTTCCCGGCCTATTAAGGCAGCCCCAATTGCACCTACCAACTGACAATCTCTCGGTACCACTATTTTCCTCCCAAGTTCATTTTCCAAACTGCGCCTTACACCGTCATTCAATGCCACACCTCCTGTAAAAGTAACTATTCCGTTTGTTCCCATCCTGTTGGCCATTGCCGCCATCCGCCTGGCAATGGAAGCGTGGATTCCGGCAACTATTTTCCCTTTTTCAACTCCCTGAGCTAATAAACCGATAATTTCGGATTCCGCAAAAACTGTGCACATATTGTTTATTGTCACCGGCGTGTGATCTCTGGAAAGTTCGGACAGCTCACTGACATCCAGTCCTAAAGCTATAGCCATGACTTGCAAAAACCTGCCTGTACCTGCAGCGCACTTGTCATTCATGGCAAAATCCAATACTTTGCCCTTTTCATCAATTTTAATTACTTTGCTGTCCTGGCCTCCGATATCCATTACCAAATCGGTTCCGGGCACCAAAAACGCAGCACCCCTGCCATGGCAGGTAATTTCGGTAACCGCCTTATGGGCAAAATCAAGGGATACTCTGCCGTAACCGGTGGCAACGATTATATCTACCTGCTCATCCCTATATCCCTCTTGTTCCAGCAGTTCCTGAAAACACTCCCGGCCCGCCTGCCGGGGGCTCCATCCGGTAGGCTTAACTTTACAACACATTTTTTCGTTATCCAAAAGCACCACTTTAGTGGAAGTGGAACCTACATCGATGCCTGCCGCAATCATCCTACACCTCCAAATTAAGTCACATACCTCAAGCTGTTGTCACAGCACAATGAAGAAGATTGAAAATTGTAACTAGTGGTGTCCGCTGACAAACTAAAAACTAATGACTAATGACTCGCCCTAGGCCGTCAGTGCCTGGCATACCTTCCTCAGGCAATCCAGCACATAGTCTATGTCTTCTTCAGTAGTAAAGTGGCCGAGGCTTAAGCGCAATACCCCTTCGGGAAACGTGCCCAGGGTTTTATGGGCCAAAGGGGCGCAGTGCAAGCCAGGCCGGGTCATAATGCCAAACTTTTGGTCTAAAACATAACACAGCTCCGCATTGTCTATTCCATGCATGTTCAGAGCCACTGTGCCGGTTTGCAGCCGGGGGTCCTGCGGGCCGTAAATGGTGATTCCCGGTAATTCCCTTAATCCATTTAACAGCTTTCCGGTAAGCTCCATCTCCTTGGCCCGTACCTTATCTACTCCTATAGACCGGAGGTATTCCACTGCCGCCCCCAAGCCAACTATTCCCAATGTATTCAATGTACCGCTTTCAAACTTATCGGGCAAAAAGCCAGGCTGTTCTTCCCGGTCGGATATACTGCCCGTCCCCCCTTCATACAGAGGCTGCATCCTTTCCGCCACTTCTTTTTTAACGCAAAATCCCCCTATCCCCATGGGGCCTAACAAATGTTTATGCCCGGTAAAGGCCAGTACTGAGGCATTCAGTCCCTCGAAATCCAGGGGAAGGCAGCCTGCCGTCTGGGCAGAATCGATTACAAAGTATAGCCCGTACTCTTTTGCCAGCTTCCCCATTTCCTCTAAAGGCACGATCGTACCGCAAACGTTGGAAGCATGAGTTGCCACGATCATTCTCGTATTGGGCCCCACTGCCTCAATAACCGCCTGGGGATCAACAATACCCCGGGAATCAGCAGGCAGCACGGTATAAGTAACCCCCCGCTCTTTGGACAAAGCTGTTAAAGGGCGGACAACCGCATTGTGTTCCAGTCCCGTGATCAGCACGTGGTCGCCCTGTGTTAAAAGCCCTTTTAGAGCAATATTCAAGGCGACCGTAATATTTGGCGTGAATACTACCTGGCCAGGGTCCTCTGCACTGAAAAACCCTGCTAAAGCAGCTCTCGCCTCAATTACCCTCCTGCCTGCTTCCAGGGAAAGTTCATAACCTCCCCTTCCCGGGTTGCAGTTTATTTCTTTGAAGAATTGCTCCATGGCTTTCAATACCGTCTCCGGTTTACGCTGGCTGGTAGCCGCATTATCCATATAAACTTGCACGTTCTTCACCTCATCTGGATCTTATCACAGAAACCTATAAGTATTATCTTTTCCATTAATAAAATATTTTTATTTTATTGCTTTTGCCGATAAACCTTATTTATAGCTCTCATATGCCATTCTTTCAAATTTCCCAACTTGCCTAAAACCATATAATGTTTTTATTGTACATAATGTAGTATATAAAAACATTCAATTTTACTTTTTGTCCGGATGAAGTTATCGTAGTAAGCGAAAAAATCAAAAAATTTTTTTAAAGGGGGAATAAGATGAAAAAGACGGGTATTATCATTGCCGGCGGAATTATCGGAATTTTGGCAGCCTTACTTGTGAAATTTGGCAACCCGGCCAACATGGGCGTCTGTGTAGCCTGTTTCTACCGGGACATTACAGGGGCTTTGGGACTGCACAGGGCTGAAACAGTACAGTACATCAGGCCGGAAATCATTGGTTTCATTCTGGGTGCTTTTATTATTGCCTTTACTTCCAAGGAGTTCAGGGCGCGAGGCGGCTCATCCCCTCTCCTCAGGTTTGTGTTGGGCTTCTTTGTGATGATTGGTGCATTGGTATTTTTAGGCTGCCCGCTGCGGATGATTTTACGCCTGGCCAATGGGGACCTGAATGCTTTGGTAGGTTTATTTGGTTATATCTTCGGCATCGTTATAGGAATTCAGTTCATTAAAAAAGGATTTTCCTTGGGGAGAAATTACAAACAGACAGCAGTTAACGGATATATCATGCCGGTATTTGCTTCAGTGTTGTTGCTGCTGGCAATAACCCAGCCCGCATTTATCTTTTTCAGCCAAAAAGGTCCCGGCGCTACCCATGCTCCGCTGCTTTTTTCTTTGGCTGCAGGTCTGATCATAGGTGCTGTGGTGCAAAAAACCAGGCTTTGTACTGTCGGGGGCTTCAGAGATGCAATCTTAATTAAAGACTTTCATCTTTTAAGCGGCCTAGTTGGAATTTTTGTTTTCGCTTTACTAGGAAACCTGATTTTAAACCCCTCCGCTTTCAAAATAGGTTTTGTGGACCAGCCCATCGCCCACAACGATTTTGTCTGGAACTTTTTAGGTATGACTTTGGCAGGTTTAGGTTCGGTCTTGCTGGGCGGGTGCCCCTTGAGACAGACTATCCTTTCTGCGGAGGGAGATACCGACGCCGCTGTCACGGTCTTTGGCTTAATGGCAGGGGCAGCATTTGCCCATAATTTCGGCACCGCAGCCAGCCCCAAAGGAGTGCCGGTGAACGGCCAGGTTGCAGTTATAATCGGCCTCGTAGTAGTTTTAGCCATTGCCGGCTTAACGGTATGGCAAAATACTCAAAGCACAATGAAAGCGAAAGAAGGTGTTGCTCTTGGTCAGTAACATTGTTGATGCCAGAGGCAGGTCGTGTCCTGAACCCGTGGTAATGACCAAAAATGCATTAGACGCATTTAGCGGCGAAGTGCAAGTCCTTGTAGATACCGAAGTTGCCAAAGAAAATGTGAAAAGATTTGCTGAAAGTCAGGGATATAAAGTAGCAATCAATGAGCTAGAAGACGAATACAAATTAATTATTACAAAATAATACAGGGTAATATATCATGCAATACTGCGTAGCCACTTTTCATTCGGTATACGACTCTCTTAACTTTGAAAAAGCAATGAAAACGAGAGGCATTGAAGTAAAACTGATACCGGTACCCCGGGAAATCAGTTCCAGTTGCGGTACTGCTGCCAGGTTTGCACTTAAAGACAGGGAGATAATCACTGCCATTGCCGCCAAAGAGCATCTTGAAATCGACCGCATTTATACCTTGGAAGAAAAACTCAAAAAGAAAAGCCTGTTAAATATATTTTCCTAAAGTTAATCATTACCATGCAAAAGACCGGTACTGAAAAATAAGCCGGTCTTTTTTTACGGTGCTCTTTACAACGCACTATAATTGCGTTATATTTTTATTAAGATAACGAGGTGATTAGTTTGTACAATTTAAGATATAAAATCTGGCTTGATAAAAACGGCAAAGTTTTTGGAGAAGGCCCTTTCCAGCTTTTAAAAGGCATTGAGGAAACTGGCTCTTTGACCAGCGCTGCCCGGGCTATGAATATGTCTTACAGCCAAGCCCATAACCTCATTAAAAGCCTGGAGAAAAAGTTAGGTTTTAATTTAATCAACAGCAAAACAGGAGGAAACGGCGGAGGCGGCTCGGAATTAACCGAGGAAGCCCGTTTATTAATGGAAAGGTATCATAAATTCAGCATGGAATGCGAGCAATCACTGCAGGCTATCTTTGCCAAATACTTTGGCAACAATAATTAGTCGCCAGGAAATATTCAGTTCAGTAACGAAAGGGTGTTGACTATTAAGAAGCATTTTAATCTTTTCCTCATTATTTTTCTTTGCAGCTTATTTTTTACCGGCTGCAGCAACAAAGGGTCCGAAGCTACCATTATAGTTGCCGCTGCTGCTGACCTAAAATATGCATTTACGGAAATAGGTCAAAAATTTACTGAAAAATATAATATTCCGGTACAATTCAACTTTGGCTCCACCGGGCAGTTGGCCCAGCAAATCGCTAACGGCGCACCGGCAGATATTTTTTCCGCAGCAGACGTTGCTTCCGTTGAAAGACTGGCGGCCCAGGGAGTAATAGATAAGCAAAGCATTAGCCAATATGCGCGGGGAAGAATAGTGCTGCTTTCCGGCAAAGCTGCTGCCACACCCCTCAACACTCTACAAGATCTGCTACGGGAAGACATAAAAAAAATTGCCATCGCTAACCCGGAGCATGCCCCTTACGGCTTAGCCGCCAAAGAAGCATTACATTCTGCCGGACTCTGGGACCAACTGCAGGATAAAATAGTTTACGGTCAAAATATCAGGGATACAATGACCTTGGTTGAAAGCGGCAATGCGGAAGCAGGCATTATAGCTTTATCCATTGTACAAGCCGGCGAATTGCCATACACATTAATTGACGACAAACTGCATAAGCCGATTATCCAAGCCATGGGAATCGTGCAAAACAGCAAAAACAAAACAGCAGCCCAGAAATTTGCAAAATTTGTCCAAAGCCAGGAGGGACGCGCTATTTTGAAAAAATACGGCTTTATTTTGCCGGGTGAAGAAAATGAGCAGCAGTGAACTGCAGCCGCTGCTGCTTTCGCTGCAGGTCGCCGGATTAGCCACTTTACTAGTGATCATGGTAGGCTTACCTGTTAGCCTTATTTTAGCCAAAGCAAATTTTATAGGCAAAAATTTATTGGATGCTTTTTTCACACTGCCTATGGTTCTGCCTCCCACAGTCTTGGGCTACTACCTGCTGGTAGCTATCGGGAGGCAGAGTCCTCTGGGAGCCTTTTTGGAAACCCGTTTTGGGGTGAACCTGGTGTTTACCTGGCAGGCGGCAGTACTGGCAGCCTTTATCTCCTCCCTACCCCTGATGGTAAAATCAGCCAAAGCAGCTTTTGGCGCCATTGACGTTAACATTGAAAATGCTGCCCGGACTCTGGGCCGTCCCGAATGGGAAATATTCTTTACGGTTACCCTGCCATTAGCCTGGAAGGGAATTGCCGCCGGTGTAACTCTGGCATTTGCCAGAGCTTTAGGTGATTTTGGCACCACCATCATGGTAGCCGGCAACATCCCCGGCAAGACTCAAACCATGCCCATCGCCATTTATGATGCTGTTTTAGCCGGGGATACAGCCAGGGCTAATTATTTAGTATTGATAATCACAGTTACAGCTTTCACCATATTATTCATTTTAAACCGGCTGGAAAACAAGTATTGAGGTGAAGCATGTTAACGGTAGACTTTGTAAAAGCTATGCCTGACTTCAACCTGAATATCAAATTTGAGACCGGTCAAGGGATAACAGCTTTATTCGGGCCTTCAGGCTCTGGCAAAAGCCTGACATTAAAATGTATAGCCGGCCTGCTGACTCCCGATGAAGGCCGGATTCGGTTAAATGACACCGTTTTCTTTGACCGTAACCTGGGGGTCAACCTGCCGGCTCAAAAGCGGGGCGTGGGCTATGTTTTCCAAAATTACGCCCTCTTTCCCCATCTCACCGTCTACAACAACATAGCTTACGGCATCAAGCATTTGCCAAAGGAAGTACAACAGGAGAAAATCTCCCGGCTGCTGGTCCAGATGCGGTTACAGGGATTGGAGCATAAAAAGCCTGAGAATCTGTCAGGGGGGCAGCAGCAGCGGGTGGCCCTGGCCAGAGCCCTGGCGGTAGAACCAAAGTTGCTGTTGTTGGATGAGCCATTTTCTGCCCTGGACAGCGCTGTACGCAGCAAGCTGCGGGGAGAGCTTTTAGATCTCTTGCAGCAAAACCCTGTACCGACGCTTTTGGTAACCCACAGCCTTGATGAAGCATACAGTCTTTCAACGCATATGGCAGTCATCGAGTCAGGTAAAGTCATCCAGTTTGCCGACAAAGAGACTGTTTTGACCAAACCGGCAAATAAGAGAGCAGCCCGGCTAACCAGGGCTAAAAATATTTTTACCGGCATAGTCCATAGCATCGAAGGCCAATTAGCAAAAATAAGCACTCATGATTTTCCCGTTTTTGTTTACGGGCCTGAACTGAAAAAAGGCCAGGAAGTAACCGTTGTCATCCGGCCCCACCAGCTAAAAATAGCAGAGGACCGGGGACAACTGCCCCGGCATAATGTTTTTAAATGCGTGATCACAAAGGTCGTCAACCATGCTGACAGCCATACCCTTTATCTTAAGCTGGAAGCAAATATGGAAAAGGACTATCACTTTTTAGCCAAAGTAACAGACCCGCCTTACAGCAAAACACGGTTGGAAAATAGCAGTGAAGTATTTTGCTGCCTGCCGCCGGAGGAAATTTTTATAATTGCCGGTGCATGACTGCATCACCAGACAAATACCCACTTTCCCGATGTCGTGCAGCACTGCCAGGAGCGCCAGCTCATCCAATTCCTTAACAGACAGTCTCAATTCCTTGCCTATTGCCAGGCAGTAATTTTTCAACCGTTCGGCGTGTTCTTCCGTTTCCATGCTCTTGGCAAACAGGGTGGCCAGCAGAGTGCTGATAATGGCGTTCCGGTATGAAGAAATATTACAACTGCCGCCTGAATTTTAAACGGGTGCTGTTATAAAGACAAGGGGGAGTCGCGAAAGTTGGCGGCTCCCCTTTCCAGCTTAGTCAATATTCGGTTTTTACCCCTATTCAACTAACCCTCTGCAAAAGGATATCCAAAATAGCTTCATCGGTCTTTTCCATGCCTTTTTTGCTGATCATGCTCAAGTTTTGAATAGTCCCCTCAAGGCTCTCCTCTACAATGCCCTGGGCAGCATGAATATAAATATTGTTAATTGCCAGGTAAGCACAAATGATAGCTTCTCCGGCGGAAGTGGCCAGTTTGAAGGAACAGCTCCCCTTTGCCCCGTCACAGATCATGCCGCTTAAATTTGCTATGATGCTCTTCATGGCCCCGGAAATTTGCTCAAAGCTGCCGCCCAATAGCCAGGTGATTGCCGCGGTGGCACCTAAACCGGCAGACACGGAACAACCGCAGATAGGAGACAGCTTTCCCAAGTGCTCTTTGACATAAACATTGACCAGGTGACTGATGGCCAAAGCCCTGGCTGTTGCCACTTCCCTTTTGCCCAGTTTTTCAGCCATCATGGCTACAGGCATAATAGCCACAATGCCTTGATTGCCGCTGCCGCAGCTGGTCATGACAGGCAAGTCCACCCCACCCATCCGGGCATCGCTGGCTGCAGCTACCATGGTCTTGACCTGATCTATAATATCGCATCCTAAGACATTTTTTTCCTGCAGCAAAGCAAGACCCCCACCGATTCCTAAGCCTACTCTGTTTTTAATTCCATATTCTGCAATGCGTTTATTAATTGCTATCCCTTCCAGCAGAAAAGATATATCTTCCGGCTTCAGCCCGGCAGCCCCCGCAATAATATCATTAAGCGGAAAGTCCTTTAAATTATAACCCACATTAGTAACTTTTTGCCCGACATGCTGTTGATGCACTATTTGCCCGTTAACTTCAATATAACTTATGTTGTTGTGCTGTCCATCTATGCGCACAATTGCCTCTCCATTGGCAGTTTCTACTTTTGATTCCACGTAAACCCCCTGAGGTTCATTGACGAACTTAGCCGATACCAGACCTGCTCGTACAAGTTTTTTAGCATTATCCACATCTTCCATCTGGACATTTTTCAATACTTGCAGCCCCAAGTCGGGATCTCCGGCTACAGCGCCCAGCGCCGCTGCTATTAAAATCCCTTTCTCATCGGTCTTGGGGATCCCGACCCCATGGGCATTTTTAAAAAGTCCTTTGCTGGCGGAAACGGCTATGTTCCTCACTTCACCGCCTAATAGGCGGGCTCCTTTGGCGCAGGCCAAAGCTATGGCCACCGGTTCTGTACATCCAAGAGCCGGTTGGACTTGTTCCTGCAAGATTTTTACTAAAGTCCCGTGCTTCATAGTATGCTAATCCTCCATGCCAATATGTTCAATATATAATTAATTATAAACTTACTAAAATCATTTGTATATATTATTTAAATACTTTTTAGGCAAATAACCTCTCCAACTTGGTTTTAAGCTAAAAAAAAAAGACCAGCCTGGCTTCCCAGATAAACTTGCTGCCGGATTCTCCCCAAAGGGCAGGGACACAAACAAGATCCAGCCCTCATTTTGCCAGGCAGTCAGTCCCCCGTTAACCCTCCATACTGCCTGTGCACAGGATTCATCCTTTCAAAACATATTTAATCAATGCTTTTTTTAACTGACAGTCCCCCCAAAAAACTTTGTCTACTTGCCTTGTATAAGCATACCTCCTGGCCAGGCAGCCTCCTCCGCACAACCAGCTATCCTGGCAGGACAGGCAATTTGAAGGTTTATCATGGATGGAATTGAGGAGAGGGCATAACAATACACACATCGCAGGTTACAATCGTTAGTTACCCTTAAAACCAGAAGTTTAATCTCTTTTCCCCGCATTGTATGAATTCCAGCCTCTTTCACGCCGCCTCTACTCAACCCGTAAACTCACCCTGACAGCCAGCCAGAAGAGGACCACAGTAAACCCCAAGATAGCCCACAATGAAATCCAGGGGAAAGGATTTGCCATTGCTGCCGCCCGCAGCGCCCTGCTGGTATGAGTTAAAGGAAGTAAATTAATTAATATTTTTACTCCTTCAGGCAGATCCTTAATTGAGAAAAACGTATTGCTCAAAAATGCCATGGGGACAATTACAAAGGAGCTGAAGTTGGACATGTCTTCATGGGAATTAATGAGCATAGCCGCTACCACGCCAAGAGAAGAAAACAAAAAAGTATTTAACACCAGTACCAGCCAAAATAATGGACCCAGGTATAATTTAGCCCCAAATAAAAAAGCAAGCCCTAGGACAATTACGGAAGCAAACAGTCCCCTGCCGCAGCCGGCTATTACCTCTCCTAAAACTACTGAAAGGGAACTAACAGGGGCTATAATAAATTCTTCGTAAGTTTTATAATAAAGACGGCTTATATTCAGCGGAGTGGCAACTCCGCTAAAACTAACGCTCATAGATGTCAGGGCCACAATCCCCGGAACTACAAACTGCAGGTAACTGCCGCCATCTACACTTATGTTGCGTCCCAGCCCCCAGCCAAAGGCCACTAAATAAAGCAGAGGGTTGACCAGAGTCGAGCTGAAAATTTTCCAAAACCTCCGCTGAAATATCCTCCACTGCCGCCAGAAGATTGTATACCAGTCCACAATCATGCACCTACCTTACGCTGGGTTAATTTAATAAAGACGTCTTCCAAATTGGATTCCCGAATAACTATTTCGCCCCGTAAATTACCAATAGCATCAACAGCTTCTTTTCTATCGGCAAAAAATTGATATTCAGTTTCTCCCTTATTTCTGTTTTCCACAACTATATTCCCTACTTTGTTTTTAAGCTCTTCAGGAGTTCCCAGGGCAATTAGTTTTCCTTGATCAATCAGCCCTACCCGGTGGCATAACGCTTCTGCTTCTTCAATGTAATGGGTAGTTAACAGAACCGTTAACTCCAGTTCGTTCATTTTCCTGATTAAGTCCCATATTTTCCTGCGTGTATGGGGATCCAGACCGACAGTCGGTTCATCAAGAAATAAAATTTTAGGCTGATGCAGCATTGCCCTGGCAATCATCAGCTTTCTTTTCATTCCTCCTGACAATTTAGCAACCTGTTCTTGGGCCCGGTCAGTTAATTCGGTAAAGGCCAGCAGTTGTTTAATTCGTACTTGTCGCTCCGGCCTGGGCATCTTGTGTAAGCGTCCATGTAATTCCAGGTTGTCCCATACCGTCAATTCACCGTCTAAGTTCAGGTTTTGAGGTACCACACCAATTTGTGCTTTTACCTGCGTCAAATCCCTATGCAGATCAAAGCCATTAATCAATACCTGCCCGCCAGTAGGCCTGGCCAAGGTGGTCAGCATCCGGATGGTGGTGGTTTTTCCGGCTCCGTTAGGACCAAGCAATCCAAAAATCTCTCCCTTATCAATTTTCAAATCCAAACTGTCTACTGCTAAACGCGTACCAAATTTTTTGGTAACTCTCTTCAATTCAATCATCAGGCTACCCCCAATCACCCGTCTAATATTCTATTCCCCTGCGGCTTGCAATTCCTTTCTTTAAGGGGTGCTTAACAGCGTTGATCTCCGAGACCAAATCTGCTGCCTCCAAAATTTCTGCCGGTAAGCCCCTTCCTGTAAGTACAAGCTCAACATGGACAGGCTTTTCCTCAATTAATTCAAGGGCCTGGGGAACAGTCAGCAAATCATATCTTAAAGCATTGCTTATCTCATCCAGAATTACAATGTCATATTGTCCTTTTTTTAAAACTTCTTTAGCAAACTCATAAGCCATCAATACATACTTTTTGTGTTCTTCCATATTTTTTGTATCTTTATAGAAGCATTCTCCACAGCCGGTACATTTCATAAAACCACTGCGTATCAACGATGAATAGGGGCAGCCTCTGCCAAACTGGAAGAAATCAATATTTGGTTTTAAACGTTGGGAAGTAAATAATTCACCACAGTAACTGCTTCCCTTCAAAAATTGGATAAAGCAAACCTTGAACCCATGGCCGACAGCCCTGTAAGCCAGCCCCAAAGCGGCAGTTGTTTTTCCCTTTCCTGTACCTGTATAAACCTGAACCAAACCGGCAGATAATCTAGCTGTCATTTGCTCCCTCCTGTTAATTTCAATGAATTTTTTCCAAAGTTTTTATGTGCCCAAGTAGTTCCTTACCACTCCTTCGATCTCAAAAGCTTCCAGTTGGTTTAGTTTATAATACTTAGCTCCCATAGCTTCAGCTATCTCTTTGGCCAGGCCCAATTCTATAAAATCTTTCTCAGTATCTATCACCAGCGCATTAATACCCTCATACCTTAGTATCCTGCCCAACTCCTTGGCTTCCTCAACAGGGTCACCCGCGTGCAACGCAACATTTGCCCTGCAATCGGATACCAAAATCAATACCGGCACCATGTCCGGATCTTTTACTTGTCTTGCCTTCAATATTTCATAGCCTAAAAACAGCCCCGCTGCCAATGGAGTCTTACCGCCGGTAGGCAGCTCCCTAAGGTTCTTACTGGCTAAATCCACGCTCCTGGTGATTCCCAACATAACTTCAGCCGAGTTTTTGCGGAACGCTACTAAACCAACCATGTCTCTTTTTTGATACGCATCATTTAATAAGGATAAAATAGCTGCTTTTGTAGACCTCATCCTTTGATTTGCACCCATGGAACCACTTGCGTCAACTACAAACAGCAACGTATTGCCAATTCTTTTTTCCCTAACTTTTTCCCGCAAGTCGGACTTCTCAATTGCCATAGCCAGAGCATTTTTTTCTCTCTTTTTTTGAAATAAAGCTGCTGCTCTTAACGTGGCATCAAAAGCCAAATCAGTTACTTTGTCACTGGGTATCCGGTAGCGGATATACCTTCCCTGGCGGGAAGAAGTTTTTGTTTTACTCCTTTTACCGCTGCCTTCTCTGTCCTTTCTTTCAAAAGGTTGAATTTGGATCGGTTTTACACTGAATATTTCCCCCGGCTCGTCTATCCGGTCTTCTTGGAAAGGAGCTTCCTTTTTTTTCTCTTCAATTTTGTCTGGAAACGGTTCTGATTGTTCCTCAGGTTCATTACCATTATGCGCATTATCCCTTTGCCGGGTTTCTTCTTGTGGCGGCAGTCCATCTTCTTCTTCCTGTTCCTGCCGGTTTTCTTCCTCTTGCCGCTCTTGTTCTTCCCTTGTAGATTCTTCCTCTTTTGTTTCCTCAGGTACTTCCGTATTTTGGGGAGGCTGGGGACGTGTCCTGTGCGGCAGGGCCAGTTCCGCTGCTTCTTTTAAGTCCTTGATAGTGATATTTTTTCGTCCCTCCAAAGCGGCAATTGCCCGGGCCGTTTCCACCAGCACCAAGTCAGCCCGGTGACCCTGGCAGTTGGCCTGTTTGGCAATATCTGCCGCTATCTTAATAATGTCATGTGTTACCTCTACCAGTTCCAATACATTACGGGCAGTACAAATCCTTTGTGCCAGCCCAGCTTCTTCTTTTTGATATTGGCGGATAAACTCTTCCGGGCTGCGCTCGTACTCTATACGCCTGGAAATAACTCTTTTTCTTTCCTCTATATCACCTTCCCCTTTTACCTCTACATAAAGGCCAAATCTATCTAAAAATTGGGGTCTCAACATTCCCTCTTCAGGATTCATGGTCCCCACCAGTACGAATTGGGCTTTGTGAGCATAAGAAATTCCTTCTCTTTCTACAATATTTACCCCTGATTGAGCTACATCCAGGAGGCTGTTAACAATATGCTCACTGAGCAAGTTGACTTCATCAACATATAGGATATTTTTGTGTGCCTTAGCCAAAATACCGGGCTCAAAAAATTTTTTGCCGGTAGAAATGGCTTTTTCAAGATCAATAGTTCCGATTAACCGGTCTTCAGTTATATTTAAAGGTAAATCAACCACCTCCATTCCCGGAAGTAATTTAGAAAGCCCCCTGACCATAGTGGATTTGGCCGTACCTTTTTCACCGCTGATCAAAACCCCGCCAATCCCAGGATTAACCGCATTGAGGATCAATGCCTTTTTAACTCTATCCTGTCCTACAATCGCCGAAAAGGGGAAGACATATTCCCGCGGCATCAGGCTATACTCCTTTCTTCGTACTCCTTGACGATTTCTTCCACTTTTGAAAACTCAAGGATACTCTCTTCGAACGGCCTTCTTCTCATCCGATGGGGCAGGACTAAAGCCGCCGCTTCCAGGACATCAGCAGGGACCACCTCGCTACGGCCTGCAAAAGCAGCCATGGTTAGGGCTGTTTTAATCATATTAATATCCGCCCTGTGTCCATCCACTCCAATTTCAATGGAAATTCTGGCAGCTAACTCCAAAATCCGTTCCCCAAACTTTACCTGATTTAGTTTTTGCTTGGCCTGCAGGATTCTGGCCGCCAATTCTGCCTGTTGTTTATTGTATTGAGAAGCAAATTCAGCAGGATTTGCTTCATACTCCAGTCTCCGTTTCACTACTTCAATCCTTTGCTCAGTATCGCTTTCAGCCCTGACATCTACAGCTAAACCAAACCTGTCCAATAGTTGGGGACGTAAATCTCCCTCTTCCGGGTTCATCGTGCCTACCAGGATGAATTTAGCCGGATGGGAATAAGACACCCCTTCTCTCTCGATGTTATTTACTCCCATAGCCGCCGCATCCAGCAGCACGTCTACCACATGGTCGTCCAATAAATTTACTTCGTCTACATACAAAATGTTGCGGTTTGCTCTAGCCAGGATACCAGGTTCAAACTTTTTTTCCCCTTTTTTGATAGCGTGTTCAATATCCAGCGTCCCTACGACCCGGTCTTCAGTGGCGCTTACCGGCAGTTCGACTACCTGCATTTTCTTGGCAACTACAGGCAATGCTTCTCCGTTCTTAGTCCTAGTAAGACACGATTCACACATACTGCTTTTATCCAAAGGGTCACAGCCAAAAATACAATCTGCTACCTGGTTCATCTCAGGAAGCAGGTGGGCCAGTGCCCTTACTGCCGTTGATTTTGCCGTCCCCTTCTCCCCTCTGATTAGGACACCTCCTAATGCCGGGTTAATGACATTTAAGATCAACGCTTTTTTCATATTATCCTGACCTACTATGGCACAGAATGGATAAACTGTTCTTTTTATAGACATCTTTTTAGTCTCCTCTCCAAGCGATCTAGTCCGGCTTAGCAAACCAAAATGTGGCACATGTCTTACTGGATTATTGAGTTTCATTAAGATATTTTGCGGCGCTAGAGGTGTTCCTCCACTTCCCCCTCTATCTCTAAATAGATTTGCCGCAGCTTTTCCAAGTCTTCCTTAGAGGCATTCCACATCCCCCTTTTACCGGCTTCCAGCAATCTCTCTACAATATTATGAAGAGCCCAGGGGTTGACTTCTTGGAGCCATTGACGGTTAGCCTGGTTAAATACATAGTTTTCCGTTATCCTGTTATACATCCAGTCTTCGACCACATCAGCAGTAGCATCCCAGCCAAAAACTATATCCACCATAGCGGACACTTCCTGGGCACCTTTAAATCCATGCTTTTTCAGTCCGCCTACCCACTTGGGGTTGAGAATCCTTGCCCTCATGATCCTGGCGGTTTCTTCATGTACATCCCTAAGTTCTGTCCGGTCCGGGTTTGCAGTGTTCGCAGAGTAGGAGCGCGGGGCTTTTTTGCGATGGGTCTTGACTGCCGCAATCAACCCGCCATGATAATTGAAAAAGTCGTCACTGTCCAGCATATCAATTTCCACGGAGGACTCATTCTTCACAGTAACATCTGCTGCAGCCAGTCTTCTAGCAAAAACTTCCTGCTTTTTAGCTCCGTGAATTTTCCTGCCGTACGCATGGCCTCCCCAGAGAGTATAGATATTGCCCAAATCACTGACGTCCTGCCATTTTTTGCTGTAGATCAAGATACTGACCCCGGCTCCATAGGTCCCCGGAGGGCAGCCAAAAATTCGCAGGGAGGCTTGCTCTAAAGCATCGGCCTGGTTTATTCCTTGTTGTACCAGTTCCTCCGCTTCGTTTAAAATATGTTTACGTACAAAATTAAACTCCAAATCTTCCTCCAGCCCGGCCACAAGGGTTACTGCATCCTCTACAAGGGCGATTAAATTGGGAAAAGTATCCCTGAAAACTCCACTGATCCTCAGCGTTACATCAATACGGGGCCTCTTCAATTCTTCTAATGGAATAACTTCCAGCCCGATAACCCGGTCGGTGCTTCCCAGCCATTTGGGTCTGACCCCCATTAGATATAGGATTTCCGCTATATCATCACCGCAGGTCTTCATAGTTTCCCCGGCATAAACTACAATGGCTACGCTTTCAGGATAGCGCCCCTCTTCTTGCAAATACCTCTGCAGCAGGTTATCGCCTAATTTTTTGCCAACTTCCCAGGAAGCTCGGGTGGGCACTGCCGCAGGGTCAATGGAATAAAAATTCCGGCCGGTGGGTAAAATCCTGGCCTTTCCCCGGGTAGGACAACCTGATGGCCCCGGGGTAACAAATTCCCCGTTGACCCCTTTTACTACATACTTTAGTTCATCGGCAGTCGCTTCCAATCTGGGTAGCAATTCGTTGCAGATAAACTGCAGGCAAGCTGTTAATTTACCGGTGTCAGCACTGTCCGCCCCAAAGACTTTTTCAATAGCTTCGCAGATCAGGCCTTCCTGATATCCCCCGGTATGCAGTTCATCCAGTAATTGCCTGCCCAGTTCATTTATTTCATCTAAGAGCATAAGACCGGTCCGCCCGTCTGCCCAAACATAGGTAGGGTCGTTTTGGAGCCGTTCATAATCATAACCCTGAGCCGCCGCCACAGCTTCCGGCAAAGAAGGGACTTCTCCGTTTCTTAACCTGACCAAGGCCCGCAGCATATTTTTCAACCTGGTCCCTGCAGGAACTTCGCCGTAGACATGCAGGCCGTCTTTAATTAAAGAAGACTTGATTTTACTGACCCAATTGTGGAGTTCTTCAATAAACTTCTGAAAATCTGCGCAGGCTTCTTGTTCCGAAAGCTGCAAATCCAGGTGTAAATTCATTTTTGCAGCCAATTCCCATATTTTGGTCCGTAAATGCGGCAGTTTACCCGGATTTGCCTTCTGGGAATGATAGTACTCCTTAACTAGATCATCTATGGCTGCCAGCTCATCATATGTATCACTTTCCACCATAGAAGGCATTAAATGGTCCAGTATGACCGCATAGGATCTTCTTTTAGCCTGGATACCTTCTCCAGGCACGTTGATAATATAAGGGTAGAGATGAGGGATGTCATCAATCGCCAAATCCGGATAACAATCTTTGGACAGACCTATTTCTTTGCCAGGCAGCCACTCCAAAGTACCATGGGTGCCAATATGGATAATCACATCTGCCTTAAAGACATATTTAATCCATTTGTAATAAGCCAGGTAATGATGGGGGCAAACTAAATCCGTACTGTGGTAGCAGGCTTCTGCCTGTTCTTCAAAGGCCCTGGGCGGCTGTAAACCGATAAAGATGTTGCCGTTAATTATCCCCGGCACTGCCAGACGGTCCCCAAAGGCCATAAATTCTCCCGGCGGTTCTCCCCAATCAGCCACCATTTTGCGCTGGACAGCCTCCCCAAATTTTGCCAACCATTTTCTATAATCTGCCCCTGCAATGACAGCCACACTTCTTTCCAGCATCTGTTCCGGCGGCAGCCACCGGGTATCATTAGTAACACCGTTAATTATTCTCTGGATTATTTCGGCGCCATCGGCAAAAGCATAATCGGTTTTGATGCCAATCCTTTTCAGCGCTTCTACGATATTGTAAACAGCAGCCGGACTGTCTAAGCCGTAAGCGCAGCCGATCATGTCAGTCCTGGGCGGCATATTATGGAAAATGATTGCCACTTTTTTCTCATCGTTTGGAATATGTCTCAGCCTAGCCCAGTTGACAGCCAATTTAACAACCTTTTCAACTCTTTCTTCAATAGGCCTGAAAATGCGTTTTTTGCCCACCTGATCCTTTACCACATCACTGTAGGCAATTGGTACCGAAATGATCTGACCGTCAAATTCAGGGTGGTAAACACTGCTGCTTAATGTCATCATGTCCAGTCCCCTGGCCGACTTTTCCCACTGTTCCAGCGTAAAGTATGTAGTCATTGCCTGCAGGACCGGTACGCCTAACTTTTCCAATATACTCTCTTCAATAACCTTGGTACCGTCACCCGGGTTGGCTAAAACACTTAAGGAATAGCCTGTAGTATTAATCACTGCATCTACAATAGGCCTGCCATCCCGCATGAAGTAGTTGTCAAGCGCCCATTTAATCCCTTTTTTCCCCAGCCAGTCATCTTTAGTCACTGCAGTATAGACCGCAAGGGGCAAGGCACCCTGTTCTTTAATTTTTTTAATCACACAATTAATGTGTAACAGGTTATTTTCCTGAATTTTATTGGCGTGGAAAAGTACCCCTATTACGGGCCGGTAATTTTGGGTTATTCCTTTTAAATAACTTTCTTCGTCGGTTATCTGTTTTTGGGGATCGTAAATCCCTTCCCACCTAGGGGCTTCCGGATCTGCAAAGGGGTATTTCAGCCCTGTAAACCGGGAAGCCAACCATAAAATCATATTCAAAGCGTTTTGGCTGCCGCCCATGGCATAATACTTATAAATATTGTAATAATCGGCAGCGCTTATGCCTGTTTTATCCATAATTGCTGCTACTTCTTCTTCAATGCCGGTCCAAATAAAAATCTTCTTTCTTCCGCTGAACCTTTCAAAAAAGGAGCTGAATTTTTTAAAATAGCCAAGGCCGCTATGGATGCTGAGAAAGATGAAGTCGCTTTCTTCTCCCAACTGCAGAGATTTGGCATATTCTTCCGGATTTTCATCTATTTCAAATGGATCAAGAAAGTCCAGCTTAAAATGTCCGGGATATTTTGCATTCAGTAACTGCCCTGCTTCCTGTAAAAAATATGAAGCATCATGACCGCTGAAAATAAACAAAATTTTATACATTTATCTCAGCCTCCCGTTCCAAACCTCCCGCTGCCCGGGCTATTACTTGCGCGAACAGATCAATTAACTGCTCAGATAACCGTTCATTAGGCAACAGAGGAAATTTAAAACAATCTTCTTTTAAGCCTAACTTCGTTTGGATATTTGCTAAAATCACTGCGGCAGCTTCCATAACTTCCTCCCGGTTTAGTAACTGCCATTCCAGCTGGTCCAGAAGATGGATATAAAGGGAACTGAAAGTAACCAGTGTATCCTGCCTGTCTAAAATATGGAGATGATGAATAAAAAGAGGTTTATCCATTCTTACGTTTTCTGTCATTTGCAGATACTTTTGCCATAACATTTCTTCATTTAAACCATAACGTTTAAACCTTCTGAGCAAGCTGTGTTGATATTCCGGCCCAAGTCCCGTCTGTTTGAAGAGGGCCTCCTTGACAGCGCTTTTTACAGCTCTGCCGATTAATTCACCAAGTTTAGAATGCTTTCCGGCATTAGTCAGAGTAATTGGGGAATCGGCGTTGCTGATCATTATGGTCCCGTCTGTACCCGAGCCTGTAGCTATTCCCGTCGAGTAATTGCTTCCGGCCATCAGTTCCTGAAGGGCAGCAGTTTTGGCTTCCGTACAAGTGACTAACGCCCGGGCGAGAGTAGCCCCATTAAGCTTGGCATTGATTTCTAAGATAATATTGATAGTGCCGTGTTTAGTATGTATCACACCGTCCATCTCATCAAATGAAGCCGGATCTCCGGCTCTGCCGCCGTTTACTTCCACTCCTCCGGTAACAATGGCTGTAACCGTAAGACCTTTGTAAGTCTCTACCTTAATAGCTGCATTATCCATAGATGCCGCAGTGCCAATTCCTGCCGCATGCTCCGGATCGAGTCCCAACTCCTGCGCAATCAGCGCCATATGTTCTGCATATGTAGGAGCCCTTAACTTGCAAGCCATACCTGCTCCGGGATTACAGTCATGGTTAAAGACAGCGGTTAAATCCTCTCTATACCCCCCGTTTAACGGGGAAGTGCTGAGCACATTTCTTTTCCCCTTAAAGCAGATAACTATGGATTTGCTATAACGGTGGACCTGGTCTCCGGCTGCAGTTTCCAACAACATCAAGCTAAATTCCTCCTCACCAACCTTTGCTCCAAATGGGCATGGGAAAGATGTTCAATAACCGAGGCTATGCATTCACAATAAACCAACTGCTGGGCATGATGGCCGTACAAGCTCTCGCCTTCTTTTTTGTCCCGCAGGGTATATACTGTTTTCCCTGACTGCAGTGCATGAATAATTAAATCACGGTTGCGCCTGTTGAGCAGTCCCACCGGGAAACCCGCATCAACAATTTGCCGGGCTTCCTGGATGAACTTTTCAGCCTCGGAAAAAGCCTGATGGCTGATCTCTTCAAACGATTTTTCACTGGTGATCACAGCCCCAATTGCCTGTGCTACGTGGTAATCCACATCATTTTCGTGAATAACCCCGGTGTAAATGCCATACCCGTGTTTTGTCAGCATCCGGTAGAGACGGGTGCCGCTGCCGGCCCCTGCTATTACAAAAACAGAGGCGCTGCTGTTGTTTAAAAGTTCCATAGTGCCTAAAAAGTCATTAAAATGAGCACAGCTGATATCGTAAAGCTCAGTTATAGTTTCTTCTTTTATAACATCTTCCGGAGGGCCAACAGCTAAGATTTTACCGTTTTTCACCAGAATCACTGTCTCGCAGCTTTTTAATGCCAAATCCACTTCATGCAGGGATAGGATGACTGTGATCCTTTTTTCTTTAGCAAGCCTGCTTAAAATAGACAGGATTTCAATTCGATGGCGCACATCCAGATGGGTGGTAGGCTCATCTAGCACAATCAGCTCAGGTTCTTGCACTAAAGCCCTGGCCAGCAGCGCCTTTTGCCTTTCTCCGTCACTCAACTCATTAAAGTATCTCTCGGCAATGTTCTCAGCATTGACTAACCGCAATGCTTCCCAGGTTTTATTAATGTCACTTTCCGACAAGCGGCCAAAAAAACCTGTATAAGGGTATCTGCCCATGGCGGCAATTTCAAAAACAGTCATCAATCCCGGTGAAATACGTTCCGTTAAGACTACAGCCAGTGTTTTGGCCAGCTCATTAAGTTTTAACTGCGGCAGCAGTCGTCCTTTCAGGTAGATAGTCCCATGCACCGGTGCCAAAAGGCCGGACAGCGACCTTAAAATAGTTGATTTTCCGGAACCATTAGGGCCCAACAGACAGATCAACTGCCCCTTTAACGCTTCCAAGTTGATCCCGTCAACAACTGTCTTGCTGCCATAACCTACTGCCAGCTCTTGAGTTTTTAATATGTTCACATTAGGGTCCTCCTTTTCAGTATCAAATAAATTACTATTGGAGCGCCAAAAAAGGAAGTTACAGCACTGATAGGCAGTTCTACGGGGTTATAGAGCATCCTGGCTGCCAGGTCGCACAGCGAAGTAATAATAGCCCCTAGTAAAACGGTACCCGGTATTAACAGCCGGTTGTCAGAAGTCCCAAATAATAGCCTGGATATATGGGGACCGGCCTGGCCAATGAAAGCTACCGGACCGGCAAAGGCCGTGATCAGGCCTGCCAGGAGGCTGGAGAGTACAACGATTACAACGCGGAAGGTCTTAATGCTAACGCCCATACTTTTGGCATAATCCTCACTTAACAAGAGGGCATTTAAAGGTTTACAAATTAATAAAGTACCCAATAGACAGGGAATCCCAATAACGGCTACAACAAAAACCTGTTTCCAGGTAAAACCCGCAAAGCTCCCTAAGGTCCACATCACAAACCCATGGAGCTGCTCTTTTTGGGCAAAGGCCATAAGCAAACTGGTAACAGCGCTGCATAAATAGCCTACCATCAGTCCAATTACCAGCAGGGTTACAACGCTCTTAACCTTGTTGGCAATCACCAGTACCAGGGCCATTACAATTAATGAGCCCAAAAAAGCTGCTCCAAACAGTAAAAATGGAGACCCGACTCCAAAACCAAATGTCAAACCAGCCAATACCACTAACCCCACAAATAAAGTGGCCCCGGAAGATATGCCCAACACATACGGTCCAACAATAGGATTTCGGAAAAATATCTGCAGCAAGAGCCCTGATACGGCTAGAGCAGCCCCCCCTAAAACAGTTGCTATAGCCCGGGGCAAACGTATCTTCCAAACAACAGCTTCATTGACTGCGCCGCCGGCATCTTGCAGAAGGATAAACTTATGCAGGATTATTTTAGTGACTTCGGCAAAACTTATTTTTACAGAGCCCAGACTAATATTTAGTAAAAATGAGCAGAGCAGGACTGCCAATAATAGAACAAATAAAAAGAAATATCTGGTTCCACGCCCTTTAATAAATTCCACGATTTAGATTTCACCTCCGGCTTCAGCTATAAATAGTCTTAAGGCGTGATGGTACTTCAGTCAGCTTTACCCGGTTACAACACCACCACGCCATTTCAAATTAAACCTATTTCATCGGAACTTTATCATAATGCTTTACGGAATAGCCTTTGAAAGCCGAAGGGTGGAAAATCACAGCCAGGTCTTGGATAGTTTCATGGGTTTTATCCAGTACTTGGTAATACCAGGGCTGAAAGCACCAGACATTTCCCTTTTTGATGCTGTTCAGTTCGGCCAGGACAGGGGCTTTTTTGATAATATCCTGTACGGAACCGGTCCACTCAGTTGTTGACGAATAGATGAAGATATCTGCATCAATGCCTTTGGCATAGAACTCTTCAATGCTGATCTTTGAGCTTGACCCTTTATTCGGGCTTAAATCCTTAAAGACATAATCTCCCCCGGCCATTTCAATCATTTTGGCCACATAAGAACCACCGTTGGGGACATGGACCTCCCCTTTATAAATTGACCCCCATAATACCTTTGGTTTGGTCCCTTTTGGTATTTTTGTGCTTAAAGCGTTTACAGCTTTTACCGCATTATTGAAATAAGCAGTGGCTTCAGCTTCTTTGTTATAAAAGGCCCCTAAAAATTTTATCCATTCCATCCTTCCCAGCGGATGCTCTTCTAAATATTCATTATCAATGGCATATTTAATCCCCAATTCACTCAACTTATTAATCATTTTTTGCTGGCCGTAAGCCCCGGTATAGGCAAAGACAATTTGCGGATTTAATGCTTGTACTTTTTCGTAATCAGGCTCACCCATATTACTACCGCCTACAAATTTTATAGAGCCTTTCTCCAGCCCCTTTTTAATCTCAGCTATATACCAGTCGTTTTTATCAGCAGTAACGCCGGATATACTGTGGAGCACATTAAGAGGCCTTAATAAGCTGACTTGAGTTATCGAAGCAGCTAAGACATTATCAATTGGCGTATAGATTACAGGTACGCCTTTATAACCATCCGGTACTTTTTTACCGCGGGGGACTAAAAGGAGAGTCCTTCCTTCACCGTCTACAACCTTTTTGCACCCGTCCCCGATATATTCAATGCTGAAGCCTGTGGCATATTCTACTTTCACTTTTGTATCCACAGAGATGGTTTTATCAGTCTTGTTAAAGCTGACGTTTGCTCCTAACGCTTCGCTCACAAAGCGCAAAGGGACTAAAGTGTTTCCGTTACGGACAGCGGCAGGGACATCAAGTTTAACTGTCTCGTTGTTTTTAGTAGCGACTTTGCTGCCGATAACCAGTTTTATTTTTTTGCTCCCCTTAACTGCTGTTACAGTCTTGGTTTTACTGTCCCAGTTGACTGTAGCCCCCATTTTTTCAAAGATTCCCCGTAAAGGCACTAAGGTGCGGCCATTTTCAATTACCGGCCGGACATCCAACGCTACATCCTTGCCGTCCACCAGCACTTTAACCTGGGCAGCACCTGCTGGACCGGCGGAAAGAAAAGCAAATACAATGCCTAACAGCAAACAGCTGATGTAAAACTTAATTGACCTCATGTCGGACACAAACCCCCTGTTATTTTTTAACGCTGGAGTGAACCTATTTTCCCATTGTCTCTCTTGTCAAGTTCCAGCTGCTCTTCGATGTCCATTATTTTAACCAAGAGCCTTGCTTTCTCGCTGCCATTAACGGTAAACCATTTACCCAGTAAGATCTCGCGCTCTTTTTCCAAGAGATTTAATCTCGCCTGCCAAAATTTTGCTTCCTGCCAGCCTGCCATACCTGATCTGCAAACTCCTTTCAACTATTTATTTAGACCTCCATGCTGCTGTCACAGCACCAGCAGTATATGATCACTAAAAAAAATAAACAGCCTAACTATCACCTCCAAACGTGATGTGAGTCGGCTGTTAACTTGCTTGGGGATCATCACAGGCCTAAGTTGGAAATTCATATTTTAGACACTGCTACCCTTCACAGTTATGATCCATTTAAGCTTTGCCCCTCGGGGCAAAACACCTGATCTTGTGTTTAGTTTTAAATAAAAAGCCCTTTTTGCACCAAGGGTACAAAAAGGGCATACTGACCTTGCAAATTGATCATACCATGCTACCTATCAACCGTAGGTACAAATGGCAATACTCAACAAGCAGGTTTCCTGGCTTAGGTTCACAGCCTTGTCCTACACCTTCCCATCCGCACTCAACCCGCTACAATTAACCGGTTAACCCAATACTGCCATGCATAAAACATTAGAGATGGCTAACCGTATAGTTTATACGAGGTTAAGGCCCGGACAGTGGCATAACGCAGGACGGCTCCCCTTTACAGTGGCGGGACCGCGCTGGATTTTCACCAGCTTCCCTTTTTGTACTTCCTGATGAAGTACCACTTGTCTGCAAAATATGCTCTTATCCACAAAATATTTCTGAGGTTATTATATCCATCGCAGTAATTTTTTGCAATACCCTTTTTTAAAGCACAAACCGGTCTGAAAACAGGCTTTGAATTCTCTTACTTATTCTCCCAGGATAGCTTTTAAGTCTTCTTCCACGGAACTGATGGGCTTAATGTCGAAGTTGTTCACCAGTACCTGCAGTACATTCGGCGATACGAAGGCAGGTAATTTGGGCCCAAGACGAATGCCCTTGATGCCCAGGTGCAACAGCGTAAGCAGAATGCCCACCGCTTTTTGCTCGTACCAGGAAAGCACCAGGGAGAGCGGCAGGTCGTTGACGCCGCAGTTAAAGGCATTGGCCAGAGCAACAGCAATCTTGATTGCCGAATAGGCGTCATTGCACTGACCCACATCTAAGAGCCTGGGCAGTTCCCCGATAGTGCCGAATTCCAACTTGTTAAAGCGGTACTTACCGCAGGCCAACGTGAGGATCACGCAATCATCGGGAACTTGCTTGGCCAATTCTGTATAGTAACTGCGCCCGGGCTCATGGCCGTCACAGCCCGCAATCAGGAAGAAGTGGCGGATCTTGCCTGATTTTACTGCTTCAATCACTTTGTCAGCAACATTCAGCACCGCATTGTGGGCAAAGCCGGTCAATATTTTTTTCCCGTCTGCGTCTTCAGGGAATCCGCCCAGTTCCAAAGCCCTTTCGATTACAGGGGTAAAGTCTTTATCCGCGCCGATGTGTTTAACTCCGGGCCATGCCACCAGCCCGGTTGTAAAAATATTGTCCTTGTAGCTGTCCCGCGGCTTCTGGATGCAGTTAGTGGTCATCAAGATAGCCCCGGGGAATTCGGCAAATTCTTTCTGCTGGTCCTGCCATGCCCCTCCGTAGTTGCCGACCAGGTGGGGGAATTTCTTCAATTCCGGATAGGCATGGGCAGGCAGCATTTCTCCGTGGGTATAAATGTTAATGCCTTTCCCTTCGGTCTGCTGCAGCAGTTTATAGAGATCCTTCAGGTCGTGCCCGCTGACCAAAATAGCCGGTCCTTTTTTTACGCCGGTAAATACCGCTGTAGGCTCAGGGCTGCCAAAAGTCTCATTATGGGCTTTATCCAAAAGCTCCATAACTTTGAGGTTGACTTCTCCCACCTTCAAGGCCAGGCCCACCAGCTCCTCAACGCTTTTTTGTGTTGTCAGCGCTGCCAGTGCCTCGTGCATAAAACCGTAGATTTCTGTGTCATCATACCCGAGGATACGAGCATGGTCAGCATAGGCAGCCATACCCTTTAAACCATATGTAATTAATTCTTTCAACGCTTGGGTATCTTCGCTTTCAGGGCCAAAAACCCGGCTTTTGACACCCACCTCTCTGCCTTTGGCAATCAAGGCATCTAAAGCGCCTTCAGGCTCCCAGCGGGCCGCGATATTCTCGATGGCCGGAGCACTGCTGCCCTTTTTCTCTGTATATGTTTTTTCGTAGATCTCCTTTGTTGCGGCTTTAACTTCTGCGCTACGCCGGATCAGCTTTTCAATTCTTTCCGGGTCGAAATTCACATTGGTTACCGTGGTGAACAGCCCTTCAGTAACAAACAAATCGGCTTCCCCGGTCTTTGCACCAAGTTTACGCGCTTCATCGGCATATATGCTGATACCCTTCAGCTGGAATACCAGCAAGTCCTGGAGCGCAGCCACTTCCTCATTTTTGCCGCACACACCGGCAAGTGTACAGCCAGTACCTTTAGCTGTCTCCTCACACTGATAACAAAACATGCTCAATTCAGATCTCTCCTTTTCCTGAACAAATTTATTGGATATCCCTAAATTTTTCGCTAAAGAGGAACATCCGGAGAAATATTTCGTTTGCATTTTACAGCAGTTCTATTTTTGGGTATGTGATATCCATCACAATTTATATAAAAAAATTTCAGGCTCCCTGCCTGAAATTTTTAGTGTTCTTTATATTCACTTTGCCACCCTCGCCTGCATCTCCTGTGCTTGTGATTATGCCCTTGTTTCCTGCAGTTCTGCTCCTCTAGCTCTTGACCCTGGCACCTGGGGCAAACTGCTTTTTCGACTTGTTGCAATCTGCTTAAGGGTATTTCAAATTCATAAGCGCAGGCCTTGCAGCGCAGCCAACTAGTAGCCAGGCGGTAATTTCCGCCTTCAACTTTAAGCATTTTTCCTCTCAGCAACGCATCGGCAATCTTCGCCCTTGCCGAATTAAGAATTCTGACAAAAGTGGGCCTTGAAACCTGCATGCGTTCAGCACAATCTTCCTGCTCCAGGTTTTCCATATCCTTTAGCCTGATCGCTTCCAGTTCTTCCACAGTCAGGATAACTTCGTCCAAGTCCCGCTGAGGTACCCCTGCCGGTTTAAAGCATGTATATTCAGGTTCATGTTCAACTCTACGACATTTCATCGGCCTTGGCATTTTCATCACTCATTTCGGTCATTTGTCCGTAAATACGTAAGACAATTATAGCCTTTTTCCAAAATACAGTCAATTAACCAAAAGCTTTATACCTCAAAAGCCAACATAATGATTTTTAAGCCAAAAGGTTAATTTTATTGCTAAAAAGGGCAATACTAGATATAATAAATATGCAATTGCAAATCATTTGCGTTTGGGAGGCAGACTTTGAAATGATAAAAAAGGCGGTACTGCTAATCTTTTTTATTACCCTTCTCACAGCAGGCTGTACTCAAAAGTCGGTCGACACTGATTCTGAAAAAATAGCCCAAAGAAACAAACCGGTAATTTATACTACCATCTATCCAATTTATGACTTTACTAAAAAAATAGGCGGCAGCAGGGTGGAAGTAATTCAAATCATACCTCCGGGGGTTGAACCCCACCATTTTGAACTTTCGGCAAAAACACTGGCCGAACTTAGCAAAGCTGCCGTGCTGATTTATAACGGAGCGGGTATGGAGCCCTGGATTGATAAGATTAAACAAGCGCTGGACGGCAGCCAAGTTATGATGGTCGATACCAGCAGCAAAGTCAATCTGATTGCGTTTAAAGAGAACCATGAAGAACAGCATGAAGAGGAAGAGCATGAAGGAAAAATACATAGAGTGGACGGGAGCGAAGGAGAGCACAGGCACGATATAGACCCCCACATCTGGCTGAGTCCCCTGAATGCCAAAATACAGGGGCAGGCTATTTTGGAAGCCTTGCAAAAAGCTGACCCCGCCAATGCGGATTATTTCCTGGCGAACTATGAGCAGTTTGCCAGGGAGCTTGACGAGCTCCACGCAGAATTTACAACTGTCCTGAATAAAACTAAGAAAAGGGAAATTGTAGTTGCCCACGAGGCACTGGGATACCTGGCCAGGGAATACGGCCTGGTGCAAATCCCCATCAGGGGCTTGACTGCTGAAGCTGAACCTTCGCCAGCGAAGATCAAAGAAATCATCGAGCTTGCGAAAAACCATAACATAACTTATATCTTTTTCGAGACTATGGTTGACCCTAAAGTTTCCCAAATTATAGCCGCGGAAATCGGAGCCGGTACTTTGCAAATAAACACCTTAGACAACATAACTCAAGGACAATTGGCTGACGGAGAGGATTACTTTTCTCTGATGCGGCAAAACCTGGATAACCTAAAAAAAGCTTTGTCGGATTAATACGGGGTGAATCTTATGGATGTTATCGTAAAAATAAACAATATTTCTTTTTCCTACCCCGGTATGCCATTTATCCTGCAAAGTATCAATTTAAGTATTAACAAGGGTGATTTTCTGGCCATTACAGGGCCTAACGGCTCTGCCAAGACAACACTGCTGAAGCTGATCCTGGGCATTTATAAACCTCAGATAGGAAACATTGAAATTTTCGGACAAAATAACCTGCAGTTTAAAGATTGGCACAAAGTAGGATATGTGCCGCAAAAAACCTCTTTTTTCAATCCCGGCTTTCCGGCCACAGTGCAGGAAATTGTGGGATTAGGGCTTATCCCACAAAAATATACAAAGCAGTATAAAGTATTAAAAATACATGAAGCGCTGGAACTGGTTGACCTGGCAGACAAAAAAAAGAGGAAGATCGGAGAGCTTTCGGGCGGTGAGCTGCAGCGCGCTCTCATTGCCCGCTCTCTGATCAATAATCCGGAAATTCTGCTTTTGGATGAACCTACTGCCAATTTGGACCTTGCTTCCCAACAAAAACTCAGCGGGCTGCTTGAATTTTTAAACCAAGAATTGAAGATTTGCATTGTTATGGTCACCCACGACCCGCACGTTTTAACCAAAGCATCCCGGCTGATCAAAATAGCCCAAGGGAAATTGACTGAAGTTGACATCAGTAACTTTAACCACGCAGCAAGTTTATGACCAAAGGGAGTGGTGAGTTTTGCCGGAGATATTATCTTATGCATTCATGCAGAGGGCCTTTCTGGCAGGAACCATGATCGGCATAGTCTGTCCAACCATAGGTGTTTTTCTCGTTTTAAAACGGCTTTCCATGATCGGTGAAACCTTGGCCCATGTTTCTTTGCCGGGGGTACTGATAGGCTTTCTCTTAAAAACCAATCCCATCATCGCAGCTCTTGTTGCTTCCCTGGTTACTGCTTTGGGGATGGAAAAACTGCGTTCCTCTTTTAAATCTTACAACGAAATCGCCTTGGCCGTTTTGACCTCAGCAGGTTTAGGGCTGGCAGTAATTTTATTCAATATTGTCAAGAGCACTGATACAAGCATCCAAAGCCTGCTCTTCGGCAGCATTGTCGCTTTAAGCAGCAAGGACTTACAGGCCGTCTGGCTCCTGGGAACAGTTGTCCTTATTCTGGTTATAAAGTATTATTCTCAGCTGTTCTACCTGACATTCGATGAAGAAGGAGCCAAAATGGCAGGCATTAACTGCAGCCTTTTGAACTACACGCTCCTGGTGGCAACTTCATGCATTGTGGCTATCAGCATGCGCATCATCGGCGCTCTCCTGGTTTCTTCTTTGCTGGTCCTGCCCGTTGCCGGAAGCATGCTCATCAGCAAAAGCTTTATTTCAACTATAATAATTGCTAACATTATCAGCCTGGTTTCCATATTCATAGGGCTTATTTTATCATTTTACTATAACTTGGCGCCCGGAGGAGCCATTGTAATGGTACTGGTGACAGCTTTACTGTTAATTCTAGGCACAAAAAAACTTACTGATCACCGGTCGGGCCAAGTGTTTAACAGAAATGAGGTGTAACCATGAAAACAGATAACCCGGATAAAATATCAGAGCTGTTAAGAAAAAAAGGTGAAAAAGTAACCCCGGCCCGCATGGCCATTTTAGAGGTCCTGTCTGACTGCAGTTGCCTTTTGAGTGTCGCTGAAATTTATGACAGATTAAGGGAACAAAACATTAAAATGAATTACTCCACAGTTTACCGCAACCTGGAAGTCCTCTGCAGGAATAAAATCACCGAAAAAATTGCTTTTCCCGACGGAGCCAAATTCAAGCTTTTTGATGAGGGTAAACATACCCACCATCTCATCTGCAAATCGTGCCATAGAACCGAAATCTTGAGTTACTGCCCTTTTGAAGACGTAAAAAAAATAATTAAATCGAATACGAATTTCTTACCTCTTGAGCATAAACTGGAAATTTACGGTTACTGCGAAAAATGTCAAAAAAAATAATACAGCATCTTTAAATTACAACCCGACTGCCGACATTATTAAGAAAAAAACCTTCTCCCAACGCTCGTTTAAAACGTGCCGCCGCCTCAAAACCGGTACAATGGGATACACCCAACCTTTTTACTCCTATACGTTTTAAATGCCAAACAGTAGCCTCCATTTGCTCAGCCGTAGCCCGCAATAAATGGGTACCGCCAATTACAGTGTCAATGGCTGTTACCCCTGTTATTTTTTGTGCATGTTCGATGGTATTGATTAAACCTGAGTGGGCGCAACCAAGTATAATAACTAACCCTGCCGGTTCTACTATTACCAATGCTTGATCGTCCAATAAAAGGTCAGGAACCATTCCCGCTTCAGTTACAGTATAAAGACCCGGATCAATTGTTTCGAAATTATTTTTTCGGGGTATTTCCCCTGTAAGCCAAATACCCGGGTAGATTTCCCTGGGCTTAGCAGAAAGCTGAAAAACCGCCCCCAGCTTTTCCAACTCCTCTTTAGTCCATCGTAAACCAATCTCAACAGGTTTTGTACCAGGTGCAATTCTAAATTTTGGAGTAAAAATATCAGGGTGAGCAAAAATTGAAAGGTGCCGGTTTTGGCGCAGCCTAAAAAACTCGCCCAACCCTCCGGTATGATCGTCATGCCCATGGCTCAAAATTAACGCGTCAAGGTTGGCCAAATCAATCTTCAGTGCATTGGAATTACTTCTCAAAGCTAAACCTTGCCCCGTGTCAAATAATAGATTCCTTCCCTCCCGAGCAATGTGAATCGCCAGACCATGCTCGGCCACCAGCCCCCGTTTCTCAACAGAATTTTCCGATAATACGGTAATAGTAAGATGGCTAATTTAAAACACCCCCACTCTGTTTTGCTTCTCACAGCGTTAATCCAATTTCTGCTATTTCCCCTCTTGCCAAAATGACAATGGGAAAGTATAAACATCACACAATAAATTTTTGAATTTCCCTTACAGGTTTGTAAAAAATGTCCTGTTCTGTACCTAATTGTTTTATGCTTTCCAATGCAATAAAAAAGAGGCATATTGGCAATAAATGCAGCAAATTATTTTTTAAACTACACTTTTTCATTGCCGGAGGGGGCTCGGCCTTTTTACAATTATTTTTCTTCGTTCTCAGCTTGCGGCTCATCATAATTTAATTGCTTAAGCCTGTTTTCCATGTCCTGTAAATAGTTTTTAATGGACTCAACCTGTTGCTTCAGGAATGAGTATTGCTGTTCCTTGTTCTCTGGTTCCCCTGCAGGGCCCATATACATAGCTTCCCATTCCCCTGGGGCAGAGTTTCCACCGGACAACCATGTTGCCCAATTGCGCCACCGCCAGCCCCTACCGGCACCGCCTCTGCACCATGGCGCCCCATACCTCTGCGGTCTAACTTTGTAGCCTAAACAATAACCTCTTCCCCAGCCTGTCATTGGTCCTAACCCAGCTGGGCCAGTTCCATCACCACGCGGCATCTATTACACCTCCCTTTTTATTATGGTCATATGTTCATTTTTAGTATAGATCTATTATGGACATATGTCAATTATTTAGAAAAAATTTTTGTGCATACATTCTATTCTTTTCTTTTGCAGTATACACGCAATTTCATTAGGTTTGCTAATATGGCCGTTTGAATACCACGCGGTTGGCATGACATCCGCCCGAGCAGAACAGTTTTACCCAGCATGTAAATTAAAAGCTTATTCCGGATCTTAATAAGGCCTTGGAAAGTCCTGAAACTTGAGAGGACTCGCCAAGGCACTTTATCTTAAGCACTAACTTTAACAAGCTCAATTTGCCCTATTAACTATAGCATTTTCTGCTGCCCACATAACCTGGTATACAAG
Source organism: Zhaonella formicivorans (assembly GCF_004353525.1). NCBI lineage: Bacteria > Bacillati > Bacillota > Clostridia > Neomoorellales > Zhaonellaceae > Zhaonella > Zhaonella formicivorans. The sequence goes on from NZ_CP085524.1 coordinate 2,017,069, forward strand.
CGTTGGAACCTGTCAGGAGGGGGTGAGTCGCAATAATATATTGCTATTTGTTTTTGAAAAAAGCGGCTATGCCTTAATATCAGGCAGCCGCTTTTAAGTTATATTACAGGTTCTGTACCAAATCAGGAAGGTTTCTAAAAATTTCATCTCTTGAATATTCTTCTATTCTGCCCCGATCAGATAAGCTAACCAGTAAGGGATCAACAGGCAATTTGCCTATTAACCTAAGATTATATCTTTTGCTCAGTTCCTCACCCCGGCTAGGTCCGAATATTTCCATCTTTGTGCCGCACTTCGGGCAAACCAGGAAACTCATATTTTCCACCAGGCCCAAGATAGGGATTTCTAAAGTAGCGGCCATGTTGATAGCCTTTCCTACAACCATCCCCGCTAAATCCTGTGGTGAAGATACCATAATAACCCCGTTTAAAGGCATGGACTTCATCACTGTCAAGGGCACATCCCCCGTACCTGGAGGCAGATCAACCAGCAAGTAATCCAGGTCGCCCCACGCTACCTCATTCCAAAACTGCAGAACTGTGTTTGCAATTAACGGACCCCGCCAGATGACGGGTTGTTCGTTATTACTTAGAAGAAGGTTTAAAGACATTACTTTAATCCCAAGCTTTGTCTCGAGGGGTAGAAGGTAATCCCCACTCATTGCCGGAGAACCTACAAGCCCGAAAATCTTGGGAATACTTGGGCCGGTAATATCTGCATCCATAATCCCCACCTTATAACCCATACGGGCTAAAGTTACGGCAGCTAAACCGGCAACTGAAGATTTTCCCACCCCGCCCTTGCCGCTGGCTACGGCAATTACATGCTTAATATTCCTTTGACTAACCTCACCCATAATACCATACCTTTCAATTCCAGTTTATAAAGCAGCTAATTCCTGAGCCACCTTGGCTTGTAAATCTTTCAGCTTGCTTTGCAATTCCGCCGGCAAATTTTCCAATAGAGACGAATCCTGGGTATGAGCCTTCACCATCCCCTGGACTACACTGCGGCTGAATGGAATTTTGCCAATCAACTTGCTGTCTCCAGCCGAGCATACTTTGCTTATCTCATCAGTCAGCGCAGGGTTAAGGTCATACTTGTTGATACACACCAATGACTTAATTCCAAAGCTTTGAGTCAAGGTCAAGATACGCCCCAGGTCATGCAGGCCGGAGAGAGTAGGCTCGGTAACTACCAAAACCAAATCCACCCCGGAAACCGCCGAAATGACCGGGCAGCCGATACCGGGAGGACCATCAATCAGAATAGTGCCGCAACCTTGCTCCTTGGCAAGTTCCTTGGCAACAGAACGAATTTGGGCTACCAGCTTTCCTGAATTATCTTCCGCAATCCCCAATTCAGCATGAACCATTGGTCCCTGAGCAGTTTCAGATATAAACCATTTGCCTGCCAAGTTGCTGTGTAAAGCAATGGCTTCCTTAGGACAAACCAGGGTGCAGGCGCCGCAGCCGGTACATGACAAATCATCAATAGAAAAATCAGCACTGATAGCCTCAAAACGGCATACCCTGCGGCAAGCCCCGCAGCGGCTGCAAAGTTCCGTGTTAAGCACTGCTTTGTACCCGCTATAAAAATCGGTACTGCTCACTACCTTTGGTTTTAAGACCAGGTGCAAATTAGCTGCATCCACATCACAGTCCACCAAAATCTTGTTTTTCCACAATTCGGCCAGGGCAGCAGTCACTGTGGTTTTGCCTGTGCCGCCTTTACCGCTGATAATCGCCACTTCTTTCATTGCTCAAGCCCCTTACTGCTTTGCCCGGCTAAAATTGTTTGAATGGCATCATAGCATGCCAAAAATTCCGACTTTAGCTCCGGAAACTCGGGCACTAAAAGTTTCCCCTGGGAACAGAGAGAAGCAATCTGAGGGTCAAAAGGTATCTGCATCAAAACCGGTAGGCCTTCCTTAGCACAGTATCTCTCTACTTCTTTATCTCCCAAGTCTGCCCGGTTCAGCACTACCCCGTGAGGCAAACCAAGTCTTTTTACCATCCCTACAGCTAACACCAAGTCGTGCAGCCCAAATGGTGTCGGTTCCGTAACCAGCACTACAAAGTCGCTGAGCCGTACCCCCTCGATCACCGGGCAGGAACTGCCGGGGGCGACATCAATAATAGTAACCCTATCTCTGCTAACGAATCGGCGCAGAGCTTTAATCACAGGCGGCGACTTAGCCTCGCCTTCGTTTAGTCTGCCTTCGACAAAACTTATGTCTCCTGCTTCTCCCATGCTGATTTTTCCTACAGCCCGGCTTCCCTCCAGCAATGCTTTTTGCGGGCATACCAGGAGGCAAGCTCCACAACTGTGGCAAAGTTCGGGAAACAGCATCACATTTTTTTTGAGTACGATCAAAGCGTTGAAATTACAAACTTTGCGGCACTCACCACAGCCGTTGCAAAGCTTGGGGTCTACCTCCGGCACCATCACCCGTACGGTGTGTTCTTGAGTGATCTCAGGTTTAAGGAAAATATGTCCGTTTGGTTCTTCAACATCGGCATCGATATATTTGACTTGCCCGTCCAGTGCAGAGGCTAAATTAACGGCAAAAGTGGTTTTGCCGGTACCACCCTTGCCGCTGGCCACAGCAATTACCGGGTGCTTTTTAGTGGCCGCCGCACACATAGTCTTCCGTCATAGGTTGAAGCGTTCCGGCAGTGTAACCATTGACCGCCTCCCTCACAGTCACCCCTTGGCCAATCAAAACGTCGATGCCTGCCGCCCTGAAACCCATCAAAGGCCTCATGCCCATGCCGCTCACCACAATTGCGTCTACTTTATGACCCGCCAATAAGTTTACAGGAACCAGACAGCCCCCTTCAGTATGTTCTACGTTGTTAATAACATCTACGTTGACAACCTTACCGTTTTCAATATCTATTAACGTAAAAACATCACATCTGCCAAAATGGCCTGACCGATGAGCATCAAGGCCGCCCGGAACCATTGAAGGTACTGCTATTCTGCGTTTGGACATTTTTTCTTCCCCTTTCTGAACTTGCTATTTAACAAAATATCTTACCAATGACCTTCCACATCAGCTTCCATCACTTCTTGCAGCTTGCCGTTTTGAAAAGCGGCTACTGCTTCTTTTACTTTTCCGGCAGCATTGTTATAACCCTTAATTCCCGCCTTTTTTAATACATCAAACGCTTTAGGACCCAGATGACCTGTTAGGACAACCGCGCACCCCCTATCCGCCACCAGCTCTGCCGCTTTAATTCCGGCTCCCTGCGCAGCATTGAAGTTTTGCGAATTATTAATACTTTCTACCTCGCCCGTTTCAGAATCATAAATTACCAACCAGCGGGCCCGACCGAACCTTGGGTCAACTTCCGCTTCCAAACCAGGTCCCTGGGCGGAAACAGCTATTTTCATCTTCTCACCTCCTCTAGAGCTAACTGGTTTTTTGCACAAACTTCATTTTTTGTTGATATGCTTTAATAGCTGAATGCAGAGCCTTCACTCCAAGAAGTGAACAATGCTTTTTGCGTTCGGGAATCCCCCCCAAGTAGTCAATAACATCGTCATCTGTGATTTCCAAAGCCTCTGCAACGCTCTTCCCTTTAGCCAGTTCCGTAAGAGCTGAACTGGTGGAAATAGCCCCGGCGCAACCAAAGACCAGGTATTTGATTTCAGCGATTTTATTTCCTTCCATGCGAAGAAAGAGCTCAATATAGTCGCCGCAGCCAGGATCGCCTACTTTGGCTGCTGCATCAGGAGCTTCTATCCTGCCCACATTCCTGGGGTTTAAAAAATGTTCAAGCACATTTTGGCTGTATTCCATTAAAACTTGTTCATAATCCTGTTCTTCAACCATCATGTCACCTCGCAACAAAATATATTTGTAAAAGCTTACCTAAAACTTAGATTAGTATATATAACTGTATTTATATTATATAACCTACTAATGTTATTATCAAGTTATTCCGGTATTATATTTTGAAGCGAAATAAATATGTAGTCATATTACAAAAGACAAAAAAAACAGCCTCCTTTTGGGAGGCTACTCTTTTTTCCTGAACTTGCAGTCTTCAGGGCACTGGGCGCAAAAGCTGCAGCCCTGGCAAAAATCAGCTTTATCCAGCGGTGTGAAACAATAAGTCCCTTCTTCTTTCCAGCAAGGTTTAGCAGGGTTTACATAAGCATCGGAATCTTTTGCCCTGCCCCCTTTACAGTTCTCCTTCCACCAACAGGGATAAAACTCGATCATCTGCCTGACTCCTGCCAGGTTGAGTCCTTTGTCATCCAACAAAGTTTTAATAAACTGCAATCTTTTTAAATCATTTTGCGAATAAAGGCGCTGGTTGTTCTTACGGGAAGGAGTCACCAGCCCGTTTCTTTCCCAAATCCGCAGGGTTTCCTGATGAACTCCCAAAAGTTGGGAGACCACGCCTATTGTATACATAGGGTAATTAGCATCCGCCTGCATATAACCACCACTCTTTCATAGTTGCTGCAGCAATTGATTTTCATGCAATATATCATTGACGTTTCATTGTTATTTTAACATATCTACTAATAGTAATTGAATATATTCTGCAAATTTAAAAATAAAACAGAGTGAGCAGTTTGGTGACAGGTATTAAAAAAGCCGTCTCCAGCTTACTAAAACCAGCATCAGCAACGGCAAGCCGACTTCAAAGGGGAATGCATAGACAGGCCAGATATTTATGGCAAAATCAAGCATCTCATAGGTATTTTCATAGACCAGGATGGACAAAACAGCCATTAGGGCCGCAGCAGGTTTAGTCAGCGGCTTATAGTCTTTCATGCCCAAAATCTGGGCTAAGCCCAGCACAAAAGCATACAAGCAAACCCCAACCTTTACCAAAGCTGTCGTGATCCATACGGCAATCACCACAGGGTCGATTCTGTCCAGAAAATTGCCCACAGAGATCAATCTGATCACAGCATACCGGGGGAAACTAAAAGTGGCCAGGTTTTCCCCAAAGACCGAGATATCCTGGAGCAATAAAGCAAGCAAAACAGCCCCGGCACTGAAAACCGCCCAGAGAGCAGCTTTTTTGCTGTTCTTGACAGTGTTTACAAAAGGAAAAAGCATCGTAAAAAGGACTGTTTCCAGATAGGGAAAAGAGGCCCTGGCAAAGGCCCCTTTTAGGATGTTTGCCGTCCCGTGTTCCAGAAACGGCAAAAAATTTTTCATGTCCATTACCTGTGAAAGGGCAACCAAAATTATTGTCAGAAATATTAACAGCATATTCACCGGGAAAATCAGTTCGCTTGTCCTGCCCATAATTTCCAGGCCGCAGCAGATAAACCAGGCACAAACCAGCACAAGGGTCACATGGAAAAACCAGATAGGTGTTTCCGGCATAACAAGGTTGGTTAAAAATTCGCCGAAATTGCGCAGCACCAGCACCCCTAAATGCAGAAAAAACCAGAGGTAGATAATTGCTATAAGTTTTCCGACATATTTTCCAAAGATTACCTGACTGTATTGGATTAACGTCATATTTGGGAATATGCAAGCCAGTCTTTTGTACACCAGGACCATGACAGCACCGGCCAGGACTGCCAATATTTCTGAGATCCATGTATCTCTGCCTGCAGCCGTCAACGACTGCATAATTATCGTACTGCCTATAAGAAAATTGAACATCAGGCAATATAGCTGAAAACTGCTGATCTTTCCCTTTTCCTGCATTCTGTTCCACTGTCTCCTGTCTCATCGAATATAACCGAATTTGATCTCCGTAACTCGCCTTACTAAAAACTCAATCCCTTTGGAAGGGTTGGGCAGCCTGATTCCCAGCACCTCCAGCAACGCCAGGGTAAAACTGAAACACCAAAAAACTGCAAAGACCGTCAGTTCCTTATAACTCTTATTTTTCAAGAGACGTGGCACCTCCAACAGTGCCATGGCTATAAAAGCAAGTACCAGCCAGACTATGTTCATACGTCTTCTCCTATGCTTTTTACTTCGGGGAGGTCGATATGGTTTTGTCGCCGATCCTGCGGATTTTGGTTGTAATTTTTAGCTTCACCGGCAGTTCCGGAATCTCTTCCTCCCATCTGTCCTTCATTTCCGCCCACGCTTTGGGAAATTTGCGGTGAAATTCTTCCCCAAAACCAAAAATATCCGCTTTGTGGATCCGGGCAAATTTCAGAGCTGCCTTTATTTCCCCGGCGATTGCTTCTGCCTGTTTTTTCTCAATAGCTGCAATCATATCAGGCTTGCTTAAATCCACCGGGACTGTTTCCTCTCCTATGTTCCCCTCCTCCTCAATCTCTACAGTAACGATAGGCCGCCCTTCCACAAACTCCGGCTTGATTTTGCTCTTGGCCTTGATTATTTCGAGGCTTAACTCTCCTTTTTCCGAACCGGGGATCTTGACCACCAGAATACCGCTTTCAACCCTGCCCCGGACCCAGAGCAGACCACGGGCAGCCGTTCCATCAAGCCAGCCTGTCAGTTTATCCTTTTTAAAGACTGCCATGCCAGAAATCCTGAATTTAGGTCCGCCCTCAGCGGCAAAGAGCTCAATCCTCGGCATCGCGGCGCTGGTTGCCATGCTGCTGTATTGTGAGAGAAAATCATGCAAATTCACCTGGTCAGACTTGCTTAAAGCAACTGCAGCCCTGACTGCATCGCTGATGCCCAGGGCAGACACAGGTTCTATCAAACCTGGTATCTTAAGAATATCTTTAGCTTCGCCCCTGGCGGCCAGCACCCAGACCCGCGCCCTGGGCTCATGGTCCCGTTCAAACCAGTCCAGCATCTGGCCTATCCCCTGCCTGGCTGCCTCTTCTCCAAAAATAAGGACCTGGTTATGGCTCCAAAACAGCTTCCTGCTGGTTATGGACACAAAATTACGCACCGCATCAAAAACTGTTTTCCCTTGACTGGACAAGACCTGGGCACCCTCACCTCTACCCGTACTTCCTCCGCTCTTACCACCGGCAGCTGCAATAGACATTTGGGACGGTTTGGCTATTTGGACCGTTATTTCCACCTGCCCGTCACTGCCCTTGTCCACTGCCGCCCCCAGCACAATGGCTATCTCATTCAGTTCCTTCCTGCTCCAACAGCCAGACGTAAAAAGCAACATTGTCACCAGACAAATACACAACGCTTTTTTATACAACCCAAGCACCTCTGAAAACAAAGATAAAAAACTACTGTTTTTCTTCGGCAGGGGGAGGGAGAGGTTTAAGGGGGTAACCCTGCCGCCGCCGGTTTTGGGACCAGATTGTCCTGGGCCTGGTCAGCATGGACCATAACGGGGCCCTGACCACTACGTCTTTCAAATCGCTGATGGTAAGGGGCGCCAGAGGAGATAAATAGGGTACTCCGAAGGAGCGCAGGGAGACAAGATGTATCCCCACGGCCAGCGTCCCCAGCATCAAGCCGTAAAAACCCGCAATCCCTGCAAATATAGTAAATGACAAGCGGAGCACTGCTGCCGCATCAATCCTGGGAGGCACAACAAAGGACGCAATGGCCGTCAAGGCCACTATTATGACCATGGGAGCTCCAATGAGCCCGGCAGAAACGGCAGCTTCGCCGATCACCAATGCCCCCACAATGCTGACAGCTTGGCCGATGGACCTGGGCATCCGGACCCCTGCTTCTCTAAGCAGCTCAAAAATAATGCCCATAATTAAGGCCTCCACTAGGGCAGGAAAAGGGGTGCCTTCCCTGGCCGCAGCCATGGTAATCAGCAGGGGTGTGGGCAGCATTTCCTGATGGAAGGTTGTTACCGCTATATACAGTGACGGCAAATAAACGGTGAGAAAAAAGGCCAGATACCTGAACCACCGTACCAAAGTCACATAGTAGGGCCGGGAATAGTAGTCTTCACTGCTCTGAAACGCCTCTATAAACAAGTGGGGCACAGTCAGCACAACAGGCGTGCCGTCCACAATAACGGCCACTCTTCCCTCCAACATTTTGGCTGCTGCAATATCCGGCTTTTCCGTATTGCCTACGGTAGAAAAGGGAGAAAACGGCGCATCTTCTATAAATGCTTCAATGTAACCTGACTCAAGGATGGCATCGGTATCAATTTGTGCCAGCCTCCTTCTCACCTCTTCCACAATTTTTTCATTGCAGATCCCTTTAACATAAGCTATGCAAATCTCAGTCTTGGTCTGTTTCCCGACGGTTAATTGTTCAAACCGCAAATCCGGGCTTTTTATTTTTCTTCTTAACAGGGATGTATTAATCCTCAAAACTTCGGTAAAACCTTCTCTGGGTCCCCTGACAACCGATTCAGTATCCGGCTCATTTATCCCCCTGGTTTCAAAACCTCTGGTGCTGATAACGTACGCTTTATCCATACCTGCGACAAACAGGGCCGTATCACCGGAAAGCACCCGCTGCAAAACCAAATCCAAATCAGAATAATCCTTTACTTCCCCGGCTGTCAGGATTGATTCCCTGATTATTTGCAGCATCCTGTCCGCCAGGAAAACAGAAAGTTCCTGACCGGAAATATGTTTGCCGTATATCAGCGGCTTGATTATATTTTCAGCCACAAAAGAATTGTCTACCATACCGTCAATATATAACAGAAAAGCCTCTGCCTTATCAATTCCTGTTTTCACATGACGGATAACAACATCATTGCTGTTTCCCAGCGTTTCCCTCACCATAGCCAGGTTTGCATGCAGATTGGAAGACAACTTTTGTTTTTCTTTACTTTCCCCGCGGGCCTGTTGTTTTTTCCCAGGCCTTAAATAACGATAGTAAAAACTTCTGAAAATCTTTTTCATGGCAGAACATACACCCGGTGGTATTTTTTAAGTAGTATTCCAAAGACAGGCAAAAATTTATACAGTTTAAAGCTATAAAAAAACCGCCGGGATAGTCAAAATCCCGGACGGGCATTTGAAAAACAGTTAAAAGTTGTCAAGTTGATGTTCCGAGTGCCTGGTGATATACGCTTAAGTTATGCTTGACAATAGCCATAGGGGTGTTCCTGGCCTTCACATACGTACTCCTCCGTCAAAGGCTCTAACCTGCCGGCCAAATAATTATCCACGACAGCCTTGACGGTCAGCCCCCGGCCCAGCAGCACTTCCACACCCGCTGCTTTAAGTAGGCTGAAAGGCTTTTGTCCAAGGTTATTGACAATTAAAGTATCTACTCCTTTGGTTAACAGCATTTCCACCGGCGCTTGGCACTGCAAATCCCCCGTTTCCGTGTTCTCAACGATCTGAACGCCTGCTACCTGCCCATCTTGTATACTTATAAGAGTAAATACATCACACATCCCAAAATGTCCCGACCTTTTTGAGTTCATCCCCCCCGGTAGGACGGAAGGTATGGCTATTAATTTTGTTGTCATGTCTAAAAATCTTCCTTTCTCCCTGTATGTTATATACATACCATATTCCCGGGTGCTTTGGAAATACTTTTTAGCATAACTATCAAACTTTCTCAGAGTAAAGATAAGAAATGTATTCTCCTTACAGTATATTTTATTTGCTATTTACTTTAATAGGAAAATTTTACATGATATACTTAAATCAAAAATACTGCTGTAGGGGTGGTAAGACATGAAGGTAAAATATCACATTAATTTCTTATGCAGCAATAATTTAAACTCTA